>CAJTPO010000105.1 GCA_910578115.1 uncultured Lachnospiraceae bacterium | reverse complement strand
CCGGTTCCCCTGTTTATTTTACGAAGCTGACGGTCACGCCGGATGACGAGCGGGCATGGTTCAGGATGCACCCGCAGTGGTCAAAGTCCAACAAATATGCGGAGCTGGAGGCATGGATTTATATTTAGACGAAAGAGAGACAGGACGGAAGGGCTGTGGCGGCCTTTCCGTCCTGTCCGGCGTTTTGCGGTCTTACTCTGTAATCATTTCTTTTACTTCTGTTGGCAGGCATTTCCCTAAAAACATAGCCTTGCAGTCGGAAAATCCAAGCAGATATGCAAGCATCCCAAACCGGGAGCCCAGCGCGTTCTGCTCGCTGACGTAGCGGTCAATCAGCAGCCGGATTTCTTTTGACAAGTCCATCCTGTCCAGTTCGCCGGAGTATATGTCCGACTTGCGGAGAATCGCCTGGTATTCCCCGTCACTGTTTACGATGCCGTTCATGACGCTGTGCATGCGGGTGTCCATGAGCTGGTACAATGCAGAATCTTTTTCCAATCCAATCCCTCCTTCCG
>CAJTPO010000104.1 GCA_910578115.1 uncultured Lachnospiraceae bacterium | reverse complement strand
GTGGAATGTAAAGAAACGAGCGTATGACGGATTTGAGTTTATTGACTTGAGTAGAAATAGCTACATTGTGGAATGTAAAGTTACGCCAGCCCTCCTTCCTCTGCTAATCCGCTGACCGGTAGAAATAGCTACATTGTGGAATGTAAAGACTATATGTTTCCTGGCTTTTCTCTGCTGACAAACAGTAGAAATAGCTACATTGTGGAATGTAAAGAATCATCTGTGCTGATGTTCTTCGCAACATGCTCAGTAGAAATAGCTACATTGTGGAATGTAAAGGGCAAGATATCTGACTACCTGTATCGGACGCAGAAAAGTAGAAATAGCTACATTGTGGAATGTAAAGCGATTGTTATAAATAAAATCGTACACTTCTTCTTTGTAGAAATAGCTACATTGTGGAATGTAAAGTACTGTTAGCAACTATATCTATTGCGGTTCGTGCGTAGAAATAGCTACATTGTGGAATGTAAAGTAATAAGTATGTATCATGTAAACTTTATTGTTATGGTAGAAAT
>CAJTPO010000103.1 GCA_910578115.1 uncultured Lachnospiraceae bacterium | reverse complement strand
GTCCTGCTTCCTTTGGGAATCCTGTAGTTTTTCCTGATATCGTATACAATCTCCATGCACTCACCATCCGTCAGGGAGTTCAGCTTTTTTATAAGGCTGTCCGCCGCTTTTCGCCTGTCCGGGTCTTTGGCATACCTTGAAGCCATAGCCAGCTCATGCAGGACGGCATACCATTCGCTTCCTTCTGTGGTACAATAGCCGTTTTTCCATTTCATTCAGTTCCATACGTTCCCTTCCTCCTAAAATTCTGCAAAAAGATAAGGACTACCCAAGCACGTACACCTGAATAATCCTTATCACGCAATAAAATAATTGGTTCCTAACTGCTAAATATTCTGTTTCACCTCGCATTTCTTAAAAGCCATAAGATGACCTCATCAATAATAGGCATTTCTGACTTCTCAATTTTAAATTTTTGCATTCGTGTACTTTTCCTCCAATCTATCACAAACTGCGTTGAAATCTTTCGCCTTTCCTTCCCTCGCCTGCCTTAGCCCATCCATTACACCCTGTCTTACCTCTATCTGCTGTTGTTCCAAGGTTTCCGCATAAATTTTCTTAACTGCTGCTTCCATGCGATTTACCTCCCTATTAAGTCAAGTCT
>CAJTPO010000102.1 GCA_910578115.1 uncultured Lachnospiraceae bacterium | reverse complement strand
GTGGCAGATAGATGGAGCGAAAGATTGCGTTCTTACCTGGGGAGGTCTCGTCAGCGGATGGAATTACATCAACAAATGCATAAGAAATCCGTAGTAACAACGAATGACGAGAAGTCAGCAGAGGTCATAGTACCATTGTGGTTGCAAACATAATGGGAAGGACTGAACTTTAGGAGATGTGAGTAAATGAATGTGACTAATGACAGATTTAAGGACAGACAACTTCATATTGAGGACTATCTGCAAATGGTATCTGCGGAACAGAAAGAGTATGCGGAAGTGTCCGCCTGTCAGAGGATTACTGAAAACAACCGCATCATCACAGACTTTCAGACGGACGGGCTGTTGGAGAAGATTTTACAACCGGCTAATCTTAATCATGCGTACAAGAAAGTAAAATCAAACAAAGGAGCAGGCGGTGTTGACGGGATGAGCGTAGATGAACTTCTGCCGTTCCTCAGAGATAACCAAGTGCAGCTAATCCAGCAGTTAAAGGATGGGAAATACAGACCCAATCCAGTCCGCAGGGTAGAGATACCCAAAGAAACAAAAGGCGAATTCCGAAAACTGGGAGTGCCGACAGTGGTTGACAGGGTATTCCAGCAGGCAATT
>CAJTPO010000101.1:424-637 GCA_910578115.1 uncultured Lachnospiraceae bacterium | reverse complement strand
TTTTATTGATTATTGTTATTCTGCTGCTGGTAGACATTTACGGGCAGCTTAAGAAACTGAATGAAAGGCAGGGTAAGGAAGATGCAGGAAACAACGATTGAAGTAACGCCAGAGGTAGAGCAGCTGATACAGAAAGCGGCACGGGCAGCAGTAGCCGAGTACAAGAGGCAGGAAGAAAAAGAGCGCAAGCGTGATAAGTACCACAATACTTTT
>CAJTPO010000101.1:0-388 GCA_910578115.1 uncultured Lachnospiraceae bacterium | reverse complement strand
AGAACGCCATAAGCGACGGAGAGCAGTTAGAGCTTAAGGGAATGACCGACGAACAGCAGAGGACGTACTTAGAGAGCGTGAGGCGCAGCCGATTTAAAACTCTGATTATGACAGCACACATAGACAAGGCGGTAGAAGAGATAGAGCATAGGCGCAGAATGGCTGGCAGGGAAATAGAGTATAAGGCTTTTGAGCTGTATTTTATGCAGGGCTGGGACTATGAGGCAATAGCAGAGAAACTGGGAACGGGGAAGAACACGCCGAGGCGCTGGGTAACTGGCATAATCAATGAGCTGTCGGTACTGTTATGGGGCATTGACGAGGATAAGCTAAAATAGCAGGCTGGCAGCAGGCGTGGTAATACCGTGGTAAAAACGTGGTGTTTACA
>CAJTPO010000100.1 GCA_910578115.1 uncultured Lachnospiraceae bacterium | reverse complement strand
AAAGTAGAGGTGGTGAATAGTGGAAATCATTATCAGCAACAATGCCAATAAACCGATTTATGAACAAATCACATCACAAATCAAGGCAATGATAATGAGCGGAGAATTACAGGCAGGTGACGCAATCCCTTCCATGCGAGCTTTGGCAAAATCAATCCATGTAAGCGTCATTACAGTCCAAAAAGCCTATGAGGATTTACAAAGGGACGGATTTATCGAAACTACAGTTGGCAGAGGAAGTTTTGTGTCGGCGCAGAACAAAGAATTTTATCAAGAGGAACAACAGCGTATAGCCGAAGAACATTTACAAGCAGCCGCCGAAATAGGGAGAATGAGTAATATTTCTCTTGAAAAATTGACGGAATTATTAACTTTATTTTATCAGGAGGACGAATAACATGGAAAACATTTTAGAATTGCAACAAATATGTAAGTCTTTTCCAAAGTCAAACTTTATATTGGATAAACTCTCTTTTTCATTACCGTATGGGGCTATTCTGGGCTTTGTTGGTGAAAACGGCGCAGGTAAAACTACCACGATTGGCTGTATTTTAAACACTGTCAGAAAAGACAGCGGTATGGTAAAACTATTTGGAAAGGAAATGCGGGATATTGACACAGACATTCGAGAAAAAATTGGTGTGGTTTATGACGGAGATAATTTTCCGGGTTTTTGGACGGCGAAACAATTAT
>CAJTPO010000099.1 GCA_910578115.1 uncultured Lachnospiraceae bacterium | reverse complement strand
GTCCATCCATAAGCTCAGCCACAAATTGATTCCCGATCTTGTTGCGCCTGTCCTTGTTACAAAGGCGGCGGATTTCAAAGTGCTCCGCGACATGGACCGCAACAGGAGCTACGATATAGAGATTGCGCCTGATTTCAGAATGCTATCCTGAGCTCATTCGTAAGCAGTGCGACTATCTTGGTGATACAATTCCTAAATGGGAGATTCAGAATGAAAAAGAATGATTTTTCTCCTCATCTAGATAGCGTCTACACGGGTTAAGCACGGATAGCAGCCCAAATAGCGATACAACGGACGTGTACCGCAGCGATAAAGGCATCAGAGGTCTTGGCATAACGAGTGGCAATACCTCTCCAACGTTTCAGGGTTAGGAAGCAGTTTTCCACTAAATGACGCAGTTTATAGAGATATTTATCATAGTCACGATGTTCTTTACGATTCTTCTTCGGCGGGATCACAGGTTTCATCCCCGCTGAAACCGCATAGGACAGGATATCATTTGTGTCATAGCCTCGGTCTGCCAGCAGGACTTCCGCGGAAATACCTTCTATCAGCTGGACAGCTTCTTTACAATCCGTTCTGGTACCTTCTGTAACAAGGATTCGGACTGGCATACCATTCGCATCCAAGGCCAGATGTATTTTGGTGTTGAGCCCCCTTTTGTCCTGGACATATCCTGATTGCCACCTTTCGCTCCCGCCGCCTGGGGATGCACTTTGATATGACTGGCATCAATCATCAGCCATTCATAATCCGGTTCGTCGATCAGAATTTCCAGAAGTTTTTCCCATACACCTTTTCTGCGCCATCGGATGAACCGCTGATGAACGCTCCCCCACTTCCCGTAATCCGGAGGCAAGTCACGCCAAGGCGCTCCGGTCCGCAACACCCAGAATACTGCATTGATAAAACGACGGTTATCCTGGGCGATTCCTCCCCGCTGCCCTCGCTGTCCAGGCAGATGGGGTTCCAGCAATGTCCATACATTATCGCTTATGTCATGTTTGTGATAGGATGCTTCCATCTTTTTCTCTCCTGCCTTTTTATGATGCTTCCATTCTATCACAATCCTCTCACCTTGTGTAGACGCTATCTAGATAAATCAGCGGAGAAACAGAAGGAAACGGCAGCACAGGCGGAATCCAACTATCTCAAAGGGAGAGCGGACGGAAGCAAACTGACATATGAGCTGTGCGCAAAATGGATTAAGGAAATAATCGAAGAAGGGGAGGTTTCACAATGACCCTGAACGATTGGAAAGATGTGCTGTTGCTTCAGGAGGTGGAGGCCCTGGAGGACTTCTGGTATACCGTGGAGCGGTACAAGGACCGGGAGATTAGCCGGAACGAGGTGTTTGAAACTATCGTGGAGTGGAACGGTGGGTTGGCATCGGCGGGGCAGATCAAGCGAGTGATTAGCCGGGTGTACGGGGTAAAGCTGTAACACAGGCGAGGCGCTACAGCGGATCTGATTAGCCACCTGAAGGTGAAAAGTTGTGTTACAATAAGCTGACCTAACGGCTGTACAGGGAGAAAGGAGCAGAGCATGACGCAGAAGAATAACATCCGGAGTATCCGGTTTTCGGATAAGCTGGCGGAGCTGATCAACCAGCAAATTGGAGAAAATTTTACAGAGAGATTTGAGAATTTGGTTACTCAGTGTGTTTGGACACTTCCCGGTAAAAAAGAGGAGATCAGACGTCTGGATAAAGAGATCAACAAAAACAGGATCAATACCGGGAAATGGCCGAGAAAGTCACACGACTAGGGCTTGTTTGAAAAATAAATATTGCACAAATTGAAGATAAGTGCAAAAATAGGAACATGAAACGATATGAATTGAGAAAAGAACAATGGGAGCGCATAAAAGAACTGTTGCCGCCAGAAAGAGCCGGGAAGCGAGGTCGACCTCGGAAAGATAACCGAACCATGCTCAATGGTATGCTTTGGATCGTCCGCAGCGGAGCGCAGTGGCGGGAATTGCCGGAGGCGTATGGCCCCTGGCAGTCTGTGTATGCCCGATTTGCCAAATGGCGGGACGATGGTACATTGGAAGCCATATTTCGCGCATTGTCCGCAGATGCGGATATGGAAAACTTGAG
>CAJTPO010000098.1 GCA_910578115.1 uncultured Lachnospiraceae bacterium | reverse complement strand
GCCCCTCTGTCGTTCAGAGCCGCCCCTGCTCCCATGTAATAAGTCCGAGCAGTTTATGCCTCCATGCAGACATACCCACCTAACTTCCCCTGTCAAATTCCATACCGACTTTCACCTCCTTCCAAATAATCCCCGGCAAGGGCGCATGGTTTTTGCGCCTCTGCGGAATAGGGTGTAAAGATTATATCTGTATATCCAATGTGCTGCCCGAAGACGTTTTTTTCACAAGAGAGCCGCCTGACTTCACAAGCGAATTGTCAATGGACTCCCTTGTGATTCCGTCCAAAGCCCCGGATGGGATCGGCTTGCCCGGCTCCCATTTTGGATCAACAGCCTTCACCGCATCAACAAATGCCTGCGTATATGCCCTTTCATACTGCCTTAATGTATTCCCTGCTGCCAGCCTGTCATTCTTATCCATTTTCCGATACAGATTCAAATATACATCTGAACGCCTTGTAGTGTCTCCATTGCCTACACCGTTTTCCTGCAGAAACTCTTTCTTGGTCAGTTCAAACATCTCATCCCTGCTGCTCTCCGGTATATCAATGATCCTATTCTTTTCTGCACGGTTTTTCTCTGTTACAACCAGACCCGCCAATCCCGTAACAGGACTGATGTAGTCGCCATCCTTATCATAGCGGCTCATCCTGTTTTTGATTGCCTGAACATTTGTGTACCCAACACCAGAGCACGCCGCCGACATACTTTTCATTACTGCCTGATACTGTTTGCTGTTCGTATCAATGCCAGTCCTTTTCAGCATATCCTTACCGCCCTTGCTGTTTATGGGCATTCCCGATATCTGCTGGAACCTGTTACTGAAATCCCTGATCATAAGCATATCCTTTACCTCCTACGCTTCATTTTTTATGCCGAACATACCGTCCAGCATGGATAATACTTTCTCCATGCCACCCTCTTTAGAACCGGAAACCTTATAGGCATCCTTCCAAGCCTGAGCCAGCGTCACCAACTTCTGCGGTACATCTGTCCCCTGCGGCTTTTTATTTGTATCCGCAAAAGCTGTCTGCCTGCTTCCGGCTTTGGATGACAGCCTCTTGAACTCGCCTGAGATCATTTCCTTAACGCCTGCCCCGTCAGCCATCCTCCCGAATGCTCTATCCAGGTCAGCCTCCTCCAGCGTCATTTTACGGAACCCAGTCTCGGAACTTCCATCCTCCACATAACGCTCCACCGTGCCGTCCTTATACCCCTGTACAATCTCATCGTAAAGATTGCCATACGCCCTTACATAGTCCGTAGCCCTGTCCGAAAGGCTGTATGCGTCACCGCTTTCCCTCTGCCCTTTCAGTTTCCCGGCTTCCTCGGACAGGCGGTATCCGTAACCTGCCCCTAAGGACTTTGACGCCTGCATAATGGATTCTTTCTGTTTCACCACGCCCTCATAGGTTCTCGCCTTTCCGCCGTTTTGCAGGCTTTCGAGTCCCTCCCTTGAGATTGTGACATTCACCGCCCTGTCAGCCTGCGGCGGCTGCGCCTCCAGAGCATTCCTGTCAGGCTTTTGCATCTTCATGTTCCGGAACCATTCGCTTCCCGTCTGCTGTGTGCTTCCATTCACATTCATTGACATACTATCATCCTCCCTATTTAGTCAAGTCTTTTTCCCTTGATTTTCAAGGAATTTTTAGTTACATATCTCAGATGAATGAGCCACGATGATGGACATTTCTCTGTATCTGGTACGAAAATAGAGGTGTTGGGGTATACGAAATAGAACGTCTTCCGTTTCCGCTCTACATGGCCTTGTGTATGCCCCTCCTTCTACGGCAGCGTACCTCCCGTGTCTACCAGGATCACCCTCATCTCTGCGGGGTCCTAACTTCCTTCGTCCCGCCTGTCCATAACCAGGGTGTCAGCTTAGCTCCTTTGCAGGGTCATGCCCTATGGATAATATTCCTGCCGACTACCGGCTCATTCTTTGTTATAAGTCTTACTGACCTGTCTCTTATGCTTCCCTCACCGGCACCTTTCGGTGGACGTTTTCCCGGATCGTTCCCCATACTTTCCAGCTTTCCCGTCACAGCTGGATTCAACTCTCAATCAAAATTTTTGAAAGTTCAACCCAACCATGACAGGGCATTGCCCGCTTGTGGTTTATGTTCGTTTCTTACGCTGCCTGGATCCGCGGTCTCCTGATGTCACCCATCAGT
>CAJTPO010000097.1 GCA_910578115.1 uncultured Lachnospiraceae bacterium | reverse complement strand
TTTCGTATTGTCGGCGGTCACAAGGCGCGAAAAACCCTCGTCCGCTAAAATAGCTGATACCATTTTCAAAAGCTCCGGCTCGTCATCGACCAGCAGGAGCTTTTTGCTGTGTAAAAAAGAATTGTCCATCGTAGTGTCTCCCCAATAAACGGAAAATTGACATCATTTCTCACGCATGATAACACTTTTCTTTCCGCTATTTTCACTCGTTTCTTAATCATATTCCGCACAGATAAATTTGAAATCCTCCGTCTTGTGTAACGCTTCCAAAGCATATTTCTCAATATGCTGCGACATGATTTCTATGGCATACCGAAAATTTTCTGACGGATGCCCCTCGGCACAGCGCACCATCGTAATCAGCATCCTATCGTCGCCTTCCATATATTCAGACGAGTAGTTGCCGGAATAGTCGCAGGAATCCTCATAAAGCCCTTTCTGTCTTACCTCCTCCATTTGCGCCGCAGTGCCAACCACTGCATGGTAATCCATGTTATCGCTGTCACAGTAGTAGTCGATAAAAAGCCTTGCTATAGCATCTGTGCATTGTTGAATCTGCTCGATTATGACATCTGCATTTCGGATAGCAAATTTCCGAATTTTCTCCTTAGCATCCTCCTCGCTTTCATAGCGGATGTATAAAAGTGTTTCGCAGCCCTCAAGCACAGCTGTGATCTTCTGAAGTGTTCCATCCTTGTCATAGACGGCACGCAGCGTCCGAATGAATTCATCCTCCGGTACGCTGTACAGAGTCATCTCACGCCGCTCTTTCCCAACAGGAATGTCATATTCAAGCATTTGATACTGTGTGTCATAGTCAAAGGAGATAACGCCATCTCTGTCAATGTCCTTACTAAAATCAATCACACGGTACGTACCTTCTCTGTAGGTGAGTGGTATATCGTACAATTCCGGCATTTCAGTCTCCTCCTTATTATTAACTCCGATTTGTCAACTTGCAACTTGATTATAACACGGCCCACCCGCTTTGTGAACGCCATTATGAAAAAGTAAGGTAAAAGTAAGGACGCGAGAATGTAGAAGTCAGGTTGATGCTGTACCATAGGGGCAGAAAGGAGATGTGTCTATGGACTATATCATCGCCACAGAGCAGTTGACGAAGAAATACAAAAATTTTACCTCCGTCAACAATGTGTCTATTCACGTCCGCAGGGGCAGTATTTACGGCTTTCTCGGCCCCAATGGAGCGGGCAAATCCACCACCATGAAGATGCTCCTGGGGCTGACCGCCCCCACAAAGGGCCGTTTCATCATTGATGGGAAGCAGTTTCCCAACGACCGGCTGAAAATTCTGCGGGAGATCGGCTCTTTCATTGAGGCCCCCTCGTTCTACGCCAACCTGACGGGCCGGGAAAACCTGGATGTGATACGCCGGATTTTGGGCCTGGGTCAAAACACCGTGGAGGACGCCCTGGAGCTGGTAGGGCTGTCCGAATTTGGAGATCGCCTCGCAAAGAAGTATTCCCTGGGTATGAAACAGCGGCTTGGCCTCGCCGGGGCGCTGCTGGGCCGTCCGCCTATCCTCATTCTGGACGAACCGACCAACGGCCTTGACCCCTCCGGCATCCATGAAATTCGCAATCTGGTAAAATCCCTGCCTGATCTGTACGACTGCACCATCCTCATTTCCTCTCATATGCTGTCGGAAATTGAGCTGATGGCGGACGACATCGGCATCCTCAATCATGGACGGCTGCTGTTTGAGGGCAGCCTGGACGATCTGCGGCACAGCGCAAGGCAGGCAGGAATGTCCGCCGATAACCTGGAAGATGTGTTCCTCTCCATCGTGGAGCAGGACAACGCCGCCAGAAAGCAGAGGGCAAAGCTATGAGGGCGCTTGTAATCGAACTGCGGAAAGAAAAGCGGACAGGGGTGATCCCGGTGCTGCTGGCTGTCGGTATTTTAGGCGCGGCCTATGCCTTTGTCAACTTCCTTGTCCGAAAAGATACGCTGCTCAATCTTCCGCTGGCCCCGATGGACGTACTGCTGACCCAGCTTTACGGCATGATTATGATACTGAACCTGTTCGGTATCGTTGTCGCCTCCTGCATGGTCTACAACATGGAGTTTAAGGGCAGCGCAATCAAAAAAATGTATATGCTCCCCATGAGCGTACCGGGGATGTATCTCTGCAAATTCCTGATCTTGACCGTCATGCTCTTTGTGGCGGTAGCTCTGGAAAATCTGGCGCTAATGAAAATC
>CAJTPO010000096.1 GCA_910578115.1 uncultured Lachnospiraceae bacterium | reverse complement strand
GTCGAAATAGGGGGAGCAATAATCATGAGCTTAAAAGGGAAAATAGGACCGGAGGAAAAAATACAGGCAGTGGAAGATTATCTGGAAATGCGAAAGGGCAGCACACAGATACGGGAAGAATTGGGGATACGATTGAGTACCTTTCAGGCGTGGCTGCGAAAGTATCAGACGGAGGGGGCGGCGGGTCTGTATCCGAAGAAGGGTTTTACCCGTTACCCATCTTCGCTGAAGCTGGAGGCAGTAGAGGACTATTTAGGCGGAGGCGGATCGCTGGACGCTATGTGCCGGAAATATAGAATTTCCTCCCACGCGGTTTTACAACAATGGATTATGCTGTATCATAAGGGCCATAGAGATTTCAAAACACGCGGAGTGCAGGAGGAAAGCGATATGGCCGAAAAGCGGAAATTATCGTATGAAGAAAGATTGCAGGCGGTGTTGTACTGCATCGGTCAGCAGTTGAATTACAGGCAGACCAGCGAGCAATACAAAATCACCTATCAGCAAATCTACAGCTGGGTAAAAAAGTATCAGGAGCAGGGAGAAGCCGGCCTGCTTGACCGCCGCGGGAAACGCCGTCCTGTTTCCGAATACAGCGCGGAGGAAAAGGCAGCGGCAAAGCTGCGGCAGTTGGAAGCGGAGAACAGAAGGCTTCAAATGGAGAATGATTTCTTAAAAAAATTGCGGGAACTGGAAAGGGGGCGGTGAGCAGACGCATACAGCGCAGAAAGGTCTATGAGACGATCTGCACACTGCATCAGGAGAAAGGCTATGAAACCGCATCATTATGCGCATTAGCCGGGATTCCCCGCAGTTCTTACTATAAATGGCTCAACCGGGAAACCTGTGCTTCAGAAAAAGAAAACACCCTCTTGCTGGAAGAACTCATCCGTTTATACAGTGAAGTAAATGGCATCTACGGGTATCGCCGCATGACGATGAATGTGAACAGCCGGCTCAAAAGAAATTACAACCGCAAGCGGATTTACCGCCTGATGAAAAGCGTGCATATGCAGGCCGTGATACGCCGAAAGAAGAAGCACTACATCATGTCGGAACCGCGCGTTACCGCTGAGAATGTATTGAACAGGGAGTTTACAGCAGATCGTCCCAATGAGAAATGGCTGACGGATGTTACGGAATTCAAACTCCAAAACGGGAAAAAAGCATACTTAAGCGCCATCCTTGATCTCCACGACAAAAGCATCGTTGCATATGCATTGGGTCGTTCCAACAACAATCAGCTTGTTTTTGACACCTTTGACGCGGCGGTGAACGCTAACCCTGGCGCCCATCCCTTGTTTCACAGTGACCGGGGCTATCAATACACCAGCCGGCAGTTTAAAGCGAAGCTGGATGGAATCCATGCAACGCAGAGCATGTCCCGCCCAGGCCGCTGCATTGACAACGGGCCCATGGAGGGCTTCTGGGGCATCCTCAAATCCGAGATGTACTATCTCCAGCTATTTCATACCTTTGAGGAATTGGAGAAAGCCATCCACGAATATATCGTTTTTTACAACACAAGACGGCTTCAAGCTAAGTTAAAGGGCCTGGCTCCCCTTGCTTTCAGGAACCAGACCCTCGTGGCCTAATTTTCTTTTTTCATCTGTCTACTTGACAGGGGGCGGTTCAAAATCAGCCACCGCCATATCGTTGCTTCCACCGCCTTGGGCGAGAAAGTCCTCCAGACCATAATCCCCCGAATATTCCATGAAGTACAGACCGTCCTCCAGATACGTCACATTGGATGCGGAGCGAATGACCGGACAAATCAAGAACACGACCAAAACTGAAGCAATCATCAGAACTGTCAAAATCGACAGCAGCACCGTCTTTTTACGAATACGCTTCATTCGTCATCCCTCATGGAGAATACGACCTCTACACTACTCGTTCCCAACGCTTCCGCCAGTCCGGCGGGATCATCTACGCTGCCCAGGCGTGTATAGCTGTAGCTGCTGGAGAAGCTCTCATAAAACAGCACTAAGCAATTATTACCGTAGAGCATCAGATCCCCTGCGTTGATCTGCCCCGGCTGGTAGGAATCAGTGGGCAGTTCGTTGTCCATATAATAATACTTCTCGTTCCCATTCAGCTCACTCATCTCCAGTGTCAGGGGAAACTGCACCGCAAATTGACGTGCGGTTTCATTGTCCAGAAGAGTTGCAGAAAAAGTTTGTTCTCCTACTGTTAAAGAGATCGCCGTTTCAGATGCCTCCGCCACTGGAGTGGCATCTTCTGATATGGTACTCGCCGGTGTATTTGACTCGGCGGGAACAGGGCTGGTTTCCTGCGGCTCTGCCGGCAGCAGTGTGTTGTTTCCATCCGCAGATATCGGGACCTTGCGGGCTGCCCCACAGGCGGTAAGCATAAAAAATATGGCTGTTGTTAAAATCATCAGAATGATCCGCTTCATGTCAACGCCTCCTTCGGCTTATTTTTGCTGCTGTGGGAAGCTGCTTTTCCAACTTGTACCGCAGGTAGTCCAGCCGGTCCAGTTTTCGTTCCTCCTCATGCAGACGCTCCAGCTGGTGACTTCGTTGGCCACT
>CAJTPO010000095.1 GCA_910578115.1 uncultured Lachnospiraceae bacterium | reverse complement strand
AGCAAAGAGAGCGTAAATGACACTTATTTAAGTGCATGGAAATCTATGCCCCCGCACAGGCCGAGTGTTCTTTTAACATACCTTTGTAAGATTACGAGGCAGATATCAATTGATGTTTTCCGAAAAAGGAACAGTGCGAAAAGGCAGGAATCAGAATATGCTCTGTCTCTATCTGAATTGGAGGACTGCGTTTCTGCCGGAAACACAACAGAACAGGATGTTGATCTGCACCTTTTGGCAAAGGCTATTCAGGATTATCTTGCAGAATTACCGGGGGAAACAAGAGATGTGTTTATTGGAAGATATTTCTTTTCGGATTCCATCCGTGAGGTAGCAGGATATTATGGCATGAGTGAGTCCAAGGCAAAGAGTATGCTGTACCGCACCCGTATCGGATTAAAAAAATATTTGGAACAGGAGGGATTCTTTGATGAAACGTGAAGACATCAGTGATGCATTAGGGTTAGTGGATGAAAGTATGATTAGCCATGCTCTTATGGTAAGAAGAAAAAAGAAGAAAATGTGCTCAAAAAGAAATAATATATGGAAAATGCGATATATTGCAGCAGCAGGTCTTTGTTTGGCCTGTGCAGGTGGTGCAGCCATTTGGTCTGTATTACGGCATGAATCGGAAAGTGGTTTTCCACAGAATGAATACTGGGTACAGGAACAGCCTATACAGGAAGGCCCAGAGCCCGAAATGCCGGAGCAATTTGCCCCAATATCTTCCCTGCTTGCATCAAATAGCGGGAACTTTATGGCACAACAGACAGAGAAATATGCAGCTGTCCCCATAGAACAATACAGTGGGTTTTATACGGAGGTTCCCTCAGCTGGCAGTTCCGTGTTAGCAGAAAGTATGGGTAAATGTATTGACAATACCGGGGAATGGCACTATGTTTCAGGACATTCAGACCTGCAATATCTGATCCGGAACGATGGGCAGGAGAGTTCGCTATGGAAATTCCAATGCTTTGACAGCAGTGAATACCCATACAATGATGTCCTTAAGCTGGTATATCAGATTGATTCCGCAGATGCGATTACAGAAATAGAAGTGGAGCCTGCCAGAATGGATAATACTGATGCAGGAAAGAAAATACAGGAAGAAGTTGGAACACGAAAAATAACCGACAGGGTCGCAATAGAAACAATATATGAAGTGCTGTCCGGCATGACCTGCTATGGGAGCGGCCAGTGGGAGAGGATTGATTACGGAAATGTGGAAGCGGCAGGTGATGGGCAGACACCATCCCATGAAGCGGTGAGGCTTGGACGGTATTTGTTAATAACTACAGATTATGGGAACGTAATAGATGGCTTGAAATATACAGCGGTGTCAGATGTGTTTTACGAGTTTTCAGGCATTGCCTACAGCCCCCTGACAGAAGAACAGGCTGCAAGCATATGTGAAATTATCGGAATTATAGAGTATGAGAGAGAAGACAGGCAAAGCTATGACGTGAAGACGGAGGATAATCGTCAGGAGAAAGAGAATTCAGATGACGGAGCAGGCACGGCCCTTTTGGAAAATATAAATACAGATGTAAGTTTGGAATATGTGACGGAGCTGCAGGCAAAAGTGAGCAGTGCCATGATGAACCATGAAATGCCATTTGTCATATCATCCTCGGTCTATGAGAATCCATACAGGCTCCACATTGTAGTGACATCAAACGCAGAAGAGGATTTGCAAAGACTCCGGGATTTAGACACTATAGGCGGGGTTATGGAAATAGAGTATGTTCCTGGAAATACCAACAGCCGACATGATCTATATGAGCAGAAGAATTAAGAGTTTTCGTGTTTGTATATGAGTAATGCGTCAAGAACTTAATGAATAAATGATAAAATAGTGGAAAGGCTGTTTCGGCAGTCCTTTTCTCATGTCTTAAGTTTTCACGATTCATTTCTTTATATTTCAAATATCACAGATATTTTTATGGCGGTTCAGAAAATAATAAGTTGGAAAGCGGGGGAATCAGAGTTAATATGCTTACACGGCGGTTTGCGTTTCCGCCGTATCGGACGAATGGCGAAAAACTTTAGGGCTGATTTGGACTTAAAAAATGAAAAGTCTGCGATTCACGTAGCCAGATTAACCATTCACGAAGTAGACGTTAGAAATCAACCTGATTTTTCCGATAAGTTAGTTGAAGACTGGAGGTGGCAGAAACGATAAAAATTGCGGTGTGTGATGATGAAAAAAATATAAGGTCTTACCTTGTTTCGCTCATCGAAAAGCAGGGCGGGGAATGCAGCATCACGGAATATGCCTCTGCTGATGCGTACCTCTCGGACGGTAAGGAGCATGACATTATATTTCTGGACATAGAGATGGGCGGCTCTGATGCAGGCATGGACGGCATGGGGCTGGCAAGGCATATCCGGGGCATGAAGGCGCAGAAACAGCCCATCATTATTTTTGTGACAGGGTATGAAAAATATGTGTATGACGCATTCGATGTAGGGGCGTTCCAGTATCTGGTAAAGCCCGTGGACGAACAGAAATTTGCGGAGTTGTTCGGCCGGGCGGCCGGGCAGATCGTATCGGAGGCAGAGCAGCGGAAGAAAAAACTTGTGATCCAGTATGGCGGCGAGGGAAAGGCCATACCGCTGAATGACATTTATTACATGGAAAGCCGGAACCA
>CAJTPO010000094.1 GCA_910578115.1 uncultured Lachnospiraceae bacterium | reverse complement strand
CATGGCCATCCATGCTGTGAAAGTCGAAGACTTTCACAGTAAACGAAATTTCTAATGTTGTTAACTATAAATCAAATTTTTCCGAAAAGAAAGGTATCAAACATATGAATACGCTCACCTGTGGTTTTATCGGCCTTGGGCTGATCGGCGGTTCCATCGCCAGAGCTGTCCGTACAGCATATCCGAAGGCCCGTCTGATCGCATATGATATCAGGGAAGATTCCCTGCATCTGGCTCTGCAGGAGCAGGTGCTGGATGAAATCTGTCCTGCCATTAATACTGCCTTTGGAGACTGCGACTATATTTTCCTGTGTGCCCCCGTCTCCTGCAACGACGAAAACCTGCTTACCTTAAAACAATATCTGTCTCCCCATACGATCCTTACTGATGTAGGCAGCGTCAAAACCGGTATTCACAGGCAGGTGGAAGCACTGGGGCTGCAGGGGCAGTTTATCGGCGGCCATTCCATGACCGGCTCTGAGCGTATCGGCTATCAGAACTCCAAAGCGTCTCTTCTGGAAAACACCTACTACATACTGACCCCTTCCGACACGGTGCCCGAGCAAAAACTGCACAGCTATCGTTCACTGGTGGAAGCCATGGGAGCGATCCCGCTTATTTTAAGCTATCAAGAACATGATTTCGTGACTGCCGCCATCTCCCACCTGCCCCATGTGGTTGCCGCCTCACTTGTCAATCTTGTCAGAGACGCCGATTCCGAGTCCGGCATTATGAAGATGGTGGCGGCAGGCGGTTTCAAGGATATCACAAGGATCGCCTCTTCCTCGCCGGTCATGTGGCAGCAGATCTGCCTGACCAACAGAGAAAATATATCCCTTTTGCTGAAACAATATATCAACTGTCTCACAGAAATCTCTGCAAAGATCGACACCGAAGCTGCAGATACGCTCTATGATTTCTTCGACTCTGCAAGACAGTATCGCGAATCCTTTATCAATACTTCCAGCGGTCCGATTAAGACCGAATATGTTCTGACAGTGGATATCGCAGACCGGCCCGGTTCCATTGCCGCCATCGCCACGCTGCTCGCTGCCCATGATATAAGCATTAAAAATATCGGGATCAATCACAACCGGGAATTGGCGGAAGGCGCTCTGCGCATTGAATTCCATGAAAAAGAGGCTGTCGAGAAGGCGGTCAGTGCACTGACCGCACAAGGTTACGTGATCCGCACCAGACGCCCTTCCTGATATGATGCAGGAATTTTGCAATAGATATTTCTACTGTCACTACACTGACACCTGCAGCAGATGACAGGCTGTCAATGTCGATCAGTTATACTACATAACAGCAAATACAACGGAGGCACAATATGATCTTTCAAAAAGCACACCATCTCAAAGGCGAAGTAATCATTCCGGGGGACAAGTCCATCTCTCACCGGGCCGTGATGTTCGGTTCCCTTGCAGAAGGCACGACAGAAGTACTCAACTTCTTACAGGGAGCGGACTGTCTCTCCACGATAGACTGTTTCCGCAGAATGGGCATCTCCATCGAGAACACGCCCGACCATATCCTGATCCACGGCAAAGGACTCCACGGCCTGCATAAACCTGGCGCTATCCTCGATACCGGCAACAGCGGTACCACCACAAGACTGATCTCAGGCATTCTGGCCGGACAGCCTTTCGAAACGACTCTGACCGGGGATGCCTCCATCCAGAAACGCCCCATGCGCCGTATTATGGAGCCGCTTTCCATGATGGGAGCTGACATCACCAGCCTGCACGGCAACGACTGTGCTCCACTGCGCATTAAAGGCGCGCCTCTGCACGGCATCCACTATCACTCCAAAGTGGCCTCAGCTCAGGTGAAATCCGCCATTCTGCTGGCCGGCCTCTATGCGGATGACACAACGAAAGTCACGGAGCCAACCGTCAGCCGCAACCACTCCGAAATCATGCTGAACTATTTCGGCGCACATGTCCATACAGAAGGGACCACCGCCGCAATCCATCCGGAACCCAGACTGCAGGGCCAGAAAGTATGCGTTCCCGGCGACATCTCTTCTGCGGCCTATTTCATTGCCGCCGGACTGCTTGTGCCCGGCGCTGAGATTCTGATCCGCAATGTGGGCATCAACCCTACCAGAGACGGTATCCTGAAAGTCGCCAGAGCTATGGGTGGAGATATCACGCTTCTCAACGTCAGCCATAACGGGGAACCCACCGCAGACCTGCTCGTAAAGCACAGCTCACTGCACGGCATCACCGTCGAAGGGGAGATTATCCCCACACTGATCGACGAACTTCCCATCATCAACGTGATGGCGGCCTGTGCCGAAGGGACAACAGTCATCAAAGATGCGGCAGAATTGAAAGTCAAGGAATCCAACCGCATCGATGTAATGGTAAACTGTCTGAACGCCATGGGCTGCGATATCGTCGGTACAGAAGACGGCATGGTTATTCATGGCGGGAAACCGCTTCATGGAGCAGTCATTGATTCCCATATGGATCACCGGATTGCCATGAGCTTTGCCATCGCCTCCCTGATTGCCGACGGTGATACCAGGATCAATGGAAGTGACGCCGTCACGATCAGTTATCCGAACTTCTATAAAGATTTATTGAATCTGACGCATTAACCAACCTTTACACCATCAAAGCTTTCGTAATCGAGTAGGAGGCTAATCATTAGTTGATTAGCCGACCTCTCACACCACCGTGC
>CAJTPO010000093.1 GCA_910578115.1 uncultured Lachnospiraceae bacterium | reverse complement strand
ATGCTCCTGAACAGCTTTAGTCCTTATGGACCTCGCCAATCCTGGGCCGACAGGATTGGCATTTTTATTTTACTTACTGTTTCTCTGGTCGAGAAAGTTCAGTAACGCAACGAGCAGTCCGCCCGAAGATAACAGCAAGGCCAATATCCCCAAGAATATCATAATAATCTCGTAATCTGTCATTTGCGCCACCTCCCCTCTTATGTATTCCGGATAAAAAACTCCGGTCATTAAGTCCGGGAGACTGCCACCCTGTCATGGGTACTTTCCTACACAGCATACAGCAAAAAAACTATTATACACTGTGTAGGAATAGATTACCATTTTCTACCACATTTTTCAATGCTATTTCATAACTTTTATAAACGTTTTATCGTTTACATCATCTTCTACATCAGCTGATGACGTCCTATATCAGCAATGCTCTTTTTATCTCCGCACAGCCATCTGTTTATGCTTATGTTCATGCCTGTGCTTATGCGTCACTTCCGGACTCCGCAACCTTACCGGCTCTCGCAGCCACTTCCTTGGCCTGTACATCACTGGGCGCCTGCTCATATCTTGCGAACTCATACATATAGTTGCCGCGGCCGCCGGTCATGGAACGAAGGTCTGTGCAGTATCCGTTCAGACATGCCATCGGGATATCCGCCTCGATCACGGTCTTGCCTTCTCCTGCCGGATTCATACCGAGTACACGGCCTCTCTTCTTGTTCAGATCTCCCATAACATCACCGGTATAGGAATCCGGAACCGTCACTTTCAGATTCGCGATCGGCTCAAGCAGAACCGGACCCGCTTCCATGAAGCCCTTCTTAAATGCCTGGATGGTCGCCATCTTAAATGCCATCTCGGAAGAATCTACCGGATGATAGGATCCATCATAGAGCACAGCCTTAACGCCAACTACCGGATATGCCGCCAGAGGACCGCTGACTACAGAATCCTGTAAACCCTTCTCCACAGCCGGGAAGTAGTTCTTCGGAACCGCACCGCCTACAACTTCCTGATCAAACACATAAGCCGTCTCCAGATCGCCGGATGACTCGAAGCGCATCTTGACATGGCCATACTGACCGTGTCCGCCGGACTGCTTCTTATATTTATATTCTACATCTGATTTCTTGCGGATCGTCTCTCTGTAAGCCACCTTCGGCTCGTCCAGTTCGATCTCCACCTTATACTCATTGAGCAGTCTGCTGGCAACCACTTCCAGATGCAGGTCGCCCATACCGTAGATCAGTGTCTGTCTGTTCTCTCCGTCGTTGACAACCCATAAGGTCTGATCCTCATGTCTCATCTTCTGCAGCGCCTGTGATACCTTATCCACATCGCCCTTATTCTTGGCTCTGTATCTCTTATATGTATAAGGTGTAGAGATCTCAGCCTTGCCGTAACGGATGATCCTGGCCTTCGTGGAAAGGGTGTTGCCTGTCCTGGCCGCCGTCAGCTTTGCGATGGCACCAATATCTCCTGCATGCAGCTCCTTCACCTCGATGGGCTTATTACCCTGCATCACATAGAGCTTGTTGATCTTCTCTTCCACTTCTTTCTCATCGTTATAGATCGTATCGTCATTCTTAAATACGCCCGAACATACCTTGATCAGCGAATATTTACCGATAAACGGATCTACGATGGTCTTAAAGATATAAGCCGACTTCGGCTTCGAGAAATCATAGTTGGCCTGGAAGATCTCGTTGCTCTTAAGGTCGATGCCTGCAAGCTCACGGTTCTCCGGGCTGGGCATATATTTCACAATATCGTCAAGCAGCGTGTAGATACCCTGACACAGCACGCTGGAACCCATGGACATGGGAACAATGCTGCCGTCCATAACATTCGTGCGCAGCGCCGCCCTGATCTCCGCCTCGGAAAAGCTCTCGCCGTTAAAGTAGCGCTCCATGAAATCTTCACTGGTCTCCGCCACTGCTTCCATCAACGTATCGCGGCACAGCTGCAGATTATCTTTGCTGTATTCCGGCATATCGCACTCTACTACTTCCTTGCCTTCCCAGCGGTACGCCTGCTCTGTAATCACATTGATGTAGCCGACAAATTTCTCATTCTCACGGATCGGCAGATGGAAAGGAGCCATCTTCTTGCCGTATTTATCGGTCATGTCCGACACGACCTGTCTGAAAGAAGCATTGTCGATATCCATATCCGTTACGAACACGAATCTGGGCAGCTTATACTTCTCGCAAAGCTCCCATGCCTTCTCCGTACCCACTTCCATGCCGGCCTTACCGGACACAACAATGATCGCCGCGTCTGCCGTGGAGACAGCTTCCTCCACCTCTCCCACGAAATCGAAGAATCCGGGCGTATCCAATACGTTGATCTTCACGCCTTCCCACTCGATCGGAATAACAGACGTCGCAATAGAGATATGGCGTTTCTGCTCTTCTTTACCAAAATCACTCACTGTGTTTCCATCATCTACCTTGCCCATTCTGGAAGTGATACCGGACAGGTATGCCATCGCCTCCACCAGGCTGGTCTTACCACAGCCGCCGTGCCCCAGTAAAACCACATTACGAATCTTATCCGTTGTGTAAATGTTCATTTCTCGCAATCCTCCAGTTCTGTTATTCACTCATGATTGGGCAAAATATCAGTCTGTTTTATACTGCAATTCATAGATAATTTACTCCCAAACACAAATATAAGTATATTTTACTAAATTACGCAGAAAATTTCAACAACAATTATACATTCTGCACACGATTTTTGCGTCAATTTTTTGTTCTATTTTCCAATTTTCAATATACAGGGCTTATAGAGTATATTTTCACCCCGCCATGACTTTACTCTTGTAGCACGATTTTTGAAATGCTATACTGTATTTGCATATATAGTAAACTACCATCATGCTTAACCTGCCGTCGGGCGGGCCGCATGGCCATCCATGCTGTGAAAGTCGAAGACTTT
>CAJTPO010000092.1 GCA_910578115.1 uncultured Lachnospiraceae bacterium | reverse complement strand
GTACAGTGGTGTGGGAGGTCGGCTGCTCAACTAATGGGTAGCCTCCTACCCGATGATGGATGAGACCTGCAGATGACAAAATATAGGTAAAAATCGAGAAAGGAAAGGTGTATCAAGCTATGCATATATTATTGGTGAATATGAGTGCGCTGATTCTGGGCACGGTGATCGGCTGTCTGTTGAAAAAATATGTGCCGGAAAAGTTACAGGAAAATTCCATGATCTATTTTGCGATTGTCACATTAGTGCTGGGTATTCGGCTGATCGAGCGGACAACCAGTTTCTCGGCGGTGGTCATCGCCTTCCTGATCGGCGGAACGATCGGGCATTTCCTGCGGCTGGACGAGCGTGTGGCAGCTCTGCCACAGAAGCTGGCGGGCGGTAAGTCCGGGTTCGATGCGGGAACGCTGATGACCGGTTTTACCTTGTACTGCGTCAGTACATCGGGTATTCTGGGGGCCATGGATCTGGGGCTTTCGGGGGACACTACCCTGCTGATGATCAAGGCGGTGATGGACCTTCTGGCGGCGGTGTTCTTTGCGGCGGCGGGGGCGGGATGGATGCAGCTTTTGATCGCTGTTCCGCTGGGGATTGTGCTGTTCGGCTTTTACTTTTTATCGAAGATATTGATGCCTTATGTGACGCCGGAGATGATCGGTGATTTCTCCTCCTGCGGCGGGATGATTCTGATCGTCAATGCGCTGCGGATGACGAAGTTAAAGAATCCGCCGGTGCTGGATCTGGTGCCGGCACTGGCGCTGATCTTCCCGGTTTCGTGGCTGTGGCTGACGTATATGGGATAGACGGAAGACCTACTTGGCAAGATATTTTCATGGAACATGAGGGCAAATATTACTACCAGGAGGAAGCACAATGATTACGATGGAGCATGTATGTAAATCGTACAAAGTCGCAAAAAGAAATGCAGGTATGAAAGAGGCCTGTAAAGCGCTGTTCCGACGGGAGGTGGAGACTATCCATGCGTTGTCGGATGTGAGTTTTACCATCGAAGACGGAGAGATGGTGGGTTACATCGGGCCTAACGGGGCAGGCAAAAGTTCTACGATCAAAATTCTGAGCGGAATCTTAACACCGGAAAGCGGCAGCTGTCTTGTAGATGGACGGATACCGTGGAAGCATCGGAAGGAGCATGTGCGGCGGATCGGAGTGGTGTTCGGTCAACGCTCACAGCTCTGGTGGGATGTTCCGGTGATCGATTCCTTTGCACTCTTAAAGGATATCTATGCGATCTCTCCCCAGGAATATCGAAATAATATGGAAGAATTGACGCAGCTTCTGCATCTGCAGGAGCTGTTGAAAATGCCTGTGCGCCAATTGTCGCTTGGACAGAGGATGCGCTGTGAGATTGCGGCCTCACTTTTGCATTCGCCCAGGATCCTTTTTCTGGATGAGCCGACGATCGGGTTGGATGCAGTGTCCAAACTGGCGGTGCGGGAGTTTATCCTTCGTTTAAATCAGACGCATAAAACAACGGTTATTCTGACCACACATGACATGCAGGACATCGAGGCGCTGACGAGACGCATTATCCTGATCGGCAGAGGACGGGTACTGCTGGACGGCACACTGGAGGATATGCGGGAGCTGGCGGCGGAACATGGGACGGCAGGCACAGGATATTCCGGACAGACTGAGCAGACGGCAATTCATGGCCTGCCGGCCGGGCGGTGTGAACAGATCGCGTCTGCAGACTGTGAACCGGGCCGGAGTGACGAAAGCCTTGAGAGAATCGTGGCGGCTCTTTATCACAAACTGGATATCGTGTAGGAGGGAGAGCTTATGAGAGAATATGGAAAGTACTTTTCCTTTTTTCGACTGCGATTCAATATGGGACTGCAGTATCGTGCGGCGGCATTAAGCGGCGTGGTCACCCAGATTCTGTGGGGACTTATAGAATGCCTGACCTTCCGGGCCTTTCAGCAGGCGGATCCGTCGTCCTATCCGATGGCCTTTTCCGCAACGGTCTCTTATATATGGCTGCGGGAGGCATTCTTCTCTGCGTTCAGCACCTGGCAGACAGACGGAGAAGTCTTTGACAGCATTATGGACGGCGGTATTGCTTATGAACTGTGCCGTCCGGTTTCCCTCTATAATATGTGGTTTGCCAGGACGGTGGCCAGCCGGATCTCGATGGCTGCGCTGCGTTCTATTCCGCTGCTGACAGTGGCATTTCTTCTGCCTGGACCTTTTCGCATGACATTGCCGGCCGGACCGCAGTATTTTGTTCTGTTTGTTATTACCCTCTTTCTGGGGCTGGGCGTGACGGTTGCGTTTTGTATGTTTACCTATATTCTGGCCTTTTTTACAATATCGCCTCAGGGTCTGCGGATGATGTTTACTTCTATGGTAGAATTTCTTTCGGGAGCGATCATTCCGCTGCCGTTCATGCCAGGTGGTGTCAGGAGGTTTCTGGAGCTGCTTCCTTTTGCGGGCATGTTTAATGTACCGCTTCGTATTTACAGTGGAGATCTGTCGGGGACAGAGATGCTGCGGGGGATCGGTTTACAGTGTTTCTGGTTCGTAACGCTGCTTGCGTTGGGAAAAGCATTGTGCCGCGCAGCCGAGCGGAAGGTCGTGGTGCAGGGCGGATGAGCGGTAAACTCCGTACAGAAGGAAAATTCCTACCTGTAGGGGGATGGATTTTCAAATCGGACTGTGGAAAGGAGCGGCATGTATACAAAATTAAAAGATGGGATAAGACTGTATTTTCATTATATTGCGATTTCGCTGCGCAGCACGATGCAGTACAAGGTCTCTTTTTTCCTGATGGTGACGGGGCGGTTTCTCGTATCCTTCAACGGAATACTGGGTGTATATTTCATGTTGTCGCGGTTTGGGCATGTAAAAGGTTACACTTTCGGAGAGGTGCTGCTTTGCTTTTCCATTATTCAGATGGATTTTGCTCTGGCAGAATGCATCGGCGGCGGGTTTGCTGTGTTTTCCGGTATTGTGCGGCAGGGAGAGTTCGATCGTATCCTGCTGCGGCCGCACAGCGCGGTACTGCAGGTGCTGGGCAGCAGGTTCCGTATTGACAGAATCGGGTTGATTCTGCAGGCGCTTGCCATGTTCTTATATGGTATCATAGTCAGTCCGGTTGACTGGACGATGGGCAGAGTGATAACAGTGTTCTTTATGCTGGTTGGCGGGACTGTCCTCTTCATAAGCTTCTTCTGGCTGCGGGCGGCTTTTACATTCTTTACGTTAGAAGGGATAGAAGCATTTAACATCCTCACTTATGGAGCAAAGGAACACGGGAAGTATCCGGTTGACATTTATGGGAAAAAGATGCTGCAAGTCTGTACCTATATTATTCCTTATACGCTGATACAGTATTACCCGCTGCAATATCTGTCAGGGCGCACGGACAGATGGTATTATGGGTTGTATCCGTTTGGCGTTGCAGGTACCGTGCTGGTGTGCTATATGGCGTGGAAATTCGGTATGCGTCATTACCAGTCGGCAGGTTCGTAAAAATTTTAAAAAAACATGTTGACAAACGACGGAAGTCAGTGCTATCATATAAACCTACCGCGAAAAATGATCTGCGCCAGACTGTGCATAGATCAGGGCAAAAAAGCCGATTAAAAAAATTGTAAAAAATTTCAAAAA
>CAJTPO010000091.1 GCA_910578115.1 uncultured Lachnospiraceae bacterium | reverse complement strand
GGTGTGGTTTATGACGGAGATAATTTTCCGGGTTTTTGGACGGCGAAACAATTATCCCAGGTCATGGAGGGGATTTATACGCAATGGGATCATGTCCTGTTTCAAAAATATTTAGAAGATTTTCATTTACCTGTCAAACAGAAAATCAAAAATTATTCCAGAGGAATGACAATGAAGCTGGCCATTGCAGTTGCCTTGTCGCACCACCCGCAATTATTGATCCTGGACGAAGCAACCAGTGGTTTAGACCCCATTATGCGCGATGAAATGCTGGACGTTTTTCTTGAATTTGTGCAGGAGGAAAGCCATTCCATCCTTTTATCTTCTCATATCACAAGTGATCTGGAAAAAGTTGCAGATTATATCACATTCATTCATAACGGCAAATTGATCCTTACTGCCTCAAAAAATGATCTGGTATATCATTACGCTGTTATGCGCTGCCGGGAAAGTCAGTTCCTCGCATTAGACCCCGGTGATATTATCGCTTACCGAAAACGGGATTTTCAGATTGATGTATTGGTTGATAACGGAAAAGAAGCACAGCGAAAATATAAAGACGCTGTTGTAGATCATGTTTCCGTTGATGAAATCATGTTGTTACTGGTAAAGGGGGAACGCGTATGAAAGGATTGCTTAAAAATAATTTTTTAACCGTTTATTCTAATGCGAAAGTTTTTTCGATTTTTATGCTTATATCAGGACTTTTCGTGATTGCAGTCATCAGCCAGACGCTTCTGATTGGTTATGTTCTGTTAAGCATGGTTGGCTTTTCCACAAATGCAATTACAAGCATAAAGAAAGAGTTCATTTCAAAATGGGGAAAATACAAATTAACTTTGCCCGTAAAGAGAGCTGCCATTGTTAAAAGCTATTTTATCAGTCAGCTGATATGGCTGTTCGTTGGAACACTATATGCCGGAATCGTGATCAGTTTATCATGGGCATTGCATGGCTGCCCTTATGACAATAGTATTGACGTAGTTTCCATATTTGCATTGGGAATCAGCGTAAGCATTTTTACAGGAGCATTTTTCTTTCCCCTGCTTTATCTGGGCGGCGAAGAAAGAAGTGATGTATTTCTGGTGATCAGTCTGCTTTGTGGAGTTGGTACTGTATTAGGAATTATCAGTTTGCTTAATCTTTATTTAGCCCCTGGCATAACTACAATTCTATTAAGTGCGGCTGTTTTGCTTTTCAGTTCTCTGTTACTGTTCGCTTTATCCTATCCGTTGAGCGTGATTATTTATCACAAAAAGGAATACTGACTAAATAGATTATCTTTCCGGGCAGTGCGTTACAGTTCACGGCCAATGTCAGCAACCAGCCGAAAAGAAAGTCAGTTAGCGGGGCAGCCCCGCGCCGTTAGGAACAAAAGAAGCATTGTATCAAAATCCAAAAGTTTAGATTTTGATACAATGCCGACTACTACGGAATCCCTCTCATTTATACGTCAATATTGCATGCAATAATGCTCTGTAATCCGTATAACTTTTGTTTCATTAGCTCTACAGGTTCTGGCGGTTTTAAGACAGTTGCGTTGTTTCCAAGCAGGATTTTCTATTGTGTATCCTACACGCCGTTGAAACTGGCATTCCGTGAGTGAATGTGGTATAATTTCTACGGTACAGACAGACCGAAAAATTGAAAGTTGACGCCGATGAAAATGAATGAAAGGAGAGAACACCTGTGCTCAATGCAGGAAGCAGGATAGTAAATAATTGGATATATCCTATTGACAAAGGCTATGTACTGATTGATACAGGGTATGAAAGCGGATTTGCACATTTTAAAAAGCAACTTGCAAAGATGCAAATAGATCCTCAACAGATACGATATATTTTTTTGACACACGCTCACGATGACCACGCAGGTTATCTGAATGAAGTACTTTCGGAATGCCCTGACCTCCAAATCGTTATGAGCGACAAAGCATTAGAGAGATTATATAGAGGGCAAAACTCTTTTCATGGCGGTTGCACAACTAAGATTGCCTTGTTCTTTTGTTATTTAATGAAATTCGTTGGCAAAGGTAAGCATTTGTTTCCCTCAATAAAGCAAGAATATCAATGTAGATGTATTCAAGTGACCGAACAAAACCGTAAGCAAGTGGAACTTTTACTGCAAGGAAAAATTATTGATACTCCCGGTCATACCGCCGATTCCATATCGCTTTTACTAAATGACGGTTCTCTATTCTGCGGTGACGCTGCTATGAACGGCTTGCCAAGTTTACATAGAATAACCATTTGGGCAGAGGACAAAACGGCTTTTCTGAAATCCTGGGAAACAATCATTGCACTTAGACCAAATCTAATATATCCGGGACATGGCAAGCCGTTTAAAGATGAAGACCTTAAAATAAATTTAAAACGAGCAAAAAATATGGAATTGTTATCGATTCAATAACTTCCAGTTTATCGCTCTAATAAAAGTCTAAAACAAGGCGACGGGGTAGGTATTTGGGTTTGGTGTGATTATTTATTACAAAAAAGAATACTGACTAAATAGATTATGTTTCCGGGCAGTGAGTTACAGTTCATGCCAATGTCAATTATAGCCGGCAGGCGAAGATTCTGGAAGGCCTGACAGGAAGCGTATGCTTTCTGGTCAGGCCTTCCACATCAGGCGGTTCTTCTCCCGAATGCGCCCTGCCCTGTTATACATCAACAGGTGATGCAATCATAGTAACAGTTGTGATTTGCAACTCCTTCCCTGGCTATGATACTTTTCACTCTTTATATAATCTTTTGCGGGCTGTATATTGGTACGGATTGTATCAGGAAATGTACATGGTCTTTACCATAGGCCGCCGGGCGGAACGGAAACCAAAGACCACTCTTATTCTTCAACCACTTTCAGTTCCATATTTCCGGTCGAGCCATCCCCGCTGTACAGATAATACCATCCTCCCTGCGATAACAGAGCCTGCGAAGAATACCGCTCATCAGCCTCCGGGATGATATCCGCAATATTCTGAAAACGTTCCAGATATGCTTCATAACCAGCCCAGGGCCAGAATGTCTCCGCTTCCAGCGCCTGCATGCTCCGATCAGCGATCGTATACAAGTAGATTTCTCCACTGCCTGTCTTTGGCAGTATCTGTATCTGGCCTTTCTGGCTTACACCGATCTCTCCGCCCTGCTCCCGGGAAAAATCACACGCTGCAAGAGAAATCAATTCTTCTTTCCCGCCGCACCGGGCATCCCAGAGCCAGACTGATTGCCCTTCCTCAAATATCACATTTCCATATGACACGGCCAAAATCCGCACGTCCGATATCTGTCCTTCGCCGCCGTTTTCTGTGAGCCGCGCATTGCGCTCTGCCTCTTTACCCGTCGTATCTCCGGCCGGATTCGCCTGCGCTGCCTTTGTCCGTCCAAGAGCAATCTCCCTCTCTTCTCCGCCGTCATAGAGCAAAAGCGCCGCCGTTTTATCCGGATCTATGGCCGTATCCAGAGCGATCTCAAAGCAGAATTCCTCCGCCTCATCCATATGCCCGGACATACTTAACTGCATTCCGTTTTCTTCTACGACGCTCCCGTCCTCATACCGCACCCCTGTCAGATACACGGTCTTTCCCCATACGGCATGTTGTGCGGCTTCTTTTTCCGTATACATCCGAATCC
>CAJTPO010000090.1 GCA_910578115.1 uncultured Lachnospiraceae bacterium | reverse complement strand
TGACGATAATCTGTGTATGAAACGTCTCTTTATTGATATGATATACTCCCGGAGAAAATTTTTCAACCTTTATTTTCCGTTCCTGTTGCAAATGTCTTATCAGCCTGCGCGGATAATGGCAGCTGAGATGAGTCAGACTGACATCAAGGCCGGAATACTGGTTTTTGTTGCCGATCTGGTCGATCAGCAGCCCGGCATAGCCGATGGTCTTATAGTAGGAGTTGATACCGGCCGAAGAGCCGATTCCCTTAACTTCAAACAGATTAAAGGTTTTAAAAAGGCAGGCTATCGTGGCAGGAATCATCTGCCGGGTTAATTTCCTGATAACGAGAATGTCGATGCGGTAACTGCCCTTGCCGAGAGGATATTCTGTCATATATTCCAGAGAGTCGGCATAGTTTTTAAGATCGATCTGAAGTGCACAGGCAGCGGCTTCGTGCCAGTTGACATTTGCTGTTTTTTTAGATTGACGCATAAGAGACCTTTCCTGAAAGAGCGGTCTAAAGACCGTGAGATATGTCAAAAGATATAGTAAACGACATAACAGATTGCTGATACCGTTATTATGAAAGCCAGAGTCTTTCACAGCATGGATGGCCATGCGTCAGGTTGAGCATGGCAGTGTTTACTATAAAAAGAGTTTCAGATTTGACACAGTTAACAGATACTATTTTTATACCATGACTGCAAATGAATTACAAATGTTTTGCAGTATATAAAGTGTAGAAAAATCGGCCCCAAACTGAGGATGAAGAAAGAGAGAAAATCCGGATATGGTGTGAAAATAGAAGAGTTGATCAGAAAAATACCAGATATTGTATTGTGTATTTTCATGAAAAGACTTTTGGTAGAATTTGTTGTCCGCGCAGGCATCAGAAATATTTTACCTCCGGGCGATTTTGTAGTAGGATAGTAAAGAGGGTGGAAAAAGAAGGATCAAAAAGAAAAATCAAAAAGAAAAGATTAAAAAGTAAAGTTTAAAGAGAAAGACAAGGATGCGGAAGGCGCAGCAGCGCCGGAAGCAAAGTGGAGCCATGGAAAAAGAAAAAACAGGAATGCTCAGCAATGCAGTGCTGAAAAACATCGCTTACATAACAATGTTCATCGATCATTTTTTTGCGGTAGTCTATTACACATTGGTGTGGCAGCTGCAGACGGCGGGATATGTGGTCGAGGATGAAAAAAGGATATATGACGCGGGAAGGGCGGTAGGCAGGATCGCTTTTATTCTGTTTGCGTACCTGGCAGTGGAAGGATTTGTGCACACGAAAAGCAGGAAGGCATATCTGCTGCGGCTGGGCGCTTTTGCGCTTGTGTCGGAGATACCTTTTGACCTGGCGTTTTCGGAGGTGTGTTTTGACTGGAAAAGTCAAAATGTTTTTTTGACGCTGTTGATCGGGGTGCTTGTTCTGGCAGCCTGGGAGTGGGCGGAACAAAAGGCTGCCGGCTTACGGAGGGGTGTCGATTCACGCCGGCGCAAAACGATAACAATGGCAGCGGGGATCCTGCACGGGGCAGCTATAGCGGCGGTTTTGCTGGGGTGTCTGGCGGCCTACGGCCTGCATACAGATTACCGGTTTATGGGCGTGCTGCTGATCTTTGCTTTTTACCGAACCAGAGGGAGGAGCCTGCCCGTGCAGATGGCGGCGGCAGGGTGTGTGATGCTGTTTGGCACGTGGGGAGCGAACTGTCTTAAGTACGGGGACAGCTATACGCTGTCGTATCTGTTCCGTTTTTCCATGAGGGAGATGTACGGTCTCTTTGCATTTATGCCGATCGCTCTGTATAATGGACGAAAAGGCCGTCAGCTGCCGAAAGCAGTCTGTTATGGCTTCTATCCGGTACATCTGCTGTTGCTGCACTTTGTGGCGCAGATGATTTCGGGCGGGGTATAAAGGTATCATGGAGTCTGTGTATGACCGGAGCGGGTCTCCGGGCGTAAGAGAGGCGGTACAGGAATAAAAAGGAAAGTTGATAGAGCATGTCAGTACACGGAGCCGATTTGAAAAAATATATTAACGCAGTCAGCCTGCGCATTGTCGCAGATGCGAAAGAGTACGGTGTGGCAGTAGTTATGGTGCTGTTGTATGCGGTGGCGGTCAATCTGGTCTTTCATGCTTTCTGCCCGCTTGTCATCTTCAGCGGGTTTCCCTGCCCGGGATGCGGCGTCAGCAGGGCGGCATTCTGTTTTGTGACCGGCAGGTGGGGGATGGCGTGGCAGTTGAACCCTGTTATATTTCCGATCGTGCTGTCTGCAGTGTATTTTTGCCTGTGCCGTTATCTGCTGGGGAGAAAAGTCAAAGGCATCGAGGGGATCATCGCCGCTGTTTTTGTGCTGCTGTTTGTTGTATACTGCCGGCGGATGTACCTTTACTTTCCGGACAGGGTTCCCTACGTTTATACGGAAGAGAATATACTGGCACGAATTCTTCCTTTTTATGAACAAATATTACACGGGCATGGGATTCTGTGATAAAATCCATATACGGAAGCTTTGCAGGGCCGAAAGCGAAATTTCCAATATCGTTAACTATAAGTATAAAATGTAAAAATTCAAGTAAGGAGAAAGAACGGAGTTTGACTATGGAAGACAATAATTTATATCCGGAACAGAAGGAAGAACTGGCAACAGCGGGGGAAGAGAGCGCCGGTCAGAAGGAGGAACAGGATGCATTATCTGCGGCATCCGGTGCAGGCCAGGAGGAATCCGTGCCGGATGTGCGGTTTGGGGAACAGCCGGATCGGGGCGGCTCCTGCCCGGATAACGGTTATCCGAATCGTGCGTATTATGACAATGGCCGGAGTACAGACTGTCAGGGGTATCAAAACTACCAGAACAGTCAGGCGGCAGGCGGCCAGAGCATGGACGGGCAGAATGCCTCGTATTACAACGGTGCCTTCTCCGGTACGGGCGGTCAGAACTACGATGGCGGCTATCAGCAGTACAATAGTGGGCAGCCTTATCAGAACACATACCAGAATATGTATCAGAACGCTTATCAGAATCCGTATCAGAACAACAGCCAGATGGAGCTGGAGGAGCCGGTTAAGATCAGCGAATGGGTACTGGCGATGGTGCTTATGATGATTCCCTGCGTGAATATCATTATGATGTTCGTATGGGCATTCAGCAGCACCGAGAAGAAGAGCAAGTCTAATTTCTTTAAAGCATACCTGATCTTCTTCGGCATTTCCATGGGTGTGATGCTGTTTGTCTGGATCGCCATCGTGTTCGCGGCAATGCTGGCGTATTAAAACCTTCTTTACTGCAGCGTCTGTACCCAGCGGCCGGATGCGCCGCAGGGCAGTATGAGGGAATTGGAACTTACCGGCAGGCCGATCTCACCGGCCTCCACATGCCCGCCGAACTGCGGGGTAATGACGGTCTGCAGCATGTAGGACAACACGGCCGGCTGCAGTCCGGTAGTATAAGAATTTATCAGGAAAAAGCAGGCATCTTTCGACAGGATCTGCGCTGTCAGGCGCAGGAAGGGGAAGATGCTTTCTTCTATTTTCCAGATCTCGCCTTTGGGACCCCGGCCATAGGAAGGGGGATCCATGATGATGGCGTCGTAGGTGTTGCCGCGGCGGATCTCCCGCTCCACGAATTTGGCGCAGTCGTCCACGATCCAGCGGATGGGGGCATTCTCCAGCCCGGAGCTTTTGGCGTTTTC
>CAJTPO010000089.1 GCA_910578115.1 uncultured Lachnospiraceae bacterium | reverse complement strand
TTCTCAACCTTCTTTCTTGGGATTACCATATTTGAATTATACAGGAAGCTCCATTTCTATGTTGTTTCTACCAGTCTTATTTCTTCTTGTGACTTTCTGACCTTTTCTTTCGCTTCCTCTTCCTGCCCTTCTACCCTTCTCTTTCCCTAATGTAATGGATCACGATCTGATCAATGGTCGGCTTCTCAAAATGAAATTCATTCGTCAGAAGATCCGCCCTGTCACTGGGAAGGATCGCTTCAAATCCGTAGGCATTGTCCATGATCCCGATCAGCGCCCTTTGCAGCTCCGGATAGATCGCACGCCTTTCTCCTTTCACCAGCAGATGACTCTCCAGCAATTCATCCTTCGCATCATAGAGGACCGTCTTTCCCTCATGAATAAAATAAATGTAATCCGCGATCTGCTCCAGGTCACTTAAAATGTGCGTGGAGAATATCACACTCCGCTCGCCGTCCGCGATATACTCCTGCAGAAGTTTCAGAACTTCCACCCGCACTACCGGATCAAGTCCGTTGGTCGCCTCATCCAGCACAAGCAGCTTCGTATCTCTGGCAAGCACGGAGGCAAACATCAGCTTCACCTTCATCCCCTGGGAGAAATCCTTCACCGCCAGCTTCCCATCCAGCTTCCACCGCTTCGTCAATTCGTCAAACTTCTCTGTCCGGAACGTCTTATAAAAATTCCGCAGCACACTCCTGACATCCCTGATCCGGAAGTTATCCGGGAAATAAAATTCATCCCCGATATACCCGATACTCTCCTTATATCGGCTCTCATCCTCCTCACAGGTTATGCCGTCCACATAGATCTCCCCGCTGCTGCTCTTGCAGATATTCGTGATCAGATTCAGCGTCGTACTCTTCCCGGCGCCGTTCTGCCCTACATACCCCATGATATATCCCTTGGACAGCGTAAAACTGATATTATCCAGCAGAAATGTTTTATATTCTTTAGAAAGATTGCGTACTTCCAGTAATTCCATCTTATTCCTCTTTTCTGCGCACTTTTTCCTCTATCAGAAGCCGGCCCACGGTGCGCACAGGCACGGCTCATTCACTGTCACTTTGTAACAAATACAGTTTCTCTCAATTCCTTTTTGTCTGACCCGCTGCAGCGCTGTCGTTTCATCCCCGCGCTGTATCCACCGACGCCTCCAGCAGGTTGTGGAAGATCTCCCGAAGTTCTTCTTCCGGCAGCCCCATCACCCGCGCCGTCTCAATGGCCGTCGTCAACCCCTCCTCGATCCGCAGAAGATACTGCTCCTTTAACAGGTTGTTGTCCTTGGACAAAACCACACTGCCCCGGCCCTGCATGGTAGCAATAAAGCCTTCCGCTTCCAGATCACTGTAGGCTCTGGTGGTGGTGATCACACTGACTCCCACTTCCTTCGCCAGCTGCCTGATAGACGGCAGGGTGCTTCCCTCCGGAATCTGCCCGTTTAAGATCTGCTCCTTCAACTGCTCCTTGATCTGGGCGTAGATCGGCAGCTCCGACTGGTTTGATATGATAATTTTCATCGGTTAACCTCCTCACGGTCTCCTGTCGTCACAGTCCACCGCGATTCTCATAAAGTATATACTGTTTATATATGATTATATACAGTATATACTTTTTGTCAACAGTTTTCTATAAAAAATTTAAACAATGGACTTAATATTTTTGCGCAAAGTGTAGAAGTATGCAGCCCACCCTTGCCTCTGCCCACAAAAAAACAGTGGAAACACTGAATATATCAATGTTCCCACTGTTTTTCACTGACGTGCGCTAGAGGATTCGAACCCCCGACCTTTTGGTCCGTAGCCAAACGCTCTATCCAGCTGAGCTAAGCGCACATTCATTACAACAAAGAATATTATACTGAGTTACCTGCTGATTGTCAATAGCTTCTGGTAAATTTGCATACAAAATTGTAGCAGTTCGTTACTATTGCCGATGCCTGCACCCCGCTGCAGAACATCCAGCCGATACCTCTACGGAATCTATCCTGTTATAACAAACGATAAATTTCCACACCTTACACTTGTCTGAATTTCCATCTGCCGTGTCGGCTTCCATCGACGATGCTGCCGGCATCGCCTCAGGCAGTCTCCTTGTACATGAAAATTTATCCCAGGTGTAAGGCAGCAGTAATGATCGCGAGCCATACTGGTATAACAAACGGCAGCAGCATAACAATATCTGCTTCACATCATTATGATCATAGCGGCGCACATCACTACACAGTACAGCACCATTCCCGGATTAAGAACCGCTGTCTTAAACCAGTTTCCTTTCCCGATCACATCATCCCCTTCCGGCGCCTTCATCCTGGAGCGATTCATGAAAAAGAGTACTATCCCTGTAATGCCGATCGCATAAATACACATCGAATACAGCGCGGAGATTATCATCCCTGACATGCTGTTCAGCATATCCACATTCTGCAGAAGCAGCCCGCCCACAACACTGCCAAGAAAATTCACAGCCATATGCATCCCGATCGTGTACTTCAAATTCCCTGTTCTGATATAAATAAAAGCAAAGAAACCTCCAAGAAAAGCCGCATAGAAAAACTGGTTGAAATTCATATGAAACAGTCCAAACATCAGCCCCGAAACGAGAACCGCCGCCCTCTGCCCATACGGTGCAATCCTGTCGCAGATCAGTTTCCGGAAAAGAATTTCTTCAAACACCGGCGCCAGCAGTACCGTATAGATCGCGGAGATCCAGACATTGCCGCCTGTGATTACATTCAACAACGCATTGTCCACCTGCTCTCCCCTGATAAAACCGACCGCCGTTGTCAGCGCCAGACCAATGAGATTCCCAACAATCATCAGACCATACGCCATCATAAAGGCCAGAACAAACTGTCCAGGTCCCATCCTGTGTTTCTCAATCTTCTTCCCATCCTTCTTCTTCACAATCAGGAACGTCAACGGATATCCTATCACATAAAGCGGAATCATGCTCACCGCCAATACGATATTCATATTGTCTATCCATTCCGGCCGATTGCCCAATACCACGCTCTGACTGATCAGCTGTACCGCCGTGATCCACACTGCCCCCACCAGCATCCTGAATCCAAGATTCGAAAATTCCTTTTTACACAGTTTATTCTCCATGACTTTGCCTCTTTTCTTTATCATACAGCAAGCGACAAATAAATTTTCGTTTGCTGTATATCACATTATATACTCTTCCTGACACATCGGCAAGCATGAGTAAAAATGTGGGTAGAATAAAATCGGGAGGCGGTCAGATGATTTATCAGGACAGGGAAACTTTTTAACTAAAAGCAATTTCACTTACTGTACAATAAATGACTTATGGCATTCGCCCGTATAATTTCCGATTCCGCGGATAATAACGGTGGCTTCGCCAAATCTACCAATGGTATCTTCGCACACATACAACCACCCTCCTGGTACGCCTGTAAATCTTCCTAATTTCAAACCGTGGCTGCGCCCATCGTTCGCATAAAAAGAGGAATATCCTGCTCCGTTACAGGAATATTCCTCTAATCACCATTCACCCATATAGTTATCAACTACACATATTCTACCGCTTCCTCATCAGAAAGCTCATACTTCTTCTGAATGATCTGCCTGATCTCAATGTCTTCATGCCCCAAGTCACGAAGAACCTCCACCGTGCCCTGTATGCCTTTTTTTAATCCTTCCTTTAAGACGCGGGCTTTTATAATCGGTTCCATGCGGGCCTCTATAATCGGTTCCATGCGGGCCTCTATAATCGGTTCCATGCGGGCCTCTATAATC
>CAJTPO010000088.1 GCA_910578115.1 uncultured Lachnospiraceae bacterium | reverse complement strand
TATAGTTATCGGCCGGATGCCCTGCAGCAAAGTGCAGGGCACCGTGAATAGTAACTGAGAATCATTACAACGGCTGGCCAGACCGTAAACTGTAGCGTAGAATCATTCCTGCTCCACAGCATCAAGCGCCGCCGCAATCACCTTGTCCATATCATAATAACGGTACTGTCCCAGCCGTCCGCCAAACAGGATCTGCGGTCTGCTCCGTGCCAGTTCCTGATATTTCTTAAATAAAGCGTCATTACTTTCGTCATTGACCGGATAGTAAGGCTCGTCTCCTTCCCGCCACTCTGCCGGATACTCTCTGGTAATCACTGTGCCCGGCTGTGTGCCGAACTCGAAGTGCTTATGCTCGATCACTCTCGTATAAGGAATTTCCCGTTCCGTGTAATTTACCACCGCATTACCCTGATAGTTATCGCACTCCGGAAGCTGCTCGGTCTCAAACCGCAGTGAACGGTACTCCAGATGTCCAAGACAGTAATCAAAATACTCATCCAGCATGCCGGTGTAGACTACCCTGCGATAAGTATTTCCCGCATGATCCATCACCTGAATGCCGTCTTCCGTCTCCCGCTCCACTGCAAACTCCCGATAGGAAACACCGGTCCGAACTGTAATACCCTGCAGCATTTTCTCTACCATAGTGGTATACCCGCCCACAGGAATGCCCTGATAGCGGTCATTGAAATAGTTATTGTCATAAGTAAACCGCAGCGGAAGACGCTTAATGATAAAGGACGGCAACTCTTTACAATCCCTGCCCCACTGCTTCTCGGTATAACCTTTGACCAGCTTCTCATAGACATCGGTACCTACCAGAGACAATGCCTGCTCCTCCAGATTCTGCGGATCCGTGATCTGCAGCGCTGCGATCTGCTCCGCAATTCTGTCTTTGGCCTGAGCAGGCGTCACTACGCCCCACATTCTGCTGAAAGTATTCATATTAAAAGGGAGGTTATACAACTCTCCCTTATAACAGGCAATCGGTGAATTTATGTAGTGATTAAATTCTGCGAACCGGTTTACATACTCCCAGATTCGTCTGTCAGAGGTATGGAAAATATGTGCTCCGTACCTGTGCACCTGAATATCAAGCATCTGCTCCGTATAAATATTGCCGGCAATATGTGCCCGCCTGTCAATCACAAGCACCTGCCTGCCCTTCTTCTGCATCTCATGAGCAAAGACCGCACCATACAGCCCTGCTCCCACAATCAGATAATCATACCTGCACCCCATGCCGTCCTCCTCACAAATCACACAATCTTAATTCTCTTCAACCGCCTTATACTTATCCAGCTGCGCATAGTCTTCCATCAGTTCCAACGCTTTCTTGCGCCCTGTCTTATTCAGTTTCACATAATACTGCATTACGCGGTTCTCCATAATCTTACTTCCAAGCACGCTCTTCTGATTAAGCGGCGTAAAGTCAACAGGATTCAGGTTCAGTTTGTCACACATTCTGATCACAGTACCATAAGCCATCCCCTCGATGCCTCTGTCCAGAGCAGTAACCAATGTAGAGTACGGAATTTCCATCTCAATGGCGAACTGTCTGACACTCTTGTACTGTTTCAAAATTTCTGCCTTCAAAATCTCTGCCTTAGTCATAGTAGTCCCTCCTATTTAACGTATGATTCTGGTTATTTATACACAGTTTACCACAAACATCGATGAAAAGGAAGCACCCAATCCAATATTTTAACGGTATTTCGTCATCATCGGCAGGTTGTTGTCTTTTTAGACATTTTTTTGTGCAATAAGTATAAATTATCTACGGTGTCAGGTATCCAGCCTCTCGCCGAAGGCGACTTGGAATGGGCCGTAAACTGTAACAATAAAAATCATATTGTCGTAACAAAAAGAAAATGCTAATATGAAATAAACAGGAAAAACGAAGAGGTGAACCCATGCTGCCAGTTTCAGTGTGCATGATTGCAAAGAACGAAGACAATCATATAGAAGAATGTTTAAAAAGACTGCGCCCCTGCAAGTTCGAAGTCGTGGTGGTGGACACAGGTTCCGTAGACAGAACCATCGAGATCGCACAGAAATATACCGACAAAGTATTTCACTTTGCCTGGTGTGATGATTTCAGCGCCGCCAGAAATTTCTCGATCCAGCAGGCGTCCAACGACTGGGTGCTGGTCATAGACTGTGACGAATACCTGGAGAACGTCAATCTGGCCGAACTGGAAGAATCCCTGGATGCCAATGACCGCTCCGTCGGCATGATTGTCCGCAACAATCCCTACATCATTCAGGGGGTCCGCTCTATTATGTCGGAACGGATCGGCAGGCTTTTTAACAGAAAATACTGTCACTATGAGGGGTGTGTGCATGAGCAGGTCTGCACATTGGATGGCCGGGAACCGAAATCCTTCCTGCTGCCTCTCACCTTTTACCATGAGGGCTACGTGACAGAATCCGACAAACGTATGCGCGCCACCCGTAATCTGGAGATGCTGCTGCATGACCTGGAATTGAAGGGACCCAGTCCTTACATATATTTTCAGCTGGGCCAGAATTATATTTCCCTCAATGACATGGAGAAAGCCGCCCACTATTACAGCCAAGGCCTGAAACTGGATGCCGACCCCGAGTCCGCTTTTGTGCAGAGCATGGCGGAAACTTATGGCTACTGCCTGCTGGAGCTGGCCAAATACGACCTGGCTATGGCACTGCAGGATAAATATGAGCTTTTCTCCCATCGGGCGGATTTCGTCTACCTGATGGGCATGATCTATATGAAAAAGGGCAACTATGCAAAGGCTATCGAGGAATTCAAGAAAGCCACCACCCTTTCTACCTGTTCCCGAAAGGGTGTGAACAGCTACCGTGCCAACTATAATATTGCCTCCATCTATGAAACCATGGGGAATCTGGAGGAGGCCCGACTTTATTATAAGAAATGCGGGGATTATGATCCGGCTGTCAGGAAACTGCGGGAATTAGTGTAACCCACAATCAAATATCCACACCTTACAAACATTACGGCAATGCAGCCCAACAGTGCATTGCGCAGAACAGGTTTCACCAGAACCGCTGTTCAAAGTCAGTCTGTTAGATAGAAAGAAGGAGGTCGTCGTGACGCCCATATCCGTGTGCATCATCGCCAGGAACGAAGAATCCCATATCGAAGAATGCTGTAAGCGTCTGCTGCCATACGGCTTCGAGATCGTGCTGGTAGATACCGGCTCTAAAGACCGTACCGTGGAGCTTGCCCGCAGATATACCCACCGAATCTTTTCTTTCGACTGGTGCGATGACTTCAGCGCGGCAAAGAATTATGCTCTGTCCAAAGCCTCCCATGACTGGATACTTTCTCTGGACTGTGACGAGTATATCGAGACCATTGATATGAAAGCGCTGCTAAAATGCATGGAACTCCATCCTGCTTCTGCCGGCCGCATTCTCATTCGCAACCGCTTTACGGAGGACGGGCAGACCGCCTTTGAGCAGGTACGTGTTAGCCGGTTCGTCAATCGGCGGTATTATCATTTCGAAGGGGCTGTTCATGAACAGCTGGTGCCAAGGACCGGAGAAAAAGTCTGCGATACAGATACAGCCAATATCTGTGGTCAGAAATTGTCCGGGACTTTTGCAGACGTGGCCGTAACAAACCCGAATCAGGCTGACGCGGCCCGGCCTCTAAAATACGTCTACCCGGCTCCCGTCACCGTGCTCCATGTCGGCTACGACGGTTCCGAAGAAGAGATGCTTGAGAAATCAAGACGCAATATCACCCTTCTGGAAAAGGAACTGCAGGAACAGGGGGCAGACCCCTACCTCTATTTCCAGCTGGGACAAAGCTACCGCAGACTTCATGATTACGAGAAAGCCGCGCAATACTTTGACTCAGGTCTTGCCATGGACGTAGACCCGGCTCTGGATTATGTACAGACCATGGTGGAATCCTACGGCTATACGCTGCTTGACCTGAAACGTAATCAGGATGCCCTGAATCTGCTCGGCGTTTACGAAGAATTCTCCGGGCGGGCCGATTTTGTTTTCCTGATGGGACTGATCTATATGAATAACGGACTCTTCGATCAGGCCATCGCCGAGTTCCAAAAAGCTACTACTATGGAAGAGTTTGCAGTAGAAGGTGTGAACAGTTACAAAGCTGACTACAACATCGGCGTCATCTACGAATGTGCCGGATTTCCCGAAGAAGCACGGAAAGCATACCGGCGATGCGGCGGGTACGCCGCCGCGAAAGC
>CAJTPO010000087.1 GCA_910578115.1 uncultured Lachnospiraceae bacterium | reverse complement strand
TCTCTCGGACACAGATTACAGGGGCTGATGCTCAACCCTTTCCACTGCATAGATAATCCGCTCCTTTGGTATGGAAATCCCATTGCGCCAACACTTCTTTTGCCCTCCAGACATCCTTTTCACCCATCCAGCACACAACTAATTAGCAATCAACTACCGCATCCAGCCAAAGCCTTCAGATCAATCCAAGTCTGCAAAATTCATGATAAATACCGTCCTGCCAGACCTCCTCACAGACAGTATCCGCCATATCCTTCAAAGTCTGGCAGGCATTCCCCATCGCAACACTTATACCCGCCGCCTGCATCATCTCCAGATCATTCATGCTGTCTCCGAAAGCTATCGTGTCCTGCAGTTCTGCATCGTAGTACCGGCATACAAGTTCCATGCCCCTGCCTTTGTCGATTCCTCTCGGAATAATCTCCCCGTTAAAGCAGGCCGTACTGTTTCCATAGGAATGTACCGCATAGGTGAACCGGTCTTCCAGACAGGCTTTTGTTTTCTCGATGGAAGCCATATCTCTGCTGGTAAAACATATTTTATACGCTCCCTGACGCGGATATTCCTGATAAGAATGTACGGGAATCCCCGCCTCGATCTCTTTCTGCATCCGGATCAGCTCGGAGTTGCTCCGATCCGGCTTCACTGCTTTCAGTAGTGCTTCCATCTGAGGATCCGTATAAATCCCCTCTGCTGTCTCTATCCTGCAGTACATCCCCTGTGCATGGAACACGGAAAGGCATTCCTGGATAATCTCCTCTGCCAGGACTCTGTCAAAAAGCACCCTGCCCTCCACTTCCACATGGCTGCCAGCGCTGGCAATAACGCCGTCAAACCCTACATCCAGAATATCCTTGCCAATGATCGGCATATTCCTTCCCGTGCACAGAAGTATCTTATGCCCCTTTGCCCGCGCACTGCGCACCGCCTCCACGGTACGCTCAGAGGGCGCGGTCAATCCGGAAATTAGTGTGCCGTCGATATCCAAAAAAACGATTTTTTTATCCATGCCGTTTTCTCACTCCTAATACACTGAATACTTTGTAAAGCACAGCGTTCCTATGCATCTATTCTTGAAACGCTGTCTTACTGTCTGATATAGATTTCCCGTAGATAACAGTCCCCAGACTGCAGCTCTTTATTACTTCATTCTATAACTTTTATCCCCTGCGCACAACTACTGTCCTTGTATTGGGCGTCATTTCACCGGGTGCAGACACCTCCAGCTTCTTTTCGTTCGGGAGATCCGTAAAAATCATAGGGATTACCGTATCATATCCGGCCTTTTCAATCTGCTCTTTGTCAAACTCGATCAGAAGCTGTCCCTTTTTCACCGTATCACCGTCCTTCACATGGGCCGTAAAATATTTACCCTGCAGATTCACCGTATCGACCCCAATATGAATGAGAATTTCCGTACCGCAGCTGCTGGCAAAGCACACTGCATGCTTCGTATCGAAGATGCTCATGATCGTGCCGTCCGCCGGTGCGTATACCTTACCTTCTGCCGGCAGCACCGCCACACCGTCACCCAGAACCTTATTGGCAAATGTCACGTCTTTCACATCCTCCATCGCGATCAGCTGTCCGCTTGCATACCCGAAGAAAACTTCTTCCGCCGGCATCTCTGTCTCCAACGTCGTTCCCGACTGTGCGGAGGCATTCGTGGAATTTCCCTGCACACCTGCTGCCGTATCCTTCTCAGCCTGCACCGCATTCGGTGCGCCGGCAGGAGCCGTTTCTTCCGTAGTCTTATCCATAAACTTCCCAAGAATCAATGTCATAATAAAACCGCCGGCGATAGCCACCGCATGCGCAACGATATAATTCACGTACCCGTTCCCTGTCGGATCTGCCAGTGCAATACCCGGAAGAACCGTTGTACCGAAACCAACTGCCGCCAGGTTCGTAAGATAAACGACCACGCCACCCAGTGCACCACCGATACATCCGCCTATGATCGGAAAGCGATATCTTAAGTTAATACCGAACAACGCCGGCTCCGTGATACCAAACAGTACGGAAATGAAACTGGGAATACAAAGCTCTCTCGTCTTCACATTCCTTCTGTGCATCAGCAGATATCCCAGCACCGCACCGCCCTGCGCGATAATGGCCACGGACATCAGCGGATTCAAGAAGTTTCTGCCCGTGTCTGCCAGAAGCTGCGCTTCAATTGCTCCAAAAATATGATGCAGACCCGTAATGACAACCAACTGCTGCAGGCCCGAGAAGACCGCATAACCGACCACGCCCAGATTCTGCGTCATCCAAACCAGCGCATTGGTAATGCCTGATGAAAGTCCGCGTCCCACCGGACCGATCACGGTAAACAGCAGCAGAGCACCCACCAGCGTAGTCAGCAGCGGCGATATCAACAGGCGGATGACCTCCGGCACCTTTTTTTCGAAAAAGATATCCAGCTTTGCCGTCACAAATCCCATCAACAGCGCCACGATAATGCCACCCTGAAAGCCTACCAGTTCCACACCCATGCCAAAGATATGGAGCGTCGTGACTTCCACTGTGCCCTGCGCCGCCGAATAGGCATTGGCCAAGCTGTCACTTAACATGATACATCCGATCACGATTCCCAGAATCGGCCTGCCCCCGAAACGCTTGCAGGCACTATACGCAACCGCCAGCGGCAGGAATCCAAAGATTGCGCCGGAAGATATATTGATCAGTCTGTTGATACCGTAAAGCGTATCATTTGCTTTCACAAAATCCAGATTGCCCAGTACCCCGGAAAGACCGGTCAGCAGCGCCGCCGCCAGAATACCCGGCATGATATCTACAAAAACGTCCGACAGCGCCTTGATGATCCTTTGCAGAGGATTCATCTTCTGATTCGCCACTGTCTTTAAGTCGCTCAAACTCATGTTTATCATATTGTTATGTTCTGCGAACACTTCATACACATCATTGACCAAACCGGCACCGAAGATGATCTGCACCTGATCCCCCGCCACGAACACGCCTTTTGCCAGATCCACATCCTCGATTGCTTTCAAATCTGCAATATCATTGTCCTTCAGAACAATCCTCAAACGTGTCGCACAATGAGCCACGCCCTGAATATTATCTTTTCCGCCGACCAGTCTGGTAAGTTCTATGGATATTTTTTCATACCGCTGACGCTTATTCGCATCCATTTCCTGCTCCTCCTTTATTCACATTAGCTACTGCGATTCTGCTTTGTAAAATCTCATAGTGTCGGTTTTCTGCGGCCACAGAAAAGTTATGTTTGTATCTATCATTATAATCTGCTAAGATTATATGTATATGGAGATATGTGACTTTAATATTGAAGATTATGACATTTTTCCTGAACTTCATTTACGAATCCATATGTCATCAAACCTGCGCCCCTGCCGGCCGCGGCAAAGTGCTTCCCTAACAGGAGCACATGCCCGGACTTCCTGCAGAGGAAATCATAAACCCCGGAGACTTTACGACAATGCTGGATTATATTTTTTCCAATGATTTCTATAAAAATATAGACGCCATGATCTACACCTGCGGCTATGAGAGCTGCGCTCCAGGCCACAGCTACGGCCCTATCATGCGCAATGGCTACTTAATCCATTATGTTCTGAATGGCATGGGAATTTACAAGGCGCGCGGAAAGATCTTCCGCCTGCGTGAAGGAGACGCTTTCCTGATCTGCCCGCACGAGCTGATCTACTATGAAGCGGACCTGCATACACCGTGGACCTACACATGGATCGGTATGCAGGGAATTAAAATAAAAGGATACCTGGAGCGGACTTCCCTCCCGGATGATCTGGTCGTCCATTTCGGGCACGACGACCAGCTGCGTCTCTGCCATGAGAAAATGTCCGAAGCCGACAGGCTGACACAGAACCGCGATCTGATGATGAACGGCATTCTGTATGAATATCTTTTCCTTCTGACACAGAAGTTTCCCAACAGTCGGGCCGTCGTCTACGAGAAGAAAGCCAGCCATGCGGAGGATGCACTGAAATATATCGAAGACCATTACTGCGACCCGATCACGATTCAGGAGATTTCCGACCATCTGGGCATCAACCGCTCCTATCTGCACCGTGTCTTCAAAACCTTTACCGGTGTCTCCATACAGAGTTACCTGTTAGATTATCGCATCAGGCAGGCCTGTATCCTGCTGAAAAGCACAGACCTGTCTGTCCGCGTGATCGCACATTCGGTGAGTTTTATCGATCCGTTATATTTTTCACGGATCTTTCGGCAGAAGATGGGGGTTAGTCCAAGCGAGTACCGGAGGAATGCATAAGTGATTGACAGATCACGATGACACCCATACGGACAAACATCCGTCCTCTGCCCTGCACCGTTTTACGATATCCGCCGGAAGTCAGGTATGCTGACATACGCCGCGCTGGTGCAGGGTATCGCGGCGGGCAGCGACCTGATGGGGGCCATCTGGACCTGCGTGGGTACACGGTGCTGCTGTGCTTCGTCCTCTTCAATCCCGGGAGCCTCTCAAAATCCATATGGGGTGCTCACTAAAATACTGCTGTAAAATATGCTGTTGAATTTTACAGCAAATCAGGGTATACTAAGGGCAGGAAAGGAGAATGTGATTATGCCGAATATCAAACCAATCTCTGATTTGAGGAATTACAGCGATGTGCTCCGTGACGTATCT
>CAJTPO010000086.1 GCA_910578115.1 uncultured Lachnospiraceae bacterium | reverse complement strand
TACAGTGGTGTGGGAGGTCGGCTGCTCAACTAATGGGTAGCCTCCTACCCGATATAAATAATTTGTAGAGGTGATATATTATAGAAAAGACAATTAGCATAGATAGTCTGCAATACGGTCAATCCATACAAAACAGCGAAATCTTGCAGTTTATCATAGACAATGGTATCATAAACCTTAACGATGTACAGAACAGTATAGAGGCTATGAAGAAAAAAGAATTATTAGCAAAGCATCCGTATAAAATATGGCGGGGAAAGGATGGTGAGTGGTATACCAAGTTAGTAGCAGAAGACGGATCAAAGAAACTGCGGCATAGAAAAACAAGAGAAGAATTAGAGAATGTTATAGTCGAGCATGTACAAAAAGTAATAGACTGTCCGACAATAGAAAGAATCTTTTATGAATGGCTGGATGTAAGATTGGAACGTGGGGAAATTGAAAAATCTACATACAGCAGATACGAGAGAGATTTTGTCCGATATTTCATAAAAATTAAAGACTGCAAGGTACAATCTCTGACCGAACTAGAACTTGAGGACTTTATCAAAAGAACCATTCAGGAACAAAAGATGACGAGAAAAGCCTTTAGTAATATGAGGACACTGGTATATGGGATTTTCCGTTATGCCAAGAAAAAGAGACTGGTAGACTTCTCAATCAAATCTACGATGGATGATATTGAGTTTTCCAAGAACGAATTCCAAAAGATATGTCATGAGGATAATGAACAGGTATTCATGCTGGATGAAGAGGCGAAGATCATTGAATATCTGGAAGCTCATCAGGATTTGCTCAATTTAGGACTGCTCTTACTTTTCAAGACGGGACTGCGGATTGGAGAACTTACGTCGCTAAATAAAGAAGACATCCGCGAGAAGCAGATACATATTTCAAAGACGGAGACGATCTATCAGGACAAAGACGGCAAGACACATTACGACATAAAGCCGTTTCCCAAAACAGAGGCGGGTGTCAGAGATGTAATCATTCCTGATAACTGTGTATGGATTCTTGATAAAATCAGAAGATTATGTCCGTTTGGACAGTATGTGTTTATGCAGGATGGAGAACGGATACGGAGTTATGTATTTCGGACAAGGCTGTACACTAACTGTAAGAAGCTGGGCATAGTCGTCAAGTCGCCGCACAAGATTAGAAAAACTTATGGTTCCAAGCTGTATGATTCGGGCGAAGTTCCAGAGTCCTTTATGATGGAGCAGATGGGACATACAGATATTTCATGTCTAAAGAAACATTATTATTATAATCGTATGAATGATGAAGAAAAACGGCAGATCTTAAATCAGGTTAAGGCATTGTAATTTGAGGGAACAGAGGGAACAAAATGAAATCGCTGAAACCCTTGAAAACACTGGATTTTCAGAGTGACAGGCGGGGTTCGATTCCCCTACGAGCTGTTGACTGTTTATAACAGCCCAACCCTAAGAAGTGCTGGAAACCTCATATGATGCGGTTTGCGGCATTTTTTGTTTTGTTTGGGATCGGCAAAATAAGTAATCATCTGAGAATGATTAACTGAAAGAGAAAGGGGCTATGTAAAATGACATTGTAAGAAGCGGAAACAAAATTATCAGAAATAAAGAATCAAATAGCTGAATTTCTTTTGTAAAAACAGGATTGAAGAAAGCATAAAAATTGTATATAATGATAGGCGGAGTGCAGGATACCAATTTATTGATATCCGTATTTGTTGTTATTTGCAGAGTGATTTTATGGATTTATGGATTTCCTGTGTGGAATCTCCTGATATGATTCTGTATGAGTTATTAAGCAGCAAATGCACTGTGGCGCCGAAGCGACCCGACGCAGGCGGAGAATCCTGCAGACAGGATTCTTTTTTTGTATCTTGGCAAAGTGTGTTCTGTGATACAAAATCTATCGGGAAATGATGAAGGCGGTACGCACGAATTTATGAGTGTGCCAGCCAGGATAATTGAATGCGGAAGCGTGCGAAACATGCTTCTGTCTTCAGGAGTAGAACAATGAAATAAAGAAGTAAAGGGGAAACGGACATGAATAACATCAATCAGACAGGCAGCGGAGAGAATTCAGCCGGTAAGGCAGATATGGGAATATCGGCATTTACGTCGGTCCGCGCCAGAATCATATTTATGGCAATGGGAGCCATTGTGATAGTAGGTATGACGTTGATTGCTATTTTCAGTTCTATGTCGAGTAAGCAGTTTAAGGATATGGTAGTCTGTTATATGGACGATCTGGCTGAATCTTACGGGAAAACAATGAACCTGCGTGTGGCAGCGCTTGTTGAGGAAGGGAAGGAACCGGATACGGCATTTTGGGAGGAACTGGCAGGAGGTGTGAATATCATGGATCTGGACGGTTCCTATGCTTATATCGTAGATGGGAACGGAACGATGTGCTATCATCCAACGGCCAGCAAGATTGGAAGCCCGGTGGAGAATGAGGCGGTGAGCGGCGCTGTATCACAGATTCAGGCGGGCACCATCCCGCAGAAAACGGTTTCTGTGAAGTATGTATATAACGGGGAGAAGAAGTATGCAGCGTACAGCGTGACGGAGGATGGCTCCTACATATTTGTTATAACGGCGGATGAAGATGCGGCCATGAAGTCATCCGGCGGAGAGATGAAGTCTTCGGATGAGATTTTCTGGACCTGCATTTTTTGGGGCGGCATTACAATGTTGATCTGTATGGTGGCGGCATTCTTCTGCTGCAATGTGATCGTAAAACCTCTCAGACATATCGCGGAGGTGGCAATGAAGTTTGCAGGACTGGATTTCAGGGAGGATGAGAGTCAGAAGAAACTGAGCGAGAGAAAAGATGAGATCGGTGCGATCAGCCGGGCAGTGGATATTCTTAGAGAACAGCTTGTAGGTGTGATCGGCAGAATTGAGGAACACAGCGCCACGGTTATGGGGACTTCCCACAGGTTAAATACTGATACCGAGACGATTTTCAGCACGGTAGAACAGGTGGACCAGGCGGTTCAGGATATGGCGGACGGTGCCATGTCACAGGCGGATGAGACACAGAAGGCTACCGAAAATATTGTGTTGATGGGCAGTATGATTGAAGAGAACAGTATGGAGATGGAGGAACTGAATAAGACGGCGGAAGGCATGTATTCCTCCAGTGAAGTGGCGGCCAGAACGTTGGATACAATGGAAGAGGTGAACAGGAAAGCGCAGAGCGCGATCGAACTGATCTATGAACAGACTAATACAACGAATGAATCTGCGATGAAGATCAAAGCGGCGACTACGCTTATTACATCTATTGCGGAAGAAACGAATCTTTTATCCTTGAATGCCGCCATCGAAGCGGCCAGGGCCGGAGAACAGGGGAGAGGCTTTGCCGTTGTGGCGGAGCAGATCCAGAAACTGGCGGAGGAGTCAAATGAATCAGCGAAACAGATCGGACAGATCATAGCACTGCTGATGACCGATTCGGAGAAGGCGGTACGAACCATGAGCGAGGTCAAACAGGTCATGGAAGATCAGAATGAGAATGTGGGTATGACGAAGGAACGGTTCCTGGAGATGCACGATGGTATTGACAGAACGATCGACGGGATTCGGATTATCGCCGAGAAGATGGAGAGGATCGATAATACACGGATCAATGTGGTGGATATCGTACAGAATCTCACATCTCTTGCGCAGGAGAATGCCGCGGGTACTGAGGAGACTTCTGCATCGGTGACGGAGGTCGGAGAGCATATGTCCCGGATTTCCCAGAATGCTGCGGAACTGAGACAGATCGCAGATGATCTGCAGAGGGAGATGGAAGTATTTCGTTTATAAGATGAGCCGGGGATGCAGCGTTTCACGGGATATCTGCATGGCAGGAGTGGTATGATAAACTGCGGAGGATAAGAGGGGGACAAGAAACGTGAAAGATCAACTTGTAGGTGCGACTTATGATTCCATGACAGGCTTAATGGATCGAATGACCTTTTTCCAGGACGCAAATAGATGCAGGGAGCGCGGAGAAGGGGCACATATCATTCTGGTCCAGCTGTCGAGGCTGATGCAGATCAATCGTAAATACGGGGTGCCTGCCGGAGATCAGCTGATCCGTAACATTTCCCTGTGGCTGGCAGGGCTGGAGGATCATTACAATGTATACCGGATAGCAAATTCACGTTTGATGCTGCTTGGTCCGGCATGTGACCGGAAACAGGCTGATGAGATGGTTTTGCGTATCCGTGAGAGATTTGAGGAAAGCTGGCAGGTGACCTGTGAGGGGCATGGGCATACTATACTGGCGAAGGCATGTTTTATTCATCTGTTCCTTGAATCCGGAGACTCGGAGAATGATCTTTTGGATAAAATGAATTTTGGAATTTCGGTGTTGGAGAAGAACGGCAAAGGCAATATAGTCTTTTTTGATGAGGAGATCAGGAAAGATATGGAACACCGGAATTATATTCTGGAAGAGGTTCGCTTTGCGGTTGCAAATAAGTCTTTTATGATGTATTATCAGCCGATCTATAATTGTAAAGAAGGACGGTTTACATCGGCGGAGTCATTGATCCGACTGCGGGACAGGAAGGGAAACTTTATTTCTCCGGGAGAGTTTATTCCGATGGCGGAGGACAATGGTCTGATCGATCAGATCAGTTGGATCGTGCTGGAGAAAGTGTGCCGCTATCTGGGTGAGAACCCGCAGCTGCCACTTAATACGGTGTCTGTCAATATGACGGGACAGCAGATATCGGACGTTACTTTTATTGAACGAATTGAAACTCTGCTGGACAGCTGTCATCTGCCGGGGAGCCGGTTGCGTATTGAGATCACGGAGCGGACAGTTGCGGATGATTTTGAGGAAGTGAAAAAGGTGATGCGATATCTGGAGAGCAGGGGAATACACTTTTATCTGGATGATTTCGGGACCGGATACTCGAATCTTTCCAGTATGCTCTCGCTTCCTTTTGAAGTGATCAAATTTGACCAGTCATTGATACAAATCATGAAAGATGACCGGAGTGGGTGCAGGACAATCGCGCTGCTGGCAGAGATTATGCATGTAAATCATTTCGTGATCGTTGCGGAAGGCATTGAGACTGCATGGCAGGCACAG
>CAJTPO010000085.1:3905-5180 GCA_910578115.1 uncultured Lachnospiraceae bacterium | reverse complement strand
TTGGAATGGGCTGGATGCGTTACAGTTTGCGGCCGGTTAGGCCGTGAACTGTAACTAGTAATGAGAATGGCGCAGGAGAGCATGTTTGAAAGAATTGACACTGGCAGGGGTATTATCTATAATGATAGGGAAAGAGATGAAGCGGGAAGATACGCTTAAGAAAACAGGAGGGGACGAGATGAAGCGTTTAGCGCGAAGTATGAAAAGAAGCCTTGCGTTTCTCCTTGCTGCGGCGATGATATTCACGATGATGCCGCAGGCGGGAATGACGGTGGAAGCTTCGGAGTATCAGACAAAATTGTCACTTGGGGGGGGGCAAAACTGACCAGGTGACAGATTTGGCTGCTGAAACCGGCAGCGAGGGAAGTGACGGGCAGCTGACGCCGGGAGCTGAGGATGAGACCGGCGGTGACACAGAACCAGGAGTTGAGGACGAGACTGGCAGTGAGACAGATCCGGAAGCCGGAGAGGGAACTGACGGCGAGACAAATCCGGGAACCGGAGGCGAGACAGATCCGGGAGCCGGAGAGGGAACTGACGGTGAGACGAATCCGGGTGACGGAGAAGAGACCGATGGTGAGACGAATCCGGGTGACGGAGAAGAGACCGATGGTGAGACGAATCCGGATGATGGCGAAGGAACTGGCGGTGAGACAGATCCGGATGATGAAGAAAAGACCGACGGTGAGACAGATCCGGATGCCGGAGAGGGAACCGACGGTGAGACAGATCCGGATGCCGGAGAGGGAACCGACGGTGAGACAGATTTGGAGGAAGAGGAAGAGATCGATGATCTGGAGACAGAGACGGAAGAGGGAACATTATCGGCCCTCGGAAGTGCCAGAGAAGTTGAGTTTGTAATAGATACGAAAGGAACATTGACTGCCTATAACGGGACAGGCGGCGATGTTACGATACCGGACACTGTAACGGCTATTGGCAAAAATGTCTTTAAAGAGAATGTCAATATCACAGGTGTTACCATTCCGGGCAGCGTATTGACAATCGGAGAATCGGCATTTTCCGGCTGTACAAGGCTGGTAAAGGTGAATCTGAATGAGGGGCTTACGACGATCGGAATTGGGGCGTTCGATGGTGTACCGTTTGGCAGTAAGGAACTGTCAGGCGCCATTACAGGCGGGAGCCTGACGATCCCCAAGACTGTGACGAGCATCGGGGCCGCGGCATTCATGAAGAGCGAGTGCCTGGAGACTGTGGTATTTGAGAACGGGCCGGAGGAGCTGGTCATAGAATCTTACAGGGATCCGTCTAGAA
>CAJTPO010000085.1:0-3807 GCA_910578115.1 uncultured Lachnospiraceae bacterium | reverse complement strand
CATTGGGACAGATGCATTTTCCGGTTGCAGCAGTTTGAGAGAGGTGAGTTTGAACGAGGGCCTGGAGACGATCGGGACCGGCGCTTTCAATGGTGTGGCATTCGGTAAGAAGGAGTTTTCGGATGAGATCACAGGCGGAGAACTGATGATCCCCGGGAGTGTGACGAGCATAGGGGGCGGGGCATTCGGCGGCAGTGAGTGCCTTAGGACAGTGAAGTTTGAGAACGGGCCGGAGGAGCTGGTCATAGAATCTTACAGGGATCCGTCTAGAAATGCAGGAGCATTTAAGGAATGTAAGTCATTAAAGCAGGTGATCCTGCCGGATAATCTGAAGATCCTGCCGAATCATATCTTTTACGGCTGTACCGCGTTGGAAGAGGTGGAGTTCGGCATTTATCTGAAGAGCATCGGGAACCAGGCATTCAGCGGCTGCAGCAGCCTGCAGTGGATCTATCTCCCGGAATCCCTGACCACCATCGAGGCGGAAGCCTTTGCATCTTGTGGGGAACTGGAGGCTCTGTACATTCCGAAGACAGTCACTGAGATCAAGAGCAATATCCTGCAGGATTCTCCTAAGGCGGTGATCTATGGCGTCAGCGGTTCCACAGCGGAAACGTATGCGAAGGAGAACGGGATTCCTTTCCGGGAGGAGGGAGAGCTGGAGCGGTCTGTAACAGGCATCTCCTTAAACCGCAGCAGGATCACGCTGGCGGGAGAGGAAGCCATAGGTTCGACAGTGCTGCTGAGAGCAACGATACGGCCGGCCACGGCACAGAACAAGAGAGTGGATTATACTTCCGATAACGAGGAAGTGGCTGCTGTAGACAGCCAGGGTAAAGTCACGGTCAAAGGCTACGGTACGGCGACTGTCACGGCAGCGGCCCAGGACGAGAGCAACGGGAAAAAGACAGCAACCTGTCAGATAACCGTAATAAGAGCGTGGACCGAAGAAGAGAAAGAGATGATCGGCCGGAAGCTGCAGGAGGCGAATGCAGCGAAGCTGACGGTGGTGACGAACATATGTGAGACAGTAAAAGAGATCGACCTGGACTGTCCGGCAGGATTGGAACTGCAGTCAGCAGAATGGCGCCTTCCCTACTCGATTTCAGAAGGGGAAGAGAACTACGATGTGGTCGTGAAGAAAGACGGCTATCAGGATGCCGTCATCAAAAACGTCACAATAACAGGCATTGCTGTAGAGGGGATAGAGATCACCGGTGCGGCAAGGCTGCAGAACGGCAGAAGTACAGTTTTAACAGCAAAAGTGCTGACGACGGGCGGTGAACTTCCGGCGGACAGTTATGAAATGGAATGGGAGACACCGTCTAATTCCGGTGTGAGCCTGACGAAGAACCCGGATCAGGATACGGTGACCGTGACGGGCGTCTCCAATAAAACGGCGACGGTGACAGGATATCTGCTCTTAAAGAAGGACGGAAAGCCGGCAGCCAGGGTATCCGGACTGAAGAATAAGCAGTGGTTCAGCGCAGCAGCCAGGATCACGGTGACAGGAGAAGCGGTGGCAGACAGGATCGTGATCAGTGCTGCGGACAAAGACGGACAGGCTGTTGAGATCAGTTCCCTGAAAGCACTGGCCGATACAGCGGGTGGAAAGGAATACCGGCTGACCGCGCAGGTTTATACGGGAGAGACCCAACTGACAGCACCGATACTGCAGTGGAAGTCCACCAATACCAAAGTGGCGGAAGTCAGGGGACAGGGAGAGACGGCGACCCTTATCGTGAAGGAAAAGGGTGCGGCAGTCATCTCCGTATCGGCAGCGAAGAACGGCGGCTATACGGAAACCTTCCGTGTTGTCGTAAAGGACAGTACGCCGAGACTGGAGGAGAGCAGCGTCACCCTGAACCTGAATCAGGTGCAGCCGACGGCAGTGATCCATATCAGCCCTTCTGACGGATATGCGGTGGCGGAGGATACGCTCACTGTTACAAACGAAGGAGGGAGCGGGTCAGCATTCACGATCCGGAAGATCGAAGGCACGAAGTACCAGATCGGGATCAAAGAGGGGACAAGCGTTTCGACAGGGAAACAGAAGGTATCCGTGCAGATGAAGACAAGCGCCGGGGAACAGGAGGCACACAGGCTGCCGCTTACGATCTCCGTGTCCAGACAGGTTCCGAAAGTGACCATAACACAGGAAAGCGTCAATCTGTATGAAAAAGAAGCACAGGCCAGGGTGAGCGTCAGTGCGGAGGAAGAGATCGAACAGATCCTCTATACGCCGTCGGCGGGATCCGGACCAAGACTCGTCCTGACGGAAAGCAACCCTGAGGAAGGGTATTTTATGGTGAAAGCGGAGGGACAGACCTCCGGCAATTACAAGAACACGTCCGCAAGAGGAACCCTCCAGGTGATCTTTAAAGGGTATAAGGCGGAGGCGGCTTATAAGAAGGCGCTCACGATCAAAGTGAATAAGAAGCTGCCGGCGATCCAGGCGTCAGCTGCGAACACGGTGCTGTATCCGGAGTATCCGGAGACCGGATTAGATACGACGACAGTATCCTTCCGGCTAAAGGCGAACGGGCAGGAGCTGTTTGCGGAGGAAGGATGGCGCATGGAACTGTCCGGGACAGCTCCTGCGGGAGTGACCGTTACGCCGGGAGCAGACGGACAGCCGCTGACAGTAACCTTTGGCAAAGCGGCAAAGAATTCCGCCACGCTGAAATTTGCAGTCAGGAATGAGAAGTGGAATGACCAGTCAGGCGTGAAAGTCTCCTGCACGATCAAAAAAGGCAAAACGCCGGAAATGGGCTTTTCCAATAACAAGGTAGTCTTAAATAAGGAGTATGATCTGAGCCGGTATGAGCCGGTGAGGATCGACCTTTTCGTGAAGAACCACCCGGGACGCCGTATCGCCAGGATCTCATCGATTACAGGAAAGGATGCCAGGGCGGAGGCGGCGAAGGACGCAGGTTTTGTGTTCACGTTTGATGAAGGCAGCCTGAAAGCCGGTATACGGAACAAGGACCACTTTAGCGGGAATACGAAATATACGTATCTGATTAAGGGTGCGGATGAAAGAGGCATTCCGGTGAGCGGCAGCCTGCAGGTGACAGTAAGCACGGCGGACGTCAAGGTGACCTGTAAGCAGAGCGGCAGCATCGACCTGCTGGACAGGGAAGGGACACAGATCATCTGTAAACCGTCAATCAAGAATTACACGGATACGATCGAGAAGGTGGATCTGTACGGCAGCTATGCAGAAAGGTTTTCAGCAGTCTGCGAGGACGGCAATATCGTCATTAAAGCAAAAGAAGGCAGAGTCCTGAAGGCAAAGACAACCTATAAGCTGTTCTTAAAGATCGGCCTTGCGAGCGGCGTGGATCTGACGGCCGAGGTGAAGGTGACGCCAAAGCAGAGCAATCCCAAACTGGCACAGAGCCTGAAGAAGACGGTGCTGTTTGAAGCTTCATACGGTGAATCCTGTGGCAGGGAGATCGAGGTGTGGCCGGCGAAGGACAATGGGACGGAGATTTCCGATATCGAGCTGACAAACGGCGGGGATACCTTCGGCTACACATATACGGGAGACGGGAAAGGAACGTTGTATGTTCTGGAAACGGCTTCCCAGAAAGTGAACAAGACGTATAAGCTGAAGCTGGCTGTCAGATTCAAGGATGGAGCAGCCAATGCAACACCGGCTTACGTCACGGTATCCGTGAACTATAAGAAGTAAAGGAATGATAATTAGATCATGAACCGAATGGACTGCGCAGTTTCTGCGCAGTCCTGTTTTATGTGTGCCCGGTGGGCACACGTTCTAACGGGTGAAAGTCCCCAATCTGC
>CAJTPO010000084.1 GCA_910578115.1 uncultured Lachnospiraceae bacterium | reverse complement strand
GGGAATGGATACAAATGTTGGAGTATGCAGATATTCGCTTAATCAGCAGACACTATTTAGAAGAGACAGCGATTATTATATTCGGGTCTGTGATACATATAAATCTGATGCATTTGTACAACAATTTTATGAAAATCTTCATCTGGGATATGAAACGAGGCGCCTGGATTATCTTGGATTGCAACTTGAAGGTAAGTATCGGGCTGAAAAAGATGAAAAGCGCAAATGCAAGTTGGGTGAAAGCCTCAGTATTCTAATGAAGAAGAGAAATCGTATGGCAGTCACAGGCAGGTCATTATTATGAAAAATCTAGAGGATAAGTTATCGGGTTCTTACTATACGCCAATTCAGATAGTTCAATTTATGAAAAAATATCTGGCAGGAGAACAGAAAAAGTATAGCAAAGTACTTGAGCCATCAGTGGGGGATGGAAGATTTGTGGATGTTTTTGAAAAAGAAGAATGCATTCAAAAATTGGTAGCTGTAGAGTTAGTGGAGGATAAGGTTAGTCAATTAGAAAGTAAGGGATATTCAGATCATATAGAAATAGTTGCAGATGATTTTTTGAACTTTTCGGAGAAGACAAATGAAAAGTATCAGCTGATTATCGGGAATCCACCATATATTAATATTAAAAATATGGAAAATGATGCAAAAGAAAAAGCAAAAAAAATTTGTAGTAGATATCAATTACCACATTCTTTAATGCAAAATATGTGGGTTGCTTTTGTATTAGCTTCGGTATCTTGTTTAGAAAAAGGGGGAATCATTTTTTTTGTACTTCCGATGGAATTTCTGCAGGTTCAATACGCAGAAAAGATTCGTCTGTTTTTGGAAGAAAGATTTGATACAATACATATTTTGTCTTTTAGGGAAAGGATGTTTCCAAAGATAGAACAGGAATCCTGTCTGGTTTATTTGACAAATGAATTTAAGGATCAGTCATATATAAACTTTAAAATGTACGATAAATTAGGTTCAGATACTCCATATTACTGTTCAAGAATTGAAAGAAACAAACCATTAAAAAAGTGGACAAATGCGGTTTTATCCGATGCTGATATTGACCTGTTGAATCTTATGGATTCAAAATATAAAAAAGTTTCTGAGGTATGTGAGGCTTCTCCTGGAATTGTAACGGGAGCAAATAATGAGTTTATTTTAACGAAGGAACAAGTGGAACAGTTGCAATGCCAGGAGTTTGTATTACCGACAATCCCAAAAAGCGGTATGGTGAATGGTTGGTTCATATTAACTCACGATATAGTTCAAAAGATTGGTGAAAAAGGAAATAGGATTTATTTATTGAACCTTTCGCATACGGATGAAGAATTTTATTCGGAGTCTTTGAAAGAATATTTGTCAGTGATCGGAGAAAAAGAAAATGTCTCAAAAATAAAATTAAAAAATAGATACAAATGCAGGAATAGAAAGCCATGGTATGGAGTACCAATTGTACGTAACGGTGACCTTTTTTTCTTTAAAAGATATGATAAAATACCAAGGATATGTGTGAATGAGGCTGATCTTTATACAACAGATATTGCTTACAATATACGATTGAGTTCAGCATATTGTAAGGCAAGTATGGCATTTTGTTTTTATAATTCATTGACATTGACGCAGTGTGAATTTTACGGGAGATATTATGCCGGAGGGGTTTCGGAATTGACACCAAGTGAATTTAAAAGACTGGCAATTCCCTATCGTAAAATTTGTAAAAGGGATATTGATCAATTAGCGAAAATGTTTGAAAAGAATGAAGATATAGACAAAATTATTACATTTGTTAATTCGAAGACAATAGAACTGGAGTGGGAGCATAAACAAATATTAAAACTGGATGGGATGCGAAAGAAATTAATGGGGAGAAGATTGATATGACAACCACCAGTATATGAAGAAGAGAAGTAGATTATATAAAACTATTAATGCAGGAAAAGTCTCTGTGATCTAAGCAAAAGCTGTGATCGCGGAGATTTTTGCGATCCGGCTATCTTTTTGGGACTTGCCAGCGTTATTATAGATATAGTAAGCGAAATTTCTAATGACGTTAATGATAGAAAGCGCTTTTTAAAGTGACTGTGTCCGGCGTCCTGCTGTGTCTGCAGGAGACTGACAAGGACGATCATCATTTGTCAAGAGGGCGATATGGGGGTGCATGTGTGAATAGAACAGACAGACAATTCAAAGAAAGACTGCGGCTGCAGGAGAATGCCCTGTCACCGCCGCACAGGAGAGAGCATTTGCAGGAGGTAGTCCGCAGTGCAAAAGCGGCATTCTATGAGGGAGAGAGCGTCGATATCCTGACGGGAGCGGAATTTCTCTACCAGCAGGCCGGCTATATCCGCAGGCGGTGGTGGGTGCTGCAGGGAATGGTCCTGGTGGTTCTGTGTATGCTCATCAGATATATGGAAGGAAACTCTTATGAGCAGCGGATCATGGGAGTCGCGGCGCCGCTGTTTGGCGTTCTCCTGCTGCCGGAGTTGTGGAAGAACCGGGAAAGGAACGCAATGGAAGTAGAGGGAGCAGCCTTTTACTCGCTGCGGCAGATCTATGCGGCCAGATTGTTCGCATTTGCAATGGTTGATGTGCTGATGTTGACAGCTTTTTTCCTGGTGAACGTGGGAGGCGGGCAGCTTGTGCCGGAAGAGATCATGCTCCAGTTCTTCCTGCCGCTGACAGTGACCTGTTGCATCTGTTTCCGCACGCTGTACAGCAGGCGGGCCTGTCCGGAAGCATTCGCCGTGTTTTTGTGCCTGCTCTGGTCCGGAATCTGGCTGCAGGTGGTACTGCTGGGGAATCTCTATGAAAAGGTGTCCGTGCCTGTCTGGTATGGCGTATTGGTGATGGCATTCTGTTACCTGCTCTACTGTATTTACAGGGGGCAGAGGAATTGCAGGGCAGTCCTGGAAGAGACGGAAGGATAGAAAGAGACGAAAGAATAGAAGGAGATGGAAGGATAGAAAGAGACGGAAGGATAGAAGGAGACAGAAGGATAAAAAGAGAAGGAAGAATAGAAGGAGACGGAAGGATAGAAGGAGACAGAAGAATAGAAAGAGACGGAAGGATAGAAGGAGATGGAAGGATAAAAGGAGGCGGGGGATTATGAAACTGGAAATAGAAAATCTGACAAAGAAATTTCAGGATATGACGGCGGTTGACGGGGTATCCTGTACTTTGACGACGGGGGTCTATGGACTTCTGGGCGTGAACGGAGCGGGGAAAACCACGCTGATGCGGATGCTGTGCACCCTGTTGAAGCCGACGGGAGGAAGGATCTTGTGGGACGGGAAAGATATCTTTGAGCTGGATGGCGCATATCGCAGAGTATTGGGGTATCTGCCGCAGGATTTCGGCTTTTATCCGGATTTTACGGTCAGGGATTATCTGCGTTATATCAGTTCCATCAAGGGACTGCGGCCTGCTGCAGCCAGACAGCGGACCGCGCTCTTGTTGCAGCAGGTGGGGCTTGAGAAGGCGGAGAACAAGAAGATGAAGAAACTGTCCGGCGGCATGAAGCGGCGGGTGGGAATTGCCCAGGCCATGCTGAATGATCCCAGGATCCTGATTCTGGATGAGCCGACGGCGGGGCTTGATCCCAACGAGAGAATCCGTTTCCGCAATCTGATCAGTGAGCTGGCACAGGACAGACTGGTGCTGTTATCCACGCATATCGTGTCGGACATCGAGTATATCGCCAATGAGATCCTGTTGATGAAAGACGGGAAGATCTGTATTGCCGGTACGACGGAAGAACTGACCGCCGGAATGCCGGAGCAGGTATGGCGGGTGAGCATACCGCGAAATGAGGCAGTTTCCTACACGAAACGATACAAAGTTTCCAATATCAAGACCCTGCATGGGGAAGCACAGCTGAGGATCTTGTCTGTAGAAAGGCCGGCGGACAATGCGGTTTTGGAGGAAGCCGTGCTGGAGGATGTCTTTTTGCACTATTTTGGGGAAAGGGCCGGCGGCGGAGAGGAATAGGAATGATAGTGGGGAAGATCAGGACCAGCGGTTGAGCGGGTTAGGGCAGGCGGTGGCGAGGATTTAGGACCAGTGGTTGAGCGGATTGGGGCCGGCGGCGAGGATTTAGGACCAGTGGCGGAGCGGACCAGGGCAGGCGGCGAGAATTAGGGCCAGCGGTGGCGAGGATTAGGGCCAGCGGCGAGGATTAAGGCCAGCGGTAGCGAGGATTTAGGACCAGTGGCGGAGCGGACCAGGGCCAGCGGTAGCGAGGATCAGGACCAGCAGGAATGGAGGATAGCGATGAATCAGAAACTTCTACATCAAAACATGCCGCTCAAAAGAGTGCGACATAAGAAGATAACAGATCGACATAACGGAAAAGAGCAGATCTACTATGAGATTAGGAAGGTTTTGTCCGGGACAAGGAGCAGGCTGGCATTTCTGCTGCTGGCGATGGTACTGGGCATTACGCTTTATTTTGCCCTCAGTGTGGAGTATGTAAATGAGGCGGGTGAATCCGAAAGGGGACCGGTGGCAGTGGCCAGCCTTCGGGCAGCGCAGAAAGCGTGGAGCGGTTATCTGGAGGAGGAGACGATCCGCCAGGTGATCGCAGAGAACAGGCGCATCAATGAGACGCCGGAGGGCAGATCGGAACAGATCAAAGAGAGTAATATTGCCTACGGCTGGAAACAGGGGATAGCGGAAATACGCCGTCTGTTGAACTGTTCTTATGCGGAGGCGTTCCGCTCATATGATTATTACCGGGCGGATTCTTTGACGGAAGAGGCGGCGGGAGCTTTCTATGAGAACAGGACAAGGCTCTTGCAGGAATGGCTTGCGGATGAGGCCGGTGATCAGTATTCGGAAGCGGAAAAGGCATATCTGATCGGACAGTATGAGAGCCTTGAGACGCCTTTTTACTATGATTATCGGAAGGGGTGGACGCAGCTGTTTACATTTGCGCCGACGGTGGTGATGATCACCATGCTGTTTCTGGGCTATCTGGTGGCCGGCATTTTCTCCAATGAATTCGTCTGGCGGGCGGATGCGGTGTTCTTTGCTTCCTGCCACGGAAGAGACAGGGCGGTGGCGGCCAAGATATGGGCCGGAGTCGGGATCGTCACGGCGGTCTACTGGATGGTGATGCTCATCTACAGCGCTGCGGTTCTGGGTTATCTGGGTGCGGACGGCTGGAATTGTCCGGTGCAGACGGAGCAGGGGGACTGGAAATGTTTCTATCACCTTACGGTCTGGCAGAAATATGTGCTGATCGCGGCAGGCGGCTATGTGGGATGTCTGTTTATGGCGGGCCTGTGTATGCTG
>CAJTPO010000083.1 GCA_910578115.1 uncultured Lachnospiraceae bacterium | reverse complement strand
TAATGCAGAAAAGGAGCTTTATTATGACCAGAACATTAATTATTGAAAGTGGACAAAAACCTACGGAAGAACAATTAAAAGAGGTTGAAGAGGCGAAAAAAAGCCAAATTAACTTTGATGAGGATTGTGGGGAGTTGTCGCCAGCCATGATGAAGGCGTTTAAGAGTGCGGTTGTGCAAAGAAATCGTAAGAAAAAAGCTTAGAAATATTGGGGGAAGAATTTTATCCCCCAAATTTGAAAATTCAGAAATCGGAAATTTTAGAAAGCAAAATGAGTTTTCCCTCAAAATATAATTTGGGGGATGCAGTTGAAAAGGTATAGATACAGGTCAGTTAAAAATTACTGGTAATCCAGTAAAATATATAGTTCCGGGGATATATGACTGGAACATGAAAAAGGGAAAGTTCGCAAAACAGATGATCAGTAAACTTCTGAGAAGAAATGATTTATGACCCCTGAAAATCCCATAGAATGGGCATTTTCAGGGGTTTTTGCGCTCTTGGGAGAGGTTCATAACTTATCGTAAATTATGGATAGATAAAAAAGAAATGGAATCAGCTATTGATTATGGAGGCGGTGAGATTATCATAAACAGCGTATAATCTACTTGACTTTTAAATCTTACTATTGTAATATTTGAAATAAATCTTACAGACATAAGAATTAGAAACAGTGGAGAAAAGAAAGAGGATAAAAGGAGGGGGATTGGAATGTGGAAGAAGAAATGTATTTTACTGGTTTCTATGCTGTTATGTGTTGTTTCATCCCCCGCAGTAAGATAAAAAAAGAGGATGGAATCGTCACAGCTCTTGTAATAGATGTTTTCCAGAAAGAAGATGAATATACGCTGATTGAAGATCTGGATTTTGGCACAATAGAGTGGTGATGTGCAGTGTTTTGTTATGCGCCAGTAACAATAACAGGAAAAATATGAAAAACGAATATGCCAAACAAGCGATGGCGGCTTTCAGTATTTGGGAAATAAAATTCTGGATGACGGGATTTTAAATATACCAGAATGTCAATTCAGGATTGTCAGAGGGTAATTATGGGTATCGCATAACGCTGCAAGAAGAAGGGATATGGAGCAATGAAAAAAATAATGAAATTTGTATCAGGCTTTGTGGCTGCTGTTTTTATTATGATCGCTGTGCTTTGGGGGAGTTTTTTCTATGTGTCAAATTACAAAATAACAAAGGCAGACACGTCCGTTTCACCGGATGGAACTTATGAACTGATTTTGCAGGCTGTCGGAGAGGCTGATTTCCCGTTTGGCCCGGCTTCAGGCAGATTGGTTCTTTATGAGGGTAAAAGCAGAATATCTCAAGCGGACTTTGAATTGTTTGATGATGGCAGAAGCATACGCAGTAGTATATGGGAGGTTACATGGCATGAGGACCATGCGGAAGTTACTTTGTCCGGAGATGAGCAGTTTGATGAGCAGATTATTCTATACTTTGATGGTAAGAAAGAGATGAAACAATTAACAGATGAAACAATTAACAGATGAAGCAATTAACAGATAAAGCAATTAACAAATAAAGAGAGGCTCACAGAAAACGAGAATGTAAATGAAAATTTTCAGATTTAGGAGATAAACGAAAACAGGCGAATAGATAAAAGAATGAGCCCCTTGTAAGTGGTATGGATACGCCATTTACAGGGGTTTTGTTACCCTCAGTGGACCCTCAGGCATCGCAGGGAGAATACAGATTGCTCAACTGCATGGAATCCCTTATAATATCAGTAAATACATTGTAGTAGGAAAAAGATCAGAAATAACAAAGAAACCCGGGAGAAAGGAAAATCCGATCACATTCTGACAGGATTGGATGATATGAGTAGAAATGAACTGTTCAAAGAATCTCTGGAGCCTGCTTATTCAAAAAAAGAGTGCAGTATGTGCAGCGCTTGCGGCCGGCATTTTGGTGCTGCTGCAGGCTGCTTTTACGGTGCTGGAAGTGATCGTTCTGCAGCGCTTTCTGGACGGATTTTCAAGTGCATTCTTTCAGCCGGGGCGGTCGCTGTGGTATGTTGCGGCTTTGGCGGGAATGTATGCGTTCCGGTATTTCCGGGTGCCTCTTTTGGAATGGCTAAAGGGCAGTATTGCGCTGCAGCTGCGTGCATCATTGGAACATCTGATCATCAGAAAGGCGGAGCGCATTTCGCTGGTATCCCTGGAAAATGCAGAGCATCAGGCACTTCTTGGCCGGCTGCAGGATGCGCCGGAAAAGCGCTGTGCAAACGGACTGTATGCGATTATGGAAATTGTGGGCGGGGTGATACAGACAGCGGGAGTGCTGTTTTTGCTTGCAGGAAGCGTGCCTTACTTTCTGGTGGTGATCCTGGTGCTTTTGGGGTTGATGGTGATCGTTTTCAGAATAATCGGCCAGAACAGGGTGAAGCTGTATCATGCCAGACAGGAGATTGGAAGGCGGGGAGACTATTTGTCGGGCATTTTGTTTGACAGAAGGCTTGCTCAGGAGAAAAAGCTGTTTGGATATACGTCTTATATTCAGAAGATATATAAGGAAGAAAATATTCGCTCCAACAGAAAACTTCTGGGCAGAATTTTTGCTTCTAATCTGGTCATCTGGTTCTATGATACTATCACGTTTCTTTTTTCCGCTTCTGCCTATCTGGTTTTTCTGCTGCCACTGAGCAGAGGGGAGATCAATATCGGGTTATACATAGCGGTCATTCCTGCCCTGACAAGGCTTGGAGCCTTCTTTGTGGCGGTGGGCAGTGAGTATCTGCCGACTTATCAGGAATACCGGGCATGTCTTAAGGATATCACAGCATTGGAAGCACTGGAGGAGCAGTTTTACAGTCATACAGTAAATGAAAAATATGAGACGGAAGGTGATCAGGCGAAGCAGCCACCGGTGACTTTTCATGAGATCAGGGGAGAAAATATCGTTTTCCGTTATGCCGGGAGTGACAGACCGGTTTTGAACGGTCTGCATTTTACATTTAAGGCAGGCAGAAATTATGCACTGGTGGGAGAAAACGGATGTGGCAAATCAACTTTTGTGAAGCTGCTGATGGGCTTTTATAAACCGGAGAGCGGCAGAATCACGATTGACGGCAGGGATATTCAGGAGATGACGTTTTCACAGCTGCAGCGTTATTATGCCGCGGTATTTCAGGATTTTAACCGGTATGATTACACGATCAGGGAGAATATCGTAATGTCCGCTTTGGACGGCGCCGCAAAATCTCAAATGGAACGGGCGGCGAAAGAGGCGGGGCTGGATGAATGGACGGCATCCCTGCCGGATGCATATGACACCACGCTGGGGAATCTCACGGAGGGCGGCGTAAACCTCTCGGGAGGCCAGTGGCAGCGTCTGGCCATTGCGCGGATGCTTTACCGGAAGGCCGGCATATACATATGGGATGAACCCACTGCGGCGATGGATCCGCTGGCGGAATCAAGGCTATACACGGCTTTTCTGAAGAAACGCGCAGGCAGTCTGACCAATATTTTTATCACCCATCGTCTGGGAGCCTGTGTCAGTGCAGATGAGATCTGTGTTCTGGCAGACGGACATTTTGTGGAGCAGGGTAGTCATGTACAGCTGATGCAGAAGAAAGACGGCCTGTACAGGCGTATGTTTGAGGCACAGAAAGGGATGTATGCATGAAGAAGGTTGGCAATATTACAAAGGCATTAAAACTGGTTCTTCCGATTGCGCCTTTTGGAATGGCGTTCTATTTGCTGCTGTCCCTGCCGGGGGCTGTTTTGCCGGCTTTTATGCTGTCCCTGCAAAAGACGGCTGTGGACCGCGCAGCGTTTTATGACAGTGGGCATCCGCCGGGCTACTATATAAGACCGGTCCTTATGATGATCGGGATCTATATGATCATGAAACTGTTTGAACTGGTTTCAAGACAATATATGGAATTCGGGTATTTTCGGGATGTTTTCCTTGGACTGGATGAGCGGATCCATAGAAAGAGCGCGGAGATTTCTCTGGAGTATTATGATAATGCCGGGTATTATTCTATTGTACAAAATGCGAAAAATGCCTCCATGTTTCTGGTATTTACGGCAAATCTGGCTGTGCTGTTGGTGATTCTGGTCTTAAATCTTTTATCGGTGGGCACATACCTTACCAGCCTGAATCCGGTGCTGTATCTTTTTGTGGTGTTTGTGAGCATTCCGGTTGTTCTGGAGAAGCTGCAGGCGGCAAAATATCAGGCGGCTTTTGTGCAGGATACCGTACAGCCGGCCAGAAGAAAGAAGTATGCGTTCGGGCTGCTTTGTGCCAGTGACCAGAAGAAGGAGATCCAGCATTATGGGGCGGGGGATTATATTGCGGATAAATATTTATCGGCGTGCAGAGAACTGGACGGGAAAGAAAGGAAGCATATCCGGCAGCTTGGCAAACGCGGGCTGGCTTTTGCGGGAGGAAAAGCCCTGTTTCACTGTGCGGCCCTGTTTTTGATGGCTTTTCTGCTGGTAAGAGGGAAGCTCACGATCGGCGGCTTCTCCGTACTCCTTACAAGTTTCGCATCCCTGACGAGTATCTTTACGCAGCTGTTTGATCACGCAGGTGAGATCATGCAGACGGGTATCATGTCCGCAGCTTTTTTTGAATTGATGGAGTTCGAGATCAGAGATGGGGACAGGGAACCGCAAGACAGCGGCGAATATGTAAGGCTAACCCATGTTTCCTACAGATATCCGAACAGCACAAAGACGGCGTTACAGGATATTTCCCTGACGGTAAAGAAAGGGGAGCGGGTAGCCATTGTCGGAGAAAACGGCGCCGGAAAGACGACGCTGGCGAAGTTGTTATCAGGATTCCTGCTGCCCGCAGAAGGAACCATGGAAGTGGGCGGTACAGACCGTATGATGCTGCGGGAGAGAAGTATCTTTGACCAGATCAGCGCCGTATATCAGGATTATGGACGGTACAAACTGACCCTGGCGGAGAATGTGTATCTGAGTGACACGATGGGGCAGGACCATGACTTGAAGGAGCCGGATCCGGAGAGGATCGGCCAGGCGCTTGCATGGGCGGATCTTCTGTTTGACACGAAGCCGGATCAAATGATTCTGGGAAAGGAATTTGGAGGAAGAGAGTTGTCAGGCGGTCAGTGGCAAAGGATCGCCCTTGCAAGGAGCTGTTACAGGAAACGCGGGGTACTGCTTTTTGACGAGCCCACTGCGGCGATCGATCCGCTGGAGGAAATGGAACTTTGTGGAAAACTGCATGAGCTGGCGGAAGAAAAAACAGTCATTCTTGTCACGCACAGGCTTGGTGCGGTGCGCAATGCAGACAGGATTATTGTGATGGACAGTGGCAGGATAGCGGAAATGGGGACCTTTGAGGAATTGATGCAGTTACAGGGCTGTTTTCATAATATTTGGACAGAACAGACAAAATGGTATCAGGAAGCATAAATTTTCAGCGGCAAAAATGGTTCGGAGCAATACGATATCGAGTGTGGGAATTTTTCGGTCGGAAAATTTTTCTTCGCCTTTTTCATAAAATTTCTTTTCGTAATTCATTATATATCCTGACTTTGAGAGTTGAACTGTAAAATATAGTGCTAAGCCACAGATTAAAACCTATGGCTTAGCATTTTTTTGATTTCCCCCTCGCTCAAAAAATAGGATGTTAATGGAAGGTTACAAATAGTTGAAAATTCTTTTATGAATGTCGTGCCTCTTGAAAGATTTATATATTTTCTGTCTGATATTCTGGCAACCCTGAAATCATGAACAAAATCAAATAAATCTTCAGAACAGTAGTTACTTTTTAATAGTTTGAACTGCAGCAGTCTTGTGAGCAATACTGCAAGGTAGCAGATAAGAAAGTGCCCAATAATGGTATCTTTCTTTTGCAGATATACAGGTCTTG
>CAJTPO010000082.1 GCA_910578115.1 uncultured Lachnospiraceae bacterium | reverse complement strand
TTGATTACCCAAAGTTCAGAAAGAACCCACAACAGTTTGCTCTGCTTTTTTATTTTTTTCTTGAGAATCGCAGAGGATATCGGGAAATATAGTAAACGACATAACAAATTTCTGTTTCCGGCTCTTGTTGAAGCCATATGCGGTAGCTCCGGCAAGGAAGAAAACGAAATTTCTAATGGCGTTAACAATAAGTGGCAATACATTTTGATTTTTCTGTCAGAGCTGTGTTACAATACAGCATAGAGGTAAGTCCTGTACGGGGTATGGGAGAATTATAAATCAACAGATTGGCGGAGGGTAAGAGGATATGGATAATTACGAGCGCATCAACAGGGAACTGATACACAAAGGTGTTATCATCGATTACTATCAGGATACCATGAAGATCCCCAACGGCACGACCGCGAAATGGGATTTTATCAACCATAAGGGAGCGGCGGCCGTGGTGGCCGTGAAGGATGACGGCAGACTGCTTATGGTGAGGCAGTACAGAAATGCGCTGGAAAGAGAGACGCTGGAGATTCCGGCAGGCGGTTTAAACGGTGCGGATGAACCGACAGATATTGCTGCGGCCAGAGAACTGGAGGAGGAGACCGGTTATACTGCCGGGAAGATGGAGCTGCTGATCTCTCTGTATACGACGGTAGCCTTCTGCAATGAGAAGATCGATGTTTATGTGGCCACTGATCTGAAGAAAGGGCATCAGCATCTGGACGACGACGAATTTCTGAATGTGGAGAGCCATGACATAGAGGAACTGATCCAGATGATCTATGACTGCAAGATTCAGGACGGCAAGACGGTCTCGGCACTGCTCGCTTATCATAACAAGTATGTACAAGAATAAGTATGTATAAAAATAAGTATGCATAAAAACAGGTATGCATACAAGCAGGTATGTATAAAAACGCATAAAAGCATGTTTAACAGCATATACAAAACGGATAACAGGTGCGTTTGGGTGAAGGGGAATCGGATATCATGTGGTTTGTATTTGCGATACTGTCTGCGGTTTTTGCGGCGCTGACATCTATTCTGGCCAAGGTGGGGATCGAGGGGGTAAATTCCAATCTGGCGACGGCCATCCGCACGGTGGTAGTACTGGCGATGGCCTGGGGGATGGTCTTTTTGACGAATACACAGAGCGGCCTTGCCTCTATTGATAAGAAAAGCTGGCTGTTTCTGATCTTGTCCGGGCTGGCTACCGGGGCCTCCTGGCTCTGTTATTACAGAGCGCTGCAGGTTGGCGAGGTCTCCAAAGTGGTGCCGATCGATAAGCTGAGCGTCGTGATCACGCTTGTGCTGGCGTTTGTTTTCCTGCACGAGAGTTTCACGGCCAAATCGCTGATCGGGGCGACATTGATCACGGCAGGGACGTTGGTGATGGTACTTTGATGTCTGTGCTGACAGAGACAGTTTGGTCATGGACAGAGATACAGGTGTGGGCGGCAGGAGAAAAAGCAGCGCCATAGCAGAACCAAATTAGAAAAGAAAATCAAAATATGCTATCCGGAAATGTTTTTTGTGCAGGATTATAACAAGATATAGTATTGTGCAGTTAGTACGTTCTATATTTTCAGAGAGTTTTTTGTTCTGCATGGCATACCGCCCCACATATACATAGGAAGACAGGACATGCGACTTGCGGCAGGTCAGGAGCCTGCCCGTGTAAAGTGGGGAGTGGGGAGAGCGGTGCAGCAGCAGACAGCGGCAAAGAACGGCTATTATATCGTATATTTGTTTACCATCGGATTATTTCTGGGGATATTGATCGTTAACCTGGGGTATGATACGTGGATCGGGGAGGGCAGTCTGCTGGGTACGGACATGATCCTGCGGCTTAAGAACAGTATTCCGGACGGAAGCGGCCTGTTTGGCTATGTGTTAAAGCACAGGATGTTCACGGTATGTCTGCTGGGACTTCTGGCCACCACCATGATCGGCCTGCCGGCGGTGTGCGGTTATGTCTGTTACATGGGGCTGTCTGCGGGCTGTCTGCTTTCGGTGGCGGTGATCCGCTACGGGATACGGGGACTGTTCCTGATGGCGGCCGGCATCTTTCCGCAGGGCATTCTTTTGATCCCGGGATATGCGGCGCTGTTTCTGTGGGCGGTGGGTGTCAACCGGATGCTCTATGCCCACGGCATGGGGCGGGAATACTACGGCGGCTACGGCAGACAGAGTTACCTGAAAAAGGGAATGCAGATGGCGGGGATCATTGCTGTGATCATCGTCGGATGCATTCTGGAGAGTTATGTTAATCCTAAAATGCTGCAGTTTGTTTTAAAAATTTTTTAAAAATATTTTTTCGTTTATGCTACCAACATATAGTAGACATAAATTTCTACGCTGACGATATGTTGTGTTTTGTCTGCAAAATGGCTGAAAAGCCCGTAAAATCTGGGAAATTTCCATTTGCTTTTCTTCTGGAATCTGCTTATAATGATAGGCAGACGTCTTATATGATTTACATAAAGACGATATGGGGGAAGGATTTCCGGCTACATGGAAAAAGAGATAACAACATTTATAACGTATTTACATAATGTCAAAGGCACTTCGAAAAACACCGAAATGTCGTACAAAAGAGATTTGGATAAAGTGCGTCATTTTATGGCGGAGCGCGGAATCCATGAAGTGTCGGCAGTTTCTTCACAGGATCTGGGGGATTATGTTAAATATCTGGAAGACAATAAATTTGCGGCGGCCACTGTTTCCAGAAATATTGCGTCGCTGAAGGCTTTTTATCATTACATGCTGCAGGTGGGGTGTGTGGCGGAAGATCTGTCGGAGCAGCTCAAGGCGCCGAAGATCGAGAAGAAGGTTCCGGAGATCATGTCGCCGGAGGAAGTGATCAGGCTGCTGGAGCAGCCGACGGGCGACACGCCCAAGGAGATACGCGACAAGGCGATGCTGGAACTTCTGTATGCTACGGGTATCCGGGTGACGGAACTGATCACTCTGCGGATTTCCGACGTCAATATGCAGCTGGGTTTCATCCTCTGCAGGGACCGTACCAAGGAGCGGATCATTCCTTTCGGGGCGGCGGCCAGAAACGCACTGGCCAGATATCTGGACGGCACGAGGGACGCCATGCTGGAGAACAAGGCTTCGGATGTCCTCTTTGCCAACTGTTCCGGGCAGCCCATGAGCAGGCAGGGCTTTTGGAAACTGATCAAATATTATGCGAAGAAGGCCGGGATCAAGGCCGATATCACACCGCACACGCTGCGCCATTCTTTTGCGGCCCATCTGGTGGAGAACGGCGCCGATCTCAGGAGCGTACAGGAGATGCTGGGGCACTCGGATATTTCCACGACCCAGATCTATGCGAATATGAATCACAGCCATATCAGAGAAGTGTATGCGAAGGCACACCCAAGAGGATAGAGAAGTAAAAACAGAAACAGAGCAGGCCGAATCCGCCTGCTCTGTTTCTGTTTTTGAAAGAATGGAACAAGTGCCGCATTTGCCGGAAATACAGACCGCAGGGCAGCTTATTCATAGTCTGCGATATCGTAGATCAGTCTTTCGGATGCCTCCCAGCCCAGACAGGGATCGGTAATGGATTTTCCATAGATGCCTTCCCCGATCTTCTGGCAGCCTTCCTCGATGTAACTCTCGATCATAACGCCTTTTACCATCGTATGAATGTCGCGGTTCAGCTTCCGGCTGTGCAGTACTTCCTTGACGATCCTGATCTGCTGCTCGAACTGCTTGTTGGAGTTGTTGTGGTTGGCGTCGATGATGCAGGCCGGATTTACCAGATCGTATTCTTTATACAGCGAACAGAGCATGTCCAGATCCTCATAATGATAGTTGGGCAGGCTGCGGCCGTGTTTGTTCACGGAGCCGCGCAGTACCGCGTGAGCCAGCGGGTTGCCGCCGGTGTTGACTTCGTAGCCTCTGTAGATAAAAGAGTGGGAGTGCTGCGCCGCATAGATGGAGTTTAACATGACGGAGAGGGTGCCGCTGGTAGGGTTCTTCATGCCGGCGGGCACGTCAAAGCCGCTGACGGTCATGCGGTGCTGCTGGTCCTCCACGGAACGGGCGCCGATGGCTACATAAGAGAGGATATCCTCTACATAGCCCCAGTTGTCGGGGTAGAGCATCTCATCGGCGGCGGTCATTTCGGATACCTCGATGGCGTGAATGTGCATCTTACGCATGGCGATCAGGCCGCTCATAAAGTCGGGTTTTTTCTCCGGATCCGGCTGGCTGACGATCCCTTTGTAGCCCTCACCGGTGGTGCGGGGCTTGTTGGTGTAAATCCTGGGGATCAGGATCAGCTTGTCCTGCACCTTTTCGTTGATGCGGGCGAGCCGGCTGACATAATCGCAGACGGCGTCCTCGTTGTCGGCAGAACAGGGGCCGATGATGACCAGGAATTTATTGCTTTTTCCGGTGATGACGTCACGGATCTCGGCGTCCCGTCTGCGTTTGATCTGCGAGAGACGCTCCGGAACCGGAAATTGTTCCCGGATCTCGGCCGGGGTCGGTAGTTTGGCTACAAAATGAAATGACATATCAGTATACTCCTTCAGGTCAAATAAACTTTTTTATGGCAAAAACATGTATATTATAGTATATTAAGTTGGGAACTGCAAGACTTTATCGCATCTGTGATCTGTGGGAGATATGCAGGGCGGACACCGTGCACAAAAGGGTCTGCAGCATCTGGCTGGCGAGCATACCCCAAAGATACCCCTTGATGCCGTAGCGGGGAATCGCGACAAAGACGAACAGCAGCCGGAGCAGGAGGCTGACCACGCTGTAGAGAAAGGTCTGGGCAGTCTTGCCGAGGCCGTTCAGGATACTGCCCAAGGTACTGGCGATGTACATGAAGGGGCAGATAAAGCTGAGCGTGAGGATAAAGCTGCCTGCCAGCTCGGAATGGAACAGCAGCCGGCCCGCAGGGCGTCCCAGCAGCAGGAATAGGGCGGTGCAGCCGAATCCCAGCAGGAGGCAGTAGCGGATGGAGGTTACGATGGCGCGTTTGACCGCACCCGTATTGCCGCTGGCATCCGCTTCGGAGACGATGGGCAGCAGCAGGACGGAGATGGAATTGGTGATGGCCGAGGGGAACAGGATCAGAGGCAGGCTCATCCCGGTCAGCACGCCGTAAACGCCCAGAGCGTCGGCGTTGTTTAAGCCGTAGGCCATCAGTTTATTGGGGATATAGATCGCTTCTATGCTCTGCAGCAGGTTGAGTACCAGACGGTTGGCGGAAAGCGGTACTGCCAGCTGTAATAACCGGCCGCAGATACGCCGGTAGGAGGACAGTGCGGGAGCACCGGGAAGACGTCTGTCGTGGGCGGGAAAGACATGGTGCGCCCGGGCAAGGATTGCGACGACGGAGACGATCATGGAGGCGCTCTCGCCGATCACCAGTCCGGCTACGGCGAAGCTGATCGTGGGCTTCATATCATGCTGTCTGAAAAAGTAATAGATCAGGTAGACGGAACCGACCCGGAAGACCTGCTCCGCCAGCTGGGAGAAGGCCGGAATGGCAGTCCTGCGGATACCGTAGAAGTAACCGTTGATGCAGGAGTGTACCGTCGCCATGGGAATGGAGAGGGCGATAATGCGCAGCAGCGGCGCGGTCCGGCGCTCCATCAGGAAGGTCACGGCGATGCCGTCGGCGTACAGATAGATACCAAGGGCGCAGGCCACCGATAATGCCATGGCCATCAGGAAGCCGGCCCAGAGCGTGCGGAAGGAAGTATGGTAATCGTGGGTGCTTGTTTCGCTGGCCACGTATTTGGAGATGGCAGTCTGAATGCCGGAAGCGGTGAGGGCGAAAGAGAGCGCCAGCACCGGTGCGATCAGCTGATAAATGCCCATGCCTTCGGCGCCGAAGGCGTTGGAGAGGAAAATGCGGTAGAAGAAGCCGATAAAGCGGCTGAGCAGGCCCGTTAAGGTCAGGATGACAGTTCCGGTTACGAGAGGAGTATTCCAGTTTCGTTTCATAGTACACCATTTTCGCGATCAGATATGGTTTTAGTTTATGCGCGGAGTGGGGTGAGAAGAACAGCGCGGGAAGAATTGAGAAAGGAATCTTATGATGGAAAAGAAAAAAGTCGTAGTGGGGATGTCCGGCGGAGTGGATTCTTCCGTGGCGGCTTACCTTTTAAAAGAGCAGGGCTATGAGGTGATCGGGGTCACGATGCAGATCTGGCAGGAGAATGCCGGAAATGAGCAGGAAGAGAACGGGGGCTGCTGCGGATGGAGCGCGGTGGAGGACGCCAGAAGAGTGGCCGGACAGCTTGACATTCCCCATTACGTGATGAATTTCAGAGAAGAATTCAAGTGCCGGGTGATCGACTATTTCGTGGAAGAATATCTGGTGGGCAGGACTCCGAATCCCTGTATCGCCTGCAACCGCTATGTGAAATGGGAGTCCCTGCTTCGGCGAAGTCTGGGGATCGGGGCAGACTACATTGCGACGGGCCACTATGCGCGGATCGCGAGGACGCCGGCCGGCAGGTATGCGGTGCGCAGCTGTGTGACGGATAAGAAGGACCAGACCTATGCCCTCTATAGTCTGACGCAGGAGCAGCTGGCCCGCACGCTGATGCCTGTAGGAGAATATACGAAAGAGCAGATACGGGACATTGCCGGGCGGGAAGGGCTTGCGGTGGCCCACAAGCCGGACAGCCAGGAGATCTGCTTTATACCGGATCATGATCATGCGGCCTTTATCGAGCGGGAGGCCGGGGAGCGGGTGCCGGGGAGCGGGAATTTTGTGACGGCGCAGGGACAGGTTCTCGGGCGCCATCAGGGGATCACGCACTATACGGTCGGGCAGCGCAAAGGACTCAATCTGGCTATGGGCCATCCGGTGTTCGTCACCGGGATCAGGCGGGAGACGAATGAGGTGGTGATCGGGGAGGCGGAGGATGTGTTCGGGGATACGCTGTATTGTAACAGGCTCAACTTCATGGGAATGGCCGATCTGCCGCGTCCGCGGGAGGTGCTGGCGAAGATCCGCTATGCCCATGGAGGGGAGCGGTGTGTGATCGAGCAGGTGGAAGAGGATGTGATCAAATGTTCTTTCCTCGCCCCGGTGCGCGCCATCACGCCGGGACAGGCGGTGGTATTCTATGAGGACGGTTATGTGCTGGGCGGCGGGTGTATCATCTGATGATCCGGGAGGTGCGATGCGTGAGAAACCACTTACATCATGCTCAGCCTGCCGTCGGGCGGGCCGCATGGCCATCCATGCTGTG
>CAJTPO010000081.1 GCA_910578115.1 uncultured Lachnospiraceae bacterium | reverse complement strand
GATCTTCACACGGCAATTCTTCAAACCTGATATTTTTTCCTTCTAAAATCAATCTTGACAACTCCAGTGTGTCAGCCTCTATGGTTGCAGTATCATTTCGTTTATATGCTTTTGATTTATATAAATATGGTTTTTGAAGCCCGCTTTTTACAGTCAGTTTTATCGTTCTGTCATTATTCTGCAATTCCAGTGTATAATCAGGCTGCGGAGTAATGCTGTTATTGATTTTATTTTCGATATCCAGACACGCCTGTTTTACATCCGAAAGTCCTTTGATATTACCATTGTCATCAATGCCAAAAAATATTTCTCCACCATCGTAATTTGAAAAGGCACTTACTGTTTTTAAAAATGTATTTGTAATCATTTCTTTGAATTCTGTTGTTCTTGTTTCACGCATACACTGCGCTCCCTTTCCAGTTTTATTGCGAATAGTATACACAGAAACACTCAAAAAATCAATCGTATTTTTTTACGATTGATTTTTTGAGTGTTTTGAATCATTAAGTTTTATCATGTTGCTAAAAACTGTTTTTACTTGTCGCAAAATCGCTTAATGTTTTCTATTATGCCAGCTTCTATGTAAAAGTGGACTGCTCCGTTTATATGAATGTTACCGCCGGGCCGGCCCTTAAGCTGGTTCCGGCAGATCTGGAATCACAACCGGTCTTTCTTTGCATATTTGAAAACAGCCAAATGGAAGAGTTTAATTAACGCTTAGACTTGAGTTCATTTTCAATAAGCCAGTTTGCAATTGTTTTTATCGTTTCCCTTAGCTTATGCAAAGTAGAATCAATTTGTCTTTTTGCTTCTATCAATTCATCATTTGAAAAATCCATTGTTACCTCCATAACCGTCAGCATGCTATGAACTCATTGGTAGAGTTATACGTAATTGAAGAAGCGGTGTATTAGTCTTTGGGGACATCTTTTTGGTAAACTAACTCAACAATCTCCCCAATATTCCTGCAACTTTCTAATTTGAGATTAGTTTTTGGAAATTCCGGTGGAAAAAGTGGAATTCCTTTTCCAAGGAGAGTAGGCATAACGTAGATATAATATTTATCAATTAAATTCTCGCACATAAAACAACTAACTATTTCGCCTCCACCCATGAGCCAAATATTGCCTGAGTGTTCTTTGGAAATTAAATCTAATACTTGCTGCCCAGGGGGTAATGATGTGAATTGAACATTCATGTCGTATTGAAATTGCTGGCGTGTGCATACATAACAGGGCATTCCATCGTAAGGCTATTTATCTGGAGAAAGCTCATTTTTTATTTGCCGATAGGTTTTTCCTCCCATTATAATTGCCTGCAGGGAATGGTAGAACGTTTCATAATCAAGATCAGGAGAGGGACTGGGGGTTTCATCTAAAAAGCCGATATTGCCGTCTTTTTCTGCAATATATCCATCTAAAGACATTGCAATATACAGAATCAGTTTGTTTTTCATAATCTAATTCCTTTGCCCGAATTATTATCACAAACTGCTGGAATTGAATCCAGCTACACAATTTTTAAACGATTGTATCATGATTTTATTATGCACATCCACGGTGTAAAAGTCAATCAGCATAGCAAGATACTTCTGTGCAAACCATAGATGCCTCCATAGTAATTTATAAAAATTTCTTCCAAACCTTGCTTTGTTGTAACGGTGACTTTTTCGTTGCATATACCATCAAAATCTGCAGAAAATGCTTTGGCGGCCGTTTCACTTTCCTGCGTCACTGTGTAACTGCGGGTATGTCTTTCGTGTAGTGTTTTTTGTTTTTCTACGCATTCAGGAATCCTTTAACCTGCTTCCGACAAAAGGAGGAGCAGATTTGCCTGATCCGGAAAAAGGGAGAACAGCGCTGTTGCAAAGGTGTATGTAAAATCTGGAATGGAGACAAGAAGGCGGCGCATAGGTTATATAGAACACGGGAGAGCACTTTTTTAAAATGATTTGCCATAAGACGGATGTAAGGTGGATGTGAGGGTGTACATTTGACAGGGAAGAAACGTATTACGGCAGGCGCCATGGCAGCGCTTTTGCTGCTGGTGTTTTTGATATGGCGTTATGATGGTGTATGGAAACCGCATTGGAAATCGGCATCCCCATCTCCAGCTCAGACAGTAGTTATGGCCGGCTCTACTTCTATGGAGAAGTTTGCCAATATGCTGGCGGAGTGTTATCGGGAGGCGCATCCGGGTGTGACGGTGACGGCAGAATTTACAGGCTCCTCAGCGGGGGTGCAGGCAGTGCTGTCGGGGCGGGCCGATATCGGGCTTTCTTCCAGGCCGTTGACAACAGCAGAGGAGGCATCCGGCGCGGCAGTATACGTTATCGCAATGGATGGCATTGCGGTGATCACGGATAGGGATAACCCGGTGACGGCATTGACAACAAAACAGCTGGTGGATATTTATACCGGGCAGATCAGAGACTGGCAGGAGCTTGGCGGCAGGAAGCTGCCGATCGTGGTGGCAGGCCGGGAGGCGGGGAGCGGCACCAGAAGCGCTTTTGAAGAATTATTGGGAATTGAAGACCGGTGTTATTATGCAAATGAACTGGATTCGGAGGGGGCAATGCTGGCGCGGATCGCATCCACACCCGGAGCTGTGGGATATGTCTCTTTCGATGTACTGAATGATACGGTGTGCGCATTGTCTTTGGACGGTGTGGAAGCGACGGCAGAGAGGGTGAAGACGGGCAGCTACCCGCTGTGCCGGTCTTTTCTTTTGGTGACGAAAGGAGCGCTTGAAGAGCAGAGCCGACAGGTGCGGGAGATCTTTGCGTATCTGCAGACAGAGGAGGGCGGGAAGCTGATGCGTGATGCCGGGTTGATCGTGTCGGATTGTCACAAATGAAACAATAAACCATAAGGAATCCAACTGACAGAGAAGACATAAGTGAAGACATAAGAGAAGTTATAGAGGTCAGAAAGAAATAGAGAAAAATAACAAAGCAGGAATCGTAAGAATATGGATATTGGATTACAGCAATCAGCTTATAACAGATCACAGGCCAGACAATCCCGGTCTCTTACAGAGAAAAAGAACCATACCGGAAGAGTGGAAGCCGTAGCCGAAGCGATTTTTACGCTGTGTGCGTTTTTCGCGGTTTTCGCGGTCGGAGCGATCACGTTGTATATGATCGCCAATGGTGTACCGGCGGTCTATCGGCTGGGCGTCAGGGAGATCTTCTTTTCTTCTGTGTGGAAACCTGCGGCGGCGGCTCCTTCCTTCGGTATACTGTATGTGATTTTGGCATCCGTGGTGGGAACGACGCTGGCGGTGCTTCTTGGGGTACCGGTCGCGCTTTTAACGGCTGTTTTTTTGGCTGAGGTGGCGCCTCGTCCGCTGGCAGCGGTGGTACGGCCGGCGGTAGAGCTGCTGGCAGGGATTCCCTCTGTTGTTTATGGGTTGTTGGGGATGATGGTCTTGAATCCGCTTATGTATCGTTTGGAACGGTGGTTGTTTCGTGACGCGCAGACGCATCAGTTTACGGGCGGAGCGAATCTGTTGTCGGCGGTGATAGTACTGGCGGTGATGATCCTGCCGACGGTCATCAGTGTCAGTGAGACGGCGCTGCGGGCGGTGCCGGATCAGCTGCGGGCGTCTTCGATGGCGCTTGGTGCTTCCCGGATCCAGACGATTTTTCAGGTGGTCCTTCCGGCAGCCAGGCCGGGCATTGTTACGGCGGTGGTGCTGGGGGTGGGCCGGGCGGTGGGAGAGGCTATGGCGGTGAATCTGGTGTCCGGCGGGGCGGTGAATGTGCCGTTACCTTTTTCCTCTGTCAGATTCCTGACAACTGCCATCGTCAGCGAAATGGGATATGCGGAAGGTTTGCACCGGCAGGTGCTTTTTACGATCGGGCTGGTGTTGTTTGGGTTTATCATGCTGGTGAATATCTTCCTGCACAGGCTCCTGCGTGGAGAGGAAGGTTAGATGTACGGATAAGACAGGAGTCAGAGAAGAAGCGTGAAGGCGGGAAAAGGGTGGCCGGACAGATGTATGGCAAAGGAAACCGCCGCGCGGAAAGGAGCGGGATGCCATGTCGAGAAAAATAAAAGACGCCGTCGCGTTTACTTTCATCTATCTTGCGGCCTTTTATGCGGTGCTGCTGCTGGCGGGAATGATCCTTTATGTTTTTGCGAAAGGGGTTCCGGTTCTCGGGCTTCCTTTTTTTACGACGGTGACCAGTGTGGTGAAGGGAACTGTGGGCATCGCGGGGAATGTGGTGAATACGGTATATATCGTAGTGCTGACGCTTGTGGTGGCTGTGCCGGCCGGGGTGGGGGCGGCGGTCTGGCTGAACGAGTATGCGGCGCCCAGCAGATGGGTGCAGCTGATCGAGTTTGCGACGGAGACGCTGGCGGGCATTCCCTCCATTGTTTTCGGATTGTTTGGGATGGTGTTTTTCGGCACCACGCTGGGAATGGGCTATTCGATCCTGACCGGGGCGCTGACGCTGTCTTTGATGATACTGCCGTTGATCACGCGTAATACGCAGGAGGCGCTGCGGGCGGTGCCGGAAAGTTATCGGAGCGGAGCCATCGGCATGGGAGCCACCAAATGGCATATGATCCGCACGATCCTGCTGCCTTCGGCCATGCCGGGTATCGTGACGGGTATCCTTTTGGCGGTGGGGCGTATCGTGGGGGAATCGGCGGCGCTGCTTTTTACGGCGGGGAGCGGTTATTTCCTGCCGGACTCCGGGGGCGGATTTATCCATAAGATCATGGAGTCGGGCGGGACGCTCACGATCCAGATGTATTTAAGCATGGCCAGAGCGGAGTATGATGTGGCATTTGGGATTGCGGCGGTACTGTTGTGCCTTGTATTGCTCTTTAACCTTCTTTTAAAAATTCTGACCCGCTGGTGGGGAAGGTGACTCTTATGTATGACAGCAAGATAGAGACAACAGATCTGAACCTGTACTATGAGACGCACCATGCGCTGAAAGCGGTCACCATGGACATTCGGGCAGGTGCGGTGACGGCGTTGATCGGGCCTTCGGGCTGCGGCAAATCCACTTTCCTGAAAACCCTGAACCGGATGAATGACCTGATACAGGGGGTGAAGATCATGGGCCGGGTCTGTCTGGACGGCGAGGAGATTTATGCGCCCGGCGTGGACGTGACGACGCTGCGAAAGCGGGTGGGCATGGTATTCCAGCAGCCCAATCCTTTTCCGATGAGCATCTATGACAATATTGCCTATGGGCCGAGAGTCCATGGGGAGAAGAACAGGGCCAGACTGGATGAGATCGTGGAGAGGAGCCTGCGGCAGGCGGCTGTCTGGGAGGAGGCGAAGGACCGGTTGAAAAGACCGGCGCTGGGGCTTTCCGGCGGGCAGCAGCAGCGGCTGTGCATCGCCCGTGCGCTGGCGGTGGAACCGGAAGTGCTGTTGATGGATGAGCCCACGTCGGCGCTGGATCCGGTCTCGACGCTTAAAATAGAAGAACTGCTTTTGCAGCTGAAAAAAAGATATACCATCGTTATCGTCACCCACAATATGCAGCAGGCGGCACGGGTGTCGGATGATACCGCCTTTTTTCTGGCGGGCGAGGTGGTTGAGTGGGGCTGTACCGGGCATCTTTTTTCCAAAGCGAAGGACAGAAGGACCAGGGACTATATCGCGGGAAGATATGGTTAAAGCGGCGTGGCGGCCTGCCTGTGGCGATCCGGCTTTGGATGGGGTTAAAGTGCCTGTTTTACGTATATTTTACATTTCCTTTACAATTACATGATAGTGGAGCGGATAAATTCATGATAACGTCAAACCATAATAGCAATAGCAGGTTTTGGTTGTGATGAGGAGGTTATCATGGATTTTTTTGATGTACTGACGATGATGGGCGGACTGGCGCTGTTTCTGTATGGTATGCATCTGCTGGGGGAGGGTCTGTCCCGGGCCAGCGGCGGCAGGATGGAACAGATCCTGGAGAAAATGACTTACAGCAAATGGCGGGCGGTGCTGCTGGGAGCGGGTGTTACGGCCGTGATCCAGTCTTCCTCCGCGACTACGGTGATGGTGGTCGGGTTCGTCAATTCGGGGATGATGAAGCTGTCTCAGGCCATCGGTATTATTATGGGGGCCAATGTGGGTACGACGATCACGTCGTGGATCTTAAGCCTGACGGGCATTGAGAGCGGCAGTTTTGTGATGCAGCTTTTAAAGCCTTCGGCCTTTTCCCAGATTTTTGCGCTGGTGGGCGTGATCCTGCTGCTTTTTTCCGGAAAGGAGAAGCATAAAAATGCGGCCACGATCCTGATCGGTTTTGCGGTGCTGATGATCGGGATGGATACCATGTCGGCGGCGGTCAAGCCGCTGGCGGATGTGCCGGAATTTACGAATATCCTGCTTTTATTTTCCAGCCCGATCCCCGGGATGATCGCCGGCATCATCCTGACGGCCGTAATCCAGAGTTCTTCGGCTTCTGTGGGTATCCTGCAGGCGCTGTGCGCTACCGGGGCGGTGTCCTACAGTGTGGCGGTGCCCATTATCATGGGACAGAATATCGGTACCTGCGTGACGGCGCTGCTGTCTTCCGTGGGGACATCGCGGGGCGCCAGAAGAGCGGCTATCGTGCATCTGTATTTTAACCTGATCGGTACGATTGTGTTTATGGCGCTGTTTTATCTGCTGCACGGGGCGGTTGCTTTTGACTTTATGGAGCGGGCGGCGCAGCCTTATGGGATCGCGGTGGTGCATACGGTGTTCAATGTGTTTGCCACCTGTCTGCTGCTTCCGTTCTCTGATCTGCTGGAGAAGCTGGCTTATCTGACTATCAAAGAGGACAGCGTGGAACATATGGCGGTGCGGTATATCGACGAGGATGTGAAGGCGCTGGACAGTCGTTTTATGAACAATCCGTCTCTGGCCATGGAGCAGTGCAGAAAGGTCATCTGTCATATGGCGGATACGGTGCAGGAGTCATGCAGGGAGGCCATCGGCCTGCTGGAGCGCTATACGAGAGAGGCGGCGGAAGGCGTCAGGCAGCTGGAAAAGGATGTGGACCGCTATGAGGATGTGATCGGTACGTATCTGTTGAAGCTGACGGGAAAGGATCTTTCGGAGAAGGACAGCCGTGCGCTGACTTTGTATCTGCACTGTATCGGGGATTTCGAACGGATCTCGGATCATGCGGCGGGCATTGCCATGGCTTACGGAAAGATGAAAGAGAAGGAGCTGACTTTTTCTGCCAAGGCGCAGGAGGAACTGGCGGTCTTTTCCCGGGCGGTGCTGCGGATGCTGGCAATTTCCGAAGGCATCTTTCAGGAGGAAAACGCGGACAGTCTGTATGAAGCGCAGGCCCTGCGGGAGGTGATCGGCGAGCTGGGGGCACAGGTGCGAAAACGGCATGTAAAAAGGCTCAGGAAAGGGAAGTGTACGGTGGAACTGGGATTCCTGCTGGCGGATATTGTGACGGCCTATGAGCGGATCGCGGCCCACTGTGCCCAGATCGCAGTGAGCGTGGTGCAGGTGTGGGAGGAGGACTCCATGGAAATGCACGGCTACAGCATAGAGAGCCGGGAAAAGAGACGGGATGAGGAGCAGTTCCGGACGCTGTATGAAGGGCTTAGACAGGAGTATGTGCTGCCGTAATAGTTGAGAAGAGGCATAACTGGAGGAGCCTATGCTGACGTAACAGTTGGGAAGAAGCATAACTGGAGGAGCCTATGCTGTCATAATAAGTGAGAGTGTGCCGGCTGGAGCCTGTGCTTTAATAAAAAGGAAGAGCAGCGAACAGAGTATGTACTTTCACGACAAACTTACATCATGCTCAGCCTGCCGCCTGGCGGGCCGCATGGCCATCCATGCTG
>CAJTPO010000080.1 GCA_910578115.1 uncultured Lachnospiraceae bacterium | reverse complement strand
GGCGAGCCGGAAGCCGTGGACGAGGTTTTACGGCATTACAGCAAGCGCATCCGAATCGCCGCCATTGAAAACGGGCATATTGTAACGCGGCACTTTATAGTAGACGGAAAAAGCATTCTATTTTTGACAGTATAAACACCATTACGGCACCCTCTATTCGCTGACCGCACACTGCTGTCAACGAAATTGTGCAGTCAAATCGAAATCTTCCGGCTTGAATTGTGTGTACAATAAGGCAGCTGACAGCATATGGGACCAGATAAGCGGGACAGCCGGGAGGCAGGGTCTGAAAATGTCTGAAAAGTATTTCAGACAGAAAAAAGCGGTTCCCGAGGAAATTGTGCCGCTTTCATACACAATGGTTAAGGAAACAACCGCATACGCAGATGTACGCGGTCGTTTCCTGCTCCTTTATAAGAATTAACGCCTGTTTTGAAACACTTCATAAAACAGGTATTTAGCGAATAGATGGCCGGATCTGCAAGGGGCGGCAGTATCGCTCCGCCTCAGAGCTGCTGGTTATTGACCGCTGCCAGAATGGTTTCCGGATCAATGACCTGTTTTTCTGTCTGCTCGCCGATGATCAAGGCATCCGTCATCAGGTTGTCGATCATGCGGGCATTGCCCTGTGCGTATCCATGGACGGCGGATAAGGCGGCTTCACTTAAGATGGAAAGGCTGCCGCCAGCCATCTGTATCTTGTGTGAGACATACTTGGCCACTTCCTCATCTGAGAGGCCTGCAAAATCATAATGGACAACGACCCGCTGGCGCAGCGCTTCGTTTACGGGCTTTGCCAGGGTGCGGTTAAAATAGGATTCCCCGCACAGGATGAGAGAAAAGCAGTTAAGGAGTCATAGCCGTGGTTCATGATCAGCTTCAGGTCATTGAGGATGGCCGGGGAGAGGTACTGGCATTCATCAATGGCAAGGCAGAGGGGGCGTTTTTTCTCATGGTAGAGATAGTAAACCTGCTCCTGCACGGCCCGGAACATTTGAGGCTTGGAGCCGGCCGGTTCTAAACCGAGGGCGGAGCACAGAAGGTAATAGAACTCCCGGATGCCCACTGTGGAGAGGCAGATATATTCCATATGTCCCAGGTTCTGGTTCATGCTTCTGGCAAAACAGCGCAGGCAGAAGGACTTGCCCATGCCGGGCTGCGCGGTAAAGACGCCGATGCCCCTGACGTCCCGTACATAGGAGAGGCGGGAGGACATCTGCTTAAAATCATTGGAGAGGAAACAGTCCTTTTCCTTCTGGCACTGTTTGTCAAAGGGGTTGAAGGAAAGGCCGTAATAATCCGTGAACATCAGTTTCCACCTCCGATCTTCGTATAATCGACAGGGGTGGCGGTTTCCCGCCTTGTGCGGCAGTTTTCGTTTTTATCCGTGGCACGGATGGGGAAATGTTCCCCTTCAGAAAGGATGAACGCCGAGTCCATGTCATCGGGCAGGTAGCGGATCTCCACTTTCTGGGAGATGAACTGCATGGGGACGTCATAGCTTACACAGTCGATGGGGACGGTGGCGTCCTTCCTTACCTTGCGGGTGACGCGGTTTAAAAAGCTCTCTTCCAGCCATTCCCGGGAGCGGGGAAGCCGCACATGTTCCTTTGTGGCCTGATACCTCTCAAACGGGGCACATCCGATCCCGGCGTGGTATCCGGTGTTATATCTGCGGACGTAGTCTTTCAGGAGAGCGTTGAATTCATGCAGGGAATGGATCTTATCGAGGTCAAGCCCGTATAAAAGTTTTTCCCGCATGGTCCTGAAATTTCTTTCCACCTTGGCTTTGGCAGCGCCGTCCCGTACGGGGGCATGTAAAAGCACTGTCCCGATGGAACCGCAGATCAGGGAAAGCTGTCTGTCTATATGCGGCGAGCCGTTGTCGGTATAAAGTTTGTCCGGAATGCCGTAGGTGGAGACTGCATCCTTAAGGACCTTCTGGAAGCCGTAGGAATTGTCGTTGTAGGACATGCCTGCGCCGACGATCATGCGGGAATGGTCGTCAATGATGACGACAAGATAGACCTTATGGGCTTTTTTGTCCGCCGCATCATTGATGTAACAGAAGTGGCAGGGATCAGCCTGCCACATCCTTCCAAAGGACTCCTCTTCAAAGGCTTTTCTGTCTTTCAGGTTCAGTTCCCGTGAAGATTTCAGGCCGTTGTTCCTTATGAAACGCTGTACGGCGTCCACACTGACACTTGCCGGAATAAAGGCGTCCTGTACAAGGCGGATATGGATCTGGGTGGCATTGAGCCGCGGATATTTCTCTTTCAGGCGGTAGATTTCTTCGATTGCCGTATCGGGCAGTGCGCGGGGGATGCCTTTGTCGGAACGGGCCTTTGGCAGGAGCGCATCGAATCGGCCTTTTTTGTAGAGGTAGTGCCATTTCTGGGGTGTTTTCCAGCTGTATTTCACACATCTGCCGTCGGGTAAAGTAAGCGGGTCTTTTGTGATGCGCATGAAGTATGCTGTATCGCTCCCATCGGGAACAAGCCCCTGCACAAGCGGGGCAATGAGGGCAAAGCGGAACTGGGCGGTCTTTATGGCTGCGTCACAGTCATCCGTCAGCTTTTTTGTGTTTTTCATTTCTTCCATGGTAAAAGCCTCCTTTTTTAGTAGTCGTCTTTATGATAAAGGAGGCAGGCGGAAGAGTCGATTCACAGGTCATGGCACAAAGAGCTGGCATCTGCAGGGCCGAAACGGGGTCTGCTGCAGTTGCCGGGTTTTTGTGTGACTGGAGGAAGCTGTATGTGGTCAAGCGTAAGAAAGCATCATGGAACCGGTCGTAAGAAGACGTCAGTAATTCCTTCATGAAAGAAATGGTAGAGAGTTCCATGTCACGCAGGATGCCGAGCCAGTGTTTCTTATGGAGCAGGAAGCGCTTTTTAAAGCGGTAGATGAGGGGCGGGCTGACAAGGTATTTTTCGCAGATGCCACGGATGGTCAGCCGTCTTGTGAAGAAGTCGGAAAGGATGCGCAGGATCATGGGGAGGGAGTAAGACAGGTAGGGAACGATAAAGTCGGGCAGGAGCGCGTGGGACTTTCCGCAGGTGCACTGCACGCGTGGGATTCTCAGACGGACCACCTGGGGCTTTCCATCGGAGAAGGTGACAAGGCGGCGTTCATAGCTGCCCCTTTTATTGCAGGTTCCTTTCGCGCCGCAGTAAGGGCAGACTAAAAGAAACAGGGGGGACTGTTCCAAGGACTGCCGGAACAGGTCCCTGACAGAAAGGATCGTATTTTTCAGCTTGCAATCAAGGGCATTTAAACGTATCATAGTTTTGAGGATAGGGCATTGCGGTTCTGCATGGGCAGGAGGGCAGGGCTTTATTCATGGAGAGAGGAAGACCGACTTTAGCGGGTGGGCTTCCTCTTTTCTTTTGTCTGTTGTCTAGGCAGTATATCGGCACGGATGTCTGTATTCTATAACGAAAAAAGCGTGCGGAAAGAAACGGCACACTTGTGTAGCTGTTATTTTTAGTCTAAGAATTTAATCTGCAGGAAAGCTGCAGTAGATGGGTACTTTATTTCGCCGCGTTACAATGAAACAACGGCGCGGGAACTGGAAAGAACATATCATGTTTCGTCGAAACAGTATGTGGGCAGCGAATTGCAGATAAGATGGATCAGCGAACTGCCGCCTGAAATCGTATGCAGTCCCTGTGAGGCGACGCTTGAGGACGCCTATATTTATATAGCGAACAAAAAATAGAATCCTTGAAGTGCTATTCATGCTTTTAAGACCTTTTCACCGAGAATAGTTTTAGTTCCTTTTGTGGACATGATAAGTGGACCTGTGGATACTATCTTGATTTTATTTTCCACGCCCGAAAAATAGTCGTTTCATGACATCGGATGAAAAATAGAAAATTTCTATGATATAATTCAGTGGGTGCTTTTACTTTAGCAGGAATGGTTCTCTGCCGTGTTCCCAGCCCCCCAAAAAACGGAAATAAACCGTAAAATCAGGGAATGATACGCTAAATTGACAGGATGACACGCTAAGATGGTGGCATTTAGACAGCTTTGATTTTATAATCCAAACAGAAAAACAGAAAGGGAGGTTGTTTGAAATGACTTTTGGAGAGAAATTAAAGGCTATCCGCAAAGAGAAAGGATATTCTCAGGAGGAGATGGCAGGACTGCTGGATGTGTCACGTCATGAACCTGCTATAATAAGACTAAATCAAGAGAAGCCCACAAAATCAAGGGTTTGCACTGATTCAGTCCTATTTATTTAAGCCCATTGGTGGAGATTTAGGACAGCGCTGGACAAAATCATAAACCTACATCAAAGAAGTCAGAAATGCCCATCCATGATGCGGTCATCTTGTGGCTTTTAAGAAATGCGAGGTGAAACAGAATAATTTTGAGTTAGACGCAGTATTTTATTGCGTGATAAGGACTATTCAAGTGTATGTGCTTGGGTAGTCCTTATATTTTTGCAACAAAACCAGTAGAGGAAAAGGAGAAGATTATGGAACAGGTTTACAGGATCGGGATTGACCATGGGTACGGTAATATCAAGACCGCCCACCACATTTTTGAATCCGGCATTATCCAGAGGGAAAGCGTATCGGAACTTGCAGGGATGGTAGTAGAGTACGAAGGGAAATTTTACGAGATCGGCTCCACGCACAAGGAGTACCAGATGGATAAAGTGTGGGATGAAGATTATTATATCCTTACGCTGGCGGCTCTGGCAAAGGAACTGAGGGAAAGGGGATTGTGTTACGCTTCCGTCATTCTGGCGGTGGGGCTTCCTATCAAATGGCTTGGGGAGCAGGCGGAGAGTTTTAAGAAATATTTATTAAAGAATAAGGAAGTGACCTTCCGGTGCAATGACACCAGATACCATGTGAAAATTGAGGATGTGGAAGTCTATGCACAGGGATTTGCGGCTGTTGCGGCAGACCTGCCCAGCTATCAGGGATTTAATATTGTGGCGGATATCGGCAACGGAACCATGAATGTTATCTTTATTGTTGATGGGAAGCCGGATTCCAGCCGCTACTATACGGAGCGGTTTGGTGTAGAGTGCTGTGTGATTGAGATGCGGAGCGAACTTACAAACAAAGTACATACTGTTGTAGACGATTGTATTGTCAAAAAAGTACTGAAAGATGGCACAGCCGATATCGGGGAAAAGTACTTGAAAGCCATAGCGGAATGCGCCACAGACTATACCGACAAGATCATGCGGAAGCTACGGGAGTATGGCTATAATGAAGAACTGGCAAAACTCCATTTCCTTGGAGGCGGTGCAATGCTGATGAAACATTTCGCAAAACTGGATCACAGCAAGGTGCATTTCATTGAGGATATACATGCCAATGCAAAAGGGTATGAATATCTTTCCAACCAAAGACGGTTACGCAATATCCGGCGCGGATAGGGGGTGTGCCTTATGAAGACGAGACAGACGATAAAGAATATCAAGCGTGTGTCCTGCCGCTTTGACATGGACGTGCCGGAGGAGCGGAGGGCATGGCAGATTTTACAAAGAAGGTATGAGGAGCCGCCGGAGGGAAAGAAGCAGGACTACAGCAGCATTATCGCAGAGGCAATGATCGGGCATTATGACCGGAAGGAAGAAGTACACCTTACCAATGAGGAACTTCTGGCGAAGATGCAGGAGAGCATCAGGAAGGAAGCAGAGGAAATAAAGAAATGTTTTTCGCAGTCGCCATTTCCAATGATGTACCCTTATATGCCAATAGCACCGGGAATGCAGAGTATGGCGGTACAGCCGGAGAAGCAGGAGCAGAAAGAAATCAAGCAGGACGAGGAAACCATCAATGATGCCGCCCTTGACTTCATGGACAGTTTCATGGGTGGATAGGCAGGATGCAGAGGCATCAACTTATATAAAATTGAAAAAGGAAAAGTTAGAGGGCATTTCATTCTGTGTTGTTTGGATGAGTGCCTTTTTTCATGCAGATTATGCAGAAAGGAAAAGATATGGAATTAAACGAAATGGAAAAACGGATGCTCTACCAGACGGAAGGAAGTGAACGGTATGCCCTCATGCATGAGCTGCTGATGGCTTCCCGGTATGCCAAAGACCCGGACAGGCGCAGGGCAGCGGAGAGCCTTATGGAAAAGATGCGCCCTCTGACAGATGGGAAATGCATGGAGGTTGTACATGATATCCGCAGAAACTACCGCCTGCCCAAAGAGGGAAGGACTATGGGTGAACTGCTGGCGGAGGCAAGGCAGAGATCCGGTGCGGAACAGTTAAAAGGGCATGACATCATGGCGCTGGAACGCTTTGACCCGGAAGTGCGGCATATGGTTGTCTTTGAAGTGCTTTCGGAAGAGTCCTTTGACGGAGAAAAAGGCGACCGGGTGCGCCTGTTCCTGACGGATGCCGGTTATGAAAAATTCCAGTGCAGGCAGAAAAACGGGGAAATCAAGATGCAGGAACACACGAAAGTCACACCGGACGGACATCTGTATCATGACCAAAGCAGAGACAGAGGATATGCACGTTAGTATGGAGAGGGGGTTTTAGATATGGCTATATTCAGAGTAGAGAAAACAAAAGATTTTACCGTCATGAGCAATTACCACTTACGTGACGTGGAATTGTCGCTGAAAGCAAAAGGGCTGTTATCCCTGATGCTCTCCCTGCCGGAGGATTGGGATTATACGACGAAGGGGCTTGCCTGTATCTGCAAGGATGGCGTGGACTCGATCACCAGCGCATTAAAAGAGTTAGAGAATCATGGGTATCTCACCAGACAGCGCATCCGCTATGAGAACGGGCGTCTTGGGGATATTACCTACACGATACACGAAAAGCCTGTAGAGCAGGAAACGGAAGAAAACCCACCTAAACGGGAAAATCCAAGACAGGTTAAGCCAATACAGGAAAAATCTGTACAGGGGAACCCTAAACAGGAAAACACCGCACAATTAAATACTAATCAATCAAATACAGATGTATCAAAAACTTATCAATCAATCTATCCGGAGAAACCGGAGGAACCAGAAACAATAACGCAGCAGGATGGGATTGATAAGATCGGTCTTGCAGACGCTTACCGGGAGATCATCTGTGAAAACATCGAGTACAGCATCCTTGTGGAGCGGTACGGAAAACAGCGGATGGATGAAGCGGTAGAGCTGGTGCTGGAAGTTGTCCTGTCGCAGCGTCCTTATATCCGCATCGCAGGAGACGACTTCCCAAGGGAAGTTGTAAGGAGCCGGTTCCTGAAAATTAATTCAAGCCATCTGGAATACGTCTTTGAATGCATTGACGGGAATACAACCAAGGTAGGGAACATCAAGGCATACTTACTGACAGCACTGTATAATGCCCCGGCGACCATGGACAGTTACTACCGGATGGAAGTCAGCCATGATTTATACGGTACTGGTACATAAGTATTTTTATTTTCAATAAACACAAGGCGAGGAGGTAAATTTGACTGAATTTAGGGTGAATGACGTGGATTTACAGGAGTTCCTGCATTCATTCACAGATGGGGACGGAAAGCTGCCATCGGATTTTGACCAGCTAAAGAGAGAAGGGCATTACCTGATCCATGGGGATGCGGAGAGGGTATTCTGCCTGAAAGAAAAATACATATACCTGAAGGACACCATGGAGAACCTGCTGGCGAAGTCGCTCTGCTATTTCTCCAACATGCCTATTTCCTATGCAGTCCATGTAAAAGAATCCGGCAGGGCAGATATCAGCGTCCTTGACAACAAAAGGCTTGCCATGGAGATAAAGGAAAAGCAGGTAAAAGGAAAATCCATCACCGTCAGATATAAGGACGGAACGCTAGATAAAGGCGCATTGAAAACAGAGCGATACATCAAAGGACCATTCGGGGAGAAAGTAAACACCGTCCAGTATGCCTGTGTAGCAGAAAGCCTTTTGCAGATGATCCGGAAAGTCTATACCCTTACCTATTGTTATCCAGCACCCTAGGTGCTCCAGATCCTTCTTATATCAGTCAAATTAGAT
>CAJTPO010000079.1 GCA_910578115.1 uncultured Lachnospiraceae bacterium | reverse complement strand
TCGTTTCATGCGACGTCTCAACATAGTTGAGACAAAAGCAGCGCAGAAATGGGGGTAAAGATGAAAAACGAAATTCTGAAAGGAAGAGAGTGGAAGAAGATTATGAAAAAAAGATGGGTATTTTTGGCTGTTGGTGCGCTGATGCTGGCATTGACGGGCTGCGGGCAGAAGAAAGAAACGACATATAATGTGGTGCCGGAAGGCGGTACGCTTCTGGAAAATGAGGATACTGAAACGGAACAGACACAGGAAGAGGAAACGGCAGAAGAGGAGAATGTGGCGTCCGGGTATTCCTTTCAGGGAGTACAGGAGGGGGAGAACTGGGAGGATAACTTTGCAGTGGATGCGGCATCGGCGGCGGAATTCGGCGCCGCGATCAAGGCTGCTGTTGCCGGTAAGGATATTGAGAAACTGGCGGATCTGACGACGTTTCCCGTGTATGTAGGTTTGTCGGAAGAGGGAGAAATCGTGGAGACGCGGGAGGACTTCATTGCTTTGGGAGCAGATGCGCTTTTTACGGAAGAACTGGTAAATTCCATCGCAGGTGCGGACGAAAGCGGCTTAAGCGCCAGCAGGGCGGGATTTACTCTTTGCAGTGAAGACGGGGAGCCGAGTATTACCTTCGGGGTACAGGATGGAAAGCTGGGGATCAGCGGAATCAATTATTAGGAAGCTGTTATGCAGCGTTTGACGGCATTTTGCCGGTGTGCAGTATTTATGGATCAAGGAGTCAGGGAGAATAGAAGCTATGGTTTTCCAAAGTGTTTTACGGGCAGGCTCCGGTCTGCAGTCTGCTGTTTAATGTGGATAACCGTGGGTATGTGGCTGTGTGCGCCGAAACTATGGATAAAGACCAGCAGGGGAAAGGCGGCAAAGCGGCAGGCCCGGAAGGTAACAGGGACGGATTCTTATAAATAAAAAGACGGCGATGTGCTTTTTACTTGAACTTTATGTGAAAATTTGTATAATAGAATATAAGTGAAGAAAGCACCTACAATGTAGGTGTTTTCTTAATCATATAGGAACCTTCTTCGAATTTCCCATATGATTAAGACAGTGGCCGCACTGCGGCGGAACGGGATTATGTCGTCTAAGCGACCCGCCGCCGGCGGAAATTCTACAGGAAGGTTTTTAATGGGAAGTGTTGATATGGAATTAGAATTTGACGTGAAAATAACTTCCGGTATTTTATATGATTACATGCTGCGTCATACTTACAGCAGTCTGTCGGGTCTGATGGGATCGTTGACGGGTGTGTTGATGCTGATGCTTTTTGCATCTAACAGGCACCCGATCTGTCTGATCGTCGGCGTGGTAATTCTGCTGTATCTTCCGTGGACGCTTTTTATCAGGTCGAAACAGCAGGCGCTGAATACACCGGCTTTCAGGAAGCCGCTGCATTACCGCCTGTCGGATGAGGGGATTGAGGTATCCCAGGACGAGACGACAGAGAGGATGGGGTGGGACGGCATGTACAGGGCGGTTTCCACTTCCCGCAGTATTATTGTGTATACGACACGCACCAATGCCTGTATTTTTCCAAAGCAGGATCTGGGTGAGAACAAATATAAGGTGATCGAGATCATCTCGACGCATATGCCGCCGAAGAAAGTAAAGATCAGAGGTTGATGACGGGAGCTATGAAGACGACAGAGACATACAGCGCAGAAGAGACTTTTGCGCTTGGCAGACAGATCGGACAGCAGGCGAAGGCAGGGGAAGTCTATACCCTGATCGGGGACCTGGGTGTGGGCAAGACCGTATTGACGCAGGGGGTGGCTGCCGGGCTTGGCATAGAAGAGCCGGTGAACAGTCCTACGTTTACGATCGTACAGATCTATGAAGAGGGCCGCCTGCCTTTTTACCATTTCGATGTGTACCGCATCGGTGATGTGGAGGAGATGGAGGAGATCGGTTATGAGGACTGCTTTTACGGCGAGGGCGTATGCCTGATCGAATGGGCGAATCTGATCGAAGAAATCCTGCCTGGAGAGTATCGGCAGATCACCATCGAGAAGGATCCCGGCAGGGGGTTCGATTATCGCAGGATCACGATAGAAGAACGAAGGAATTAGACGAGAGGACCTATAACTGTTTGTGCCGCCGGTGGTAAAGCGGCGGAATGGAGACTGTGTATGAAGATACTGGCATTGGACAGTTCTGGGCTGGTGGCTTCCGTGGCACTTACGGAAGAGGACGCTCTGATCGCGGAATATACGATACAATATAAGAAAACCCATTCCCAGACGCTGCTGCCCATGCTGGAAGAGATCAGGCGGATGGTGGAGCTGGATATGGATACGGTGGATGCCGTCGCGGTGGCGGCAGGGCCAGGTTCTTTTACCGGACTGCGGATTGGTTCTGCGACGGCCAAGGGACTTGCTTTTGCCATGGAGAAGCCTGTCATTCCGGTACCGACTTTGGAAGGGCTGGCCTGGCAGATGTATGGTACGGATGCGCTGGTGTGTCCCATTATGGATGCAAGAAGGAGCCAGGTCTATACGGGACTCTATGAATTTGTCGATCGGTCTCACAAGGAAGCAGCAGATTCTTCGGCGTTTCCGGATGGGAAAGAGACTGTGATGTCGGAAGGGGAAACGTCGGAGAATAGATATGACATGCGTGTCGTGAAAGAACAATGTGCTGTCGCTTTTGATGAGATTGCGCAGGAGATCAACCGGATCGGCCGGAAAGTTATCTTTGTGGGGGATGGCATTCCTGTTTTCCGGGAAAGGATGCCGGAGGTTCTGCGGGTTTCCTATATGTTGGCGCCGGCACACCGCAACAGGCAGTCCGCCGCGTGTATTGCCGCGCTTGGCAGGATTTATTTCGAGCAGGGAAAGGCCGTGAACGGTGCGGAACATGTGCCGGAGTATCTGCGGCTCTCTCAGGCAGAGCGGGAGCGCGGATTTGGCAGCGGCGGGCAGAAATCGGATGCCGGATCCGCATAGGCTGTGCAGCAGCGCAGGAAGATGACAGGGTGGCAGGAGGATTCCCATGGTTATTTATAGAAGAATGACTCCGGAGGATGTCCCTTTTATCAGCAGGCTGGAGGAAGAAACTTTCTCCATGCCCTGGTCTGCGGATTCCTTTCTGGAGATGATCAGTAAGGAGGACGCCCGATACTATGTGGCGGAGGAGGACGGCCGGCTTCTGGGCGGCTGCGGTGTTTTGATGATCGCGGGGGAGGGAAATATCACCAATGTGGTCATCGCGCCGGAGGCGAGGAACCGGGGGATCGGAACGGCCATGCTGCAGCACCTGATGGCGGAAGGTAACCAGGAGGGGCTGACGGCCTATACGCTGGAAGTGCGGGTCAGCAACGCGGCGGCCATTCATGTGTATGAGAAGCTTGGATTCGAGTCGGCGGGCATTCGTCCCGGATTTTATGAGAAGCCGGCGGAGGATGCGGAGATCTTCTGGAAGAGATAGGAACGGCATGGAACAATTACCACTGTTGTGACGCGTTTTGTCTGATAAAATGAGATGGAACGATAGAAGAAGTGTAACACGATGGAGGAGGTTTTTCATGCGCGTTTATACAGAACAGAAAGCAAAGCAGTTAACCGGGGCAGTCTGCAACTGCTGCGGCAGAAAATTATTGGTAGAAAATGGAATTTTGAAGGAAGAATGCGTTCATGTAACGCATGATTTTGGCTTTTTCGGGAAAAAAGACGGCACAAGCCATACATTTGATCTGTGTGAGGAATGTTATGAGAAGATCACTGCCGGATTTGCAGTTCCTGTGGAGGCAAGAGAGAGGGAAGAGCTGTTGTGACAGTGGTCTTTTCTATTGCGGTCTTATCGCGGCAGGAACGGTAAACAGCAAATACGTGCATTGTTTACCATAATTTTCCGGCCTTCCTGAGAATTCTACAGAACAGGAGCACACATGTTAGATATCTGCTTATTAGGTACAGGAGGCATGATGCCTCTGCCGTATCGGTGGCTCACATCGATGATGGCGCGGTATAACGGGACAGGCATATTGATCGATTGCGGCGAAGGGACGCAGATCGCCTTGAAGGAGAAGGGGTGGAGTCCGAAGCCCATCGATATCATCTGTTTCACCCATTATCATGCGGATCATATCAGTGGTCTGCCGGGAATGCTGCTCACGATGGGTAATGCGGAACGCACCGAACCCCTGCTGCTCATAGGACCAAAGGGATTGACCAAGGTGGTCAGCTCTCTGCGCGTGATCGCGCCGGAGCTTCCTTTTGAAGTGAACTGCATGGAACTGACGGAGACTGAACAGACCGTTGTTTTTGACGGTTTTCGTATTGAGGCATACAGAGTCAATCACAATGTGCTTTGCTATGGTTATAATATAGTGGTGGATCGTATCGGACGATTTGACGTTAACAGGGCAATGGAACGAAATATTCCGAAAAACTACTGGAATCGGCTGCAAAAAGGTGAGATAATAGAGACAGAGGAGGGAACCTTCACGCCGGAAATGGTGCTGGGGAAGCCGCGCAAAGGATTGAAAGTAACGTACTGCACGGATACCAGGCCGACGGAAAGCATTGTGCGCGCCGCGGCAGAAGCCGATCTTTTTATCTGTGAGGGCATGTACGGAGAGCCTGAGAAACAGCAGAAGGCGAGAGAATACAAGCACATGACTTTCTATGAAGCGGCAGAGCTGGCGAAGAGGGCGGCAGTGAAGGAGATGTGGCTGACGCACTACAGTCCGTCACTGACCCGGCCGGAGGAATATATGCACGATGTACGCAGTATATTTCCTAATGCGGTTGCCGCCAAAGACGGCAGAAGCATAGATCTCATGTTTGAGGAAGCGTAGGCATTCGACAGGCTGTGAGGTTGTTCACGATTGAATGCAGGCGGCAGCGAAAGAATCGAGGCTGCTGTCGAAAGTACGTTCAGGAAGGAGGATAACATGAAGCGTTCCGGAGTAATCAGTATAGTCATAACCTGTGTGATTCTTGCTGCAGTTATTGGAGGATTTGCCTTTTTTCTGACCCATAAGTCCAAATCGAAAGGGGAAGAAGTGGTGGAATCGACGGCGGTGCAGAAAGTTTTGCAGAAAGACCTGGAGCGGAATTATCCGCCCACGCCGAAGGAAGTGGTGAAATATTTTGCCGAGATCACAAAGTGCTTCTACAATGAAGAATATTCTGAGGAAGATCTGGAGGATCTGGCGGAACAGATTCAGCTGCTGTACGATGAAGAATTGATTGCCAATAAGTCTCAGGAAGATTATCTGGAAGATCTGCGTTCTGAGATCGTCAGCATGAAGGATAATAAATATACGATAGTCGGTTATGATGTTTCGCCCAGTACGGATGTGGAATATTTTACGGAAAAGGAAGATTCCTGTGCCAGACTGTACTGCAATTTCTATGTAAAGCAGGGGGCCGGCAATGTGCCTTCCCTGGAGCAGTTTGTTCTGCGTGAGGATGAGGCGGGGCACTGGAAGATCATGGGATGGGATCTGGTGAACGAGTAAGCGGGGCAATCCGGAGCCGGCGGTTCTGGTATTGTTTTTCAGGAGAGAGTTTTGATGCGGTATGGCGGATTCAGACGCGATGCCGCATTATTTAGTAGAAAACGGTGCGGGCATCCCCTGGGGCTATGGTGGACGGGAAATTTATCTGTCGTCTGCAGTACCCTCACATTTGGGGCCGTTATGAGTTATGCCAGGAGTGTTTCGGCGGAAAGGACAGGGACATGCAGACGGTGGAAACGTGCAGAGGAAAGAATGTGACGATACTTGCCATAGAGAGTTCCTGCGATGAAACGGCAGTTGCTGTTGTCAGAAATGGCAGGGAAGTTTTGTCGAATATCATTTCTTCCCAGATAGATCTACATACGCTGTATGGCGGGGTGGTACCGGAGATCGCCTCGCGGAAGCATATCGAACGGATTGATCAGGTGATCGCAGAGGCGTTGAAGACGGCAGACAGAAAGCTGAAGGATATGGATGCTGTGGCGGTGACTTACGGGCCGGGGCTTGTGGGTGCGTTGCTTGTGGGTGTGTCGGCAGCCAAGGCCATCAGCTTTGCATCGGGCCTTCCGCTGATTGGCGTGCATCATATCGAAGGCCATATCAGCGCCAATTACATAGAAAATAAAGAGCTGGAACCGCCGTTTGTCTGTCTGGTGGTGTCGGGCGGGCATTCTCATCTGGTGGTGGTGAAAGACTATGGAACATATGAAATTCTGGGGCGTACCAGGGATGACGCCGCGGGGGAGGCTTTTGACAAGGTGGCGAGAGCCATTGGACTTGGATATCCCGGCGGGCCGAAGATCGACAGAGTTTCCCGGGAAGGGAATCCGGATGCAGTCAGATTTCCCCGGGCGAAAGTGGCGGATTCTGTTTACGATTTCAGTTTCAGCGGCCTGAAATCGGCAGTGTTGAACTATCTGAATTCCTGTGAAATGAAAGGGATTCCCATTTGCCAGGCAGATGTGGCGGCATCTTTTCAGAAGGCGGTAGTAGATGTGCTGGTGGAGCATTCCATGCAGGCTGTGGAAATGTGCGGTATGCGTAAGTTTGCCATTGCGGGCGGTGTGGCGTCGAATACGGCGCTTAGAAGCGCGCTGGAAAAGGAGTGTGAGGAGAGAGGGATAGCATTTTATCATCCTTCACCTGTTCTTTGTACGGATAATGCTGCAATGATCGGAGCGGCCGCTTATTACGAGTATCGTAACGGCGTACGGCACGGCTATGATCTGAATGCGGTGCCGAATTTGAGGCTGGGACAGAGAATGTAGTGTAATTTAGTTCAACAAACTGAACAGGTTCAGTTTAGAGTTTGTGCTGAAGCGTCACAAACTCCTTGACCGCAGAGCAGAATCGGAGTATTTCTTCGGAAAACTCCTGAATTCTGCCCATGCGTCCGAAAGTATTCCTTCGGAAAACTCCTGAATTCTGCTCATGCGTCCGAAAGTATTCTTTCGGAAAACTTCGCGTAAAACGCTTCGGAATAGAGGGAAAGATGGAGAAGAAGCGATGTACGGCAATCGTGCTGGCAGCGGGAAGCGGAAGCCGGATGAAAAGCGATGTGGCGAAACAGTATATGCTGCTGCGGGGCAGGCCGCTGCTTTGGTATGCGCTGCGGGCGGTGGAGGAATCGGCCGTGATTGATGACTGTATTCTGGTTGCGGGGGCGGAAGATATTCCTTATGTGAAGGAAGAGATTGTGGAGCGCTATGGCTTTCGGAAGGTGGAGGCGGTCACGGCAGGCGGTAAAGAGCGCTATGATTCTGTTCAGCAGGCGCTTAAGGTGGTCAAGGCCGGAAAAATGCGGGTGCCGAACCGGGATGGATATCTTTTCATTCATGACGGTGCAAGGCCGTTTCTGACAGAGGAAATCCTTTACAGGGGGTATCAGGCAGTGGAGAAGTTCCGGGCCTGCGTGACGGGGATGCCTGTGAAAGATACGATCAGGATTGCCGACCAGAACGGCTTTGCGTCGCGGACGCCGGATCGCAGTCTTGTCTGGCAGATTCAGACGCCTCAGGTATTTGAGAGCGCATTGATCATAGAAGCCTACGAAAAGCTGATGCAGGAGAAAGACAGGCTGGCAGCAGAAGGAATCCGCATCACAGATGATGCTATGGTAGTAGAGACTTTGATGAATCTGCCGGTCAGGCTGGTGCAGGGTTCTTATGAAAACATTAAGATCACTACGCCCGAGGATCTGTTAACGGCGGAGGCATTTTTATGTCATTACAATATCCTGGAAAAGAGCGGCGGATGACACAGTATGGGCGGCTGCTATGACAGAAATATGGGTAAATCGAAAGAAACGCAGGATATTTTGTGTCCGGAAAACCTTGTAAAATCGCACTTTTTTATTTTTTGAAAAATTTTTTTGAAATTTGTTAAAAAACAGGTTGACAATGAATTCCATTTTTGCTAGAATAAATTTCGCGCTGACCGAGAGGGCAGGCGCAAAACAAATCCGGAGAGGTATCGAAGTGGTCATAACGAGGCGGTCTTGAAAACCGTTTGTCCGCAAGGGCGCGTGGGTTCGAATCCCACCCTCTCCGCTGGAGTTACCTCTCCAACCGAGCCCCTTTGATATAGGGACAAGGGAATGTGAGCTGACAGCTGTGAGATCCATACAGAGGGATCCATAATCAGGATGCAGCATAACGGATTTGTAACGCTAAATGAATGCAGTTGAGTTATTTTGAGTTAGAACAGAAAATCTGGCGGTAAGCTATATTTGGAGAAGTACCCAAGATGGCTGAAGGGACACCCCTGGAAAGGGTGCAGGTCGTTAATAGCGGCGCGAGGGTTCAAATCCCTCCTTCTCCGTTCGCATCAGGAATCTGAGTGGTGCGAGATTGAACCTTGACAAATAAACAGTAATGCAACCCTGAAAATTCAAGAGAAAAAATTCT
>CAJTPO010000078.1 GCA_910578115.1 uncultured Lachnospiraceae bacterium | reverse complement strand
TTGTTTGTTGTGTGCTTAAGGTAATGGATACCCTCTACTTTTCATTTTCAATCTTTCCCTCCTATCGGTTCTTTTGTTTGTATCAAAAGCATACCTCTTTATTTGTATTAAAAAAAGGACACGAATTTGCCAAAAGGTGCCCTTTTTTGTCATTATGCGATTCCCTTGTCTGCTCTTATGATCTCGCCGTCCTCAACGTAAATGATCGTGTCCGCAGTCCTGTCGATCTCATGAAGCCTGTGACTGAGCAGTATGAGCTTTGCTTTCTGCGACAGCTGCAGCAGATACTCCCGCATATGTTCTTCTTCCGCAACGTCAAGCTGGAGGAACGGGTTGTCCAGTATGATGAGGCTCCTGTGAAAACGTTCGAACCGATAGATCGCAACTAATTTATAGAAAAAGTAATCCGAATACTGTCTGTTTCGATTGCGCAGAAACCGGAACTGTTTGTAGAATTCTTCCACCATGACCGTTTCTCTGATCCTGCTTGTTCTTGAGCACACCTCCCGCAGGTTACGCGGCAGAAGCAGATTCTGTGCCAGCGGGATTTCCCGCAGCAGTTTATCATATTCTTTATTTTCTATGCAGACACAGTCCCTGTTCTTCTTTCCCGTACTCCCCAGCACCTCCTGGAAATAGTCCCGGTGCCCGGAAAGCCTGTCCGCGTTGTCTCTGTACAGCTCCCGCAGATACTCTACCGCATCCTCTCCGGTTCCCCAGTCTTTGTCATAAATGCCAAGAATGTTCCTGCGCCCTGCCCTGTCCTCCTCCGCCCTTCCTGCCAGAGTGGGGCGGAGTCTTTTACGGTCATATGCTTCCCCCAGCCAGTAATAGGGTATTTCGTCCTTGTGAATCTCACCGATCAATGCCGCCTTCTTATCCCTGCCGTCGCTCATCAACAGAACACGGTCTGCCAGCTGCCGTACCTCGTCGAATTTCTCCGCAAAAATAATAAAAGACTGTCCCATCTGTTTCTGATGCTGCATCATCCCCTTGATCTTCAGCAGGTCGTTGACCCGCAGTATATTGTCCATATAGTCAAACAGGATCACCTTGCTTTCATAAGACGCCGCCTTCGCCAGACAGACCAAAAGCTTCTCGAAATACCCCAGTTCCCTGACCAGCCTGTCCGGTTTCAATGGAAACCCCAGTTCACGCAGCAGATTTGCCGCCTGAATATTCATCGACCTTCTGGACGGCAGGATTCCCTTTCTTTTGTTCCGGATAATATAGATGTTCTCAGCCACTGTATACCCTTCGATCAGAACTTCTTCCGGATTGGCATAGAAAACCTCATGGGCCTGGATGATCTCCAGCATCTGTTTTCCGGATATCGGTTCCTCTTTCCAGAAAAACTGTCCCTCATATTCTTTTATTTTTCCGATCAGAACTTCCTTTAAGATTTCTTTGCCCGATGCACAATTGCCCAGAATCAGCAGTGCCTCCGACTGGTACAGGTTCATATACAGACGTTCCAATCCGTTTCTGCTGCCGGTACTGACTGCCTGTCCCCGCAATATTTCCTTCTTACCCATCTGCACTCACCCGCGGAATCAGAAGCTCCACATCCGTTCCCAAAAACCTCGTGGAACGCAGCACGATACCGTAATCCTTTCCATAGTGCAATTTGATCCTGTCATTTACATTCTGCAGCGCGATCCCGCCTCCCCGCCTGTCGGAAGCCGGCCGCCCATTTGTGATGTCGCTTCTGCGCAGACGGTCATTGATCTCCTTCAGAACAGTTTCCTCCATCCCTGCCCCATTATCGCTGATCTCTATATGGACGTTTTTCTCCGTCTCAAATATGGATATTCTGACCGCCCCTCCGTCCTTCTGCCGTTCAAGACCATGAAAAATAGCGTTCTCTACAATAGGCTGCAATGTCATCTGGGGAATCCTGTACCCGTAACAGGAATCTTCCACATCCATCTCCAGCTTGAATTTCTCACCGAATCTGTACTCCTGTATGTAAAAATAATCAAGTACATTGTTGATCTCATCCCGGATCGTGGCAATATTTCCCTTATTGGATATACAGTAGCGAAAGAACCGGGAAAGCCGTTCCGTCATGGCGGCAATGCTTTCATTGCCCTGGATCAACGCTTCTCCGCGTATGGAATCCAGTGTATTATACAGAAAATGAGGATTGATCTGACTCTGCAGCGCCTCATATTGTACCTGCTTGTTGAGCACATGTGAAAGCGCCTCCTCCTGTATGTTCTTCTTCTCCTGTTCAAACTCCTCTATGATCCTGCCGATCTGCCGCCGCTGCCTTCTGTACAGAAACAAAAGAAAAACGGCGTACAGAAGACTCATCCCTAATATTACATATACCAACACATCATCCATTTCCGCTCTCCTCAATGAAGTTTACGGTACTCGCTCGGCCTGATCCCTACTTCTTTCTTAAACAGTTTTCTGAAATATTTCTCGTTGCCATACCCCACCTCTGCCGCGATCGTCTTGACAGATACGGTCGTGTTCTTCAACATATTCTTCGCATTGTTGATCCTGATCTGCGTCAGATAATCAATATAATTGATCCCCTCAACCTGCTTGAAAAGCCGGGAAAAATAAGCCGGGCTGAGTTCCACGATCTGCGCCATCTCTTCCAGAGAAACATCCTTCATATAGTTTCCGGCCAGATATTCCTCCGCTTTACGGATCGGAAACATTTTCATGGACTGCTTTTTCTCCTGATAAGTTTGAATGGAATTATTGACGAACAGTTTAAGGTGCAAAAACAGATCCGAAATCGTGTCGCAGCACCTGAACTCCTCCATAACCTCCTCCACATCCCTGCTCTTGTCCGTATGTGCTTCCTCCGCCAGTGCTGTCTCCACCATAAACACTACCTGCCGCACCGCTTCCAGCAAAGATGCGGCCGATATCTGCCGGCTGCTCTGAACCGTTATCTCCAGTTGATCAATCATTCCCGCAGTCCCCTGAAGACTGCAGTTTTCAAGCAAAGACCTGAATTCTCGCCACTCCGTCTCCGAGAAAAGCTGCTGCTTTTCGGTACTCCCGGCAGTCTTTTCACCGTACACGATCAGGTCCTTCCTGTCAGACGTGATCCGCTGCTGCCAGGCTTCCTTTGCCGTGCGGATAGACGATTTCATCTTACCGATCTCATCTACCGCAGCGCCGACACCCACGGATACGCCAAACTGGCCATATATCTCATTTTCCCGTTCCACACGTTTCAATACTTCGTAAAGGGCCCTGCGGATTTCCTGTCCCCTTTCCCCAGCGTAATTCATCAACAGGTACAACCCGTCTGCTTTACTGACAATGATCTTCTCCATCTCTTCGGGCATACACTCTTCCAGATAGCGGCCGGCGCTCTCGAAAAGCTTCGATTCCTTTCTGTTCAGTTCTTTCCTGTTTGTCTTCAGAAAGACAGCCTGAAAAACATCCCCCGCAAAAAGGCTTTCTGCCTTTCTCACTTCTTCCGGCCAGAAGGCATCCTCTTCCTCTACAGCTTTCTGGAGCAGGCTCTCCTTATCCCTTTTCTCTTTATCACAGAGCAGAGAATTCACCCGCTTAACGTTATCCTGATCTATGATTTCCTCCACGGCCTTCCTCAGAGCAGCGTTTAAATCGTCCTGACCAATGGGCTTGACCAGAAAATCTACGACACCGTACTTCAGAGCCTGCCTTGCATATTCAAACTGCCGGTAGCCGCTGATCACAATAAAAGAAGTGTCCAGTTCTCTCTCCCGCACCTGCGAAATGATCTCCAGTCCGTCATAGACAGGCATCCTGATATCTGTAAGCACGATATCAGGCCTGTTCCTCAGGATACTCTCTACTGCCGTTTCACCGTCCTGGCAGATATCGATGATCTCAATTCCCAACTTCTCCCAATCCCCCAGGCACCGGATCAACTGACATATTTTTAACTCATCATCTACAATAACCGCTGTATACAAGATAGACACCTCCCGATCAATCGCTGCTCTGTCTCTGTACGAGAGTTTTCAATACGAAGTCCCGAATCAATATATCAATTTTACCATCTTTTTCTCAGCGTGTCTAAAAATTATTTCCGCCTGCATTTTACGGTGCTTATCGAAAAACACTTCTACCGGTCATATCCTGCTCTTGTGCAATTACGGTTTACGTCCCGACCGGCTGTGAATCGTAACCTTCTGAATCATGTTCTCAAGGAATGCGCAGTTCAGCGCATTCCTGACCCGTGAATCATAACCTTCTGCATTCTGAAATACCTGATTTTTCAATCTTGGTATTCCTATTTTTATATTTTGGATTTACAATAGATTTATTGAAACTGCATGACGCTCCCGCGGCTCCGACGGCGGGATGACAATTTCTCATAAGAAGGACATGGTACATAAAATGAATTCTCTTTTTTCCGCTAAAGACTTACGAAAACTGATCATACCGCTGATCTTCGAGCAGGCGCTGGCCATCACGGTGGGCATGGCGGATACCATGATGATCTCCTCCGTGGGAGAGGCGGCCGTATCCGGCGTCTCGCTGGTGGACATGATCAATATCCTGATGTTCAATATCATGGCCGCACTGGCGACGGGCGGCGCCGTGGTGACTTCCCAGTGTCTGGGAGCCAGACACAAAGAAGATGCCAGAAGGTCCGCCAGACAGCTGTTGTATACCGTAATCTTTGCGGGCGTGCTGATCGGCCTGATCGTCGTCCTGCTCAGACGGCCCATGCTGCACCTGTTCTTCGGCAGCATCGAGGCGGATGTTATGGAGAGCGCGCTGATCTACCTGACGATCTCCGCCTTTTCCTTCCCATTCCTTGCAGTGTACAATGCCTGCGCGGCGCTGTTCCGCTCCATGGGTAATTCCCAGGTCACGCTGAAAGTCTCTATCCTGATCAACCTGATCAATGTCGCGGGAAATGCCATATGTATTTTCGGTCTCCACATGGGAGCTGCCGGTGTGGCGATCCCCTCGCTGATCTCCAGAGCCGTGGGCAGCATCGTTCTCTATGTCCTGTTACGCAACCCGGCACTGGATATCTGCTTTGTGAAAGAGCCTTTCCACCTGGATCCCGGTATGGTGAAGAAGATTCTCTACATCGGTATTCCCAGCGGCGTGGAGAACGGCATCTTCCAGCTGGGACGCGTACTCGTGGTGAGCATCATCTCCGGCTTCGGCACCGTCCAGATCGCTGCCAACGGCGTCGCCAACAATCTGGACAGTGTGGGCATCCTCGTGGGACAGGCCGTCAATCTTGCCATGATCACCGTCATCGGCCAGTGTGTGGGAGCCGGCGATGAAAAACAGGTGCGCCTCTATACGAAAAAGCTGATCATCATGGCCTACATACCCACGATTGCGCTGAATATCGTTCTCTTCCTGATCCTGAACCCGATCCTCGGATTGTATGGACTCAGTGCCGAGACCACCCGGCTGGCCCGGATACTTGTCTTTATCCACAACGGCTGCGCCTGCTTCCTGTGGCCTTTGTCCTTCACCCTGCCCAATATGCTCAGGGCCTGCAACGATGTGCGCTATACCATGATCGTGTCCATCGCCTCCATGTTTATCTTCCGCATCGGTTTCAGTTATGTGATCGGCGTGCAGATGGGATATGGGGCCATCGGCGTGTGGATCGCCATGGTTCTGGACTGGCTCTGCCGGATCACCTGCTTCGTGATCAGATATCTGCACGGAAAATGGCGGCAGATGGCCGGACTGCAGGTCACCGGTACGTAACGCCACCGCATCGACAGTCGCTGCCGCATCTCACCGGTACGTAACGCCCATCCCTACATGCGGCCGCATGGCACTGTAGGACGCATCTGCCGTAAAAAGCAGTAATAACAGGATACCTGCTCCTGCCTGAATCCGCCATGGAATCCTGCAGTACAGCGAATAGAAAAGCGGACTTACCAGCCAGATGAGCAGCAGCCCGCCCAGACCGAAGAAAATGCTGCCGTACAGACACACCCGTCCATGCAGATTCCAGGGCATGGCGCTGTAATCCCACCATTTGACTCCCCAGGTCAATTCCAGATACCAGCCGGCCGCATATTCCAGCATCGTACATACCGCCATGGATGATACAAATGTCAGCACCGGTCTGTCCCGCCATCTGTGAAACAGCACTTCCAGCATAACACCGCCCATCCCATAGATCGGAAGCCACGGTCCTGTCAGAAAACCGCGGTTGACATACATGTCATCTTTGAAAAGATACAGAAATCCCTCCCACAGCCAGCCGAACACCGCCAACAGAAAGAACAGCCATACATAGAAAAAGAAGTCTGCCGTTAAGAGTCCTGCCGTCCGGTTCTTTTGACTGCATAAGTCATATTTGCCGTGTGATCTGCGCTGCTGTTCCATATGCCTGCCTCATTTTTCTTCGTGTGCTCTTCTTGTCAGAGGTGCTTCCTGATATTGGATTGGGTATTGATCGTATATCATATAGTATTGCCTGATTGTGCCGGACAGATACCATAAAAAAGTAACTGAAAAGCAATAATCTCACGGTTACCTGTCCTGATTCCTTCTGGTATGGTCATAAAATCTTAAATTGGCACTTTTCATCATACCATTTTTGCTTATAATTCATACTATACTGCATATCGTGAAGAAAAACCGATAACAGTAACTGATAAAAGCAAATACAAAACCAGAAGAAATGAGGGATCACCATGAAAAATGAAAAACTGTTGAAACTTGTTATGACGGGCGTCTTCGCTGCGCTCTCCTACGTGGTATTTACCTTCCTGCAGATCAAGATCACTCTGCCCGGCGGCGATGCCACATCCATTCACCTGGGCAATGCGGTATGCGTTCTGGGAGCGCTTCTGCTGGGCGGTTTATACGGCGGCGCGGGTGGAGCCATCGGCATGACCATAGGCGATCTTCTGGATCCCTACTATATCCTCTATGCACCCAAGACCTTTATTCTGAAACTGTGCATCGGCCTGATCACCGGTCTGATCGCTCACAGGCTCGGCCATATCAGTACGGAAAAAGATAACGCCAGGGTATTAAAATGGACCATCGCCGCAGCGGTCGGCGGGCTTTTGTTCAATGTCATCTTCGATCCACTCGTCGGCTACTTCTACAAGCGGCTGATCCTGGGCAGACCCGCCGCCGATGTGACCCTGGCATGGAACATCGCATCCACTTCCATCAATGCGGTGACTTCCACGGTCGTATCCGTTATCGTCTATATGGCGCTGCGGCCGGCCTTGAAGAGATCCGACCTTTTCTTTACCATCGAAAATAAAAAGAAACTGCTTAAAGTTCAGTAATGCAGTCGGCCTTACACAATCTACAGGCCTCTGCAGACAAGGAACGTTTGGTGGTGTTCAAAGATCACATATTAAATACAGGATATTTCACGGCCACCGGAAATATCCTGTACAGGCTTAATGTCGATCTCCGCAGGGTTTCATCCTTCCCCATATGATATAACCTGCCTAGTCTGCTCCATCAGCCTGCGTTTCAGGGCGCTTTCCTCTGCCAGCCTCTCATACTCAGCGTGTTTTTCTTCCCTTGCTTTGCGGGCTTCTATGAATTCTGCCGATGACACTGACATCCCTTCACTTGTCACGCATGTATGCGCAATATCCCCATTTTCATCCAAAGCAATCAGATAACCTTTCCGGGGATTCGGGTTCATAATATCCTGCTCCGCAATAAAGCCCTCAACCTTTGCCATAACACGCCTTGCCAGCTCCGGGTCATTCTTCATCTTTTCTTCCAGTTTTGGCGGAACAACAACGGACTTCCTGCCTATGGTGGAATTAATCTTTGCCTGCACCCTGGAGTCAAGCATAGCAGGCTCCGCACCCGATGGTTTCCAATCCAGAACAGAATCATCTGCATGATTGCTGAAATATTTATCCCACGGATAATCATTCCTCCCCCATAAAGAACCGTCAATCCTGGATGTATCCATGACGTTGTAGTATGCTCCTGGAAATCTCGCCTGCCACATATCCCTGAAACTCATCTCCGACTCATCCGACTGCCTCACCGCCTTTGCCGCCGCAAGCTCCGCAAAGCTCACGCCCCCGCTTTTGCCCGCCGCATTCTTCCGGTACTGCTCCGCCGGACAGTACTCTCCTGATTTACCGGTCACTCCAAAATCCATCTTCTTCTCTCCTCTCATTTTTCAGCATCACGGACATGATGAACATCCTGCCTTTTACCAGGTATCTATCTTTTGATATCGGCAGAAATTTTCCGTTTTTTTGGCCGAGGGAACGAAATGACTACTTTTCAGTAACAAAAGAAGAAAACAGTGTAACCGGCCCTGCCATCCGAATCACAGATGCCTTTACCTCCAGGTGGGAATCATAGTCTTTTAAAAGTTTTCAGGAGAATGTCCGTTCCGGACATTCTCCTGAAATTTGTTTTATCTGTATGCTAGCCGATGACAGTATCATCCTCCGGAATGACCAGCGCCGCCACAATGTAGATGATCAGCCCCGTCCCGCAGCTTCCCAGCGAGCACAGCAGCCAGATCAGGCGTACCAGCGTCGGATCCACATGCAGGTATTCCCCGATTCCTCCACACACACCGCAGATCGTCCGATTCGACTTTGAACGCACCAGCTTTCTGTAATCATCACCCATAGTTTACCTCCCTATTAAGTCAAGTCTTTTTTCCTTATTTTTCAAGGAATTTTTAGTTA
>CAJTPO010000077.1 GCA_910578115.1 uncultured Lachnospiraceae bacterium | reverse complement strand
TATACAACCGCTGATAAAAAATAAAAAAACTTACACATTTAACTTGACAAACCCAAATCAACTAACTTCGGAAAGATTCCAAAAATGCTTGACCACTACAGATACCTGTGAGCTGCTCCGTGGGGTAGTGATAGACTACCGTATAAAAAGTATTCAATCGGCAATGATGAAATATGACAGGTATTACCCAGACCACCAGACAGTTGAATAACTGGCTTCATAAGTATGTCTATAAAAGAAAATATGAAAACCACATAGGAAGCATGTTGCGTCGGGCATATGAAGATGCCGGAATCAGAAATGAAAATGAGTTTAAGGAGGTGTTGGAGAATGTGCTATCTGGTTGCTAAGAAGTTTAATGATGTAGGGTGTCTTGCGCTTCAGATGACGCATGGCCAGCATTTAGCGGATTTTAAAGAAAAGCTGATGCGGGCTGTGGGGTATGATACTATACAGCTTGTGACAATAAGCCGTCCTTCTGCATATGGGGAATATGAGCCTTACCGTTTTGTAGAGACAGAGCAGGAGTTTGAAAATGCGGTGAAAAATATGTGAAGAAATTTATAAATGATTCAGACAGAATGTATATATTCAAATATAGTCGAAGTCGGTAAAAAAGAGAATATACAGCGTATTGTGGATGCTTTACAGGAAATGCAGATGGTCATGAAAGAAATCGCCGGACAGATTCAATCCGGCGGTTTTTCTTTAAACGATAGTAGTTATCAGGAACTGAAAAATGATTATTTGGTGCCTGCGACTGCACTGGTGGACATAATGAATGGGCAGCGTATCTGTTTGAAAAGCGGCCGTTGCAAAATCAAAGGGACTGGAAAGCTAATTGGAATTGGAGCCGTATAGAAATATTCTTAAAATGGAAGAAAATAAGAAAGCGGGTACAGATTGAGAAAGGAGGCCGTTGGGTATATAATAAATATGAATAAGCCAAATTTTGAGTAACCTGTATAAGCAAGTGAAAGGGAGTGGAAGGTATGGCAGTAGTAAGTATGGAAATGCCCGATGAAATGGTAGAATTTGCAATGCCATCAAATAAGGATGAACAGCTTAAGGTAAATGCCATGATACTGTATCCCTATATACAGCAGGGAATGATATCACATGGAAAAGCGGCTGAAATTCTTGGGATATTTAAAATCGACCTGATTACCTTATATGGAAAAACGGGGTTATCTTATATTGATATGTCCGAGGATGAAATAGAAGAGGAACTTGAAACGGTTAAATACCTAAAGGAAGTGATGGAATGATAGCTGTTTCGGACACAACACCGATTATATCCCTGCTGAGTAAAACCTTATATGTAACAGATCTGGACGGTACGCTGCTGAATAAGCAGGAGAGAATTTATCCGGAGGGCATCCGGATCATCAACCATCTGATCGAACAGGGAATGGCATTTACCTACGCGACAGCGAGATCGCTCTCATCTGCGTCCATCGTTACGCAGGGGTTGTCGACAAATATTCCGGTAATCGTATATAACGGAGCTTTCATTATTAACCCAGCTACAAGGCAGATATTATCCCGGGAAAGTTTCCGTCCGGAAGAGATGCAGCGGGTGACGGACATTCTGAACCGGCTTGGTATCAGCCCTTTGGTGTATTCTTTTGTGGAAGGGGCGGAGAAGGTATCGTGGATCGTATCCAGAGAGAATGAAGGAATCCGCAGATATCTGGATAATCGGAAGGGGGACAGGCGGCTTCGCCCTGTCATGTCCGCAGAGGAATTATACCAGGGCGATATGTTTTATTTTACTTGTATCGGGGAACAGCAGGATATGAAGCCGGTGTATGACATTTTCTCGAAAGACGCAAGATTCCGCTGTACCCTTCAGCAGGAACTCTACAGACCGGAGTATTGGTGTGAAATCATGCCGGCAAAGGCTACGAAGGCAGAGGCGGTTCGGAAGCTTAAGAAGATCTGGAAATGTGACCGGGTGGTGTCTTTTGGAGATGCGATCAATGACATTCCGATGTTTGAAATATCGGATGAATGCTATGCCGTAGAGAATGCGGTGGAAGAGTTGAAGGCGATTGCCGATGGCGTGATAGAGAGCAACGAAGACAATGGTGTTGCAAAGTGGCTTGAGAGAGCAGGCTGCGTTGATTTTCATTGACGGAGCAGATGTGTTGCCGGATTCAGCCGCAATTCATTTCCGCCATCTGCACGCCCTGCCTGAATTGAAGTTGGTCTGCAGTTGTGGAGAATAGAAAATCTGTATTGGAGATATGGTAAATGGATGAGTATATGAAGTATTTAGCGAACTAATTCCTGAAAAAGATAGTCTTAAACCTGCAAAAGTGAAGCAGAGAAATATTATAAGTCACATTCTCCTGAGCATTGTTTCAACATGGGGATTGAACTTTATCAGGCGGATAATTTTCAAATACAAGAAGTGGGTGTGCTTCTTGTAGGATATTCTGCACATCACAATACTTCTGCGTTGTCCTTTTTGAAAGATACTGTCAGTGGGCATGATAGCTGGAAAGTACAGGAAAATAAACAAGCCTGCCTTGTCACTTGGCCGGTGAAGGCAGGCTTTACGTCAACTGGAGGCTAACCACTTTGTGGGCGGCTGCTTCCTTTTATGTGTACAATATAACATGTCAGACTGAAAAATTCAAGTTAGTTACGAGATAAGTTGAGCTGGACCAGGATATTCACATTTTATCTGGTGCCTTCCATCATATAGTCCAGAAGGATCTTCATATCTTCGGGTTCGGAAACGATCAGTTCCATTTCGTTAATAAAAGTGTTATCTGTAAAAAGCTGGCTGATCGCGATGTACTTGGTTAATTCTGATTTCAGATTCAACCGGTCGCCCTGTTTGGAGATCAGTTCTACATTTCCCCTGCACTGCTTGATCACATCAAGAAATTTCTCTGGATTTTCGATATTAAAAATTTTCATACGCATTCCTCCTTGCCGTGTCGTTGGCATTTCTTACAAACTCTTTTTCTGTTTACGGGCATATTGTAGCAAGTTATTTTGGCGTCTACAATACCAGATATAAACAATTTAAAAGCGTTTTTCAGAAAAAATGTATATGAAATCCACAATTTGCCAGAGTATTATCTGCGCTATTCCAATAAAGTATAATTCATTTCGTACAAAAGTTCATTGGTATCCGCGAGGGGCAGGCCGTGCTGCAGCCCGAAGAAAATAATGCTGTCCCGTTCAAGCCGGACATAAAGAGGCGCATAACCGGTAGTTTTGAGGAGCTTTTGGGTTTCATCAGCGGAAAGTGGTACGGCGAAGCAGAGTGCCAGGACCTTGTCGCGGGAAGGGTCTCTTTTTCCTGATAAAATATCGTATACATAGCTGCGGTCTAAGCCGGAGCGGCGGATCAGTTCACTTTTTTGCAGGGAGTGGCTGTCCAGGATTTGGTTTAGATATTTTGACAATGGTATCTGCCGGATTAGATCTTTGGAGGCGTTTTCCATAAAAGAAGATGGAACGGAAGTGCGTTTTAGCAGTTCCAGTAATTCGCCGGTGGATTTTTTCATTACAATGGCCCTCGTTTGTGGTATATTTGAGATAGCAGACTGGAGCAGCCTGAACACTTATCTTATTATAGGGAATACGGGAGAATTGTCAATGCCGGAACAAGCAAACAGAAAAATGCAGTATCTTGAGGAGAGTTTTGAAACGCTGACCTGTCTTGGTGACGGGATCGACAAAGAGGTGTTCCTTGCGAAGAGAAAAGGCAGCGGTAAAATATATGTGAAGAAGTATGTCAGCCCTGAGGCGGCGGAAGTCTGCGGCAGGCTGGAAGATGTGGTCAACAGAAATATAGCCCGTATTCATGCCGTTGCGCAGGATGGGAAGAAGGGACTGTTGATCGAAGAGTTTATCAATGGGGTGACACTGGAGGAATACAGGAAAAGCAGGAGAGTCCTGACGGAAGAGCAGGTGTGCAGTATTGTCAGTGATCTTTGTGATGCCTTGTTTGAGATTCACAACAGGGGAATCGTGCATAGAGATATTAAGCCTGAAAATGTAATGATTTCTAATGACGGTGTCGTGAAGCTGATCGACTTTGGAATCGCCAGAAGCATAAAAGAAGGGAAACGGCAGGACACGGAGATCCTCGGAACAGCCGGTTATGCGGCGCCGGAGCAGTTCGGTTACAGGCAGACAGATGCCAGGGCGGATGTCTATGCTGTGGGTGTGTTGATGAATAAGCTGTTGACGGGAGAATTGCCGACACAGCATCTTTACGGTGGACCTGCCTTGCAGAAGGTTATCAGACAGTGTATAGAGATGGATGCCGAAAATCGTTTTCAGACGATACAGGAGTTAAAGAGTACTGTGGAGGAGCTTTTAGCACGAAAGAGCGGGCGGCGGGAAAGACAGGCCCATGCGGGGGTTACTCTGGGGCAGGCAGAACAGAGGGATTTGGACAGGAAAATTCTTCCAGAGATATCGCCATACAAAGATGTGGTACCGGAAGAAGGTGGCAGAAGGAAAGTGCGTAAGAATCAAGGCTGTGTCATAAGAGGGGTTCCAGGTTTTCGGACAGGTGTTCTGTGGAAGAACGTTGTTGCAACGATTGGATATGCTTTTATGGTAATGGTTACTGTGTTACCTATGCAGGAATATACATCTTCCGTCGAAGTGTTTATGTTGGAGGCATTGTCCCAGTTTTTATGTATCTGGGCTGCTACGCTTGTCCTGTTTAATGTGGCAGATTGGGATCGAAAGTTCTTCTTAACATGCAGGTTTCCGAAGGCGGTTACGCTGGTGTTTCGGATTTTACTGTGGATTTTTATTTTTAATATGGGAATTATGATAGAAAATCATGTAAAATACGATATCTTGGGAATGGTCAGGCCGCAGAAGTAATTTCGGCAGATCTGTCGGCTCACAGCCGACCAAATGGAAAATGACTTTATCTATAATATTACAAACAGTGATATTACGGATAAGGTCATTTTTATGTCAGTTATTTAAGACGGAACGGATTATGGACAGGATCATGCTGCGTTCCTGTTCGTTGGCGGAATGCCATAGGGAGAACATCATTTTATCCTGAACAGAATCTGTGACGGGAAGCGAATCTTCCAGCAGATAGTCAATCGTTACATGAAAACATTTTGCCAGGAGAATGAGTTTCTCCAGGGTCACGGAGCGTTCACCGCGCTCGATCAGGCCCACATAGGTAGTGGAAACATTAATATATTCTGCCACCTGCTCCTGCGTCATGCCGCAGTGCAGGCGTTCCTCCCGTAAACGTTTTCCCAAAATTGTGCGATCCATAATGACTCCAATCCGTTTTTTATTCTTCTATTTTAACTGTAACCGATCATAGAATTAACAAACTAATAGTTATATAATAAGTAACTATTAGTTGACAAAATGAATATTATAAATATAATTAGAAGAAGAGACTGTTTTTATGTACAGAAAGAAGAAAGCGGGTGATAATGTAAATGTCCAATGTCAGATGTTCAAAATGTGGAGCTTTGATTGGGAATGTGGAGGCTTCTGGTCATTGCCGGAATGGCTTTGGACAAAGAGAGCGGTTCGGATACAGAATCACGCCCAGTTTATGAAAATCAACAGAAAAAGGATACAGTCAAAGAATATAAAATTGGAGAAACATGGACGGTAGACGGGGAGTGGAGTCTTACTGTAAATTCTGTAAAAGAAACAGAGGACAGAAATCAATTCAGCGAAATGAGATACAAAAAATATGAAGGAAAAACAAAAGAAGTATAAGAGGAACAGCTGAGAAAGATATGTCTGTTACGATGAAAGACCGTGGCATATGTAATGCGAACAGGTTTATTGCAAACTCTCTTCTGTGATATGAAATTGTGTCACATAATGACAGGAAAAAGCAGTATTGTGTGTTGAAATGAAGAGTATAATACGGATTGGGGGAGATATATGTCAAGAGTATGTCCGGAATGTGGAAGAGAGTATTTTGGCCAGACGGTAAAATGTATTCATTGTAATATACCGTTGGTTGAAAAGAGCGGCTCGCCAACTACACAACAAACAAGAGGAAAAACTGCTCAACAGACAAGGCAGATGGCGGAGCAGATTAATTATCAGAGGGTACAGCAGGCGAGAGCCGAACCGGAGAGGAGAAGGCAGGAACAAGAGGAGCCCATCGAAGAAGTGCAGATAGAGCCGATTCCAATCAAAAATTCTACATTGGGGATTTTAGCACTGGTGTTTTCAGTCTTGGGATGTTTGTCTCCGGTTGGAATCGTGTTAGCTATAATTGATTTGTGTAGAAAAGATGAGATGAAAAAGACGTGTTCCGGTGTCGCACTGGGTATAGCGTCAGCATGGATTGTACTGCTTGTTTTTTTCGGTATGATGCCTGACTCAAGTACAAGAGGTGAAATATCAAATCAAAGGAATACCACAACGCAGTCATCTGGAAAAGATACATTTGGGCTATTGGAAACAGCAGAAATGAATGACGTGCAGGTAAGGATGACGGATTATAAGGAAAGCTACGGTTCTGAATGGAATTCCCCGGATGACGGAAAAGTATTTGTCCTTGTAGAGTTTGAGATATCCAATAATTCTGATTCAGAAGTGGCTGTGAGCAGTACTTTGAGTTTTGATGCATACGTGGACGGATATTCAACAAATCTGTCGATTAGCGCGTTGATGGAAAAAGACGGCGAACAACTGGACGGCAGCATAGCTCCGGGTATGAAAATGCTGGGATGTATAGGGTATGAAGTTCCTGAGGACTGGGAAAATATTGAAATTCATTTTTCAGATAATGTTTGGAGCAGTAATCAGTTTAAATTTCAAATTTCAAAAACAGATACGTCAGCAGCGATATCAAAGCAGTTATCCACATATAAAGATTTTGACAGAATGGAGTTTTATTTGACAGAGAGAAAATAACCAATAATTATGTAAAATGTCCAATCAGTCTATTTCTTTCATATGTGGTTGAATATCAATATCTTACAAAAGAGGAGGATTCATAATGGCAAATGTAAAATGTCCAAAATGTCAGAATTTAATATCGGAGGTTCAACCAGGTCAATTAGTAAAGTGCCCAAAATGCGGTTACGACATGAAGTTGGCTGGTTCGACCAGTGCGCAAACGTCTTCTGCAAATTCTTTTTCCGGGAATAGTAAGAAGAGAAAAACGGCACCCCTGGCACCTTGGAAATTAGTTTCGGGTATATTGTCCATGATACTTTTTATCGTGGTTTCATTCCAGTCCTGCGCGGCAGGGGCTTATAATGCATTATCAAATAATGGAGAGTCAAGCGGAAGCGGAGGCATTATTCTGGCTATATTAATGTTATCCGGAGGAATTGTATCGGTTGCTACAAGAAAGAGTGAAAGAAACGGTGGAAATATCGCACTGATAGTTCTTTTTGGACTGGCTTCATTTTTCGGATTTGTTCTTGCAGGGAGCTTTACGGACTTGAATGTATGGGCATTCTGGTGTTTGGTGAATGCTGTTCTTGCGATAGTGGCATTGGTAAAGAACCGGTGATATTGCATTAAAAAATAACTATTTCGTATAGATTTATGATGGAGATTTAAATAAACATAGTGCAGCTTTTGTATGTAATTAGCACTGAAAATGCCATTTTTCCATAAGCCGACAGGTGCATGATCGGATATTGGTTGTCAGCAAAACAGGTTTCTATGAAATGTCCTGTCTGCAGCAGATGATTTCTGCCGCAGGCAGGATGTTTTTGTCTGGGAATGATTTTACTTGTATCTCACTTTTATGTTATCTGTTTCAAACCGCAAAGGCATATTTGTATAGTGCGATGGGCATAGATTTATTTGGACAAGATATATTGTTGAATGTTTTTGGAGCAATATGTTATACTGGAGAAGTGTTTTGAGGAAAATTTTTGATTGAGGTCATAAAGAGGAATCTCCATATGCTTATCAGATATTTTTGCGGCAATGGTACCCACAGTGAACAATTTTGATTATCGCAGATTTGAACACAGCATACTTAACGGAGAAGCTGCGAAGCAAAATACTGAAGACAATTCAGCAGGTCGTGTTCGAGAAAGAGACTACCAGACAGCAGGCAGTCCATCCCGGAAACATACAAAAAGACACAAAATGGAGGAAAACGATCATGTACCCGACTCGACAGGAAGCAGAAGCATTATTGGCAGACGCCGCGCGCTGTAATCCCGGCCCATGGGAGGCGCACAGCCGTGTGACGGCATGGTGTGCGGAGAAGATTGCGCAGGCGTGTCCGGAGATGGATGCGGAGAAAGCCTGGGTGCTGGGACTGCTGCATGACATCGGCAGGAAGTTCGGGGTGAAGCATTTAGGGCATGTCTATGACGGGTGGCGGTATATGATGCAGTCAGGATATGATGAAGCGGCCAGAATCTGTCTGACGCATTCTTTCAACGAGGGGAAGCTGGAGAGTTATATCGGGAAATTCGATATCACGGAGGAAGAAACGAAGGAGCTCCGTCACGCGCTTGCACAGACGTCTTTTGACGATAATGACAGGCTGATCCAGCTGTGCGACTCTATTGCCGGTGCGGAAGGCGTGGTGAACATAGAAGACAGGATGAACGATGTTAAGAGAAGATATGGCCGGTTTCCGCAGTCGAAGTGGGATAAGAATCTGGAATTGAAGGCATTTTTTGAACAGATGGCTGGTGAAGATATTTATAACGTAGTGGGTGGAATCGGGGCAGGTATTTGAGGAAGCATGGAATGTCCAGGAGCCCCTTTTTGATGATCGGAAGAAGAAGCAATATGCCGGAGAAAAAGACAAAGCAGAAGGGAGAAACTAAAATGAGAGAGACAGTAACGATCAAAGTGGAAGAACCGCAATATTCCGTGGTCACGGGAATGGCATTTTCTCAGGTAGACGCCTGGTTTGGCCATACGAGAAGGGATCTGAAAATGGATATCATCTATCCGGAAGATCAGGAGAGGCTTTATCCCTGTATTGTATGGATCTGCGGCGGTGCATGGGTGCAGATGGACAAGTCGGCTCATCTGGCTTATCTGACAGAGCTGGCACGGACAGGTTTCGTGGTAGCCAGCGTGGAGTACCGTACCAGCAACGAAGGCCCTTATCCGATGCCGCTTATCGACATCAAGGCAGGGATTCGTTATCTGCGCGCGCACAGTGAGCGGTTCCGGATCGAGCCAGAACATTTTGGCGTGATGGGAGAGTCGGCTGGCGGGTATCTGACAGCAATGGCGGCGTTAGCCAATGATCCGGCCTTCGATGTGGGAGATTACACAGACTATTCCAGTCGGGTACAGGCGGCATGCCCCTGGTATCCGCCGACGGATATTTCCGGGTTCCCTTACAATTCGCCTGTGGAGGCGGCAGCTTCGCCGGAGTCGCTGATGCTGGGGATGAATGTCATGCTGCAGAAGGAAGAAGCCCTGAAAGCATGTCCGGTGAGCTTTGTGACAAAGGACGCTCCGCCGTTTATGATCCTGCACGGTATCGACGACCACACGGTGCCTTTCGGGCAGGGAGAAGTCCTGCATGATAAGTTGGAAGAGGCGGGATGCGATGTCAGGCTGATTGCCATTGCAGGAGCGGATCACGCGGATAAACAGTTTTTCCAGAGAGAGACCTGGAAGTGGATCGCGGAGTTTTTCCATGAGAAATTAGGCTGAAAGAGTTAAAGATCAGTCGCGCTAGAGAGTGCAGGAAATCTGTAACAGAAGCAGGGCGGAAATGGCGATAGAGAGGTAATTTATGCAGTTATTAAGTGCAAATGATATGGCGAAACTGGGCTGCGGCGAGTGCGGCGGGTGCAGTGCCTGCTGCCGGGGGATGGGGCAGTCCATCCTGTTGGATCCCCATGATCTCTTTTTACTGCAAAAGGCGACCGGCCTGCAATTTGGTGGGTTGATGCAGGAGAAGCTGGAGCTGTGTGTGGAGGAGGGAATGATCCTTCCGGCGCTTAAAATGCAGTCTGGGACCGATGCCTGCGGCTTTCTGAATGGGGAGGGCCGATGCAGCATTCATCCGTACAGACCGGGCCTGTGCAGGTTGTTTCCGCTGGGCAGAAAGTACGATGAGGAGGGGCTGCATTATTTCCTGCTGGAAGATGCCTGTGAGATCAGAAACCGGACCAAGGTCAAGATCAGGAAATGGCTGGAACTGCCGGCACTTGCGCAGTATGAGAGATTTCTGACCGCATGGCATGAGCTGCGTATAAGTCTGCAGGAGCAGATCGAAAAACAAACAACAGACAGTTTTGCACAGGAAATTAACGTGAAGTTTCTGGAGCTGTTTTATCAGAAGCCTTATGCGGAAGAGGAGGATTTCTATGAGCAGTTTGAGAAACGCAGGGAGGAATTCATGCATCTGTTTATGTGCAGTATGCGCAGCTTCAACAGAAGCGAGGCAGACGCAGGGCAGAAACAGCAGAGCAGCAATGAAGAAGCAGGTATAAAGAAGCAATAGATAAGATAAATGAAGCAACAGATGAATGAAGTAACAGATAAAAGAAGTAATAGATAAATAAAGCAACACTAAATGAAGTAACAGGTAAAAGAAGCAGTAGATAAATAAAGCAACAGATATAAAGAAGTAATAGATAAAAAAGCAAAAGATAAATAAAGCAATAGATAATAGTTTGAAAAAGATAAAAAAGGAGCAGAGAAACGGAAATGAAGACAAAACATGTAGTAGTAATGCTTATGCTGATCATAACAGGATTATTATGCTGTGCCTGCGGGACGCAGAAGGAAGGGAGCAGCGATCAGCTGGAAGGCAGTCTCGGGGATATCATAGCCGGTCTTTATGAAAAAGCAGAGTTGTCGGAAGATTTTAAAGCAGGGTTGGACAGTTTTGAGACCTTTGAACTGACGGAGGAAATGGAAGTTTCGATTCTGGGCACGGATGAGATAGAATATACGGAGGCGACGGCATCCATTCCCATGATCTCCCCCAATGCTTTTCAGCTCGTGCTTCTCAGAGTGGAAGAGGATAAAGTGGACACAGTCAAGCAGCAACTGAAAGACAATGCGGATCTGAATAAATGGATCTGTGTCAGTGCGGAGACGATGCTGATCGAGAGCCGCGGCAATGTAATCTTCTTTGTGATGGGAGACAGCGATTCAACCTATGCGCTCAACAGTGCTTTTCAGAAATATTAAAGAATAAAATCAGAAAGAAACAAAAATCAGAAAGAAACAAAAATAAGAAAGAAACAAAAATAAGAAAGAACCAAAGTAGAAAGAATGAAAAGCGCCCGGTTCCTTTCCGCATTATAACATAAGAGGAAAGGGAGAGTGTAAAATAAAGTGTGTAAGTTACCGGTAACAAAACTTACGCACTTTATT
>CAJTPO010000076.1 GCA_910578115.1 uncultured Lachnospiraceae bacterium | reverse complement strand
TATTTATTCTATCCTTCAGCCAAAAAACTACCCATAAATTATATGAAATACAAGAAATCTCACAATTTTACCTAATCTTATTACATTTATAATTATAACATATAATTTTCTTCATTATCCCATTTTGGAAAAAACTAATCTCTACTAGGAAAAAATTAAGAGATGCCGCGACCACAGCATCTCTCATCCATCTATTTCATTCAAAACCTCTAACTTCCATCTGGATATTGCCGTCTATGCCTGCAATACCCTTGAATGCGTAATGGAAGTTTACTTCCATACTTCACTGTCCTGTACATACAAAATAATATCCGTCCGATAGATTCCACCGCTGCTGTCCATCCTCATTTCTCCATGATACCTGTTCACAATATCTTCAATATTCAGCAGCCCAATTCCATGGTTTTCCGGATTCTTTTTCGTGCTGTAAAATCTATTCCTTTTCCCGTCCATCCTATGCAATACTCCATGGAAAGAATTAGAAACACTAAGATATAAGACTCCCTTCATATATCGAATCTCAACACTCAAAAACTTCTCTTCCGCCTTCTGCAGAGCTTCAACAGCATTGTCCAGCAGATTTCCGAGCAGAACAGTCAGATCAAAATCCGATATAAACTTTTGTTCCGGAATATCCGCTTTTATCACTGTTTTGCATCCCGCTTCTTCCGCAATACCCAGTTTATGATTCAAGATCGCATCGATCTCCACATTCCCTGTCCGTATATATTCTCCGGCAGTCTCCAGTCTGCCCTCCATCTGCTCTATATACCTTTCCGCCTCCTCATATTTCGCATTCCGCAGATAATCACTGATCCGTTGCAGATGATTCTTCATATCGTGACGCATGGATTGCAGGTTTCTCTGGGATTGTTTTACCATATCAAACTGCTGCCGATACATTTTAACCTGCTCTTCCATGATCGTTGCTTTTAATTTCTCACGATAGGATTCAATGACCCTTTCATATAGAAAACATACGGTCACATCGAGCAGATAGATGACAGCTGTACCCACAATAACATGCTTATTCGTAATCTCTGCACTGGAAAATATCTCTGTCAGCACGATACTTCCGGCAATGACGAATATCACATAAAAATAACTGATACCTAGCAATCGTATACTCTTATCCAAAGATACTTTATTCTCAAGCAGAAAAAGAATACTCAAAGACAGCAGAATTGCACACAGGCTCCCGATCGCTTCATGATCCGCTCCTAATCCTGTAAAATCCATAACTCTCCACACAATTTCCTCGGCCGTCAATATAAGCGCTGCTGAGACTGCGACGGCCGCTGCTCTTTTTCCGGCAGTTCCTTCATAGAGAACCCACGCTGCTAACAATAAACCGCAGATCATAGACAGCGTTGTGAGATAATAATTTTCCAGGATCGCATAAGCCAGCCAGTTTACCAGCCATACGAAAAAATAAAGCGGCACGGCAATTCCCGCTCTCTCCTTTTTACGATACAGAAATAATCTCAATACCCTCATATTGGCGTATACGCTCAGCACATTGAGCGATCCGCTGAGCAGCAATTCATAAAACTTTAACTCCATACTATAACCTTCGTTTTATTATGTATACTTCCAGCAGCCATTTCTGCACTTTCTTACGCATCGGCTGGCTGATCGGCAGCGTCTCCCCTGTTACCATAATGACCTCATAGGTCCGAAACTCAGAAACATAAGCAGCATTGACAATATAAGACTTGTGAATGACACAGAAAACATTCCTGTCAAGCTGTTCCTCCACTTTTTTCATAGATCCATAGAATTGCCGTCTTTGGCCATCACATGTCACAATATGGATCTTCTTGCCCTCACACTGGAAATAAAGAATCGTACCAAAAGAAATCCTGTGCTCCGCCCTGCCAATCTGAAATTCAAAGAAATGATTCTGTCTGTCATACACACGCCTGTATTCCTGCATGACCCGGTCTACGGTATCCTGATCCACCGGCTTTAACAGGAAGTCCATCGGTCTGTTTTGGAAAAGAGACATGGCATAGCCCTGTTCCGAAGACATATATACGATCTGCGTGACCTCATTTAAAATATCCTGTCTCAACTTCTGTCCCACCGATACGCCATCTGCCCCACCCAGCTTAATATCAAGAAAAAGAAGATCAAGCGGAGGCTCCTTTTCCATAAATTCCAGATACGCCTCTCCCGAAAGAAATATCTCTGTGACAATAACAGTTCCTGTTTTCCGCGCATAAACCGCAAGATATCCTTCCACCTGTTCACAAAAAGCCCCGTCGTCGTCACATATACCAATCCTGTACACTATACTCTCCTGTATCTCTCTTTCAAAATGATCCATCTGCCCCGGGTTGATCCTTCTCTGCGGATATACTTCTTTTCTTTTAAAGAACGGAGCGCCCGCTCTACGGATGGCTTTGAGATTCCTGTTGCAGCAGCAATTTTAGAAGCTGACAGAGCAGGCATTTTGGATATAACCTGTAAGACATATATTTCATTCTGTGTAAGACTCCCATCATTACCATCATTATTACCATCATTACCATCATCACCATTATCATAAGGATCCATTTGAAGGGTAAGAACAATGCGGTCAGGATCGACTGTTTCAACATAAGAAGGTTCCTTAAATCCATTTTCTGCCCAGATATGGTATACATCACAGATCCCTGTACCGGAACGTTCGCCCACATTGATCAGTGCAAACATATTAAAAATTTTTCCATTTCGCGCATCACTGATATCACCGGCAATCGCTTCATCAATACCGATACGAAATGTGCCCGGATTTGCAATTACAATTTTACAAAATTCCTTATCAACCACAAGCTCATACATGACAGCCGTTTTATCCACATAGTATTTACCCGACCTGCGCAGTGCGGCAAAATCAGATTCTCCAACGCCAACTCGAAATATCATGTATGAACTCCCTCCATTCATGCTACGCCGTTATTTGTAAATTTGTCTCTTAAAATGCTTAATTCGATACTATCACACATCATGAACAGGAACAATTACAAAAGTTAACAGCACGCAGAATCTTCATCACGCCATCTTCATCGTTGGACGGCGCGATATAGCGCGCCTTTTCCTTCAAGAGCGAATGTCCATTGCTCATGGCATAGCTTTCCGTACACTGCAGAAGCATACTCTCATCATTGAGGAAATCCCCGAACGCCATACTCTCATCGGCGCTTATGTCGTATCTGTCCTGCAGAAATTTCAGGGCCGCACCTTTACATACTTCCTTATTGGCAATATCGATCCAGCATTCCCCCGACAATACCACATTAAGCCTGTCATGTACTTTTTCCATGCCCCTGTAATATGTATCCGCATCATAATCCTCAAAGAAAACCGCGATCTTGATCATATGATCTTCCTGCACACAGCCCCGCAGGTCTTCCACAAATTTCAGATTTTCATAATACATGTGTGCGTTCCGCTCCGCATCCTCACCGGCATGGCACATATACGCTGATTTTTCCCCGCAGACAATGACCACGTGGCCTTCCTTCTCCTGAAAGCGCTCAATGCAGTCTAACACATCTTCTTCCCTGATCGTACTCGCGTAGATGACTTCCCCGTTTTCGACTACCATCCCGCCGTTTTCCGCCAGATAGATCATTCTGTCGGCGGCTTTTGGAAACAGCTTCCTGATATTATAGTACTGCCGGCCGCTGGCGATCACTGTTTTGATATCAGGGTGTGCGCATACCCAATCCTCGAACTCTGCCGGAACTTCTTTGCGGGAATTGAGCAATGTTCCGTCCAGATCTGTAGCCATAAGCCTGATTTCTTTCTCATCTGTTTTCATTTATAGAATCCTCCATTCCTGCACCGCCTGTGAATCCGGGCACAGGTACAATTTTCAATTTAGTATCCAGCTATCATTCTACACAAATCTCTTCTTTGTGTCATTACCAGGTTACAAAGATTTCAAATATTCTGCAGGAAAGATTCCATAATACTCATTCAATCCCGCAGATGTTCCAATATATCCTGTTCCAACACATACAGCGCCCGCTCGTTCTCCTCCTGGCAGTAATCGATCAGCTGTTCCTCTCCCTGTTCGGCGATGGCGGTCGTATCAGCTCCCAGCAGTACGAAACAGACATAATTATCGATCGTCTCCATCCGGGATGCCTTGGCTTTGCCCAGATTCTGTGGATGGTCACGGTTTTCTTCTATGATGGCCGAACGATAATTCTCCAGCGCCTGTTCCACCGCCCCCACATAAGCTTCCTTCGCCTGAACAATGATCATCGTATCGATATGAGCATCCAACACCTGCTTTTCCGCCAGAAAGTCTACATACATTTCTTCCGTAATACCGATTCTCTGCGCAAGTTCTTCTTTCGTCAGATCCACTTCCGGCCAGTAATTATCTCCCAAAAGCTCCCTGACATTCTCTTTCAATTCCGTTAGGGGGATGAATTTTTCTTTCTTCATCATAGGAAAGTTTCCCGCCTGGACATCATCCTCCGCCTGCTTCATCTCGAAAGCCTGCCCGTTATTAACCAGATCGTTTTCCGGAAGCTGATCTTCACAGCCACTTAACAGGCAGATACCTCCGATTACCATAACCGCGATACTCTTTTTCATATTGGCTTTCCTGTTCCTCCATTTTCTTAATTGTTTCTTTATTGTCTCCATGCAGTCTATTTGATATACTATACCCGGTACTAGTTTTTACCTTAATTTGAAAAATATGTATATTACCGTGAGGATTTTCCAAAACTCATGTTGGCAGTCCTGTTTCATGGAACATAAATCTCCCGAAAGGAATTTTGCTGTATGTTATTCAACTCATATATATTCATCTTCCTGTTTCTGCCGGTCGTACTTCTCGGCTGGTATGTACTGAACAACGGTCGTCAGTACCGTCTGGCCAACCTCTTCTTAGCCGGTATGTCTCTCTGGTTTTACGGGTATTTTAACGTTTACTATCTGGCCATCATCCTGTCCAGTATCGGTTTAAACTATGCGCTCAGCTTTCTGCTGACGCTGATTCGTGAAGATTCCGCACACAGGAACCTGTGGAATCGTGTCGGTCTCGTTTTTGGCGTTTTTCTCAATCTGGGCATCCTGTTTTATTTCAAATACTATGACTTCTTCGTGGAAAATATTAATTACGTTTTTCACACGGACTATACGCTGAAACATATCCTGCTGCCTCTTGGCATCAGCTTTTTTACATTCCAGCAGCTGTCTTTCGTGATCGACAGATGCCTGGGAAAAACAGAGCATTATTCTCTGTTAAATTACCTTACGTTTGTCACCTTTTTTCCACAGCTGATTGCCGGACCGATCGTCTTATATAAGGAAATGATCCCGCAGTTTGAAGACCATACCCGCCGGCGCTTTGATGTCTCCTCGTTTTCCCGCGGTATTTATTTATTCGTATTGGGACTTTCCAAAAAGGTACTTTTAGCGGACACTTTTGCGCTTGCTGCCAACTACGGATTTGCACAGACTTTTTCCCTTGACAGCATTTCCACTGTGGCAGTGGTTCTGTCCTATACTTTCGAACTGTACTTTGATTTCAGCGGATACTCCGATATGGCCATCGGCCTTGGTAAAATGTTCAATATCGAGCTTCCCATCAACTTTAATGCCCCCTACAGATCCTGCAGTATCAAGGAATTCTGGCAGAGATGGCATATTACACTGTCACGCTTTTTCATCACCTATGTCTATATTCCTCTGGGTGGCAGCAGAAAGGGCAGGGCGCGTATGTTATTGAATACTTTCATCGTTTTCCTGCTAAGCGGCCTCTGGCATGGGGCAGCCTGGACCTATGTGGCATGGGGAGCAATGCAGGGACTGCTGGTTGTATGGGATAATCTTGGGATCATCGGCATAAGCGGCCGGGAAGAAAAGAAACCAGCACGTTTTCATATTCCTCCATGGCTGGGGTGGATCTTTACTTTCTCACTGTTTAATATGTCACTTTTCTTTTTCAGAAGCCAGAGCATCGCGGGAGCCATACAGCTGTTTAAAAATCTCTTTTCAGGCAGCTTTAACGGAAAAATCTATGAAATTGCCGCACAATTAGATATTTCTGAATTGTATGTGTTGAAACAGGTGTTGGATTTGACGGCTCCGGGTCTGTTAAACTATATGTATCTGATCTTTTTACTGCTGTTATTTGCATTATCCTTCTACCTGATCTTCAGACCCACTGCCTGTGAGCGTGCCATGCGCGGCGAACTGACCTCGCGAAGATGCTGGGGGATCAGCATACTGCTCGTATGGTGCATCATATCGCTTTCACAGGTAAGTACATTTTTATACTTTAATTTTTGATGGAGGCAAAAATGGAAACAGACAGAAAATTTCTGAAACAGTTTATAATCAGGACATTGGTCCTTCTTACGGCGGTGATTGCCATGGTGGTGATTTTTGATCCGTTTTATCAATATCACAAGCCTCTGCCGGGTTTAAAAGCAGTGCTTACAGACAAGGAATATCAATGTATCGGTACATTGCGCACCTTCGACTATGACGCTCTGATCGTGGGATCATCGGTCTGCGAGAATTATAACAATCATTGGTTTGATACGGGATTCGGATGCCGAACCATCAAAGCGATCCGTTCCTACGGAGCCACAGCAGATCTATGTTACCTGCTGGACAGAGCTTTCGAAGAACACGATCTGAAATATGTGTTCTACAATATCGATCCATCTTCCCTGTCAGCAAGTACCCAGCCCACTTATGAATCTACCGGCTGTCCGATGTACTTATACGACAGAAATCTTTTCAACGATTATCCTTATCTCCTGAACAAGGATGTCATTATGGAAAAACTGCCTTATATGCTTGCCTATTCCTTTATCGGTGATTATGATGAGGGCAATTCCTACAACTGGGCACAGTGGAAATACTTCGGACAGGACATGGCCATGGGACTTTACACCAGGCTTCCGTCTGTCAAACCCATGAAGGAGGAAACCATAAATTCGGAAGAACTTGCCGGTAATATCGCACTTCTCACCGCCCAGCTGGAAGCTCATCCGCAGACTACGTTTAAGTTTTTCTTTTCGCCATACTCCATGCTCTGGTGGGATAACGCCTACAGAAGCGGTGAGAGAGACGCAGTGATCTACAATGAAAAGCAGGCCGTCAAAGCATTGCTGGAATATGACAATGCGGAAGTTTATTTCTATCAGGACGACAGGGATGTCATAACGAATCTGGATAATTACATGGATATCGTTCATTTTTCCAAGGATATCAATTACGACGTCTATGATAAACTTTCCAGAGGAGCGGAACGGCTGACCAAAGACAATTATGAAGTGCGGCTGAACGAAATGCATGAACTGTCACAGGAAATCGTCGATGAGATCATAACACAATATTATAATTGATCCCTTATTCATATAGTAAACGAAATTTTTAATGTCGTTAACTATAGAATCAAATACATCACAAAAGAAAGGAACTATTGTCATGAAATTAATATCCTGGAACGTTAACGGTTTAAGAGCCTGCGTCGGCAAGGGCTTTACGGAATTTCTTCTGGCTGAGGACGCCGATCTCTTCTGTGTGCAGGAGACGAAGCTGCAGGAGGGACAGATCACACTGGATCTTCCCGGCTATCATCAGTACTGGAATTATGCGGAGAAAAAAGGCTATTCCGGCACGGCCATCTTCACGAAAGCAAAACCCCTTTCTGTTTCCTATGGTATCGGGATCGAAGAACACGACCATGAGGGACGTGTAATCACGCTGGAATTTCCCGGATTTTACTTTATCACTGTCTACACTCCCAACGCACAGAATGAATTGGCAAGACTGGACTACCGCATGCGCTGGGAGGATGACTTTCTCGCATATTTGAAACAATTGGAAGAAAAGAAACCTGTCATCTTCTGCGGTGACCTGAATGTCGCTCATAAAGAGATTGACCTGAAAAATCCGAAAACCAACCGCAGGAATGCCGGCTTCACCGACGAAGAACGGGACAAGTTCACGGCTTTGACTAAAGCCGGATTTATCGACACTTTCCGCCATTTCTATCCGGATCTGGAAGGAGCCTATTCCTGGTGGTCCTACCGTTTCAGCGCCAGAGCCAAGAACGCAGGCTGGCGCATCGACTATTTCCTTGTGTCGGATTCTCTGAAAAATACACTACAGGATGCTTTTATCTATAAAGATATTATGGGTTCGGATCACTGCCCTGTGGGATTATCCATCTCTTTATAATTGAAGAATCGGGAAGATCACATCGTTTCATGATTTTCCTCCATTCCGAAGCGGTTTTTGCTGAGGAACGCGTGCAGAATCTCAAATTCTGCGCTGCGATCAAGGAGTTTGGGACGCTTCGGCACAAACTCCAGATTGAAAAATCAGCACATCAGTGTGATTTTTCAATCTGGAACCACCGAGAGGAGCATACTGACAGAAAATGAACAGAAAATATACTGCCTGCCTCTATGCAGGCGTTCTCTTCACCGCAGTTATATGTGTAACTGTCATTTCCCATCTTCTGGAGAAAAGCAGATTATTGGAAGCGGAAAACAATATGGAAACTGCACCGGCTGTAACCACAGCCGGCACAGGAAACACAACAGACAATAAAATCTCGGTAGCCGGACAGGAAATTCTCCTCTGGACGAAAAACGATCAGTATTACGCTTTTCTGCCTTCCGCCTGCAAGGAAGCCGGGCTGGAACCTGAAATTTCTGAGAACATCGATCCTGATTCCGTTACCTGGCTGTATTCGGAACATATTCCGGCAGTTTTTATCGAAACCGAATCCGGAACCTCAGACCTGATCAACACCGATAAAAATGTTAAGGAACCCGGAACCATCACAGTGTTGGAGCCGGATGGCAGCATCAGCCTGGAACATTCTCTGGAATACATGAAAGGCCGGGGCAACACTTCCTACACAGAATTTGAAAAAAAACCTTATCAGATCAAACTTACAAAATCCGCTCCTTTTCTTGGGATGGAATCTGGTAAAAAATGGGTATTCGTCTCCAATTCCGCCGATTCTACCCTGATCCGCAACGCTCTCTCCAGAAGTCTTGGTCAACATCTCGGCCTGGCACAGTCGGAAGAAGGAACCTTTGTCGATCTGTATGTGAACAAAGAATATCTCGGTAATTATTACGTTGTAGAAAAGATTGAAGTGCAGGAAAACCGTCTGCCGATCTCAGATCTGGAGAAAGCTACCGAATATGAAAATGACACAGAAGATTTGAGCTCCTATGAGACGGCATGGACAGATACTACCAAAGCCAGACAGATTCCCAACGATCCTGACGATATCACAGGCGGGTATCTGATCGAGCGGGATTTCGATAACAGATTCTTAAAAGAAGTGGAAATAAACGAAAGTTATTTTATTACAGAAGCGAAGGAGTGCTTTATCGTCCGTGACCCGGAATACACCTCAGAGGCACAGATCGCTTATATCGACAGCTATGTCCAAAGCGTAGAGAATGCCATTCTTTCTGCGGAAGGCATCGACAGTGCTACCGGAAAATCTTATCAGGATCTGATCGATGTAGACTCTTTTGTCCGTAAATATCTGCTGGAAGAAATCACTGCCAACTATGACGGCGGCGTGGCAAGCTCCTATTTCTACAAGGATTCGGATACTATCGACAGCCGTCTGTATGCCGGGCCTGTCTGGGATTACGATGTTTCCTGGGGAAATTCGCCGGCATATCTGGGTCAGATCTCCACATCCCCGGAGCGCCTGTCCAGACTGTCATCCCACAGTGACTCTTCGGTCTGGTTTCAAAGCCTTTACAATAAGCCGGAATTTTATCAACAGATCATTTCCTGCTACAGAGATGAGATCAGCTCATATCTATCCCTCCTGGCCGATGAAATCCTGCCGATGCTGGACGAGATCACTGCCGCTTCCGCCGCTATGGACCAGGTACGTTGGGAGGAACAGTATGTCGAAAACGGATACAGCGGTGACCGGTCGAAGCAGATTGCCTTTCTGGCCGATTATATCACAGGACGGAAGGCCTTTCTCGATCAGGTGTGGATAGAACAGATTCCCGTTCACACAATCACTTTGTTGATCGAAGGAGTTGTCTATGACACACTGTATGTTCTGGACAACGATACCCTGCCGGAACTTCCACAGGTATCCACTGAATACGCAAATGTAACTGCCTGGGTATCTGCCGAAGACGGCATGCAGCCAGACAGCAATACACCCATAACCAGGGATATGACTTTTCAGGCAGTTTTACAATAAATCACCAATATCCAATACGGCATTCTCTGAAGCAAACCGGCAGAGAATGCCGTTTTTATTCCCGCGAAGCAACGTGCCATGCAGCCATGCCTGCATGGATATCATATAGACTGTTTCTATAATTTCGCATTATGAAATTTTATAGATAATCCATACAAACAAAATTGCCTTTATGATAAAATACAATCATCGCAAAGTTATTTTTTATACGAAATATAAAATGTATCTCATAAGGAGTCGATACGGAGGTAACCCATGAAATTCTTATATGATAAAGAACTGTTTCACAGATACTACAAAGAGATCCTGAAAAACATATGTCTTCTGCTCATGATAAGTTCCCTGTCTGTTATTGCACCGTTGATTCTGCGAAACGCCACAGACATTACACTAAAAGACGGCTTTCATACAGGAAAGATCCTCATTTATCTGATCGTGCTGACAATGTTATATGCCATCAAATTTCTGTATAACCGTTTTCGCTTCTGGTTCACGGAAAAATTTAAAAACGAAGAAACGCGCAATTTGTATCAAAAAATTTTTCATGTTTCCTATAATAAAATCAATGAAATGGAACCCTCCTATATAGCGGAAAGAGTTAACCATACAGTTTCCACAATATTTAATCTGTATTGTACCTCTCTTACCGGAATCTTTGTGTCCGCAATCACAGTCACTGTCGTTTTATGCATGGTTACGAAAATCAACAGGGAATTAGCTGTATTGTATTTTCTTCAGATTCCGCTGCAGTATTTTGGATTTCAGAAATTATTAAATGGCGAAAAATCCAGACTGTCTCAGTACAGTTACGAACTGCAGAATATTTCGGCAAAAAATAATAAAAATATGAAAGCAGTTATTTCTGATGTAAACAGTATTAAGCAATACTGTGATAAAGAGGGAATTTTATCCTTTATCAGTAAAAGTATTGGAAATATCACCAAAATGGAACGTAAGGCAAATTCCTACGCAATGGATATATGTACGATTTTAGAATACATATCGTTACTGCTGAAAAACAGCTGTTTTCTCTACATTACTTATTTATTTATTACCGGAAAAGCATTTATTGGAGATATGATCTACTTAAATCTGATCAATGATATCTACTATACTTCCATTGGAGAAGTAATCAATATACAGATTAATCTGCGTGACCTGCATGGGGCGGCCCGCTTTGTCTCAGAAGAAATTGAGGCAAATTATGAAGAGGACGGAAATATTGTCCCTGGCAAAATCGAGATCATCTCTGGTGAGATCAAAAATATCTGTTATGGAGATACAAAACTGATCACAGAGGGACACTTTGCATTTCAAAAGGGAGACCGAATAGCCTTGACAGGAGATTCGGGCAGCGGCAAATCTACCTTTGTAAAAATGCTGACCAAATTTCTGCACTGTGAAGGGATAAAGATCAACGGTTTCGATCTGAAAATGATTGAAAATCGCGCACTCAGGAACCAAATATTTTATCTGGATCAAAATTCCTATCTGCTCCCTTTTTCTATTAAAGAAAACATTACTTTGGGAAGCACCGTGCCGGAAGAAAAATGGAAACGGCTTCTGCAAATGGAATTTATGCAGAAATTTCTGGAAAGTGAGCAGGGACTGGATATGACTGTTTATGAGAATGGAGCCAATCTTTCAGGCGGCGATAAACAGAAGATCATGTTGGGCAGGATATTCCTGCAGGATCCCGATGTTATCATATTGGACGAATCTTTTAATGCCATCGATGAAAAGAGCGGCGAAGATATTATCACGGAAATCCTTGCAATGTATGCTGACAGAATTATCATCATTATTTCGCATTCGGAAAGATATTTGAGGCATTGCAATAAAAGAGTTATGATTGAAAATAAGAAATTGACGGTTCAGTGAATTTGAAAAATTGTACAAATTGTATTTTCTTGATGTTCTTCGCCTGAGCGAAGCAAAAAGAAACAGAATAGTAGAACAGGAGCAGAAGATAGTGTGAAGCCTTAAAGTGGTGGTTAAGACATACTAAAATAAACGCCAGAAAGC
>CAJTPO010000075.1 GCA_910578115.1 uncultured Lachnospiraceae bacterium | reverse complement strand
GAAATGTTCTTTATTGTCTATTATACTCCATTTGACAAGGATGCTGGGCAAACGACGCCTCCGTTTTTTCACGGCGTTTCCGATGGAGTGCGTTAGCGGCAAGCAGGGCAAGTGTAGCCACACTCGCCGGAAGCATCTCCAGCAGTTCGGAAAGCGGCCCCCATAAGTCCGCATAATCTTTTTGCAGGGCCTTGATTTCATTCGGATAAACCCCGCCGTTGGTATTCGCTTGGACAGCCGGTGGCGACTATAGGGGAGTACAATGACTGGCCTGCGGGTCTTACTCTGCTGCTGGGGACAGCTCAAAATTGTTTTACATTTCGGGGTGGAATATGAGAACGAAACACTATTTTATATTTAAGTAGTACTTTATTTCGTGATCCAATTGTGAGAACATTGAAAAATATTGCAAATAGAGTTATAATTTGAGGTGTGTAACAAGTCATTACCCAAAGGAAGGATAAAGTTATTGTGAATTATATATATTGGCATACTGACAGAATAGGGGCACTTACAAATCGCATAAGTGCAGAAAACCATCGCCATTGGATGCTGCAACTTTTTTTGAGTTTAGATGGATTATTAGATATTAATGCAGCGGGCAAAAACTTATAGGAATATCATTTTAGCCAGGAGGTGAAACGATGATGGAACAACGATTTTTACAGGAAACAGAAATGGTAAACTACAACTCGGATTCGATAAAATCTTTGGTTCAAGTAAACGGTTGGAATAAACTTGATAATTTCTCCAAAATAGATGCTATTTATGATTTTGTCCAGAACAAGATACTGTTTGGGTATAATGCTGATGATACTCTTTCTGCTGCCGAAGTCTTAAAGGATGGTATTGGACAATGTAATACAAAATCTACTTTGCTTATGGCTTTATTGAGAGCTGTCAATATTCCATGTCGTTTACATGCATCTAAAGTCACAAAAGATTTCCAAAAAGGTGCAACAAGTGGAATAATTGCAAAATTGGCACCACAATATATCTTGCATACATGGGTAGAAGTATATTATGGAACAACATGGGTTTCTTTAGAGGGGGTTATCTTAGACAAAAAATACTTATCAGCATTGCAACAAAAATATCCGAATCAAAAAGGTTTATTTAAGGGATATGCTGTTGCAACAAACTGTTTTGAAAATCCTCCTATTGATTGGAAGGGAAACGATACTTTTATTCAAAGAGAAGCGGTTGCTTTTGATTTTGGCTTGTATGCATCGCCAGACGAATTCTTTTCGCAACATAAACAGGAGATATGTATCATCAAACATTTTTTATACATTCATATCGGACGACATATTATGACTATGAATATTGCAAAAATTAGGGGCAAGGCCACATTACAACGGTAATAAAAAAGAAAATCGGATAAACAGGGAAAACAGCACTGCATCACCATGCAGAACACTACCATAGTGTAGGTGGCATTCTGGGCATGGATGGAGTTGGTATGTTTCAATTTATAACTCAAGGAGATGAGGTAATAGAAGATGAATAAGTTGGAAGAATTGAGTAAAGAAATTTCTTATGCTCTGCGTCATGCTCCATGGGAATATGAACTGGAAATGAATGAAGAAGGCTGGGTTCCAGTTGAGCAGCTTTTAGATGCATTACATAGGACCGATCAATGGAGCAACATTTGTGAAGCAGATTTGCATGAGATGATTGAAAAGTCTGAGAAGAAACGCCATGAACTTGTAGGTGGAAAAATCAGGGCATTTTATGGACATTCTATGCCGATGAAGATATTAAAAAAAGACAAAATGCCGCCAAATGTTTTGTATCATGGTACAGCAAGGCGATTTGTAGAATCAATTAGTAAAAATGGCTTATTACCCCAAAGCAGGCAATATGTTCATTTATCACAAGACATCGAGACTGCTGAAAATGTAGGAAAGCGCCATGATGATAAGCCATGTATATTAATTATTGATGCAAAAACGGCATGGAATGACGGAATAAAATTTTACTTAGGCAATGAAAAAGTATGGCTGGCAGATGCAGTACCCAGTAGATACATCAGAAAAATGCAATAATTTTATCTTAAATTCCTGGACATTCCCCTACCTCCATGTTACAATGGCCTGCATATTTCTCCTGAATATTTAGGAAAAAACACTGTACCGGCGGTATTTCATAAACCTAAAAGGCTATGGAATACCGCCGTTTTTCCGTCACCTTAAATCTGCCAGCTGTACAAGCAGGGAAAAACGGCGCCGAGTTGACTTCCCAAGAAAAGACAAATATTCGCATACTTATCCATATCCAATGCTCTTTGGAAAAGGATATAATGAGGATAGGCTGTAAGAGGCTCGGCGGAAGGAGGAAGAGAAAGATGAAATATGGCCATTTTGATAATGAAAATCGGGAGTATGTAATTGACAGGGTGGATTTGCCGGTATCCTGGACTAATTATCTGGGGGTGGAAGATCTCTGCGCAGTGGTAAACCATACGGCGGGAGGCTACCTTTTCTACAAGACCCCGGAGTATCACAGGATTACGAGATTCCGGGGAAACAGCGTGCCTATGGACAGGCCGGGGCATTATGTGTATCTCAGGGACAATGACAGCGAAGACTATTGGAGTATTTCCTGGCAGCCGGTGGGGAAACCCCTGGATCAGGCGGAATATGTCTGCCGTCATGGGATGTCCTACACGGTGTATGAGTGCTGCTATGATAAAATACGGGCGAAGCAGACGCTTTCCGTGCCATTGGGGGACAAGCTGGAACTGTGGGATGTGGTGGTGAAGAATGAGGATACCAGGCCCAGGGATTTGAGTTTGTTCAGTTATTGTGAATTCTCTTTCCATCATATTGCCATTGACAACCAGAATTTCCAGATGAGTCTGTACTGCTCCGGCTCCTCTTATGAGGACGGAGTGATTGAATGTGATCTGTTTTACGAGGAATTCGGTTTTCAATATTTTACCATGAATGAGGAGCCGGATGGATTTGACTGTCTGCGGGACCGGTTTATCGGCAGCTACAGGACGGAGAACAATCCTGTGTCCGTGGAGAAGGGACAATGCGGCGGCTCTTATGAGTTGGGAAACAATCACTGCGGCTCTTTACAGAAAAATATCCGGTTGGAGCCCGGCCAGGAGGTCAGGATTCTGTTCCTGTTGGGAGAAGGGGACAGAGAAGAGGGGAAGAAAGCGCGTCAAAGATACGCCGCGCCGGAGGCGGCGGACAGGGCTTATGAGAAGCTGCGGGCCTTCTGGGACGCGAAACTGGAGAAACTGCAGATTCAGACCCCCAATGAAGGCATGAATACATTGATTAATCTGTGGACGCTTTATCAGTCGGAAATCAATGTGATGTTTTCCCGTTTTGCATCCTTCATTGAGGTGGGGGGAAGGGTCGGCCTTGGCTATCGGGATACGGCACAGGACGCCATGACGATCCCCCATTCCAATCCGGAAAAGTGCCGGCAGCGTATTCTGGAACTGCTCCAGGGGCTTGTCTCGGACGGGTATGGGCTGCATCTGTTTCAGCCGGAGTGGTTTCAGCCGAAAACAGAGCAGAAACCCTTCAAGTCCCCTACCGTGATTCCGGCTCCGGACAGGGACAATATGGTGCATGGACTGGCGGATGCCTGCGCAAACGATGCGCTGTGGCTGATCCCGTCCATTGTGGAGTATATCAAGGAGACGGGAGAGACCGGATTTGTGGATCAGCTGGTTACCTACGCGGACGGCGGAGAGGGAACGGTCTATGAGCATATGAAGCGGATTCTGGACTTTTCTGCCAGGCAGGTAGGAGAACATGGCATCTGCAAGGGGCTGCGCGCGGATTGGAATGATTGTCTGAATCTGGGCGGCGGCGAGAGCGCCATGGTTTCCTTCCTGCATTACTGGGCGCTGGATCATTTCATAGAGCTGGCCGGGTACCTGGGCAGGTCGGAGGATGCGGCGTCCTATCGGAAGATGGCGGAGCAGGTGAAAAAGATCTGCGATGAGGAACTCTGGGACGGCCAATGGTTTATCCGGGGCATCACGAAAAACGGGAAAAAGATCGGAACCCATCAGGACAGGGAAGGAAGGGTCCATCTGGAATCCAATGCCTGGGCAGTCCTTTCCGGCGCGGCGGAGGAAGAGAGGGGCCGCCGCGCCATGGACAGTGTGGACGAGTATCTCTATACGCCCTGGGGCCTGATGCTGAACGCCCCTTCTTATACGGTGCCGGACGATGATATCGGTTTTGTCACCAGGGTCTATCCGGGGGTCAAGGAAAACGGAGCGGTTTTTTCCCATCCCAATCCCTGGGCCTGGGCGGCGGAATGCAGGCTTGGAAGAGGCGACCGGGCCATGAAATTCTATAATGCCTTGTGTCCCTACTGGCAAAATGATAAAATAGAGATAAGGGAAGCGGAGCCCTATTCGTATTGTCAGTTTATTATGGGAAAAGACCATTCGGCCCATGGGCGCGCAAGGCATCCCTTTATGACCGGAAGCGGGGGCTGGGCCTATTTTGCCGCTACGCGGTATATATTGGGCGTGCGCCCGGGGTTTGAGGAGTTGGAGATAGACCCCTGCGTGCCCGGGGACTGGGATCACTTCAGCGTAACCAGGCAATGGCGGGGCGTTACATATGAGATAGAGGTAGTCAATCCCCAGGGGGTAATGAAAGGCGTGAAAGAATTGTATCTTGACGGCGAAAAGACGGAGCGGATTCCTCTTATGAAGAGCGGAACAATGCACCGGGTCAGAGTTGTGATGGGAAAGGCAGGGGAATGATATGATTAAATTCGGTACAGGCGGCTGGCGTGAGATCATCGGAGACGGATTTACGAAAGCCAATATCCAGATATTGGCCAGGGCGCTGAGCGACAAGATGAAAGCGGAAGGAAAGACACAGCAGGGGATTGTAATCGGTTATGACAGGCGCTTTTTGTCCAAGGAAGCCATGCGGTGGGCGGGAGAAGTGTTCGCCGCGGAGGGCATTACCGCTTATCTGATCAACAAATCCTCGCCTACTCCGCTGATCATGTACTATGTGATGAAACACAAATTTCCCTATGGAATGATGGTCACCGCCAGTCATAACCCTGCCATCTATAACGGTATTAAGGTATTTACGGCGGGAGGCCGGGACGCGGACGAGAACCAGACCCGGGAGATCGAAGAATATATCGGGAGAGTGGACCGGGATTCGGTGCGGGAGATGGATTACGAGGAAGCGTTGGCCGGGGGGCTCATTCAGGAGATTTATCCGCTGAATGAATATCTGGACAATATCATATCGGCAGTCAATATGGATATGATCCGGGCCAAGGGGCTGCGGGTGGTGCTGGATCCTTTATTCGGGGTAAGCGAAACGTCTCTGGCCACGATTCTGCATACGGCGAGATGCGAATTGACGGTTATCCATGACAGACATGATACCCTTTTCGGCGGAAAGCTGCCGGCGCCCAATGCGGCTACGCTCAAACATCTTCAGAACACGGTTCTGGACAGCAGGGCGGACATCGGCATTGCCACGGACGGAGACGCGGACCGAATCGGTGTGATTGACGATACGGGGCGCTTCCTGCATCCCAACGACATCCTGGTGCTTCTGTATTATTATCTGGTAAAGTATAAGGGATGGGAGGGACCGGTGGTGAGGAATATCGCCACCACCCATATGCTGGACAAGGTGGCAGAGCGGTTCGGGCAGGTATGCTATGAGGTGCCCGTGGGCTTTAAACATATTTCCGCGAAGATGAACGCGGTGGACGCGATTTTGGGGGGCGAATCTTCCGGCGGCCTTACGGTGCGGGGACATATCAACGGCAAGGACGGCATCTACGCGGCGGCGCTTCTGGTGGAAATGATCGCGGTGACAGGGAAAAAGCTGTCGGAAATCTACGGAGAGATCCAGGAGGAATGCGGCGCGATCTTTATGGAAGAGCGGGATTATAAGTTTAATCAGGAGAAAAAGGAGCGCATACAGGGCTTGCTGATCGGGGAAAAGAAGCTGCCGGAACTTCCCTATGAGATAGACCGGGTTTCCTATCTGGACGGCAGCAAGGTGTATTTTAAAAACGGCGGATGGGTGATCGGAAGATTTTCGGGAACGGAACCGCTGCTCCGAATCTTCTGTGAAATGCCGGAGCCGGAGATGGCGAAGCAGGTATGCGGTATTTATGAAGCGTTTCTGGGGTTGAAGAAGTGATGAAAGGACAAAAAAGCAGGGCATTGAAAAAAGCACCTTTAAAGTGGAGCATGGTCAGTCTGCTTCTTCTGTGCTGGCTTCTTCCCCTTGCGCTCGCTTCGTATATGATGTTTTACATGGCGGTGGGGAAGATTAATTCCCAGACGGAGCGCATGATCGTCACCTCGGCGGATAATGCGCTTCGAATCTGCGAGATGCGGATGGACGCCGCAGTGGAGGCGTCCAGAAACGCCTCCTATTTTCCCACGGTGCGGGAAAGTTATGAGAATTTCCTGACGGACGGTAATCTGTTTGCCTTTCGAAAAACGGTCAATCTTTTTCTGGAACGGCAGTACTGTTATGACGACAGCTTTCTGTATACTTCCCTGCTGTTTACGGGTGAGCCGCAGGAGCATTTCTTCGCCGCCTACCGGGGAAGTACCAGCAATGCGGTCTATCAGGCGGGACGCAGGTTTGAGGAAAAGGTGATGCCGGGAGTTCTGGAGATTTCCAAGGAACTGGATACGGATGTGGCGGTGGTGGCCATAGAGGGCGGGGTGTATCTGATCCGCAATCTGATGACCACCTCTTATCATCCCTATGCGGTGCTGACCATGGAATTAAACACGGATGTGGTGTTCGGCAGTCTTGACGGCGCATGGGGCTATGAGGGCAGTGCTATCTATATAGACGGCGTTTTCCTGGCCGGGGATAACAGCGGCTTCCTGGAAGGCCGGCCGGGAATAGGACCGGAACTGTTCGAGGATAATAACAGGGAGTGCAGCCTTATGAAGAAAAACGGAGAGTATTATGTCTATGCAGTCCGTAAACCGAAGCGGCATTATATCGGATATCTCATTTCTTTGAACAGGCAGGCGGTGATTGACGAAACCTATGCGCTGAAATATATCTCTCTGCTCCTGCTGCTCTTTATGGCGCCTCTGGTGGGGATCGTATTTCTCTTTTTCCGCAGGAAGGTGACAAAACCGGTAAGTAATCTGATCCGGGCTGCCCATATGCTGCAGGAGGGACATTTTGGATATCAGATTGAAAACAGTGCCAACAGCCAGGACTTCGAATATCTGGCGGAAGCGTTTAACCATATGTCGGCCCGACTGCAGGATCAGATCCACAGAATCTATACGGAGGAGCTTGCCCTGAAGGACGCCCGGATCATGGCGCTGCAGGCGCAGATCAACCCGCATTTTCTGAACAATGCCCTGGAGATCATCAACTGGGAGGCCCGGATTCATGAGAATTATGAGGTGAGCCGGATGATCGAGAGCCTGTCGGTTATGCTGGAGGCCACCATGGACAGGCGGCACAGGAGATTTGTGACTTTGGCAGAGGAAATGTCCTATGTGGAGGCCTATCTTTTTATCATAAGCCAGCGGATGGGAGAGCGGCTGAAGGTGGAAACGGATGTGGATGAGAGTCTGCGTTCCCTGAAAGTTCCCAGGCTGATTATCCAGCCGATTATTGAGAATGCGGTGGAGCATGGGATCAACGGACAGACGGAGGGCCGGATCACGGTGAGAATCTTCCGGGAGGGGGAAAGACTGGTGATAGAGGTGCGCAATATGGGCCGGCTGTCCAGGCAGGATGAGGAAAAGATCAAAATGCTGCTGTCAGACGATTATGAGCCGGGAGACGTGGGTTCCGCAAGTCTGGGAATCCGCAATGTGAACAGGCGGATCAAAATCATCTACGGTGAGGAATACGGGCTGGCGATCCGAAATGAGGAGAGCGGCGAGACGGTAAGCAGGATCGAAGTGCAGGCGACAATAAAAGACAAGAAATAGCAAATCTGACAATTCCGTGTTTTCCTTTTATATTGTATGATAAATTCATAGCAAACACCGAAAGAAAAGGATACGGGGTTTGTGATACGATAACAGGCCATATGAGGTATATGGTCATTCAAAACCAGGGAGGTAAAAACTATGAAAAAAATGTTGGCAACGTTATTGTCGGGCGCAATGGTACTGTCGCTGGCCGCCTGCGGCAACAACGATTCAGGGGGAGCGGCGTCGACTCCGGGAAGCAGTTCCGCGGGGAGCAGTTCTCCGTCAACGGAGTCGGTGGAAGATGTAAAAACCCCCACCGGTCCGGTCACTCTGAATGTGACAACAACTTTTGCGGGAGAAGATACAAACGCCGCCAATTACCAGGATGCCATCGCTGCATGGCAGAAGGAGACGGGGAATAAGCTCAACGATGCATCGGGCTCCTCCACAGAGACCTTTAAGGCAAGAATCATATCGGACTTTGAGATGGGTTCGGAACCGGATGTGCTTTTCTACTTTAACGGTGTGGATTCCAATCCCTTCGTGGAAGCGGGGAAGGTGGTTTCCATTGATGAGATTCGCCAGACTTATCCGGACTACGCGTCGAATATGAAGGATGGCATGCTGGGAGCTTCTCCTCTGGACGGAAAGAATTATTCCATACCCATGAACGGCTACTGGGAAGGTATGTTTGTGAACAAGGCGGTGTGTGAGGCGGCCAATGTGGAAATCCCCGGGCCTGATACCACATGGGATGAGTTCCTGGAAACCTGCCAGAAGATAAAGGATGCGGGATATACTCCCATTGCGGCGTCCTTCGCGGAGATTCCTCATTACTGGTTTGAGTTCTGCATCTACAATTATCTGACTCCTGCAACCCATAATATTGTACCGGCTTCCGTAGCGGATAAGCACGGCACGGCATGGGTGGACGGCATTGAAGATATGAAACTCTTATATGAGTATGGTTTCCTGCCGGAGAATACCCTGTCCGCCACAGACGGCGAGACTTTCCAGCTCTTTATTGACGGCAAGGCGGCATTTTTGATCGACGGTTCCTGGAAAGTGGGAGGCATTGAGGGAGCAACGGATGATATTGACAACTTTACGGTAACTTATGTACCGGGCAAAAACGACCGTTTGACAACGGATATTATCGGCGGACTGTCCTCCGGCTGGTATATTACCAGAAAGGCCTGGGATGATCCGGAAAAGAGGCAGGCATGTGTGGATTTCATCTCTTATATGACATCCGATGAGATGGTCACCCAATTCGCCAGCGTATCGGCAACGGCTTTGAAGAACGGGAGCCAGGTAGACGAATCACAGCTGTCTTCTCTGGCAGTGGCAGGACTTGAACTGGTTAAGGGAGCCACCGGTATGTCGGCCGCAGTGCAGGATCAGGTAACGCAGGAAGCGAGAGTACCGGTATTTAACGGAATGCCTGATATCGTAACAGGAAAGAAAGACATCACGATAGCGGTAGAAGAACTTCTGGATCTGGTGGCAGCAGGTAAGTAGTGATTGTGAGGAACGGATCATTGGGGCGGAGAAGAAATGTTCTCCGCTCCGGCTTTTAGAAAGGGGTGTGAGCGCTGCTATGAGTTCAAACATCTATAAGAATAAGAAACCCGTCATTTTTTTCCTGGCGCCTGCGTTTATCTTTCTGGCTGTTTTTCTGTATTATCCTTTTCTGCAGAACATTTTAAACAGCTTTAAAGAGATCAACAATCTGGGCGCGTCCGCCAAAGGGTGGAACGCTCCCTGGTATACCAATTACATACAACTCTGTAAAGACCCGAATATATGGACGGCATTGCTCAACACACTGATTATGATCGCGGCTACAATCATCGGACAGGTGGGGATTGCCATTGTGTTGGCGCTTATGGTGGATAATATCAAGAAAGGGCAAAAATTCTTCAGGACGGTTTATTTTTTCCCCATTGTCATTGCGGCCACAGCGCTGGGACTTCTGTTCAATATTGTATTTTTGTATGACAAGGGGATGCTGAACCAACTGCGGGAGCTGCTCGGGGCCACAAAACTGCTGGATTTTAAGGACAGTTCCCATGCCATGCTGACCATGATAGTTCCTGTCACCTGGCAATATGTGGGCTTCTACTTTATCATCCTGATCACGGGACTGAATAACATATCTGAAGAACTGTACGAGGCGGCCACCATTGACGGGGCCTCAAGATGGCAGCGGGTGCGCTATATCTCCCTGCCGCTTCTGCACAATGTGATCTGTACCTGCGGCGTGCTGGCAGTGACGGGCGCGTTAAAAGTATTTGACCTGCCCTGGATCATGTTCCCCAAGGGGATGCCCAGCAACAGTACCTGGCTGACAGGCACCTATATGTATTATCATGCTTTTGAGTCGCATAATGTGGATTACAGCTCGGCGATTTCTGTCCTGATCGTAGTCCTGGGCGTGGTCACCGCGAAAACTGTAAACGCAGTTTTCAAGGAAAAAGATTATTAGGAGGAGCGGATATGGCAGGGACAACTTTTAAGACCAACCGAAAGCGCCGCAGAATATCTCTTGGGATGGCGGGCATTTACGTTGTGCTGTCCGCATGGGCGCTGACAACGATATACCCGTTATTTTGGATCCTGATGAATTCTTTTAAAAATAAAAAGATTATCCGCTCGGATTCCTTTTCTCTTCCCATAGGGGATTTGTTTACACTGGACAATTACAGGACGGCGTTCAACCGGGTAAACATTCTGGGAGCGTATCGGAACAGCATCGTAATATCTTTAAGCGTGGCGGGGGCGGTCATACTGTTTTCCGGTCTTGCGGCTTACGCGCTGATGCGGTATGATTTTAAGCTGAAGGGGCTGCTGAACAGTCTGGTGCTGGCGGGAATGATGTTCCCGGCGTTTGCCACGATTATTCCGGTGATCCGGATGATGAATGTAATCGGGCTGGCCAATACGAACCAGGTTGCGAAATCCCTGATGGCAGTTATCCTGCCCCAGATCGCGGGGAATCTTTCCTTCGCCATTGTGGTGCTGCGGGGATATATCGCAGGACTTCCGATTGAATTGGAGGAGGCGGCCTATGTGGAAGGAAGCAATGCCTTTCAGCTGTTCTTCAAGGTGGTCATGCCGCTTTGTAAGCCGTCTTTTGCCACCGTGGGAATCTTTTCGTTCCTGTGGAGTTACAACGACCTGTTTACCCAGTCCTTCTTTTTGAAGACCAAGCCGGAGTATTCGGTCACAGTACTCTTAAGCCTGCTGACTTCTCAGGAGGGAACCAATTATGGATTGATGGCGTCCAGTGTGTCGCTGATTGTATTCCCTCTGCTGATCGTATATCTGTTTTTACAGAAATATATCGTCAAGGGACTGACGGCCGGGGCCGTGAAAGGATAGTGTACTGCAGGGGCTGCTGCCGGGAAATTCGAAGATGTCTGAGGAACAGACGGGTGGAGGGTAGTGGAAACTATGTATAAGGCAGTAATCATTGATGATGAACCGATTATTGTAAAAGGTCTTGAGAAAACCATTAAGTGGGAAGATCTGGGATGTGTTGTGGCCGGGACAGCCGGCAATGGGGCGGAGGGTCTGGAACTGATCCGAAGAGAGAAGCCGGATATCCTTATAACGGACATTTGTATGCCCAAGATGGACGGCCTTGCCATGATCGCGGCGCTGAGATCCGAATTTCCCGATATGGAAGTTACGATCCTGACCGGATATCGGGATTTTGATTATGCCCAACAGGCGATTCGCCTGGGTGTATGCCGTTTTTTGCTGAAACCGTCAATTATGGATGAACTGAATGAAGCCATCCGGACTATGGTGGAAAGGCTGGAGAGTAAAGCGCCGGCCTGCAGGACGGAGGACGGGCCCCGGGAAGAAGAGACGGAAGAGGCGGAAAACGCGGCGGGCAGCTTTATCGTAAAGAATGCGCTGGCCTATATGGAAGAGAATTATGCGGAAAGGCTGAAGCTGGCGGATGTGGCTGATAAAGTCTATGTGAGCCAGTGGCATTTGAGCAAGCTGCTGAATAAATTTACGGGACATAATTTCTCGGAACTGCTGAATGATGTCCGTATGAAAAGAGCGAAGGAACTATTGGGGGATCCCTCTCTGCGGATCAGTGATATCGCAGAGGAGGTGGGCTTCCTGGATATGGCCCATTTTTCACGTGTGTTCAAGAAGCTGGCGGGGGTTTCGGCCAACGAGTATCGGAATACGGTGAGTGTGCCTCAAAAGACAGAGCCATGATTCCTGAATCTTCACAAAAATCTTCACAAAAAGTAAGGGGCTGTTGCAAAAGTAGATGAATAATCTGCCGGAGCAACGGCTCCGTTTTTATGCCAAAA
>CAJTPO010000074.1 GCA_910578115.1 uncultured Lachnospiraceae bacterium | reverse complement strand
GATCGCAGAGCAGAATCTGAAATTCTGCTCGCGTCCTCAGCGCAAAGCGCTTCGGCATAGTGGTAAAGATGTGTTTTAGCATTTCATTGACTGCTCGAAACAGCTTAAGTTTATTTTAACAACAGCTTATTCTTAAGAAAAGAATAATAAATTACGTTTCACACTAAATTTTTATCATCCTGCACAAAATTTTTTCCACACAAAAAAACAAGGAGCCACGGCCATAAATTAACCGGCCCGGCTCCTGATGTTTACTCAGCTTCATTATAATTTTTTCCGTATTGCGCGGGAATTTTTACAGTTACCACAGTCCCCTCATCCACGACACTTTCAATGGACATCCCGTATTCCTCTCCGAAAATGAGCTTGATTCTCTGATTGACATTTTTAAGTCCATACCCTTCCTGCGATTCTGTCTGCAATATAGTATTAAGTGATTCGGCGGGAATTCCGACTCCATTATCCTTGATAACAATATGAATATCATCGTTATTCCGCATAGCCGTAATGGTCAGTTTTCCCGGTCTTTCCATTTTTTCAAAGCCATGGACAATGGCATTTTCGACCAGAGGCTGCAAGGTAAGATTTGGTATCAGGCAGTTTCCTATGATGTCTTCAATCTGGTATTCCACACTGAAACTGTCATTGTGCATGATCTGCTGAATCTGGAGATATGATTTTATATTCAGAATCTCCTTCATCACGATCGTTACACTGTTCCCTTTGTTCAATGTCGTTCTGTAAAAGTCGGACAGAAGCCGCGCCAGTTCACTGATCTCCGGAGCATCGATCCTCAACGCCCTCCAGTTGATCAGCGACAGAGAATTGTATAGAAAATGCGGGTTGATCTGTGCCTGCAGCGCCTTAAGTTCATAATCCTTTTTCTCAACGGTCGCTTTGTAATTCTTTTCGATCAGATCATTGATTTTCACGATCATTGCAGAGAAGCCCCGTATCAATTCGCCGATCTCGTCTTTCGAACTGCTTTCCACATTTACTACGAAAGCTCCCTCTTCCACCTCCGCCATATTTCTTTTCAGTTGGTAGATGCGAACCAGCATCTTCCTCGAAAACCAGATGCTGACAACAAATACCACCAGAAAACACGATAATATAATAATGATCACCGTTACAGAAAAAAGATAGGTGGACATGATGATCTCTTTATAGGAAGCACTCATGACCATCATCCAACTGGTTCCTTTAATATGGTCTTTAATGGAGATAAACTTATTATTGTCAATATATAATTCATTTAAAGATGGTATCTGATCTATCACCTCATGCACGTTCTGTGTATTGCCGTTATTGCTTACGATACCATTTTCCTCACTCCAGATAACTACGGAAATGTTCTGTGCGTCTACGCTCCTTAATATTTCCTCTATGGCCTCGACCTTGATCTGCATTACAATATAGCTTCTGTTCCGATCCGATATTGCGGAATCCAACATCGGATGCACACAGAAAATATAGCTCCCGTCATAAAGCCAGCTCGTGGCAGTATCCGATACCGCAGTATACCATTCAAAGCTCTTGATCTCATCAATCGGGCGAACCGTATTCCCATGGATCCCCATATTGGAATTTGTGAATAATGTAATGTATTCTACCCCCGGCACCAGGTTTTTGGTCGTAACAAACAGATCGTCAATAAAATTCAAACTCTCATATCTGTCATAATCACTCTCATAAATCATCTGATTCAGAGAAATCAGCTGCCGATTAAAACACAAAGATCGAATAACATTATCATAGGTACTGATCCTGCTGTGCAGAACCTGCGATGTCTGGGCAAAAGTAGATTCAAGATACATCATCTCTTTGTTGATCAGCATGGATCTGATCGTTTTATAACTGAATACGCCAAGTACACTTAAGGGTATCAATGCAATGAAGATAAAAGCAGTGAGGATCTTATTTCTAAAACTCATGTCGTTGAAAAATCTGCTGATTTTATCCACTGAATTTACCCCCCCCCTTAATTTTTTCAGCAATCCTGTATTCTTTCACGTTATGCTGGCGGTATTTTTCAGGCGTCTTTCCGAAATGCTCTTTATAACTTTGACAAAAATATGATAAATTGTGATAGCCCACCTGTTCGCATATATCAATGATTTTCATATTGGTGTTGACGACAAGCTGTTCTGCTCTTTCCATGCGGACATTTTTGATATATTTGTTGATGCCAAATCCGGTAATCCTTTTAAAACGCGCACACAAATAACTGGGTGACAAATATACCTTCTCTGCAAGACTGTACAGGTTAAGATCCTCCTGAAAATGTTTCTCAACATACTTTTTGACCAGATCTATATCATGCCAGACGTCATCGTTACTTTCTTCTCTCTTCTCAAATTCCTGCAGCGTATTCTGCAGGATACTTTTCAGCTCCAAAAGGTCCGTGCAGCGGTACAGCTTGTCTATGTATAAATTAATCTCACTCTCGGAACATTCAACAAATTCTGTAATGATAGTATGGTATAATGTGGAGAAAACAAATTTGACGTATAATTGTGAGTAGTTGGTCTTATTTTGATACTTTTGAAAAAGCAGATCTATATACATATTTATTTTGTTAAAATCCTTGACACTGACTTCCTTTTTTATTTTATCCAGTATCAACGTATCGCTCGAAGACGGCGTATTCATTTCCTCCAACAGATCTTCCTCTTCGAAAATCCTGGTATAAGATGCGAAAAAGCGATATTCCATCAGCCTTTCCAACTGCGCAAATTTTTCCGCTAAACTGCTGCTCTCATTGCCTTCGCTGCTCAAGGCAATATAGCATGTGTATCCCAATGCTCCTTCGATCTTATTGTGCAAATCTACCGCTATCTCATAGAAAGATTTCTGTATATCCTGTTCACTGCATTTAAACAGGAGCAGACACTGGCTCACATTCAGATTGAGATAATCAAATGAACATGGTATCACCTCAGCAATCCAGTCCTCAAAATGAAAAGATATGATATCAAAAAAACTCTGATCAAACTCAAGCAGGAAAAGTTTTGTATAGCATATATCAAAATTCTCCAACAATTTCGTATCGACTTCCGAAAGGCTGTCCGAATAATTTAATGCCTTATATAAAAGATGATTTTGTGCGTATCTCGCCGTCTTGGAATATAATTCGTGCTCAGATTCGTCATGCCTTACTTTCTCCATCACCCGCTTAAGAGCTTTTTCAAATTCCTCCACCCGAATGGGCTTTAATATATATTCCAATACCTCCAGATTGATCGCAGACTGCGCATATGCAAAATCGGCATAACCGCTGTAAATGATTATTTTCAGATCCGGCTTTTCCTTCTTTGCCAGTTTTATCAGCTCAAGCCCGTCCATCATAGGCATCCGAATATCCGTAAACAATATATCGACCTTGTTCCTGACCAGATATTCCAGCGCCTGATTACCATTATTTGCAAAAACCTTGTTTAACTGAAACCCCAATTTGTCAATTAAAAATGATATGCCCTCAAGTTCTTCTCTTTCATCATCTACAATAAGTATCGTAAGCATTTCTACCCTCCATTTTGACATAATGTTTGTTTAAAATGAACTTACCTTTCTTAGAAAAAGAGAAATCTGTCGTATCTTTTCAAATTGCTTTTGCGTTTTACTGCTTTTTTATCTTACTGCTTTTCATCTCATTTCTTTTCATCTCACTTCTTTTTCATATTACAAAAAAGAAATTTGACATAATTATAGCATTCAGGCAGGCATGATACAATGTTAAAAATACAAGGATATAAAAGTATTGCATCATCTGCTCTATATGCTACAATCATCGTATCCTGAATATTGCTGTTCCGCACTTAATTACTTTTTAAATAAAATAGACAGATACAGCAGAATATAAAAAAGGCTGTAAATCCAACCATTTTGAATCTACAACCTTTTTAACGTTCCCTGCGAGAATCGAACTCACAACTGGGGCTTAGGAGGCTCCTGTTATATCCATTTAACTAAGGGAACTGATGTCAGGTAAAAAGAAATACATTCTCTTCTCACACCGACTCACTAACAACTATTATACAAAATAATTTCCAAATTTGCAACTATACTGTTGGATAATTTATAAATCCCTGCATCCAGATGACACCTTTAAATCTACGGCCAACCTGCGGTTCACCATACAGATCCTGTTTGTTAATACAGATGTCAAATTCCAGATCGTTGCAGCTTAAATGCATGACATAGACTTCCTCTCCCGAAATCCTGTTTGCTCTCAAACAGACATCAAGAATTTCTCCCATCACAGCATATTGATCACATTCTACACCATAAGGCATAAAATAAGTATCGACCAGACTGAATACATCTTCTGTCAGTATCTTCTTAGAAATAGATGTATAAGTATCCATGTCTTCCAGCGTCAGACTTTCGATCGCACTCTCATCTCCCTTTCTGGCAGCGGCGATCAGCTGGTTTCTATTCATGGAAGCCTTTTTAACCTTTTGTTTCTGTCTATCGTTCTTACTGATCGGCAGCAGAATCCTTCCATTTACAGACAACCCGGATAAGGTAAGTGTCGTTCCCCGGATTGGCAACAGATTTGTGTGCTGTGCCTTCACATAAGGAACCATATTCTGTAGATAAAAGATCAGACTGACGCCGACCTTGATATCATCACAGATACCGGCGTACGATTCTTTATCAGCATGACGTTCCACCGAAATGTCTTCACATGAACTGACTCCGCTTCCTCTCAAATATGGATAAAAATAATCATACGTAAATTTGTCATTTGCATCAAATTCACCACAGACAGCAATTCCCATATCTCTGGCAAAATCTTCACAAAATTCTGCAAGTATGGTTTCTTCGCCATTCGATGTATAAGAACGATGCGTTGCATTGAGAATAATATCTGTAATTAGCTTCTGCTGCTCTGTTCTGTCAGTCAATTTGCTAAAACCAATAGCCCGCATAAATTTATGCAAAAATTCCACCTCCCTTTTGTTTATTTGTTATGCCGAAAAATTTTCTTCCAGTAACTATTATAATACTTGATACAGGCATGAGTGCCTCATAATATTTTCCAAATGGCAATATATACGCGGTAATGATCGTGAGTTACACCGGCATATGTTTACCTTAATTCGGTCATGCCTCCCATATATGGACGGAGCACTTCTGGAATCCGCACAGAACCGTCTGCCTGTAGATTATTTTCCAAAAAGGCGATCAGCATTCTCGGCGGAGCCACTACAGTATTATTTAAAGTATGAGCAAAATATTTTCCGTCTTTACCGTTCACGCGAATGCGCAGCCTTCTGGCCTGAGCATCTCCCAGATTGGAGCAGCTTCCCACTTCAAAATATTTCTTCTGTCTGGGAGACCATGCTTCCACATCATAAGATTTCACTTTCAAATCTGCCAAATCACCGGAACAGCATTCGATCGTCCTGACCGGAATATCCAGCGTACGGAACAGGTCCACCGTATTCTGCCACAGTTTTTCAAACCACATCGGAGATTCCTCCGGCTTGCAGACAACAATCATCTCCTGCTTTTCAAACTGGTGTATCCGGTAGACACCCCTCTCCTCAATACCATGAGCTCCCTTTTCCTTGCGGAAGCAGGGAGAATAACTGGTCAATGTATGAGGCAGTTCCTCCTCCGGTATGATTGTGTCGATAAACTTACCAATCATGGAATGCTCCGAAGTACCGATCAGATACAGATCCTCTCCCTCGATCTTATACATCATGGCATCCATCTCGGCAAAACTCATAACGCCGTCCACCACTGCACTTCTGATCATAAAAGGCGGCACACAGTAGGTAAAACCTCTGCCGATCATAAAATCTCTCGCATAAGAAATAACGGCGGAATGCAGTCTGGCGATATCACCCATCAGATAATAAAAGCCATTTCCGGCCACGCGTCCGGCAGCATCCATATCGACACCGTGAAATCTCTCCATAATCTCTGTATGATACGGAATATCGAAATCCGGCACCACCGGTTCTCCATATTTTTGAATCTCCACATTTTCGGAATCATCCTTACCGATCGGAACAGAAGGATCAATAATGTTCGGAATCGTCATCATATTCTTTTTGATCTTTTCGCGAAGTTCATTTTCCTTTTCTTCCAACTCTGCAAGACGGGCAGCATTGGCTGCTACTTCTGCTTTCTTCGCCTCAGCTTCTTCTCTCTTACCCTGTCCCATCAAAGCTCCGATCTCTTTAGAGATCTTATTTCTGCTGGCACGGATATCATCCGCTTCCTGCTGTGCCTTCCTCACTTCCGCATCCAACTCAATCACTTCATCTACAAGAGGAATCTTACTGTCCTGAAATTTTTTCTTGATATTTTCCTTTACTACATCCGGATTTTCTCTTAAAAATTTAATGTCTATCATTTTGTGCTCCTTTCTGATCACTCAATTTGTTAGTATTCCCATTATACTTCTCAATTAGCAACGACATAATGAAATTATAAATCCATCGCAATATTAAGAGCCTCTCTCTCTTCGTCTCCCAATGAGATCTCACACATTCCGTTTTTAATTTCCTTCGTATATGAGTAACAGCCCTCTGCGCTATGAACAGAATTCAATACAAAGCCGTTGTCATTTTCATCCAGCAGAGCTAATGAAAAACTCAACTGTCCTCCCATCTGGTTAAATGCGTCATATTTCACGATACCAACTTTTTGAAAAGTACTTTCAAGTTTTTTATACAATGATCGGATGTCATTTTTATTTTTTTCTGCCGAGGCTTTAATAAACTTATTATCCTCATAAAGTCCAATGATATCTTTTTCCAAACTCTTGGCATTTTTTCCTGACATAAATTTCTTATACTTCTTTGACAGTTTGTTCAATTTTGCTGTCTGTACAATCACCAATATGATCAGTATAAGAATTAAACCATATGCAGCAATAAATAAATAAGTCAGGTCAAAGCTGCCAAGTCCTGTCTGTTCCAGTAAATTATAATTCATCTGCTTGTACCTTTCTTAAATCTTTTGCATTATCCATAATCCATTTTTAAAAACATATCAAGATTTTGACAATAACTCAATGATCCTGTCTAAGTCATCATGATTGTAAAATTCAATCTCCAATTTGCCAGCACCATTACCTTTGGAGGAAATCTCGACTTTCGTGCCAAGAGTCTGTTTTAGTTTTTCCTCAATATCCTGATAAATAATATCCAGACTCTTATCTTCTTTACTTTCCTTCTTCGGCTTTTGTGGCTTATTCAAATCCTTGACGAGTTTTTCCACTTCCCGAACACTCAATTTCTCATCGAATATCTTCTGTGCAATCGTATATTGTTGTTCCGGATCCTCAATGGAAATTAAAGCTCTGGCATGACCGGTAGACAGCATATCATCAATAATCATCTGTTGTACTTCATCACACAATTTCAACAGACGCATGGAATTAGTAACCGCAGTCCTGCTCTTGGAAACTCTCTCCGCAACCTCGTCCTGTTTGAGATTAAATTCTGTCAAAAGTCTCTTATAAGCCTGGGCTTCTTCAATAGGATTCAAATCCTCTCTCTGAATATTTTCGATCAAAGAGATTTCCACAATTTCCTGGTCCGTATAATCACGAATGATAACAGGTACTTCCTTTAATCCCGCCAACTTGGCCGCACGCCAGCGACGCTCACCGGCTATAATCTCGTAATGTGTCTTCCGGTCCTGTACAAGAATAGGCTGTAAAAGTCCAAACTGTTTAATTGAATCCGCCAGTTCCTGTAATGCATCCTCATCAAAATTTTTTCTTGGCTGTTCCCTGTTAGGTTCTACCTGTGTAATCTTGACTATTGTTTCTGTCGCTTTACCATCTTTACTCTCTTTATTTTCCTCTTTACTTTCAGCTTTCTTCTCGGATGATCCTGATCCCATAGGAATCAGGGAATCTAAACCTTTGCCTAAACCCCTTGATACTTTAGCCGCCATACACTATACACCCTTTCTATTGATCACTTCATCGGCAAGTAACATATATGCCTCAGCTCCCGCGGACTTCGGATCATACATATTGATCGGCTTACCATAACTGGGCGCTTCAGCTAATCTTATGTTTCTGGGTATCAAAGTTTTATATACATTTTGCTGTAAATGATTCTTTACATTTTCCACCACCTGCATGGAAAGATTTGTTCTCGAATCATACATCGTAAATACAACACCTTCCATATCCAGTTCCGGATTCAGTCTTTCCTTCACAAGGTTTACAGTATGAATCAACTGGCTTAATCCCTCCAGGGCATAATACTCACATTGAATCGGTACAAGTACTGTGTCTGCAGTAGTCATGGAATTGATCGTCAACAGATTTAATGAAGGAGGGCAGTCAATAATAATAAAATCAAATACATCCTTTACCCAATCCACTTCATTCTTTAATATGTATTCCTTCTTGTCAATACCGATCAACTCAATCTCGGCCGCCGCCAGATTCACATTAGATGGAATTACCGACACACCCGGTACAACTTCCTTAATAATACATTCATTAATAGAACACTCCCCTAATATCAATTCGTAGATTGTATTATCAAGATCATTCTTCTCAATACCAAATCCACTGGTGGTATTTCCCTGCGGATCCGTATCGATCACCAAAACTTTTTTTCCTTTCTCTGCTAAAGAAGCAGATAGATTAATGGAAGTTGTCGTCTTACCAACTCCACCCTTCTGGTTTGCAATTGCAATCGTTCTTCCCATAATGATACTTACCTTCACCTTTCGTTTTGTAAAAATATTATTTTTTCGACAAAACGCTTTCTCTCCAAAAACTTTATTTTCTGTCCGCTTACGATTATATCACTAAACAAAGGGATAATCTATATAAACTTTATATATAAATTTTCCAAATTATACTCCACTTACTGTTTACAGTAACAGTAGACTGGTTGTTTCATTTATATCTATGTTTGAACTGATTTATATGAATATTTCATAATTGATTTTTTACCGGCCGTGTGTACCTTTGTTCACTGAAGGTAACTTACTGCATTTTGACTAAAAAAGAATGTTTCACAATAAGATTTCTATACAAATTTTGATGTTTCACGGTGCTGTTCACAATATATTGGGTTTGATTGTTTCACGTGAAACATTATCTTGTGTCCATAATCCAAATATAGGAAATGTTTCACGTGAAACATTATCTTTCTACCCTGAAAATATACTTTTTAACTTTTAAAAAATAATATCCAAAACTTTCAAACTTAAAATTTATACCATAAGAAGTTCCATTTCATCATCCACTTTCACAAATCCATACTTTTCGTAAAGAGGACGTCCTGCCTCAGTTGCTTCCAGAGAAATAGATGTAATTCCTTTACTTCTGACATCACTGACCAACAAATCTAATATCTTATATGCAATTCCTCTTCTTCTATACGCAGGTTCCGTATATATGTTCATTATATATGCCTTCTTTCCACTTACATTATGATAAGTTGGCATCACCTGAAAAAAGCTTACACCACCACTGCCGACAAATCTTTTTTCATCAAACACTAAATATGCAATATGTGTATCGTCACAAAGTGCTCTTCCATAATAATCATAGGACTGCTTTTCTACCTCATTCATATCAATATCATCAGATAAACTATTAGCTGCACTTAAGACTCGTATTCTTGTTTTTGTTAACATATCTATATCTTCAATAGTCGCTCTTTTATAAAGTAAATTCATATCAAATTCCTCCTTCACCATCTTTTTATTCCCGCGAAGCAACGAACCAAGTACCATGCTTGCATGGATATTTGTCGACTGCAACGAAAGTCAAATACCCGGAGTTTGCTACGCTGGAACTTTGGATGCCCCGTCAACTTACTACAGGGTATTTGACTTGAAATATTACAGCCAACACATCGCCATATTCAGCCTTCCTATTTATAAAAATCTTTCATACGCATAAAGTACCCTCAGCGAACAAAGGAATAGACGCCTTAAAAATCAGGCAAATATCCATGATCAAAATCAAAGAGTCAAAAAAAGCAATTTCAATTCCTGTAAGGCGCTTGATTATCTACTGGTCAAACACGGATTGAAAAGCAACGCAGCAGAGGAAGATGATGCCATCTCAGGAATGATCCAAGAGCAAATACTTTAAAGAAGATACTTTTAAAGCAGAATATTGTTTCACGTGTAACATTTTAAAAAGATCAAACATCAAATTATCCAGACACACGATCTCACTTCTCAGTCAACTCACACACAATATACTGTCACAAAAAATATACACTAATAATATAACAAATCAAAAATAATGAAAACCCTGCCAAGCTTTTTTTCATAATTGCACACTCTACCATTTAAGTATATAATATTAAATAAGACATTTGCAACGCTGCAGAGCAGCTGGGTATTTGACCCTCACGAGATAGTACCAGAATCCTTCTATCTGCATGTTTTCATTGCAGATGAGACCGAAATAAATCAGCACAGTCGCCAAATATCTGCAAGCGGCTACTCGGCTCATTGCTCGCGGGAATAAAACAAATGCACATTAAACAAACACATGCTAAAACAAATTCATATAAAGAATATTAAGAGGACCATAAAATATTGCCAAACAAGAAAAAGTACATTCTCCCATTAACCATGTGGCTCATTTTCGAAACAATAGCCGTTACCCTATGGCTGGCAAAAGACAACCTCTTTTACCTGTTCAACTTCAGCTACATAGGTACATCCATAACCCTGGGCATTCTTCTCTTTCTGCACAACTACAAATACGCCCGTAGAATTGTCCAGCTTTTAGTCGGACTCTACATGCTGATTTATCTCGGTCTCATCTGCAATGAAAACATGCAGATAGAAGGATTCTGGTACTATCTTTTCACAGGCGTATTTGAAGCCGCAACAATCCACTATGCAGTCGCCAAGATATTCGGCCCTTTGGTCTTTGGCAGAGGTTGGTGCGGATATGCATGTTGGACCGCCATGATCCTTGATTTTCTTCCCTACAAAGAACCGGGCAAACCAAGGAAGAAAATCGGCTTTATCAGATATATTACCTTTGCCGCATCCCTCATTTATGTGGCAGCACTGTTTCTCACTCATACAGGTAATATGGAGAAGATAATGTTCTGGTCATTCCTGATTGGAAATATTTTCTACTATCTTACAGGTATTGCACTGGCATTTCTGTTTGAGGACAACAGAGCATTTTGTAAATATATCTGTCCAATCACTATATTTCTAAAACCGATGAGCTACTTCTCACTCATCCGCATTACATGTAACCAGGACAAATGTGTTTCATGTGAAAAATGCAAAAAAATATGTCCGATGGATGTTGACGTAACAGACAATTCACGAAAGCGAAAAAACGGAACAGAATGCATTCTCTGTATGGAATGTGTCAAAAATTGTCCCAAAAACGCACTTTCACAATAATTTAAAAGGAGCAACACTATGAACAAAAAAGCAGCCACAGCCGTAATCCTGACAGCATCTTCCATCAGTGCAATGCACGTCATGAACAGAATTCATACGTCCCTTGGCACTGTCAAAAACCTGCTGAGCAATTCAGAAAACCGCTATTATGAATGGCGCTTCGGCAAGATCAGATATCAAAAGAAGGGAAGCGGAACTCCCCTCCTCTTTGTACACGATCTTACCGTTGGCAGTTCCAATTATGAATTCCACAGACTGATCAATAATCTCACCGACAAACATGAGATTTATTCCATCGATCTGCTGGGATATGGATTGTCTGATAAACCTTCCATGACTTACACCGGCAATATCTATGAACAGCTGATCAGTGACTTTATCAAAAATGTGATCGGCAGGAAAACTTCCGTAGCTGTGACAGGAGAATCTGTTCCATTTATTATCATGTCCTGTCATAACAATCCGGAACTGTACAATAAACTGATCTGCATTAATCCACAGAACCTTTACCTGCAGAATCAGATTCCTTCCAAACAGACAATGCTTCTGAAATTTTTCTTTGAGATACCGATCACAGGTACTTTTACATACCATATTTTTGCCAACAGATATATGATTCGCAAATCCTTTGAAAAAGAATACTTTTGCCAGCCCGGCGAAATCAAAGAAAAATATATCTACAACTATTTAGAGGCTGCCCATATTGGAAAATATAATGCGAAATTTGCATTTGCAAGTTACATCGGAAAATATATGAACATGAATATTCTTCATGAACTGAAAGAAATTGACAACAGTATTTTAATGATTGGCGGTGAGAAAGAAAAAGAAATACAGACAACGATTGAAAATTACAAATACTATAATCCGGCAATCGAAGAAGTCTATATTCCTCAAACAAAACATTTCCCTCACCTGGAGTCTCCGGACGAAGTGCTGAGAGAAATTGAAATGTTCTTATGATCCTGATATCGGGTAGGAGGCTACCCATTAGTTGAGCAGCCGACCTCCCACACCACTGTA
>CAJTPO010000073.1 GCA_910578115.1 uncultured Lachnospiraceae bacterium | reverse complement strand
TAGTCTAAAGGTTAGGACACCGGCCTTTCAAGCCGGAGGTATTGGGTTCAAGTCCCATGGGGATCATTATGGCTCCTTAGTCTAAAGGTCAGGACGCCGGCCTCTCAAGCCGGAGATGATGGGTTCGAGTCCCGCAGGAGCTACTGTGGCCATAGGACAGTGGCAGTAAAGCGAACGCAGTTCGCTTTGCAGATATGTGGCTCTGCTCACGGGGGCGCAAGATGTCCGGGGGACATCTGCTCTGCGCCGACCGAAGCGGAGCGGAGACCGATTCCCCCTGGTCACCCCATGGATGGGTATGCCTAGCGGCGAGGGCAGCGGACTGTAAATCCGTCACAAAGAAACACCGCAGGTTCGAGTCCTGCCCCATCCACTTTCCGTTTGCGTGTCCGAGAGGCTTATGGTGCCATCCTGCTAAGATGGTGTGCGGCAACGCACCGAAGGTTCAAATCCTTCCGCAAACGCTCCTAAACTGAAGATATATCATAATAGAAAAGGACCGGCGAAAACCGGTCCTAAGTCATTGCGCATACCTTTTATACCATTACATTTTCATCCTGAAGGCGAAGTAACTCTGCCTCAGTCAGTCCAGTAACCTTCATAATTTTAATAAGGTCGTCACCTTCATCCATCAAAGATTTAGCCATTTCCATGACTTTTTCCCTTGCTTTCTGATTTTCGTATTCAATTTTTTCTTTTTCATAAAGCTACCCTAACTGTGTCATGTTGATTCTCATCCTTATCTGATCCAGATATTCTCTGCTGATGAATTTATCACTTGCAACAATTACGCCGGAAAGAGTAAAAATCCGTTGTTCTTCATCTGGTATCTGCTCTGCCAGATCCACAATTTTTTCCAGCATTTCCTGTTTCCCTTCAGAACCGGGAACCGTCAGGGGTAGGATTACCAGCTCCATCAGGTCACAGTCTGTAAGCGGCAGGTCTGAATGAATCTTCTGCCGGGCGGCATCCAATCTTTCCCCGCCATCCATACGGGATAAGAAAATCTGTATTGGGCGCAGGGTAAGGCAGCCGCAGTCAAAGACGGGATCAGCTTTTTCCACATCACCAGTGTAAATGATGAGCAGGTGCAGGTCAAAATTTCCGTCTTCCTTATCATATTTTTCCATAATTTTCGCGATATGCTTTGGATATTTGACCATATCCGTCTTATGGCATCCGGAAGTGTAATCCACAAGCATATATGTTCCGTCTGCCAGCAGGAATAAGCTGTCAATGTAACCGTCATCCACAGGGATTGGCGGGAGCATTTCCTGAATTGGCGGGAGACAGGTTCCGAATACTGGGAACTGTTTCCCTTTGTATGTACGGGCAAGAACCTTATATAAGGCATTCCTGTCTTGGTATAATTTTTCTTCTGTCATGGTATCCTCCTGGTTAATAAAATGTCGTATTCTTCAAAAAGTTTGTTCCTGAAGTCTGCGTCCTCTAAAGCTCGTTTCAAATCATCAGTACGGTTTCCTTTAAGCAGAAATTTAGTCAATGCAGCCATATTTTCTTGTCCCTGCAATATGTTTTCTCTGTCTCTTTGCTGTAAAGTCATTGTGTACCCCTTTCATGCCCTAATCATTTTCATAATCGGAGATAACAGATTCTACATATTCCAAATCAAGTTGCAAAGTATTAGCAATGTATTCAATATTATTTCCCTTATTATAGAGTTTCAAAATTCTTGTGGCATACAGACTGCCTTCTGCACGCCCCAATTCAATATTTTCTCTGTCTCTCTGAAATAAAGTCATGTACTCGACCTCTGCTATACAAAATCAGGGGAAGCACATACCTCCCCTGTTAATATGTTTGCTGTTATAAAATGCCATATTCCTTAAAAAGTTCATTCCTGAAATCCGTGTCTTCTGAAGCACGTTTTAAATCATCAGTGCGGTCTTCGGAAAGAAGTATCTTGATTAAGGAAGCCATCTGGTTGCTGCCTTCTTCACGTCCTTCTTCACGCCCTAATTCAATATTTTCTCTATCCCTCTGTAATAAAGTCATATACTCGACCTCCATTTCCTTACTTTCTTTTACCTCAGTAACCTTTTTATGGATCTCTCTTATCAGCGGGCTTCTTGCCTGCGCTGCAAAGTCATCAGTTGTGTTCTCCACATAAGAGAGGAACTCCAGCATTTCCGCATCCACATCGTGCATATTGCCTTTGGTATTCAGGAAAATCTTTGTGGTTTCATCCCCCAGCGTGAGGGAAGGACTCTCCACGCACCTGTTTTCAAAGGTGTAGATATGACGGCGTTCTCCAAACGGATCAAAGGTGCAGATGAAGATGACAAAGGATTTTCTCAGTTTCCGGTAATCTTCCCCTGCAGAAATGATGTCAAGGTCTATATTTCCCTGATAGTACCTCGACCTCTTGGGAAGAATGGCCTTTTTCTGCTTCCCACGTTCCATTTCCACATTGTATACCGTACCCTCGTCATCGTTGATATATACATCAAGACGGATGCCTTTGCCTTCATAAAGGTGATTGATGGTTTTCTGTGTGGCAGGGATTGAAACCTCCCGTATGGAAACCCCCAGTATTTTTTCCAGTACCCTTCTGCATACTTCTTTATCGCTCATTACCTTTGCAAAAAGGAAATCGTCCTCCAGATTCAGCTGCTGGATGGTTTTAATTGTGTCTGACATAAAATATACCTCTCTCTCTCACATTATAACATAATTTGTTGTTTCTGTCAGCGTTTCATGCCCTCAATAAATAAAGACGCCGCAGGGCGCAAATACTTGAAAAAATTTTCATGGAAAAAGCACATCCAGGGGCAGGCTGAGCTGCACCGGCTGATTTTTTTCCTCCTGCATCCGTTGTTCCCGTATCTCAGCCAGCTCCCGTATCCGTTCTGGCGTAAGCCATTTGTCGGCATGGATTTTATCCAGGGAGTATGGCTCCAGGTTTTCATAGCCCACATCCCGCAGCTTCCGTTCAAGCGCCTGTATTTTCTTTTCCATGGCCTCCGCGCGTTTCCGGCTTTTCTGCTCTTTGTCAGCTTTCCGAAGGTCAGCGTCATAACGGATCTCAATGCCATTTTTGATGTCCTGCAGGTCCTGCATCAGATCCCGGCTTGGCCTGGATTCGGCGCGGATGTTTAAGATCTCCGCTTGGAAAGTCCTGTCCAAAGCCCAGAGTTGGGAGTGGTTCCATTTGTATTCCTCATAGATCCTGCCGCCCTGCAGCTTTACAAAAGCCTCGCATATATCCATGCTGACAGGGTGGTCATAGTAGCGGATGCCGCGTGTGACCGATACGATCTTTTCACCGTCGAACAGGGTCCCGTCCTGCCGGATGCGGATGGTCTTCAGGTCATAATATACATTCCCGCGCTTTTTGCTCAGTTCCCGGTTTTGTATCGGGCAGAAATGGGAGCAGCACCTGCGGAAGCATTGATGCGGCTCATAGCGCTGTGACCAGGTGCGCGTGTGTTCATCATAATACATGTGGTTTGCGCATACCCTGCCGTGGTGCATTGACACATATTCCTCATATTTCTGCCTGCGCTCCGCCTCACGTTCCGCATTTGCCAGCTCTATGCTGTTTTGGTAATCGTAAGGCTCTGCAGTTTTGTGGCACTCGCACCAGCACTGGGCGCGGAGCACGCCGCCGTGGGTCCCGTGCAGCAGGGGATTGTTCCTGCTGCATTCAGGATTGTCATAGGGACAGCGCATTACCGGGTTATCATTCTCATGGCACCAGTCGATCCCCATGTAGCCCATATCATGCAGGACATTCTTTCCTTTTACGAACTTCCCGCAGCCGGTTTTATAGATGAGGTCGTCGGTGTAACTGCCCTGGTATACAAAGCCGCCGTCATAGTTTCTCAGCGGGTTGTTTTTGTCGGGTATGCAGCCGGGCAGCTTTACATAGTCCGGATGATTGTCCGCAGTAAAGCCCTGGGCCAGAAGTCCGGTGGTCAGTTTGTTGTATTCCAGATCCATGTCCGCCTCCTTACAGCCCCTGGCAGGGGCGAATATCAAAGAAATCTTCCATCTGCTTACGGAAGGCATCCTTGTCCATGTCATATATGCTGCAGAAACAGCGCTCACAGGTGTCCACTACTTTGAAGGTGTTTGTGAGCCGCCTGTCCCAGCTGTTCATCCGGCTGCCGCATTTGTGGCAGCATTCGTCGAGTAACTTTACTTTTGGCATATGTGAAAAGGGGAACCCGGTTCACCAGGTTCCCGCCTCCTTTCTTATGATTTTTGTCCAGAAAAGATTTCAGCTGCCGCTTTCACAACTTTGAATTCAACCGTTAGACGGTCGCATTCCCATACCTTCATATGTGTCTGGATAAAATCCTCTACGTCCTCAAGCAGGACGTGGTTGAACGTATCAGTCAGTGTGCTTTCCAAAGACCCGGCATCTATGGTTGTGCCTTCCAGCCGTCTGCATACTTCCTGCATCCATGTGTACTTATTGCTGAGATAAGCATCATCTGCATGGCGCAGGTTCCGGTCATACAGCATATAGCAGGCAGTCCAGCGCTGCCGGAGAATGGAAGAGAAATCATCTTCATGGATGGTGATGCTTTCCTGATCTGTTTCTGTCAGTGTGCTGCCGGCAGGAAGATCTGTTAATTCTGCCAGCAGCGGAATGCCTGAAATGTTCATTTGCCATATCCTCCTTTTGTGTTCCGCGTCCACACACAGGCAGCACTGCCTGCATTTCCGGAATCATGTAAGATTCTTCGCTGAAGTAACCGTATTTCTGGCATATGTGAAAAGAGCAGCCGGGCGCACCGGGTCACTGCCTCCCTGGCAGTGGTTTTACGGGAAAAAGTTCCGATATTGCCCATGCGATCCAGAGTTCAACCGTTGCCCGGTCACATTTCCATTCGCTCATATGTTGCTGGATAAAGCCTTCCACATCCTCAAGCAGGACGTGGTTGAACGTATCAGTCAGAGTGCTTTCCAAAGACCTGGCATTTATGGTTGTGCCTTCCAGCCGCCTGCATACTTCCAAAACCCAGATGCACATATCGTCTTCATAAGCGGACTCAGCATTGAGCAGGTTCCAGTCATACAGCATATAGCAGGCAATCCAGCGCTGCCAGATAACAGCCGAAACTACATCTTTGTGAATGGAAATCTCTTCCTGATCTGTTTCTGTAGATTGGCTGCCGGCAGGAAGGTTTGTTAATTCCACCAGCAGCGGAACACCTGAAATGTTCATTTGCTATTTCCTCCTTTGAAAAGCTGCCGCTTCCGTACAGCTTTTTTCACGGCATGGGATATGCCGGTATCCTTTGCGGGTTCATCCCTCAAACATTTCCACTTCCTGATGCCTGTATGGTTCCATGCAGTTTTCATCCTCCGGGAAACGGTTATGCTTATCCGGGATGATAAGCCGTAGCACGTCGCGTCCTGTCTCACGGACTTTCTTCAGACGTATGCTGCAGTCCTCATACAGGCCGGATACCATATCCCCGTCATGGAAGTTCTCCCCGTTCTGCACCCGTCTGCCCAGTGTGTTCAGAAGATAGCAGATATGTTTCCGGGAAAGGTTCAGGACCATCTGGAAGTCCGGGTGGTGGTATTTCTCCATTCCATGCGTGTGCGCATTGCAGAGGTATGGATATGGCCCGGGATCGTCAAAAACGTAGTGTATGATCCAGTCTACTTTTGTTTCCATACAGAACCTCCTTTTTATGCAGGCAACATCTCTAAAAATTCCTGTTCTGTCAGGATCTTTACACCGAGCTGCTGCGCCTTTGCCAGCTTGCTTCCTGCCTTTTCACCGCAGATCAGGTAATCCGTCTTTTTGGTGACGGAGCTGCCGGGCATGGCACCGAGGCTGATGATCCTGGCATTGATGCCGTCACGGGTGAAATTCTTCAGTTTCCCTGTGGCTACGATAGTGCATCCTGCAAATTTGTTATTTGTTCCGTTCATAGTGTTCTCCTCTCCGGATGCCTGTGCATCCAAACCATTTTCAAAGTTTAATTCTTTTTGTAAGCTGCACCATAACAAAAGGTGGTCTGATCTGCGGAACCACTTATGGAGGCTGCTGCTCATGATATCACCGATCCCGTCAAGACAGGTAAAGTCAAAGCGGTCCAGTGCGGCCAGCTGCAGTTCCCGCAGGCTGCCGTGGAAATGCCTGTCCAGTATCCTGCTGGCAGTCCTGCCGATCAGGGGGATGTCCATTGCCACCACAAAGCGCACAAATGTCGTGTTGCGGCTCTCATTGATGGAAGCGATCAGGTTTTCATAGGATTTCTTCCCGAAGCCCTCCAGTGCGGTAATCTCCTCACGGTAGCGGTCAAGGTGGTATAAATCCTGATAGCCTTTTAAGGCGCCGATCCGGATGAGCTGGTCCAGCGTTGCCTCAGAAAGCCCTCTGATGTTCATGGCTTTCTTTTCCGCAAAGTGGACGAAGCGCTGGAGGATACGGCTGCCGCATTCAGGATTGTCACAGTGGAGGGTCTCCACCATGCGTCCCTTGTCACCGGTCCTGGAATAGGTGCGTGTGGGCTGCCCGCAACAGGGGCAGGTATCCGGCACCATGTCTTCATATGCGCCACGGTCAAGGTTCTCCTCCACATGGGGGATGATCATGTTCCGTTTGGATACCAGGATGCGGCATCCGGGGTGCAGTTCAAGGTTTTTGATGAAGGTCAGGTTATGGAGGCTTGCCCTGGAGACCTCACAGCCGTCAATCTCCACTGTGTCAAAAACAGCAACAGGTGCGATTTCGCCGCTGCGTCCGGTCTGCCATTCAATGGAGCGGAAGATTGTTTCATAAACATCATCCTCAAACTTGAAGGCAATGCCATCATTATAATAGCGCGCTGTCCTGCCGAGACCTGCGGAATAGGAAAGGCTGTCATACCGCAGCACCATCCCGTCGATGGGAATGTCCGAAGCCTCCGCAAGGTCCTGCAGGTTCCGGATCTGCTTTTCAATTTCTTCTGTGGAGGCGCCTGCCGGAACCGGCACAAAAGGACAGATTCCAAAACCGAAATCAATCATGGAAAGCAGCAGTGCGCTGCGGCTGTCCCTTATATCCTCAAATTTGTCCATGCCTGCAAGGATATTGAAGGCAAAAAAGCTGATTTCCCGTTCCCTGCAGGTGTTTGCATCCAGACACCGGATAGAGCCAGAGGCAAGGTTCCTTGCATTGCGGTAGGGTTTTCCATCGCTTCCTGCAAGAGTATCCTTCAGACGTTCAAAATCGCTCTTATGGATGAATCCCTCGCCTGATAATTCAAGGTGCCCCTTATACGGGATGGACAGCGGCACATTCCGGAAGGCGGCTACGTTGTGGGTAATAAGTTCCCCTTCATCGCCGTCGCCCCTGGTGGAGCCTTCCACAAGTTTCCCATCCTCGTAAACGAGCTTTACGGTCAGGCCGTCCAGCTTCAGCATGAGCAGAGCGGCATGGTCTTTGGCAAAAGAAGCCAAATCGCTCACCATCTTGGTTTTATCCAGAGAGAGCAGCGGGATGCGGTGCCGTACCTTCTCCAGGTTGCTGACAGCCTTATAGCCCACCGTCTGGGTGGGGGAGTTGCTTAAGATGATCCCTGTTTCTTTCTCTGCACGCGCCAGCTCATCATAGAGATGGTCATAGACGGCATCGGATACGCTGGGTGCATCTTCATTGTAGTATTCGTGGCGGTAGCGGTTGAGTTTGTCTACCAGCTCATGGATACGTTCTGTTGCTTGTGACATTCGTTTTACCTCTTTTCTTTTTTAGTTTGCCATTGGATCTGTGAATTCCTGTTTCCGGCCTCCTTCCTTGAACGAAAAAAGGCAGGAGATGATAACGGCCTGTTCTTGCCGTAGTCATTCCTGCCTGCGTACAGATATGCTGTATGACAGCCTGTAAAGAGGTGCTTTACAGACACAAAAAAGCCAGAAGGCGTAAAGTGTCCTGCACTTTATACTTTCTGACTCCGTACAAACTTAAACAGCGTGTGCTTTTCGTTCTGGAACTGCACAAAATTCAATAACAAATTTATGATAGCACAATATATGGGATAAGTCAAATATTAAATACTATATATTGTATAAAGTATTGAAATGTAGATGAGACTTTATATGAGGATAGCATTTGCCATTTCTTTTCATTGACAGAATTTTAATTTCCGGATATACTAACAATAAGTAAAAGAATAATTTACAAAACGAAAGGAGTGGATGTCATGCTGTATGAATACCTGCAGGGGAATTATGAACAGGGTGAACCAATCTTTGCCGGGGATATTTCCATTCCGGGATTATCGGAAGAAAACCTGCGGTATCACTTAAAGCGGCTTACGGATGACGGCATCCTTTGCAGGTTTGAAGCAGGGATATATTACTTCCCGAAAACAGATATTTTCGGGGAAAAGATGGCTTTGACAGCGGATACGGTTGCACTCCATAAATATGTCAGGCGCAGGGGAAGAAGGGTAGGGTATTATTCAGGATATACCCTGGCGAACCGTATGGGGCTGTCCACGCAGGTTCCGCTTACGGAGGAGATAACCAGCAATTATGCGCCGGCACAGGTCAGGGAGCTTACAATAAAGAACCGGAAGTATATCTTGAGATGTCCTGTGGTGGAGGTCACGGATGAAAACGTGGCTGTCCTGCAGTTTCTGGACTGCCTGAAGGATCTGGAGAAATGCGCTGAGGAGGAGCCGGAGGTCTGCGGGCGGATTCTTACAGGTTACGCCAGGGAGCATGCCCTTACGAAAGCATTAGTGGACAGGTTCCTTACAAATTATCCGTTGAAAATATATAAGGCGATTTATGAGACGGGGGTGGAATATGCTCCTGTATAAAAGACGGCATGGTTTATCTAAAAGGAAAAGGGGGGACACAGCATAAGCTGCATCTCCCCGGTTGCTTCTAAAGTGGGCATTGCCTGTTTTATTTTTCTTTTGGTGCCTTTTTCTCAGGGCACCATGCAGGCGCCGTCTTGACAGGGACGGCATCCGAATATCTTGCCCCGTATCCAAGGAAACCGGGCATTTTCTGCATTCTTTTTTCAGTAAAATAGTTCTGGATATAGTCCTGGTCGGGATGGGAGCAGGTGAAGCTTGTCCTTGTGTTGCCCACTCGACGAAGTCCGCTGCAGTGCCGGCATCCGGAACATTTTATATTCTCTTTTTTATCTTGCATTATGCGGCTTCCTTTCTGCATTCTAACTTTTTCAGGTTTTCTATATGGGATTTGACAAAGATGCGGAAACTGTCATCCAGATACGTTTGCTCTTTTTCTTCCATCAGCTGCATGGCTTCCTTTTGCTGCTGATACCATTCCTGTTGGGTCACATTCCCTTTATTGCATACAAGGAAAGTAACAATGGATGTTGGATAGCCGGATGCATGCAGTTTGAGGTCGTCGGCATAGCATTGTGCGGCATCCTCATCATCAAAGATGTCATGGTACAGCCTTTGTACCATTGGAGCGCCTTTGAATGGGGCAAGGAAATCTTCCGTAACAATATAGCCAATCTGGTCGTCCGGGATATCTTCAACATGGTAGCTTGTAATGTAGGAAACCTGTCCGAAAGCGTACTCCCGGCGGAATGTCCGTTTGCTGCCATCAAAGACAGCTTCCCGCTCCAGACAGGTCTGACCGTCAGATTCACTGGTTTCGCAGTCCTTATAGGTTACATTCCCTTCATTGTCCGTTTCCTCCTCCTTGATTGCAAATTGGAAGCAGGTTTTTCCGGAAAGCGCCTGCAGTATCTTTTCCCGGATGTTCTCCACATAGGGGAAATCTTTGGCAATGTCATCTGCGATGGCTTGCGGAACATCATTCGCCCTGATATTGTAAGAACCACCGATTTTTAACTGTTCGTATATGGTGCGGGAGTCATGCCAGTCTATGCCCCCGTAAGTTGATGTAGTGATATACATAAGAGCCTCCTTGTTGTTTATTTATAATCCTATCTTTCTATATTGTCCTAAACGTATGCTGACTGCGGGAACGTGACGCCATCTTTGCCTTTCATGGCGGACTGGTGGTAATCCAGTTCAGTGATGACGGCTTCGATGGTATCAAATGCTGCGGACAGTTCCAGGTACCGGGTGATGAAGCCGGTGACTTCCGTATAGAGGAACATCTGCTGCTGTTTGGTCAGCCTGCCCAGGGCAGAGATCCGTTTCTGCTTTTCCGTCCATTCATCTGCGCAGTAAATATTCTCGTGTTCCAGCAGTTCCGTCATGTCAGTATCGGCTAACATTGCGGCCGCAGTGTTGAACCATGCAGTCGCCGTCTGGCTGCAGTCGTCCTCATCACAAAAGGCAATCTTTTTGGCGGGCATCTGGTACCAGAGCCTGCTCTTAATCTCATCCAACTCTGTATACAGGTCAGCCGCCATGTTGCATAATTCATTGATCTGGTCGCAGTAATGATCCCAGTAAGGGCTGTCTTTTTCATTTCCGTTGTAGCAGTAGTCCATCATTTTGTCCAGGCTCTCATATATGGACCACAGATCCAGCTTTTTATAAAGTGCCATTTCCTGTCCCTCCTTCTAATATGGGTTTACAAATTCATGGATGGAGACATAATCAGCATCCAGGATGTCCTGCAGTGCCTGGGCGGAGTCTGCGACAATGCCTCCGCATTCCGCAAACCACCGGAGCAGGTCAGCTTCCGAATCAAAATAGAGATCCGTATCCCCGTCTGCATCGTCAAAGAGAGCATCCAGGGAGCCGTCCTTTGGCCTTTCTGAAAGATATGCCCTATAGTGGGTAGGCAGGTACGTCCCGTTTATATCGGTGTTGATATATACGTCGCATCCGGATTCCTCCGCCTGCAGTTCAAAACTCACACCGAAATGGCCTGCGAGGCATAAGTACGCTTCATACATGGGACTCCATGCAGAGTCGCAGTACAGGGTGATGTGTTCGTCTCCGGCAAGGGTAGTATCCACCACATCGCTGCGTAGGTTCAAACCGTCCGTTGGGATGTTATTCTGCTCGAATATCCGGCAGAGCCTGATATCGTTGGCCGATGCCCCGGCCGGGTAACAGGATGCGATGGAACTGCGCAGTGCGGCAAGCCCTTTTTCCTGCCCTTCCGATGCGGCATAAAAAACCACAGTGTCCATACAGATATTTGACATCTTATGCCGCCTCCTTCCTGTCTTCCAGATGGAAGAATTCGCTGATATCCCAGGTGCCTTTCAGGTATTTTGCCGCCGGGCATTCCATGCCGCTGTCATCCTTGCCGCAGGTACAGCCGCCATTGTTGTGCATGGAAATCAGGGAGGCCAGTGTCTCCCACTGCCTGCTCCTGTCATTTGCTTCGGCTATATTGCTGCAGCGGTGGTATCTGGCACAGGCCTTTTCACAGTCTGCCATATCCTTTTCGATCCCCGTGCAGACTGCAGGAACAGTCCTTGAAAGAGATAAGAAAAAATGCGGCGTAAGGGATTCGTGGTGCAGGTGGTTCAGGGCCAGCTCCAGCAGGTCATTATGGTCGAGTAGGTCAGCGGTATTACTACCGCCTTCCCCTCTAAGAACCGTGCATGAGAGTTTCCCCTCACACGGCTCAAGCACTTATAAGCCCTGTGTCACCAGAGCCGGTTCAACAACTTCTTTTGAGTAATGCAGTTTTCTGTGACAGCTTGCGTCTACTAAGATTCTTGTTATCTTATAATCATTCCCCTTGGCTTCATGGATTCTGTACCCTTTCTCTACAGTGATAGCACCGCCGCATATAGGGCAAATACCATTCTGTGCTTTGTAGAGGGCATTCAGCTTCTTTCTGCCTTTGATTTCACGAAACATTCTCTCCGTATCTCTCTCTTCAAAATATCCTGTAAACCTGCTGTCAAATGGCGTCGCTTCTGATTTTGTTTTCAGCCATCTTACGATATTGGTATCCGTGGCATATATCAGATTGAGTTCAAACGAATCAGACATTTTGATGCTGAATGTCCAGCTTCTTGTGCCAACCCGTCTGAAATATTTCTTTGCTATCCATTTATGGCTCTTTTTAGGGTGTCTCCGTTTGCACCATTGCCACAGGCATCTCCATACGTCAAAATCGAATCTTTCAAATGCCTGTGAGGAAACATTATATTTCTGGAAATTCACCCACCCACGGATAACCGGATTCAGTTTCCGTATCAAATCTTCCTGCTTCATGGACGGATTTTTCTTGATTATCTCCCTTATTTTGCTCACTATGGCTTTATAATTCTTTTTGGACGGTTTAGTCAGAAGTTTGTCTTTGTACCACCTTATATTGCTTCCGAGAAAATCAAATCCGTCTTCGATATGGGTAATGACTGTCTTTTCTTCCGACAGCTCCAACCCTCTTTCTGACAGAAATTCCCGGATAATGGGAAGCACGCCATTTTCCAAAATCTCCCTGCTTTCGCCGGTGACAATAAAATCATCAGCATAACGCACAAAGTTCACTTTCGGAAAATATGCTTTCCCATTTATTTTTGTTTTGTGGTATTTCTTTTTAATACGGACTTCCAGACCGTCTAACACCATGTTACAGATAGTCGGTGAGATAGCCGAACCCTGTGGGCTTCCCAAATCAGTCGGGAATAAC
>CAJTPO010000072.1 GCA_910578115.1 uncultured Lachnospiraceae bacterium | reverse complement strand
ACTTTCACAGCATGGATGGCCATGCGGCCCGCCTGACGGCAGGTTGAGCATGATGCAAGTTTACGATAGTTTCGTTAAAAAAAGACGAAAGGAGCCTGGTTATGGCAGTATACACGATTGTTTTCAGCCCCACGGGCGGGACGAAAAAGGCGGCAGATTTATTTGCGGAGGCATTCTGTAAGGACTATGTGACGATTGATCTTACAGAGCGGGGCAGAGATTTTTCAAAGGACTCATTTGTGCAGGAAGATATCTGTATCGTGGCAGTTCCGTCGTATGGCGGCAGAGTTCCCGATGCTGCCGTTTCGCGGCTGCGGCAGATGAAAGGCAACGGTGCCGGAGCGATCCTTATGGTGGTCTATGGAAACCGGGATTATGACGATACACTGGTGGAATTGCAGGATACGTTGACAGACGCCGGATTTTCCTGTGTGGCGGCTGTAGCGGCGATTGCCGAGCATTCCATAATGCGGCAGTTTGCCACCGGGCGGCCGGATGCGCAGGACGCGCAGGAACTGTCAGATTTTGCAGGGCTGATTCGGAGGAAGATGGAGGAAGGCACCGGATCGGGACAAGTAGTTCTGCCGGGGAATCACCCCTACAAAAGCTACGGCGGTGTTCCCATGAAACCGCAGGCCGGCAAATCCTGTACCCGTTGCGGACGATGCGAAAGAGAGTGCCCGGTGGGAGCAATCCGTGCGGATGATCCGACGGTAACGGACAATGCCGCCTGCATTTCCTGTATGCGCTGCATTGCCGTCTGTCCGCAGAAGGCCAGAAGCGTGAGTAAGGTGCTGCTTGCTGCCGGCAGTATGAAATTGAAGAAGGAATGCAGCGGCTATAAGAGAAATGAAATATTTCTACCGCGTTGACCGTACATAGTCCCATGCCGTATAGAAAACAGTTCAAGACAGGGCCCTCTTTGACCGATATATACTACAGACACAGAAAAACGGCAGGGAGGGTTTTGTATGAATGTAACAATGAATTCCGGTAACGCACGTTTTTCTTCCATGAGAGCGGTTCGTTTTGCATCGGCGAAGGAAGAAGGCGGGGTAAAATCAAATACTTCAAACAGAGATCAGGTAACAATATCACAGGAGGGACGTGATAACCTGGAAGTTATGGTTGATAAAACGGTGGATAAGCTGAGCGCGATGACGAAAGAAGAGTTCATCGACCGTCTTTGTTCCGCCATACGCCGCCAATGCATAGGGATCGTTCAGCCCCACATGGGCGCCTGTCAGCATTGCACTCAGCTGATGGAATGCCCACCTGCGCTCCTGCGCCGGCATACTATGAGCAAAGTACTTCGACTGATCGTTCAGATATTTTCCGGTAATAAACGCCAGACTGTCGATCGGGGCCGAGACTGCTTCCTGACAGGCATCCGCATAATAACACTTGATATTCTCTTCCTGCTCCATCAACTGTCCCAGATAGGATTCAAAATAAATCTTATTGGCAATAGAACCGTCCGGATCCACATCATAATAAAGATCTACCTCCAGTTCAGGCTGATTCTCCTCCTGCCATTGTCTGAGCATATCCATGAACTGGATAAGATCGCGAAACAGGCGGTCAAAGAGAAGCTGGATGCGCTCATCAAAGAGAAGGAAGAAAAAGGCTGACACAGGGCAGCCTTTTTCCTGTCCGGCCTGTTCTATAACTGTCTGCAGATCTCGGTCGTAGTCTTGACCTTATTCATGGAATAAATGTGAATACCGTCCACACCGTGTTCTCTGAGATCACGGATCTGGCGCACCGCATAGTCTATGCCGGCTTTGCGCATGTCTTCTTTATCGTCCCCGTAGGTGGCGATGATGTCTGCCAGAGCCTTCGGCACGGAAGAGCCGGAGAGAGACACGGTGGTGCCCAGCTGTTTGGCAGTGGTGATGGGCATGATGCCGGCGTGGATTGGAACATGGATCCCCATTGCATGTGCCTTGTCGAGGAAACGATAGAAAAAAGTGTTGTCAAAGAACATCTGGGAGACCAGGGATGTAACGCCGGCCTCAACTTTTTCCTTCAGATGTCTCAGGTCTTCTTCCAGACTCGGCGCCTCAAAGTGTTTCTCCGGATAGCAGGCGCCGGAAATCTGCAGACCCGTATGCTCCTTCAAATGGCGTACCAGATCCATGGCATAGTAAAATTCACGGCTGTCAAACTGTTCGTCGCTCATGGACAGTGGCCTGTCTCCGCGCAGCGCAAGCACGTGGTTTACCCCGGCTTCCTGTAGCGCCTCACAGTTCCTGTGCAGATCTTCTTTCGTGAAACCAACGCAGGTAATGTGGGCGATGGCGTCAATCTGCAGCTGCTGTCTGATATAAGAAGTGATCTCTATCGTCTTACCCGCCCGGGAACCGCCCGCGCCGTAGGTACAGCTGATAAAATCAGGACGCAGCTCAGCCAGCTGCTGCAGAATGGGATATACATTGTCGAATTCATCGTCTTTCTTGGGAGGGAATACCTCGAAGGAGAGACCGGTTTTGTTGTTTGTCGTCGTCGTAGTCTGTGTCATATGCGTGTATTGTTACTTTATGCTGATAGTGCAGTAACGTCTTCCTTTCTGTGATTTGTTCTTCTTGCTTTTGTACTCAAAATATCGTAACATAAATTTATAAGACAGGCAAGAAACGAAATTATAGTATACCGGAAAGGAAATCTAAAATGAGTGAACAGAACAAGAATTTCAGCAGCACTTCCGATTATGTTGCATCCGAGCAGCTTCTGGCAAGCGTCAACGTGGCCATCGCCCTGCAGAAGCCGCTCCTGGTGAAGGGAGAGCCGGGCACGGGCAAGACGATGCTGGCGCAGGCGATCGCCAATTCCCTTGGGAAGAAGCTGATCATCTGGAATATAAAATCCACCACCAAGGCGCAGGACGGCCTGTATATGTACGATACGATTCAGAGACTGTACGATGGCCAGTTCGGCGAGGAAGGGGTCAATGACATCGCACGTTATATCAAGCTGGGCAAGCTGGGAGAGGCTTTTGAGTCGGAGGAGCAGGTGATTCTGCTGATCGACGAGATTGACAAGGCGGATCTGGAGTTCCCTAACGATCTTCTCTGGGAGCTGGATCAGATGGAATTCTACATTCATGAGACGAAGAGAACGGTGAAGGCGAAGCACAGGCCCATCGTTATCATCACTTCCAATGCGGAGAAGGAGCTGCCGGATGCGTTTCTGCGCAGATGTATCTTCCATTATATTGACTTCCCGGATCAGACGCTGATGGAGGAGATCGTGCGCACCCACTATCCGGACGTGGAGGATAAGCTGTTGAAGGATGCCATGGAGGCTTTTTACTGGATCCGCTCCATGAAAGATATCCGCAAGAAACCAAGCACATCGGAGCTGATCGACTGGATCAACGCCCTGCAGATCGGAGGCATCCCGACGGATAAGCTGCGCGCAGAGCTTCCTTTTATCGGGGTAGTGGTGAAGAAGGACGAAGATCTGGAGACGGTAAAGAACAGGCGGGAATTTTAAAAGGAAAAGGAACTTTCTATGTTCAGTAAATTTTTCTATACTTTAAAAGATAAAGGGCTGGATGTGTCCTTAAGCGAATGGCTGACGCTGCAGGATGCGCTGAATCAGGGACTGTGCAACAGCAGCCTGACGGAATTCTATTACGTGGCACGGATGATCCTGGTGAAGTCGGAGACCGAGTTTGACAAGTTCGATATGGCTTTCGACGAGGTGTTCAAGGGGATCCAGTCGGAGAATGAGGTCGGCAAGAATATGATGCGCTGGCTGGATAAGCCGGAGATGCAGGAAGTCTTCGAGGAGATCCGCCATGAGATGAATCAGGAAGTGATCCAGGTGGATAAGGAGGATGTGGAGAACACCTTCAAGGAGCGGCTGCGGGATCAGAACGAGGAGCACAACGGCGGCAGTCACTGGATCGGCACCATGGGTAAGACGTCCTTCGGTAATCTGGGCGGTAACATGGGCGGCATCCGGGTCGGCGGCACCACCGGCTACCAGTCTGCGTTTCAGGTGGTGGGAGCCAGGAAATACCGTGACTTCCGCAATGACAAGGTGCTGGACAACAGGCAGTTCCAGATGGCGCTGCGGAAGCTGCGGCAGTTTTCATCGAAGCTGGACATTCCGGAGACGGAGCTGGATATTAACGGCACGGTGGATGCCACCTGCAACAACGGCGGCTGCCTGCAGATCGTGATGGAGAAGCCGCGCAAGAATGCGGTAAAGCTCCTGCTGCTCATGGATTCGGGCGGGACGATGATCCCCTATACGACACTTTTGAATGAGCTGTTTCATTCTGTCTATAAATCCAATCACTATAAGGATGTGAAGACCTACTTTTTCCATAACTGCATCTACTCCAACCTCTATAAGACGCCGGAGTGTGAGAACGGGGACTGGATAGAGACGGAATGGATGTTCCGCAATCTGGACAGCGATTACAAAGTGATTATCGTGGGCGATGCGGCCATGGCGCCGGAAGAGCTGTATTCCACATCGGGCAATTACAGGGGGCCAAACGGCGGCCTGTCCGGTATGGAGTGGCTGCAGCTTATGAAGCGGCATTACAAGAAGATCGTCTGGCTGAATCCGAAGATGGCGCCGGGCCATGCGCCCTGGCGGGAGGCGGAGACGGCCATCAAGGGGATGTTCCCCATGTATAAACTGACGGTGGACGGGCTCAATCAGGCCATGATCAAGTTGATGGTGAACCGCTAGTGCGGCGGGACTGCTTTCTGCGTCCGTTTTTTGCATGATATGCTCTAAATGATTTCCGGATCATGTTTTGCCGCATGGTCAGCGGAAGCATTTAGGGCATTTTTCGAGGGAAAAGGCATGAACTGGGATTACTTTCTGCGGCAGTGGGGCAGGATATTCCACTGCAATATTTATCTCGTGGAGCGGCATGACGACATACGGCAGGTATACGGGGAGCAGTCTCTTGAGAATGAGAAGGCGCCGTTTCCGGAAGATCCAGCGCTTTGGAGGCTGTTGACTGGCGGGCAGACGGTGGCGCGTCCCGTCCTGTACGGCGAAGAGGAGTCGGGATTTTATGTCGTACTGCCTTTTTATGAAAAAAGGCTGGTGATGGGCCCGGCAACTCCTGGGGAAAAGAACGAATTTGCCGCCGGCGTGCTGGCGCTTTGGCACAGCATGACAGGGCAGGAGTTAATGACGGAGGAGCTGTGGCAGCAAAACGGGGCAGCGGGAGCGGAGATCCGGGAGGCCAGAGCCAACGTGCAGGAAGTGATCTTCCAGCGGCAGGAGACGGAGCTGCCGCACAATCCATACGAGCAGGAAAGGCGGGAAATGGACAGCATCCGCAGGGGCGACCGGGAAATGCTGCGGCGCAGCCTGCAGGAGACTTACCGCGGGGAAGTAGGGCAGCTTTCCAGGGATGCGCTGCGGCAGGCAAAGAATATAGCAATCTGCGTCGTGACGCTGGCTTCCCGGGCAGCCATTGAAGGGGGAATGCTGCCGGAGGAGGCCTTTTCCATGGTGGACGGTTATATTCTGGAAATAGAGGAAATGACAGATCCCCATAAGATCGAAGCGGCCATGCGGCAGGCGGAATTTGAATTTGCGGAGCGGGTGGAGGCCGTTCATGCCACGAAAGAGCGGAATGAGCTGATCGAGAGGACGAAGAACCATATTTTCCAGAACCTGCACAGCGAGATCGTGATCGGGGAGATCGGGCATCAGATCGGCGTGTCTGCGGCATGGCTTTCCGCGCTTTTCCACCGGGTGGAGGGGGTGACGATCCAGCAGTACATCCGCCGTGAGAAGATCCGGCTGGCGCAGAACCTGCTCCGCTATTCGGATTATGATGTAAAAAGTATCGCCAACTATCTGGCCTTCTGTTCCCAGAGTCATTTCGGAAAAGCCTTCAAGGAACAGACCGGCATGACACCGACTGCTTATCGGACAAAATACGGAAATATGCCAAAAAATGAAAATATGCAAAAAAAATGAAAATATGCAAAAAAATAAAAATATGCAAAAAAATAAAAATATGCAAAGAAACAAAAATATGTAAAGAAACAAAAATACATGATAATTACATGAAATAGATGATATATCCAGCCGTACTTCTGTGCTATCCTGTTTTTACCATGCAGCAATATAGCGGAATCTGGAACAGAAAGGGTAACAGGAAAGAAAAGATGAAGGAAATTTTATTCGGGGCGGCTTATTATGACGAGTATATGCCCTGTGAACGGTTGGCGGAAGACGTCAGGATGATGAAGAAGGCGGGGATCAACACGGTGCGGATCGCGGAATCCACGTGGAGCACCTGCGAGCCACAGGAGGGTGTATTTGATTTTTCCCATGTGGAAAGGGTTCTGGACGCCATGGAAGAAGCGGGCATTCATGTGATCGTGGGGACGCCTACTTATGCGGTGCCAACATGGATGGTAAAATCCCATCCGGATGTGCTGGTGGAGACGAAGAAGGGGCGGGCCATCTACGGGGCGCGTCAGATCATGGATATTACCCATCCGGTCTACCGGTACTATGCGGAGCGGGTCATCAAAAAGCTGATGGAACATACGGCTCACAGGAAATGTGTTATCGGTTTTCAGGTGGATAATGAGACCAAGTATTACGGGACGGCGGGGAAAAACGTACAGGAAAGATTCGTGAAGTATCTGAGGAAGAAGTTTGACAATGATCTGGAGGCCATGAACATGGCGTTCGGGCTGGATTACTGGAGCAACCGGATCAATGCCTGGGAAGATTTCCCGGATGTGCGGGGGACTATCAACGGCAGTCTGGGAGCGGAATTCGAGAAGTTCCAGCGGACGCTGGTGGAGGAGTTTTTAAGCTGGCAGGCGGCTCTGGTGCGGGAATACAGCAGGGAGGACCAGTTTATCACTCACAATTTCGACTTCGAGTGGAAGGGCTATTCTTATGGCGTTCAGCCTGACGTGGATCATTATCATACCGCAAAATGTCTGAGCATCGCCGGGGTCGATATCTATCATCCGACGCAGGACGATCTGACCGGCAATGAGATCGCTTTTGGCGGGGATATGACGCGCTCCTTAAAGCAGGATAATTATCTGCTGCTGGAGACGGAGGCACAGGGCTTCCCGGAATGGCTGCCTTATCGGGGACAGCTGCGCCTGCAGGCTTACAGCCATATCGCATCCGGGACAAACAGTGTGATGTACTGGCACTGGCATTCTCTGCACAATGCGATGGAGACTTACTGGAAGGGCCTTTTGAGCCATGATTTCGAGGAGAATGCCACTTATCGGGAGGCCTGTACCATCGGCAGGGAACTGCAGGAGGTCGGCAGTCATCTGGTCAATCTGAAAAAGAAGAATGAGGTAGCGGTTCTGGTGAGCAATGAGGCGCTGACGGCCCTGAAATGGTTCCGGATTGCCGCATCCTACAATGATATTGTGCGCTGGCTTTATGACGCGCTCTATAAGAGAAACGTAGAGTGTGACTTCCTCTGGCCGGAGTCGGAGAACTTTGACCAGTATAAGATGATTCTTGTGCCCGCCCTCTATGCGGTGCCGGATCACGTATTGGAGAAATTGAACCGGTATGTGGAGCACGGCGGCACGATGGTTGCTACTTTTAAGAGCGCATTTGCGGACGAGCATGTGAAGGTCAGCCATACGGTACAGCCGCGGATCTTAAAGGACTGTCTGGGCGTTCACTATCACCAGTTTACGATACCGAAGCATGTGAAGCTGGACGGTGAGATCGTGGAGGACGGTGCGGCCCATGAGGCGGCAGTGTTTATGGAGCTGCTGCTTCCGGATACAGCGCAGGTGCTGGCATCCTACGATCATGAGAACTGGAAAGAGTACGCCGCGGTGACAAGAAATGCCTTCGGACAGGGAACGGCATACTATATCGGCTGTATGACGGACGAGGGGCTGCTTGCACGGATTCTGGAAAAAGCACTGGAAGATGCGGGACTGTCTGTTCCGGAAGGAAGCGGTTTCCCGCTGATCATCCGCAAAGGGATCAATGATTTCGGGAAGACGGTATATTTTTATCTCAATTATGCCGATCAGGAGCAGAAAGTGCAGTACGGCTATGCGGACGGGACAGATCTTCTGACGGGGGCGGCTGTCAGAACGGGAGAATACTTTACGGTTCCGGCCTGGGATCTGAAGATGATCGAGGTTGGCTGAAATTGAGGCTTGTTGAAATTGCGGTCTGTTGACATTGAGACTTGCTGGTATTGCGGCCTGCTGACATTGAGACTTGCTGGTATTGCGGCCTGTTGACATTGAGACTTGCTGGCATTGCGGTCTGCTGGCATTGAGACTTGTTGGCATTGCGGTCTGTTGGCATTGAGATTTGCTGACATTGAGGTCTGCTGAAAATTTTCTGTTGACAAACGGGGCGCTTTCGTTTACATTAGAGTCATCGGAGAAATGAAAGGCGTTGATAAGAACAAGTAGTAAGCTGTGGAGCGCACAGAAAGCAGCCGGTTGATGAGAGGCGCGCGGGAAGCTGCTTATGAATACATCTTGGAGCCGTACGACAGAATGGAGCTGTAGACTGTAAGAACATCCTAGTAGGTCGTACCGGGAAATGCCCGTTACAGCAGGAGAGTATTATGACGGTGTTTACAGGGAGCGTAAGGATGGCCCGGAAGAGCGTTGTTGTACTTGATGAGGCAGACAGTGTGAGCTGTCTGTGAAAATAGGTGGTACCACGAGTGTAAACTCGTCCTATGGCATGGATAGGACGGGTTTTTTTGTGTGAAAAAGCGTCCTATGGAAACAGTAACAGGAAAAGCGGTTCCGGAAAAGGGCCGCGGCAATCTGGAAATGGAGGAAGAGAACAATGAAAATCTACGAGGAACTGCAGGCAAGAGGACTTCTTGCACAGCTGACGGATGCGGAGGAGATCCGTGACCTGATCAATAACGGAAAGGCGACCTTCTATATCGGTTTCGATCCGACTGCGGACAGCCTGCATGTGGGACATTTTATGGCGCTGTGTCTGATGAAGCGGCTGCAGGAAGCGGGCAACAAGCCGATCGCGCTGATCGGCGGCGGTACGGCCATGATCGGTGACCCTTCCGGCAGAACGGATATGCGCAGCATGATGACGAAAGAGACGATTGAGCATAACTGTGAGTGTTTCAAGAAGCAGATGAGCCGGTTTATCGACTTCTCGGAGGGCAAGGCGCTGATGGTCAATAACGCGGACTGGCTCCTTGACCTGAATTACGTGGAATTTATCAGGGATGTGGGAGCATGTTTCAGCGTCAACAACATGCTCCGGGCGGAGTGCTACAAGCAGAGAATGGAGAAGGGCCTGAGTTTCCTGGAATTCAACTACATGATCATGCAGAGCTATGATTTCCTGGCATTGTACGAGAGATACGGCTGTAACATGCAGTTCGGCGGTGACGACCAGTGGAGCAATATGCTGGGCGGCACGAACCTGATCCGCCGTAAGCTGGGTAAGGATGCCTACGCGATGACGATCACACTGCTGATGAATTCCGAAGGAAAGAAGATGGGCAAGACCCAGAAAGGGGCGGTCTGGCTTGATCCGAACAAGACCACGCCGTTTGAATTCTACCAGTACTGGAGAAATGTGGCCGACGCCGATGTCCTTAAGTGTCTGCGGATGCTGACATTCCTGCCCATCGAGCAGATTGACGAGATGGATCAATGGGAGGGAAGCCAGTTGAACAGGGCCAAGGAGATATTGGCTTATGAGCTGACCAATCTGGTTCACGGCGAGGAGGAAGCGAAGAAGGCCGAGGAAGCGGCGAGGGCGCTTTTTGCAGGCGGCGGAAGCTCGGAGAACATGCCTACGGTGACGCTTACGGACGATCAGTTCGTGAATGGTTCCATTGATATTCTGGGTGTGATGGTGGCGGCCGGCATGGCGTCATCCCGTTCCGAGGCAAGACGTGCCGTGGAGCAGGGCGGCGTATCCGTGAAGGGCGAGAAGGTAACGGATATCAAGGCTTCCTACACGAAGGACATGATCGGTGCAGAAGAATTTATTGTAAAAAAAGGGAAAAAGAGCTTCAAGAAGATCGTGGTAGAATAAGATTTGAATATCTGTGGAACAGGGGAAGGAAGGCTAATGTTTCAGAAAAAGCGAGGTGAAGATATATGGAAAAAATAGAAAAAATCGCAAAAGAAAGAACGCTCATGTCCTACGCACCGGATATCAAGGTGATGGACTGCACGCTGCGGGACGGAGGCTTGGTGAATGACTTTTTCTTCACCGATGAGTTTGTGAAGGATTTATACCAGGCGAACATCAGATCCGGCGTGGACTACATGGAATTCGGTTACAAGGCTTCCAAGGAGCTGTTCGATGTAAAGAAATTCGGCAAGTGGAAATTCAGTGACGACAAGGACATTCGCGCGGTGGTGGGAGACAATAAGACGGACTTGAAGATTGCCGTGATGGCGGATGTGGGGCGCTGTGATTTCAGAAAGGATATTTTAAATAAGAAGGACAGTCCCATCGACCTGGTGCGGGTGGCGACGTATATCAATACGATCCCGGCGGCGGTGGAGATGATCGAGGACTGTACGAAAAAGGGCTATGAGACGACGGTGAATATTATGGCCGTCTCCAAATCCAATGATCTGGATATTGATGCGGCGCTGGAACTTCTGGGCAAAAGCAGCGTCGGCACGATCTATCTGGTGGACAGTTACGGGTCTCTTTACCCGGAGCAGGTCAGAAGACTGTGTGACAAATATCTGGAGGCGGCGGAGAAGTACGGCAAGAAGGTGGGAATCCACGCCCATAATAACCAGCAGCTTGCTTTTGCCAATACCACGGAGGCGATCATCAAAGGGGTGAGCTATCTGGATGCCACGGTAAGCGGGCTGGGGCGCGGCTGCGGGAACTGCCCCAGTGAACTGCTGCTTGGCTTCTTAAAGAATCCGAAGTACAGGATCAACCCGCTGCTGAAATTCGTGGAACAGCATATCGTACCGCTGCGGGAGTCCGGCCTGAAATGGGGCTACGACGTTCCCTATCTTCTGACAGGAATCATGAACCAGCATCCGAAGACGGCGATCCAGTTTATGAAGGAGGAGCGGACGGATTACAACAGCCTCTATCTGGATCTGCTTGACATCGGTTAAAAAGCTCTGCTATGCTTAGGCTGTGAGTGCTTGCGGGCAATGACGGGCGAGCCGGTATCGGCAGGAAAGCCTTTGCGTTGCGCTGCTGCGGGCGGCATGACGGGCGAGTCAGTATCGAAAGGAAAGCCTTTGTGTGCTGCTGCGGGCAGGCTGCAGGCGGCATGACGGAAAGTGTGGCCCGGGACGGAGGATGCGAATGAAAAAACTGAGTGACTTAGACGAGCTTCTGGATCTGGACGAGGAGGATGTATTTGACGAAACGGAAGATGCATTCGAAGAGGATGTGTTCGAGGAGGAAGACGATTACGAGTTCGAGTATGCGGGAAACATGCCGGATAAAAGGATCCTGCTCCTGGTGATCGCAGTGGCGGTCATTGGGGTGGCCGCTGTGGTGACGGCCGTTCTTCTGGCTGGCGGAAGCAGGAAGAAGGATGCGGCGGTGGAGACGTTGGTGTCTTCTGCGTCCGGGGAAGCAGAGCCGGATTCGGAAGAGATGGCAGGCGGACAGGAGCAGATGGCGGAGAATGACCCGGCATCCGACGGGACGGGGACGGCAGATCAGGCAGACGCCGCCGCGGACGATACAGATAAGCAGAACGCATCGGCGAAAGCCGGTGAGACGGCAGACGATGGAGAAGCAGTGCAGGAGGATGCGGTGCAGGAGCAGGATCCCCAGACTTCCACCATGAGTACCGAACAGGGAACGGAGGTCAATGTGACAGAGCTTCTTTCTTCGGGCAGTGTGGCACAGACCGATCAGGTGACCATCGGCATCGACGTGGCGCGTTACCAGGGCACCATCGACTGGGAGCAGGTTGCCGCGTCGGGCATCGACTTTGCCATGGTGCGGGTGGGCTACCGGGCAGATAAATCCCGGGAGATCTGCGCCGATTCCAATGCCAGATTCAATATGCAGGAAGCGCAGAAGCATGGCATCAAGGTGGGTGCATACTTCTTTTCCACGGCGACGACGACAGAAGAGGCGGTGGAGGAAGCCGGCTGGGTGGCCGATTATATTTCCCAGTACCAGATCACCTATCCGGTGGCCTATGACTGCGAGGGCTTCGACCAGCCGGACAGCGCGCAGTATGAGCTGACCAACGCGGAGCGCACGGAGATTGCCATTGCCTTCGTGACAGAAATCAATAACAGGGGTTATACACCAATGTTTTACTCGTCCATGGGGGAATTGACGGGGAGTGCGAAATGGGATACACAGCGGATCGAGGAAATATGCCGCGTCTGGGTCGCCCAGTATCCGGAGACACCTTATCCGCAGACTGCGAAGTCTTCCTACACGGGAGCGCATGTTATGTGGCAGTATACGAACCGGGGGACAGTGGCCGGGATCAGTAAGCCGGTGGATGTAAACGTGGCCTATTTCGGTTATGAAGGCACGGCACAGGCCAGGAGCGACGAGGCGCCGGAGGAGGTAGAAGCCGACGTGGAGGCGTTGATGAATTTCACCCAGGTCAGTGAGAATGTGACGGCCAAGGATTCCACCAATCTGCGGGATATTCCCAGCCAGGGCGCAGACAGCACGGTAGTCTATACCTTGAAAAACGGAGAGGCCGTTGCCAGAACCGGCGTCAGCGACAGCGGCTGGTCGAGACTGGAATGGAACGGCCAGACCGTCTATGCGGTGTCCAGTTATCTGACCACGGATCTAAGCTATCAGGCTCCTGCGGCTTCTCCTCAGGACGGTGCGGGCAGCGGGGACGGGCTTAAGACGAAGTTTGCGGAGAGAAACGACCAGGTGACGGCCAAGATCGAAGTGAATCTGCGGACGCTGCCCAGCGTGACCAATCCGGATGCCGCCGTGGCCGCCGTGCTGCACAATGGAGAGTATGTGACACGAACAGGCATCAATGAGGAATACGGCTGGTCACGGGTAAACTATAACGGGCAGATCTTGTACTGCATCAGCAGTTATCTGACGAATTAAATGATTTCCTTGAAGATTGAAAGATTGAAATTAAAATTTTCAATCGCGAGATTTGTGTCTGCGCGTTGCCTGCCACAAACTC
>CAJTPO010000071.1 GCA_910578115.1 uncultured Lachnospiraceae bacterium | reverse complement strand
GCGCCCTTTGGCGAGGGGCTGGATGCCTGAAACCGTAAAGTTATCGACCGGATGCCCTGCAACAGGGTGCAGGGCACCTTGAATAGTAACTCTTTTTTCTACCTCCGGGTCCTGCATCTCCTGCACGCGGCGCCACTCTTTGCTGTCCTCCACCTTTGCGACTTCGCTGCGGCTGCGGTAGAGGAACTTCGTCAGCTCGTAGCAGTCGATCCAGATCTCGTTATTCCCCTCTTTCTGGGACTCGTCGAAGATCAGCTGCAATCCCCAGTGCAGATGCACCGTCTCGATATTGTTGACATTTTCCTTCACGCTGTAGCCGGTGTGCCCCATATAGCCGATTACATCCCCGGCAGTAACCACGTCCCCTTCCGCAAGCCCCTCTGCATAGGGGTAATTCTGCCGCAGATGGGCATAGTAATAATATCGCTTCCCGTCGAAACTGCGGATGCCGATGCGCCAGCCGCCGTACTGGTTCCAGCCCAGCGCTTCCACAACACCGGACTCGATCGCGATGATCGGCGTGCCGATCTGCCCCATCATGTCATGCCCCAGATGGGGTCTGGAATAGCCGTAACTTCTGGATGATCCGAAATCATCATAATGGCTGTAGTCAAATCCTTTTGCAACAGGGGAAAAGGCTTTCAGCCCATAATACCGCTTCCACTTTCCGTCTTCCTCAAGGGAAAATTCCCCCACCATGCCGGAGAGCACTGCCGAGTAGGCTTCCAGATAGTATTCATAATACTCCATATCCTTTGTCAGCTGGTCCATGGTGGTTTCCCCGTCCCGCAGCTTCCCGGCCACCGTCTCAATCTCCCGCACACTGTTCCTGTCAAATTTTCCGCCGTGCTTCGCCCCCGCATAAGCCAGCAGCTCGATCCAGTTTAAATGAATCTTCTCTTTGCAGGTAGCCACATCCAGATCATAGGCAGCCGCCAGCGCCTCACAGGTGGCGTGAAATTCCACCCACTTGATATAGTTGCCCGTGGCGGACACCTCTATGGCCTCCCCGGTTTCCGAGGCCTGTCTGTCATCCGCCATCTCATTTCTCTGTTCCTGCCGCACCGACCTGCCCCGCAGTTCCCGACTGACCGCAACGCACACAAACGCCAGCAAGACGACCAGTTCTATTCTGACGATCCACCTGCCTGCTCCCTTTTGACCGCTCTCATGCTTTCTCATATATACTACCGGATTTCCCTTTCGCTGTTCCCGCTACGGTTATAGTTAACGACATTGGAAATTTCGTTTTCGGCCTTGCAGGAGCTGCCATATATGACTTCTGCAAGAGCCGGAACAGAAATTTGTTATGTCGTTTACTATACGTATATGAAAAAACCCCGCAGGTTATGTCAGCCTGCAGGGCATCCTTCACGTCATTACCATATCGCTGCGCAGGAGATCACACACTGCCTCATCTCCTGCGGTATACAAACTCTCTCTGAAAAAGGAAACTCACAAAGAACAAGAACACATCCACCGGCATCTTGACGGCCACTTCCACACCGCCAAACAGACCATACAGAGCATTGACCAGCAAAGCGCTGCACATCATCTGGCATACCGCCAGCAGGCAGTACTTCGCGGCCGTGACTGCCATCCTCTCCCTGCTCTGAAACACCACCTTATAGTTGATCAGGAAATTGTACACGGCAGAGATCACCCGCGCAAATACCGTCGAGACGATGATATAAGGCAGTCCCCACAGGCCGCCTTCCGGCGTGTGCAGCAGCGTACAGAACAGGTGAAAAAGCACCAGATCCACCACACTGGAAGACAGGGAAGAAAAAAGAAACTTCCCGAACACCAGATAGATCCGCAGCGAATCCTTGATCGGGTTAAAATGGCTGGTTTTATTTTCTTCTATATAGATGGTCTTCACCGGCACTTCCAGAACCCGGATATTGAGGTTTTTCGCCTCGATCAGCATATTGGTCTCGTACTCGAAGCGCTCCCCCTTAACCTCCAGCAGCTTTTCCATGAAAAAGGCTGGAATGGCACGCAGCCCCGTCTGGGTATCCGACACCGAGAGACCCAGCAGATAACGGAACACCTGTCTGGTGCACTTGTTGCCAAAAGAGGACCTTGCAGGCACCGCCGGCCCGTCGAAATCCCGGCAGCCCAGGATCAGGCTCTCCGGATTATCCCACAGCCTGCGCATACAGGCCAGAATGTCTGCCGGGGTGTGCTGCCCGTCCGAATCCGCCGTCACGCAGCCCGGAATGCCGCGGCAAACGCTGTCCGCGCCGCCGGATATACCGCCAGACGCAAGCAGGCAGTGATTGAAGGCTGTCTTGAGCGCCCGGCCTTTGCCGAGATTCACCGCATGCCGCAGCACCTCACAGTTTTCAAAAGCCGCCGCCCGTTCAAAAAAGGACGCATACTGTGTCCCGCTGCCGTCATCCACCACAATTACATGGCGAATACCCGCTTCCTGCAGCGCTGTAAGCAGTGTTATCAATTTTTCATCCGGTTCATAAGACGGTATGATCACCGGTATTTCATAATAAGAAGGCATGGAACGCCCCTTTCTTTATTAGTCGCTTTGCTTTTATTCTTCCGCCCGCACCAGTCTCATGCCGGCCTCCGTCTCCACGATCCGGTACAGCACCCCGCAGGCAAACGGCCCAGTCTCCGTAATCCCGTCAAAAACCGCACCCGCATCGGCCTCCGTCTCCTCCGCGTAGAGATACTCTGCGTGGGAAGCCCTGATCTCCTGCACCATCCAGTCTGTAGGCGCATCGTCCAGATTGACGCTGCGGTATACCACGGAAACCGGCGAAGCCTCATAACCCAAATAACTGTTGTTGACCCAGCGCGGCGTATCGCCCCTTCTGATATAGCAGACCCGCGCACTGCCGCCCGCACCCCCTGCCTGCTGCCAGGCCTGCAGAACCTCCAGAAACTGCTGCTCATCCGCTCCGATCATAGCCGCCCGCTCCGCCAGCTGCTGTTCCACATCCTGCCGGTAGCCAATGAGACCATGATACCCAACCCGATAGCCCGCTGTCAATGCCACGAACAAAATAAAACTGATACAGACGCCGTAACGCCTCAAAAAAGCCGGTATTTTTTCTTTTTCAAAAAAGCGCTCCCCATGGCTTAACCAGATACCCGCCAGGAAAAGCAGCGTCCCGATGGTAAACGGCGCGCCGTAGCGCTCAATGGAGGAGATCATCCCCGACGGCTCCAGATATTGTGTCTCGGTAGCGAAAATCGTGATATGGGCCAGGAAAATTATCCCATAGAACACCCCGCCGCTGATCATACTGAAACCAAGCACAATCCGTCCCGTCTTCTCCGGCAGAAGATGGATCTTATAATAAAGGACCACCAGCAGACAGACACACAGATATAGCCCCAAAGGCGTCAAGTCCACTGCAATGCTTTGCTCCTTATGAAGCGGTGAACTTACAAAGGCTTTCAGAAAAGCGGCGGCAAAATCTCTTGTATAACCGGAAATACCGTACTCGTCAGTGGTCATATATTTTACCGCGGTGGCGGTGGTCTTCGTGATCCGCCTCATCAACAGACAGAAAAGCATCCAGCTTCCACCGGTAAAAAGCGGAACCACAGCAATACCTGCCACCCGGCCAAACTCTATCCGGATATCCTTTCTTTGTCCTCCCTCCCCGACACTGCGCCGGTACAGCACAAGAAAGAGCAGTCCGAACAGCGCCCACACAAACCCGACAGACTTAACCAGCACCAGCACCCCCAGATAAAGCGCCAGTCTGCCATAATAGAAAAGATCCGGCTTCTGCCCCCTGTCCGTCACGGCAAACAGGAACCCTCCATAGATACAGGCCATAGTCAGATCCGCGCAGAACCCGTCATAGCCGTACACCTCCGCAATACTTGGGAAAAACCACAGCGCCGCCGCCATCAGGACCATGATAAACGGATTCCTGCCCTTTACGCCGCGCAGCAGCGGAAGCAGGAACGACAGATTCAGCACATAATACCCCGCAAAGGCCAGTCCCTCGCGAAAGGTATGCGGATCAAAATGCAGAAACCACCATTTAATCAACTGTCCGCCCGGCGGATAATCCCCGAACTCCGGAGCTGTATTTCCATATTTCTGCGCAAAACCATCCAGATAATACAGTGATTTCACATCTGTCGCCCAGAAATTGATGTCATCCCACCAGGACACCACCTTACCCGACGTACACAATGCTATCACCAGCAATAGAAACACAGCCGTAAGAAAAGACGGCTCTGTCATCTTCTCCAGACATATCCCGCCAATCTTCCTTCTCTGCTCTTTCTTTCTGCTTACCACCCAGATCACGGACAGCACGATCACGACACCCGCGATTCCGTCGATCCACGACAGATGCCGGAGCATCGCCAGACCATACAGTGTAAGCACCAGCACACAGATAAATACCGGCACCGCCTCCACCAGGCTCGCCCTGAAATATCCCGCCAGCCAGAGCACACAGACCAACAGGAAACAGATGTGTAAAACTACTACAAGACTCAGCATGACCAAACCCCACAGCAGAATCTGACAGACCGCATCACAGTCACAGCCTGCCGTTCTCCTGCTTCTCTCCCGTCCATTTCAGAAACTATATTTCCATGAAACAAAACATCACCCTGTCACTGCTGACAGGGCAACGTTTCCTTTTCCTGAACATTTCCAAACAATTAACAATCCGGATAGATTTACCTCTACTTCCCATGCACGCTCCCCGCAAAACACTTCGGGTACAGAATGGATTAAACTTCCGGCTCAATCAAGCCGTAGGTATTGCCTTTCCGCTTATACACTACGTTAACCTGATCTGTCTCCGCATTGCAGAACACATAAAAGCTGTGTCCCAGAAGCTCCATCTGCACACAGGCATCTTCCGGATACATGGGCTTGATGTCGAATTTCTTGGTACGAAGAATCTGCACTTCTTCATCGTCCATATAATCTTTCTCTATAAACTCCTGCCGGAAATTCGATGATGCCTGCTTCTTGTCGATCAGCTTATTCTTATACTTCTTAAGCTGCCGCTCGATAATCTCTTCCACCAGGTCAATGGATACATACATGTCACTGCTGACCTGCTCGGAACGAATGATATTACCCTTCACCGGAATCGTCACTTCTATCTTCTGCCTGTCCTTCTCAACGCTCAGGGTAACATGTACTTCCGTCTCTGCTGTAAAATATTTCTCCAGCTTGCCGATCTTGTCCTCTACTGCCGCTCTCAAACCCTCTGTTACTTCAATATTCTTACCAACAATTATAAATTTCATATCACTCATCCCTTCCATTGGATTATTGTATAGTCATTATAGCATATTTGTAGTCTATGTTGCAACAATTCATATGATCTGTTTCATCTTTTTGTTATGGTATTACTTCACAAAACATCCGTTCTTTCAGTTACCATAACTTCTTCCTGTCTATTTTCAAAAAATCTGTGGATAACGTGGATAACTCAGTGTATAAATACGTTTTCCGCTCAAATCCGGCATTTTCGGCTGTGGATAACTCAGACCGTTTTTTTATGAAACCAGCAGTACGATCAGGCGTTCTGTGCAAGATATACAAACGACAGCTGCTCCCACAGGTACGCATCTCATCATAAAAGGCAGCTGATCACTCAGCTGCCTTTACCAATTCCCATTCTCAAAATTGCCATCTGTCTCTTACTGTCTCGATCAGAATATTCTTCTGATCGAAAGGATCGGACGATAGGTAGCGCTGGAAACGATGATGCCCGTCTTGGACGTAGATGCATGTACAAGCTGCCCATTACCCGCGTAGATTCCCACATGACCGGAATAACATACAATGTCACCGGGCTGTGCATTCTCAATGCCATTTACCGTTGCTCCCACATTTCTATCCGCTGCGGAAGAATGCGGTAAGCTCACACCGAAATTATTGTAAACACTCATAACAAAGCCGGAACAGTCTGCACCATTGGTCAGACTGGTGCCGCCGTACACGTATGGATTCCCTACAAACTGCATCGCAAACTTAACAACATCGGCTCCCGTACTGCCGGTAGGACTCTGATAAGTTTTACCGCCATCCGTGGTGGTGGAAGAGGAAGATTTAGAAGACATCTTCTTATTCGCCGCTTCCTGTGCCGCTTTTCTTGCCGCTTCTTCTTTCTCCAGCCTCGCCCGCTCCTCTTCGATGGACTCAGCCTTCACAAACTCAGTCGATAAGGTAACATACTCATTGGATACATAGCCGTCACCTTCCTCGATATTTACCTTCACCCAGCCGTCAAGCTCTTCCGTGACGATCAGCTCATCCTCAATGGGTACCAGTCCAAGCACAGTCTCTTCCAGACCGGGCTGCTCACGCACTTTAAGCGTCGTCGTCGTAACTGTCGCGATACGTGTTCCCACTTCCTTTGCATAATCTACAGCCGCATCGCCCGTCACACAGTATTCACCTTTCACATAACCTTCTACGGAGCCGGACTTGATCTTATACCAGCCATTCTCCTCTTCGATAAAATTACCCACCGACTTATTATACAGCTTACCGACGATATTGCCTTCCTCACTGGGCAGATCCCGGACATTCACGTAATCGTTGACCCTGGCAATGACCAGATTCTTAAATCCTTCCTCTTCCTCGGTCAATCCGGTGTTCTCCTTCAGGTCTCTCGTGTACCCTTCACTGACAACGACCGTATCTTCGATCTTCCTGGAATGTGCGGCGCTGACCTTGTTGTCTGTGCTCGCCATATCCGCAAACCCGCCGACCTGTACGCTGCCAACACTGACTCCGTCAGCCTCCGTATTCGCGGCCGCTGCCTTATCAGATTCTTCCTGCAGACTGGAAAGTGCCTTGGACTTCTCCTGATCCTGTAAGGAAAAATCGATTCCCGCCGACGGCAGAACTGTACTGACGCTTTCACTGGCATTCACATCTATTCCCAATCCACCAAACGCAAGAACCGCCGTCATCGCACATGCTGCTATTCTAACATTCTTCTTCATACTTACCTCTCACGAATACTGCAGCTGACACCACAGCATTCCTTAATCGTATACTTGAAATACGCAACCTCATTTGTTACAAAATTGTTACATCTGGGTATTATAATATCATTGAAGAATCCATTTGTCAACCACAGCATATTCTAAAAAAATCAGCATCCATACGCAAGTTCTTGTATTTTATTACAAAACATCAATTATTTACAATTATTACAAATATTAAAATTATTACAGTTTACGCCTTAATTTCCATTCAGATATCTCTCTGCGGACACTACCGCACAGGCACCGTCTGCCACCGCCGTAATGATCTGCCTCACCTGCTTGGTCCGAAGATCTCCTGCCGCAAAGATACCCGGCACTTTCGTAACACAATCTTCGCCCGCCAGCACATACCCCTTTTCATCACAGGGTACACTGTCCAGAAATGCCTTTGTATTCGGCCGCATGCCTACCGCAATGAAAACACCATCCACCGGCAGCTCCTCTTCAGCTCCATCTTTTACCTGACGCAGCGTTATCTTTTCCACCAGCTCCGCACCGGAGACGGCCGAAAGTGTCCTGTTCCACAAGATCTCCACATTATCACAGTCCGCCAGCTTATTCTGCAGACTCCTGGCTGCCCGAAGACTTTCCCTGCGGTGGACCAGATAGACCTTCCTGCAAATTCTTGCCAGATAAACAGCGTCCTCAACTGCCACATCACCGCCGCCCACTACCGCCACATCCCTTCCTTTGAAAAAAGCACCGTCGCAGGTAGCACAATAGGAAACTCCCTTTCCTCTATATTCTTCTTCCCCGGGAATGTTCAGCATGGCATGCTCCGCCCCCGTAGCCAGGATCAATGTTCTCGCCTCGTAGACCGCTCCATCCGCCGTCTCCACCACCTTACTCTGACCACGGTCGGTCACCGCCGTCACCGCCGCCGTCTTACAGACCACTCCCATACGATCCACGTGCTCCCTGAATTTCATTCCCATATCAAACCCGTTAATCCCCGGCATTCCCAGATAATTATCCACTTCACAGGTATTTAAGACCTGTCCGCCGCTCATGGGCTTTTCCTCCAGTACCAACAGATTCAGTCCCGCACGGCTGCCATATACCGCCGCTGATAATCCTGCCGGTCCGGAACCGACAATAATCAAATCATACATAAACTATAAATCTCCTTTCTCCCCGCCAGGCGGCAGGCTGCGCATAATGGGGGTTACTATTAGAACACCTTCATGCTATAATGGTCCCATAATGCTCTCTTCTGAAGTAACGGTTCAGCTGCCAATACCCGTTAGCAAAGCCAGTACACAGCGCATATTGGTTCATCTACCCGACTGTTACTCTTCTTAAACAATATTGATCATCGTAACAACTATTATACCATGATACCATAAATACAGCTCAAAGAATATTGGGAGAATCCTGTTATGCCCGAAAAGAATCTTTCCTCTGCAGCAAATACAGCAAAATATGCTCTGGTCACCGGTGCTTCCCGTGGCATTGGCCGCGCAATTGCCGAAAGACTGGCGAAAGAAGGATTTCACCTGTATCTGACCTGCAGGCAGTCCGCAGATCTGCTGTCCTCTCTGGCAAATGATCTTGCAGACCGCTACCATATTTCCTGTCTGCCATTTGTTGCAGATATGGGCAATCCTTCCGACGTAGAAAAGGTATTTCGGCAGATTCCGTCATTGAACATACTGGTCAATAACGCCGGAATCTCCTATATCGGACTATTACATGAAATGTCTGTTGATGATTGGCAGAATGTAATGCATACTAATCTTGACGCTGTTTTCTATACCAGCCGCCTCGCCATTCCTTTGATGCTGCACAGCCACAGCGGAAAGATTATCAATATTTCTTCTGTGTGGGGAAATGTGGGAGCTTCTATGGAAGCGGCCTACTCCGCCTCCAAGGGCGGTGTTAACAGCTTCACCAGAGCACTGGCCAGAGAACTGGCTCCCAGCGGTATTCAGGTCAACGCCATTGCCTGCGGCGTGATCGACACGGACATGAACAAGTGCTTTTCAAATGAAGAAATGGAAGCTCTGCGGCAGGAAATACCAGCCGACCGAATTGGTCAATCCACAGAAGTGGCAGAAATGGTGGTTTCCCTGCTATATGCTCCCGATTATTTGACCGGACAGGTCATTGGATTAGATGGAGGATGGATGTAATGAACTGTGGTAATGCAGGAAATTATCGGCACCGCCAAAGTCATTTAAATCCTCCGCCAAATAAAACAATGTCAGATCCATATCCTTATTTTTCAAAGATTCCAAAATTCTGGCGTGATAGCGCGTATCCGCCTGAAGCATTTTATGATCACCCTTATCCCAATAAAACTGAGCATAGGCCCGCTTTAATCGATTCATACAACGCTCCAGTTCTCCTACAACATACTCATTTCCACAAAAACTCATCAATTTAAGATGAAATTGTGTATTATATTCCCAATGTGTCCATATATCATATTCATCATTCTTACACTGTTCATCAATCGCCCGAAGTCTCTCAAGATGCACGGCACCCAAACTGTTGAATTTTTCTTTTAACATCCCCGTTTCAAGAATACGGCGGTATTGTATCATTTCATAAACATCATCCTTGGATAATTTAATAATCTCATATCCATATCGAGGGATATTTCGCAGGACACCGTCACCGCACAGCGCCTGCAGCGCCTCTCTGATCGGTGATTTACTGTATTGATACTTTTCGATCATTGTTTTTTCATTCAATATCTGGCCAGGCCGATATTCCATTGACAGAATATCTTCTAAAATCGCATTATAAACGATATCTTTCAAGCTGTCCTTTGCATTCATCCGTTATTTTCTCCTTGCTTCCATAAGCAAAACAAACACCTTATATTTTGACACAATTCGACAAATAGAGTTTAACATGAAAGAAAAGGTTCAGCAAGCAAATTATTCCTGTACTTATTCCTGAAAGACCACCTGGTCCATCATAATATTCAAAATTTCAATATCTGTGGTTTTCATTCCAATCCGGCCTACATAACCCATGCTCTTGATCGTACTCTCCACATCCCCCTGGATAATACCTTCACCAGGCGCAAAAAAGCGGTCTTCCATACTCAACTCATGTGCCAGAAGCGCTGCATCTACAGCCGATGAAATTTTTGCCGCACAGGATGCCTTGGCACCATCACACACAACCCCGCCTATATTCGCAAGCGTATTGACAATCGTATGCGATATTTGTTCATAATTTCCACCGGCCATATAGGTAATTGCAGCCCCCGCACCACAGGATGCCATCACGGCTCCGCAAAAAGCGGACAGACTGCCGATATAATATTTCAGATGAATCGCGGTCAGATTACTGATAAGAAGCGCTCTGTACAATACTTTCTCCGACACCTTCCATTCCCGGGCATATTCGATCACAGGCAGCGATACCGCCATGCCCTGATTTCCACTGCCGGAATTAATCACCACCGGCAGGCTGCAGCCTCCCATCCTGGCATCTGATCCGGCCGCAGCAAAAGCCCTTGCACGAACTTTTACATTATCACCGTATGTCTCCAGCAAAGTACGCCCGACCTGTGCACCGTATTTCTTTTCCAAACCATTTCTTGCAATCTCCGTATTCAATGTGATCTGCCGATCCAATATTGCTTTCACTTTATCCAGCTTCACCTGTCCGGCAAATTCAAGAATACCGGCGATACTCATTTCCTTTTTCTTCACGCCTTCATCTTGCGTCTCACACTGCATTTGATAGATAACTTTTCCATCTTTTCTGATCTCGCTGATCAGAGTGTGTCTGTTGATGATCTTCACGCTGGCTGAATGATCTCCCGCCCATACAGATGCGATAATATACAGATTCGCCACATTTTCCTGCAGCCTGTTAGAGAAAAACCCTCTCTCCAGCAACTCTTTCGTCTTTTGAATATGTTCCGGACGAATTTCCCGCAGCACTTCCAGTTCCCGGTCCGGATTTCCGCCAACGACTCCCAGCACAGCTGCCGCACCAATCCCTTTCATTCCATTGGAATTCGGGACCAGGACGCTCTTTACATTCTTGATGATATTTCCACTGCAGTAAATCTCGATTCCTTCCGGAAAAGTACCCAGAATCTGCCTCGCTTTTGCCGATGCATACGCGATCGCAATCGGTTCCGTACATCCAAGCGCCGGGACCAGTTCTTCCTTTAAGATACTAATATAATCCTCCTCATGAATCATCTATGTAACCGCTTCCTCTCGTTAATTGATTTCTATTCCTTAAGTACTTCTCCGATCCAGCGCACCGCTTCACTGCGCAATGTCGGAGCATATCCTCCGCCTCCGCCAAGCATAAATCCCCGTGTTCCCATCTGTTTTATAAGCTGTCTCGTATATTGCCCGATCTCCTCCCGGCTCCCCTGTGCAAGTGACTGCATCAGCTCATGCAAAACAGGCATAATATGCTTCCCTGCCTGCTCATCCTTCAAATGCGCATCTACCAGTTCCTTGCCCCAGGCCAAATGCAGCAGCGTGTACGGCGAAAAAACTGAATGATACACCGGAGCACAATCCTCAATCGCTTCCACTCCCCAACAGATACGATCAATCTGCTGCGTGAAAAACATGTCGCCTGGCTGAGGAACTCTGATCCTGTCCCAATCCTCCGGCCTGGCAACCACTTGTCCATCTGAAATATCTCTGAATCCATCCGCCATCAATTTAAGAATATCCACATCCGTCTCTTCAAAGACACGTCTATGCGCCGCCACGCACTCTCTGCCCTGTGTCTCGGTAAAATGACGCCAGACTGCAAACGGCGGCCGGTCAACTTCCTGTCGATCCATGCACGCTTTCACTCTCGACTTTTTATCCAATCTTTTCACCTCCTTTTCACTCTGTTAACAGGACAATGCCTTACGCTGTGCACGGATCAGATCATCTTCCCATGTAGTCTGATCGCTTCCTCAGTCTTTTCTTTCAGAACAGTTTTTACCCCTGCCCGGTTTGAACCGTAGAAATCACTGTTTCTGTCGATTCCACCCATAAGTACTTTATCGGTTATCTTACGCACCTCGGCCAAAGACGGATTTAAGGGAGACTGATCTTCCCAGTTAAGAGCCTGTGCAGGAAGTGTAATAAACCGTTTCATATCGGCTACTGACATCCCGCATATATGCAGCATCGTAAACCAGGCCCGTCCTTCGATCGCCGACAGCGCTTTGTAATCATAGGGTCTGACGTATTTCTCATACTCTTCCTCTGTACAGAATCCGGGATTGTCACCGCCCGGACAGTAGAAGAATCCCGCTGCGCCAACATCCAGGTACGCATTCATCAGATCGATCACCTGTTCCGTCAGAACATCCATAATATGGAAGTATTCCGCTTCATGCTCCGCCGCATAATCCATCAGTCTTCCCCCTATAAAACAGGGAAACGGATAAATTCCCGGAACGGCAGGATATCCACACAACTGGCTCAACAGCCTGTGAGGTCCAAATACAGTAGGAAGAACCGGCACTGAATCTCCATAATAATCACACAGGATCTTAATACTTTGCACTTCCCGTCCATATGCCCCCTTATGTACATCCTTCTTCTTCGCGTTTTTCCAGTCTTCCAGACAATTAAATGCCGTAATAACCGTTTTCTTATAACATGCATCATCACTGTCCTGCGTCTCCGCAATCACCTGTCCATAGTCTTCCACCATATACAGACCATTCTGCATTACCTTAAGAATATCAAAATCATGCTGATTCTGATAGGCAATAACCGCCTTGGTAAAATCTCCGACATCTTTGTCTTCCAGATTTAAATGCGGTCCCCAGCCCACAAAAGGCGGCCGATCCACAGGCTTCCCCTCCAAAACAGCCTTTACTCTTTGATTTTTTCATATTTTTTAACATCACACATAATATCACCTCCATAGTACGTTGCATTTATTATACCCCTAATCACCTGAAAAGCTAAGATAAAAACTCCGCAGGATAACCTGCGGAGTCCATATTCTTGCATCTGTATAATTGTTCTGCCTATAGCTTGCATAGTTTCAAACCCTTATTTTCCGGCATTTTCAAGGAATTTGTCAGTTACCTGTTAGTTACCTATATTATTGTGTAAGGTCTCAAAGTATTTCGCCATATAACAGACCTCTTTACTGCATCTTAATACGCATATTAAATCACATATGTATCGCAAGCCCGCTCTAACAATTTAAAATCACAACAAAATTTTTTAACTTTTCCCGTCGCCATCTGACTATCATACAATCTATTAGCTTTCTTTATTAAATCTTCCACAATCTTTAAGCAAAAAGAATACTCTTTATTTATCAAATCCTTATACTTTGCTACCTCTGGCGTATCTGAATTATCTTTATTCATATTCACTTCTCTATATACCCCTGACTTAATTGGAATCATCTTTTTAATGTCAATAACCGACATAATGTGCTTAACAATACTTTCCTCAGCACTTTGCACCCAAATATCCGCATCCCCCATTTTTGACTTCAAAGCATATTCATACACCAAATAGCATTCCTGATTAACATTCTTCCAGCTTTTATGCTTTTCTTTTGCAGAAGACAACGGAATTACATATGAACGATTTACTTCATTTATCAATATCCCTATATATGGTTTGTTTTCAAAAAATGTGGGAAGTTATACAACTTCCCACTCGTTAATGTTCATCTCTTTACGGATTGATTACCGAAGGTTAATGGAGACCTTCTTTAATGTTCATCTCTTTATGGATTGACTACCAAAGGTTAATGGAGACCTTCACTTTAAATTCAACTGAACTTCTTATTTATATTATACTTATTTTGTGCTAAATATCTACTGGCATTTTCTACAAAAATCAGATAAAATCCCCAAAACGCATAAGTTCTGGGGATTGAAATCCATATTTGATATTCTGTTTGCTTATCTCTTCGAGAACTGCGGCGCTCTTCTTGCCGCCTTGAGACCGTACTGAAATTCTTTGATTGCCGTTTTTCCTTGATTTTACGGGCTTTCCCGGCTTTTCATTGTTCAGTTATCCTATGTGGGAACCACGAAAAATAGCAATTTCTTAATCATCGGTGGCCTGATGGAAAGCGCCATTTACCACGCCAAACAACTCCTCTGGCTTATTATACTTCACCTTTGCGTAGATGTCCATAGTTGTTTTGCTGTTTTCATGCCCTGCAAGGTACTGGACAGTCTTAGGGTCCACCCCGGAATACAGCAGGTTGGTGATATAGGTGTGGCGCAGCAAATGTGGTGTCACATGGAAATCCAGTGTATAGTGAATCTTGGGATTATTTTTCTGCGTCATCCCCAGTGACGGTGTGACGGTGTACTTGATGCTCTGCCCATTTACATA
>CAJTPO010000070.1 GCA_910578115.1 uncultured Lachnospiraceae bacterium | reverse complement strand
CAATAATGTCAAAACTTCCATCACGCTCATGGGCACCACCCTCTTTCGTAAGACTAGAGGGCATCTATCAGAAAACCGCATCCTGCTTCCTTTTCAATTACACAATCCAATTATAACACGAATACATATATTTCTCAATTAAAAAATGGAGATACTGCAGGGTTGTTTCATGAAGCGTCCAAAATTATTTTTTATTATAACCCCGCTATTGAGCCAGCCAAAATCCCGTCTAATGAACGCTCTCACAATCTTTCTTCCCTATCAGCTGCTCACATTCGGTAAAAAAGCGCAAAATATCCCCTCTGTCTTATTTACACCTTTTTTCAAACCCTGTATACTTATTTTATCAATAAAAACTGGCTATTCCGCTGAAGACATATTTCTTTCTCAAAGAAGGGTCATCGCTGAAATCATCCATGGCTTCTGTCATGATTTCCGCACAGTCGCCAGACAGTATGGCTATCCGCAGGATGTTATAGGCGAACTTCCTGATCAGCGCCAGATTGTGCTTTGATCTTTTTGCCGGTGACCTGTCTTCACGGAAGGTATCATCCAGCACATGGTGCAGACGGTTTTCAACTGCCCAGTGTCCCTTTTTTATCCGGCCTGTTTCTTCCGCGCTCAGTTCCATGTCTGAGATCATTCCTGTTTTCTGGATATCCTTTCCGATTTCTTCGTCCCGGGCAGGTTTGGGCCTCCGCCTGGAGCCCTTTTCCAGAAAAGTTTTTATATCCGGTGTGATGTCGTTTCCCTGCGCGTCCCTTTCTACCGGTATCCGTATCTGTCTGGCCAGTCCTACTGTTTTTACAAACGGCCATTCTTTCTGTGTTTTTGTCAGAAGGCTGCATTCTGTGCATACGCTGTACCACCGGTACTCCTGTCGGTCACGGTTCCGTTCCTTTTGGCTGGTCTCTTCATATTTTTCCTGCATCTGGGGGTATCTTGGCCTGTAGTCCCTGTCCTTCTCCATTTTTTTATGGTCATCTGACATTTCACCGAAATATTTCAGGATCTCCTCATAGGACTGCGGCTGGTTCTTTTTGACCATCAGTACAAAATGCCCCTCCTGGGAAAGGATCTGCTCCATGGTCCGCGTCTGGGTCCCCACCGCATCCGTCGTGACGGTGCTCCCCTTTATATCAAGCAGTTTCAACAGTTCCGGTATCGCTTTGATCTCGCAGTCTTTATTTTTTATGGGCATCTGTGCCACTACCACCCCCGTTACCGCATCGACTGCATTCAGAACCATTGGTGCCCGGAAATCTTTCACTTTCTCCATTGCGGCCCGCAGCGCTTTCCCATCCACCGCAAGATGGACCCCTTTCGTGCTCACGATCTCCCCAATCCATTCCATAAATTCCAGCGCAAACAGTTCCTCATCTATCCCTGACAGGAGCCGGCACGCTGTGGACGGGGAGGCGATGCCGTTCTTTAATGGAAGGTGCCCCCGCAATTCTTCCAAATGGTTTTTACACCATCTGAGGCTCCTGCGTATCGTTGTCTTCCCCGCAAGGAAACCGGCCACAAGGCATACCAGCACTTCCCCATGGTCATGTTTTGTCTCCCGGCCGCATCTGGGGTCCGGCACCGCTTTCATGTATTCCAGGAGCGGTTTTGTCTGGAACCTGTTTTCAGCACAGGGAAAGATCCACCCCCGTTTTTTCCAGCAGCTGTTCCTGTTCCTGATTTATCTTTGATACCGCCCTTTCTTTTTCCATGTAAAGCAGGTAAATGCTTTTCAGCGCCTGCAGTTCCTGCAGCCCGGCTCCATGTTCTTTATACATACGCCTGCTCAGGGATGAGGCCTGGGCATTAAACTGATAGTGGAAATCCTGTTCCGGTTTCAGCGTCCTTTCTTTCGCGAGGTAGGTTTCCGGCGACCACTTCCACAGGATGATGGAAAGGACATCCTCCCAATCGTTTCCCAGGGGCTTTTTCCATCCTTCCGGGCAGAGCTGCCATACTGCTTTGGAAAACCCGTATTCCCTCACCTCGATCCCGCTAAGGGATATTTTTCTCTTTTCGCTTTTTATGACCCCTTCCGGCGTGATGACACCGATATAAGTATCTACTGGCTGTGGGTATTTCTTCCCGGGGACACGCCTGGATGTCCTCTTATAAAGATAGTAAGTGTCCCCTTTCTTTTTTACCGTGGTTCCCCGTACACGCTGCTCCTGCACCCAATCCGGATATTTCTTTTCTGTCACTGGCATAATATCCTCCTTTCTGTATGGGTAGTATATACCTATACTATATAGACATTATACCTCTACAGGACAAAAAAGTCGAGGGGTATGGAAAATGTGTATAGCTTCCATAACCCTCGTTAAAATGCCGTATTTATTATTTTCTTTTATTCTTCATGAAACAACCCTGGGAGATACTGGCGTGCCAGTTCATACCGTAAAAAGGGATTTGTTTAAAGCATGAAAAGCGTTTAGACGTGGTAAAAAAATCTGGTGGGAAATTTCACTTCGTATGCAGTAGGGTAAAAATATGTCTACATCGATCCATGCAGTGGGGAAAAACTGCCAGCAATATTTCCTTAGTAAGTGAAGTGTAGATGAAAGCGAGGGAAATTTTAAACAGAAGAAAATATACGAAACAGCATAATAAGTTGAGTTAATCAGTATAGAAAAATCAGGAGAGCAGGAAATAAAATTTTAAGTTTATTTGAGATATGCAATAAATATTGATACAGGACAGCATGGAGAATAGGAGTATTAACAAGGTGACGGATATGTATAAATCATCATATGAGCGTCAATCTCCCTAAAAATATGTGTTACATAATGGTTCATTTCCTTGCACTATCACGTCTATGCACATAGATGTTTCAGCGTTAGTATATATGTGTAAGATAAATAAATGGTTAGTGCAGGGCACGGAAGGAGAAAGATTATGTGTATGAAAATGTATTTAGTTGACGGAATGTATCTTGGCAACAGGCTCATTGGGTATGAGGTATACAGCCCTAAGGGTGGTCTGATACGATAGTCATAAATGATTTGGATTATGGCGTTGTTTCTTATTATGAAGCGTGCAGGGATAAGCCGGACAAGCTGATAAAATTGATAGAGGAAATCGGCGTCTGCATGTGCAAGGAGTTATTCAATGTGTTTGTGTATAACCGTTGCAACAGTTCAGCGTCGGCAATAAGAGAAATAAAAAAAGAATATAATAATGTGGATTGGATTTCCGGTAAAACAGTAGAGCCTTTGCTTGCAGGGGCTATGACATACTGGGTGGTACAGTCGGAATTTAATGGATGCACGGCACTTGGACGGGCTAACTATAGCTTAGACATACAAGACAAAAGCGACAAAGATAATGAAGATAAATAGGGGAGGGGTAAGGTTGAAAAATAGTAAATTAAGCCAAAATTGGCAATAAGACACAAAAAACAGGCTCACATAGTGAACCTATTCTACGGTATTCCCACCTTTGAAAAGAGGCCACCTGCATATCAATACTTAACGGGTGGGTGCATCAGCCATTGATACCGGGATGCCTAATTATTAGATTAACTATAACACAAAATGCTTGGCACGAAAACCCTTTTCATGGCGTTTTGTGCCTTGAGCGGAGCGAAAGGAATGGATATAAACATGAGAGGGAGGCGATCAAAAATATCATTGAACTTGCAAAAAAGCGTATTCCAAAAGTGCATGACATTGTCAAAAGGCGCAATGTCATTATAGAAAGCCTTGATTTGATATTGTCAATATTGGTTGACACTTTTTTTACAAGGCTATCAATGCCTAAGCGGCAGCATCCAGAGATTCATAGTATCTCTGTCGTTTGACCATAGGAGGGAGCCCCCTATTGGCGGAGCATATCCTCCTGTTGTTCCAATATCCGATGAAATATCTAAAGATGAGGGGTTTTCACTTCCTCCACTGTCATTTTCTTTGCAGGATGCCTCCCATAGAGGAGTTCCTCTTTCATTCGCGCCCACATGCTCTCGCATCGTGCGTTGTCATGGCAGCGTCCCCCGGCGCTGTTCATACTTTGAAGAATGCCGTATTTTGCAACTGCCCTGCGATAGGTTCGCTGGTGTACTGTGTTCCGCGGTCAGAGTGGATAACGGCTCCTCTAAGCGCTGGACAGGCGTGGACGGCGTTGTCAGGCGTCCGCTCACATAATGCCGCTTTCATGCTGGTATCCATTGCCAGTCCCAGGACTGCAGCATCAAAACAGTCAAATATGGCGGATACATACAGCTTTCCGTCTTTTGCGCTGATTTCAGTTATATCTGTAACGCATTTTTTTAACGGCTCTTTGGATGAAAAATCCCGTTTCAGCAGATCGTCGGATTTTCGCGTCTCACGATCGGCTTTAGTAATTCCGTTGGGTTTGCGTTTCGGAAGGTGGATGAGTCCGATTTTCTCCATGACGCAGTAAACCGTCCTCTGGCTGGGAATACGGATGCCTTCCGGTTGTTTTAAGAGAAGCGCCTGATACATGCGGATCCGTCCATAAGTAGCGTTACATTCATCTTCTGATGCGATCGCCCGCATGGCATCGGCTAAATCCTGATATTTCCACGAACGGTCTTTGTCTGTCAGATATTTATAAAATCCCTGCCGCGTCACTTTCAGCATCTGGCAGTAGAAAGAAATTTTTCCCTTTACCACGCCGTCCTCGGTTTTTATGGCAGGAAACATCATTCTCTGCCTTTTGCAGACTTCCGACGGCTGGCGGCGAAAAAAGCGCTTGCTTCCTCAAGAAATTCATTTTCTTCTTTCAGGCGGCGTATTTCTTTTCCTGCTCTTTGACCTGTCTGCGCAGGATTGACAATTCCTCTGCGGGACTCATTGCCGACTGTGGCGTGTGCGGGCAGGAGCCAACATCCAGCCGTCCCTCCCTTGCCGCTTTCGTCCATGCATACATGGTGTTTTCAGGGATGCCCAGTTCAGAAGCCGCTTTTGCGCCGCCAAGTTCCTTTGCCGGCTTTACGGACTGAATCTTGAATTCCATGTCGTATTTCCGTTGTTTTTTACCATTTTAGTTGCCTCCTTATTTCTCTTTGATTATACATCAAATCCCTGTGTATTAGGTGTCAACTAAAATGATACAACCTCAAAGATAATTGACAGGCTGCGGTTAAATAATTGAATGGCATATGCCATATTCATTGTCTTGCAGGGCAATCCTGCAGCAGCCTCATTCAACAAACTGAACAAGTGCAGCGCAATGCGCTTTGGAGTGGCGAAAAAATGGACGTGTCTTTTAAGAGAATGGCGTTAACGGCTTAACACGCCAGTATCCTTTTGCATCACGATCCAAAAGATGCTCGCCGATCATATCCCTGCGGATCGTGCAGAAATCATCATGAAAATCCGCAATCATGATATTTACCTCTCGTTCGGAGTAGATACGGTCATATTCAAATGCCTGAGCAATGACTTCCAAAATGATGCGTTCTTTTTTTTGCTGAGCAGGGATAGTCTTCAGCTTACCGTATTCAAAGAAGGCGTCAATCACTTTCTGACGGTAAGCTGCATCCCGACGGGACTGAACTTCTGCTTCATCAGACTTCTCCTGCAGGATTTCCAGTATACTTGTTTTAAAAATATCTTTTTTGAGAGCGTACATCGTGTAGTACTGACTTTTGTAGGAAACAACTGCTCCGGCATCTGCCAGTTTTTTCAGATGAAAAGACACCGTAGGTGCTGTAATGCCCAGTCTTTCAGCCAGTCGTTCTACATACATATCCTCTATTGCAAGTGACTTTAAGATCTGCAACCGAGATTTATCAGATAAGCACTTAAACAGGCGGATTGCATCTGTCTCTGTCATTGTTTCCTCCATTCTGAATCGTTCTGCGCTGGGGATGCATCCCAAATAACTGTAAACATCTCCTTGATCTTGTCGATAGTGTCAAGTTTGACCCGTTCAATCTGCATTTTGACCGTGTCATCATGTAGTTTGGCCTGCTCGTAAGAAGCTTCCCAATTTGAAGGAATCTGCTGGACTTTTAGAAGGAAAAAGCGCTTTACTGATTCGGAGTCACCTTTGCCGGTTTTAGCCGCAACAGAAAGTATTGTGCGGAAAATATCGTAGACGTTTGCTTTAATTTTTTCATGGGCCGCCTCGTCTGCTCGATCATCGGCCAGCAATGTTTCGCTGCGTTGTTTGCATGAAGAAATTTCCCTGTCAAAATAACTGTTTAATTTCGATATTTTTTGCTCGATCATAGAATCACCTCAACTTTCCAATCTTTGTACCTTAATGTTGTATTGATTTTACAACTTTCTTTTTAAAGTGTCAATATTTAATTTTATATTTATCAAAATGGATTATCCTGCGCGATCAGGAATGTTTGACTGTATTTGGATTTGAGATGCCGCGAAGCGGAATCATGGAGTGCAGATTGAAAATGGACGTGACTTTTTATGAGATGGGCGTTAAAATGGGATGTATAGATGAGATATTAATGAAAATATAGAAAATTATGCAGACTATGTAAGATAGGGAAAACAAGTGGAGATAATGGAAATTAAGTGCAACAAGAGATTAGAGAGATACAGGACAGGGGCTATATACTTGAGGGATGATGAGCTATGAAATATTCCATGAAAAGACAGTTCGTATTTATTTTTATCCTGTTGATCACAAGTACGATCCTGCTGTGTCTGCTGGCCAACAGCACACTGCTGGAGAAATATTATATCAATAATAAGAAAAATGTGTTGATCAAATCTTATGCGAGTATTAATGCAGCATCCAGTGCCGGAGACATTACATCGGAGTTGTATGATATTGAGTTGCAGAAAATACGTGACAAGTATAATATTAATGTTCTTGTGCTGGACAGTGATTCCAAGATGGTCAAAACGACTATGATAGATCAGGAGTTTGCGATCAAACATCTGCTGAATAATATTTTCTATGGAGTGAATAAAGAGGATGTCCTTGTGGATAACGAGGGATACATGATACAGATCGTTACGGATGGACGGACGCAGACTGAATATATTGAAATGTGGGGGATGCTGGATAACGGTTATTTTTTTATTTTGAGGAGTGCGCTGGAAAGTATTCAGGAGAGTGTCTCAATATCCAATCGTTTTATGGCTTATGTGGGCTTCATTGCGATTATTGTGAGTATTTTGCTGGTGATTGGGCTGGCGAACCGCATTACCAAGCCGATCATGGAGTTGGCGGGTATTTCGGAAAGAATGAAGCATTTGGATTTTAATGCAAAATATACGGGCAATGACAGAACAGAGATTGCCATACTGGGTCATAACATCAATGAAATGTCAGAAGCGCTGGAATCTACGATCTCCGAATTGAAGACAGCTAACAATCAGCTGCTTAAGGATATCGAGAAGAAAGACCAGATAGATGAGATGCGCAGAGAATTTCTATCCAATGTGTCCCATGAGTTGAAGACACCGATCGCTTTGATCCAGGGATATGCAGAAGGGTTGAGGGAAGGGATCAATGACGATGAGGAGAGCAGAGAATTTTACTGTGATGTGATCATAGATGAAGCGGCTAAGATGAATATTATGGTGAGGAAATTGTTGACTCTGAATCAGTTGGAGTCCGGCAGTGAAGTCGTAAGTATGGAGCGGTTTGACATTACGGCGCTGATTAGAAACTATATCTCATCTTCAGATATTTTGTTGAAGGAAAGAGACATTTCCGTGCGTATGGAAGACTATGAGGCGATTTATGTCTGGGGAGATGAGTTTAAAGTGGAAGAAGTATTTATGAATTATTTTACGAATGCCATCCATTATGCACAGGGCGAAAATATCATTGATGTCAAGCTTCGTTCCGTAGACCGGCAGGTACGAATCTCCGTTTTCAATACCGGTGCTCCAATCCCGCAGGACAGCATAGAGCATATCTGGGAAAAATTTTATAAAGTTGATAAGGCGCGTACCAGAGAATATGGTGGCAGCGGCATCGGGTTGTCCATTGTCAAGGCGATCATGGAATCCATGAATCAGAAGTATGGGGTGACAAATTATGAAAATGGGGTAGAGTTCTGGTTTACCTTGGATGTTGCGTGAGGTACCGGGGGTGTGAGCTGACTTCGGCAAACTGTTTTATGACATGCAGGTAGTGATCTGTATTATAAAAGTAATAATCTGTTTTCAGAAAAGATTTGTCATATGGCAGATATTACGTTATAATAGAAAGCGGTATGTTGGTTTTACTGCTTTGCAGTGTACCTCATGTCAGGTGAATTATAGATTTATGTGAGTGATAGGAGAATAGATGTGAGAAAAGTGGGTGCATTTCTGTGTGGTATCACGGCAGCAATATTTATGACCGGATGTGGTTCAGTTATGCCGGATCTGACAGAAGAAGAAACGGAAATTATTTCAGAGTATGCCGTAGGCGTATTGTTAAAGTATGACAGAGTTTACAGCGGACGGTTGATGAGTGTGGCTGAATACGAAATGGAAGAGAACAGGAAGGCGGAGCGTGAGGCAGCGGCTTCCGTGGAGCGGCCGGCTGAAGAAGAGAATGCTGTGGAAGAAGATACGGCAGCGGATACAGAGGTGGTTGACGTCAGCCAGGATACGGGGGCGGAGGCGGCAGTTGCCTCTACGATAGAAGAATATTATGGTATTCAGAATATTACGTTTCAATATACGGGATATGAGCTGACGGATTCCTATCCTTCCGGCGATGAAGGAGACAATGTTTTCTTTGCAATGGATGCCACGGAAGGGATGCAGTTGTTGGTCTTGAAATTTACGGCGACCAATGTCGGTTCCGGGGACCAGGCATTGGATATGATGGAACATGGAGCGAGATTTAGAGTTTCTGTCAACGGTGGTTCAGGGGAGAATACGTTGACTACCATGTTGTTGAACGATCTGCAGAATTATAAAGATGTAATTCCGGCCGGTTCCAATGTGGAGCTGGTCAGCATTGTAGAAGTTCCGCAGGGAGCAACGATAGAGTCGATCGCTCTTACATTGCGCGGAGCAGAAGGAAGCACGGTGATAAATCTGCAGTGACCTTCAGGTTATGGGTACTGAAATAACAGGAGTATACAGGCATAGACGAACATAATTCAGGAAGGTTCGTCTATGTTTTTTTTATGGAAAAGTATCCGATGAAAAAGGCCCGTCAGGGTATGAGATGCAGGGTGGGTTTATAAAATCTTTATTAAGAGTGGCAGTAATTATTGACAGCAATTTACTTTCAAAATATACTGGAAAAGCAGTTGACCGACCGGTCGGACGGCGATTAAAAAGAGGAGTGTCAGATTATGTTGGGAAAATTCAGTGTCAAAAAGCCATATACGGTTTTGGTAGCAGTCATTCTGGTCATTGTTCTCGGTGTTGTATCCTTTACGAAAATGTCTACGGATCTGCTGCCGAATATCAGTCTGCCGTATGTTATTGTCATGACGACCTATCCCGGTGCCAGTCCGGAAACTGTGGAAATGGTAGTAACGAAGCCGGTGGAGGCGTCCATGGCGACGGTGAGTAATATTGAGGGGATCAGTTCAGTTTCCAGTGAAAATTACTCCACGGTTATTTTGGAATTTGCGCAGTCAACGGATATGAATGCGGTGTCTCTGGAAATTCGGGAGAATCTGGACCAGATCAAGAGTTACTGGAGCGATGATATCGGAAGTCCGATCATTATGAAATTGAATCCGGATATGTTGCCGATCATGATTGCGGCCGTAGGCAGTGCGGGAATGACGGATGCGCAGGTAAGCGAAATGACGCAGAACCTGGTGATTCCGGAATTGGAGAGTATAGAAGGCGTAGCTTCTGCAAGTGCGACAGGTCTGTTTGAGGAGAGCGTGAATGTGGTCATCCGGCAGGAAAAGATCGATGCCATTAACAAACAGGTGTTTGCTCATATAGATGATGAAATGAAAGAAGCGGAACAGGACCTTGCCGATGGCAAACAGGAGATCTATGAAGGTCAGACGGAGCTTGCCGAAGCGAGGGCAGAGCTGGAAGAAAGTAAACAGGAACTGGTAGACAGTGGCCAGGAGCTGGAAGATAACAGCAGGGAACTGGAAGAGAATAAGCAGAAGCTGGTGGATGGGAAAGCAGAGATCGCTGAAAATAAATCAAAGCTGGAGGAGGGAAAGGCGGAGCTTGCTAATAAGAAGAGTGAGACGACAGCACAATTAGCAGCGGCCGAGACGAAGATACTGACGGCAAAGACAGATCTGGAAGCGACAAAGATGCATCTTACGTTGGAGATTGCGACGGCGGAAGCAACGGTAGAAGCTTCGCAGAGTGCGATAGATCAGATTGATGAGGGATTGAAGCAATATGAGGAAGTGATACAGGCGATCAATAAGATTGATGCCCTTCAGAATTATACTTCTGTCGATGAGATATCAGAAGAAGACAAAATAGTTATTTCGCAGCTTTTACAGAAAAATATCGACGGCATGGATATCGAGACGATAAAAGCAGAACTTCAGGCTGTGAAGGCAGCTATGAATATGGCATTGAACACGATATTGGAAGCTCTTGGTGGAGAAGAGGGTATTGCGTCCATGCAGAATAAGCGGACAGAACTTGCAGCCACAATCAAAATGCAGTCTGCGGCAATATCTGCAATGAAGACACAGCTTACCGCGATTGAAGAGAATGTTTCTTCCCTGGATAATGCACTGGAACAGCTCTATGCCGGTAATCTGACGGCCGCCATAGAATTTGCCAATGCCCAGACTACCATCAGTGTGGGAGAAATGCAGTTAAATGCGGCCGAAACGCAGCTGGAGGCAAGTGAGAAACAGCTGGAAGCCGGTGAGGACCAATTGGAAGCCGGACGGGAGCAGCTTGATGCAGCCTGGGAACAGATTAAAGACGGCGAAGAACAGTTAAATGATTCTGCGGAACAGTTGAAGGATGCTCTGCAGCAGATTCTGGACGGAGAGGAGGAGCTGGAAGAAGCAAGAGAAGATGCCTACGATCAGGCGGATATGAATGATATTCTTACGGTAGACACCGTAAAATCACTTTTGGCAGCCCAGAATTTTTCCATGCCTGCAGGATATGTGACGGAGGAAGGGATTGATTATCTGGTCAGAGTAGGGGACAAGCCGGCAGATATTGAAGAATTAAAAAGAATGCCGCTGCTCAATCCGGAAATGGATGGCGTGGATATCGTTACGCTGGCAGATGTGGCAGATGTTTTTATGACAAACAATTCTGAGGAGATCTATGCGAATGTAAACGGGGAACCCGGTATTATGGTATCGATCCAGAAGCAGACCGGTTACTCTACAGGGGATGTTTCCGACAGAATTCTGGATAAGTTTGAGGAATTAAAAGGTGAAAATGCTGATTTGATCCTGATTACACTGATGGATCAGGGAATTTACATAGACCTTGTCATGGATTCCATTATCAATAATGTAATGTTTGGTGCGATCCTGGCAGTGTTAATATTAATTCTGTTTCTTAAAGACTGGCGTCCTACGGCGGTAGTTGCCTGCTCCATTCCGGTCAGCCTGATCACAGCGATAGTATGCATGTATTTCAGCGGTGTTACGCTGAACGTTATTTCGCTGTCGGGATTGGCGCTGGGAGTCGGAATGCTGGTGGACAATTCCATTGTGGTGATCGAGAATATTTTCAGAATGCGCAGTGAAGGATGTTCGGCGAAAGAGGCGGCGATTAAAGGGGCTGGCGAAGTGGCAGGAGCGATTCTGGCATCTACGCTTACCACGGTCTGTGTATTTTTGCCCATTGTCTTTACGGAAGGAATCGTCAGACAGTTGTTTGTTGATCTGGGACTTACGATCGCATATTCTTTGTTTGCCAGTCTGCTGATCGCCCTGACTGTGGTTCCGGCAATGTCGTCAGGTGTTTTTTCCAGGGTAAGACCGCAGAAAGAAAGCAGATTTTTTGGTGGTCTGATGAGAGGATATGGTAAAACGTTGGAATTGGCACTGCGTTTTAAGCCGATTGTACTTGTCCTTGTGCTGGTATTGTTGCTGGTCAGCATGAAGGCCGCTTTTTCCAGAGGAACAGCTTTTATGCCGGATATGGACAGTACACAGATCTCGATGACGCTGAGCCTGCCGAAGGACACCCCGCTCAGTGAGACGGCAGATGCGACTGACAGTGTGATCGGACGCTTAAGGGAAATGCAGGAGGTGACGGATGTAGGTGCCATGGCAAGTTCCTCCACGATGAGTATGCTTTCCGGAGGGGGCAATTCTGCTACGAATGAGACGACCATGTACATATCGCTGCGTGAAGATAAAGAGAGAGACAATGTGGAGATTGCGCGGGATATCGAGGAGAATATCGCGGATATTCTGGAAGCATATCAGGCAGAAGCATCGATTGAGACTTCTACCATGGATATGAGCGCTATGGGTGGAAGTGGTATTACCATCCAGATAAAAGGGCGTGAGCTGGATACATTACAGGAGATTGCAAGGGATATTGCAGCGATCGTAGAAGGTGTAGAGGGAACAACGGAAGTGTCGGACGGTCTGGAAGAATCTACCGGGGAACTGCGTATTCTGATCGACCGTGATAAGGCGATCGAGCACGGCATTACCGTGGCGCAGATTTTTCAGCAGATTCAGGCCAGGCTGGCAGACGCCGCCAGTGCGACTACACTCGAAACAGAGATCGAGGAATACAGCGTGTATGTGAAACATGCGAATGACATAGAGCTGACAAGGGATCTGGTGAAAGATTTGGAACTTGATCGTCAGAAACAGGATGGCACAAAGGAAACGATAAAACTTTCGGATATTGCCCGTTTTGAGAGTACGGAGGCGCCGAAGGCTGTCAACAGAGTTGATCAGACCAGATATATTGCTGTGTCGGCTGCTATTGCAGAAGGATATAATATCGGTTTTGTTTCCGAAGATGTGGAAGCGGCGCTCAAAAGTTATGATATGCCAGGCGGATACAGTTACACGATGAGTGGAGAAAATGAAACCATTAATGAGGCGATGGGACAGGTTTTCTTAATGTTGATTCTTGCATTGATCTTTATGTACCTGATTATGGTGGCGCAGTTTCAGTCACTTTTATCGCCGTTTATCATTATGTTTACGATCCCGCTGGCGTTTACAGGAGGCTTTTTGGGATTATATATCAGCGGAAGCGAGGTAAGCGTTATTGCACTGATCGGTTTTGTTATGCTTTCCGGTATCATTGTGAATAACGGTATTGTATTGGTAGATTATATCAATCAGCTTCGGGAAAACGGTATGGAGAAAAAAGAAGCCATCATCACAGCCGGCAGGACCAGAATACGACCTGTATTGATGACTGCACTGACAACGATCCTGGCATTGAGCACTATGGCATTCAGTGATGATATGGGTGCGGATATGTCCAAACCCATGTCTGTTGTTACGATCGGAGGACTGGTCTATGGTACTTTATTGACATTGGTCGTGATTCCCTGTATTTATGATATATTTATGTGGAAGAAAGGTAAAACAGGGAGTGCAGAGGGGAGTGACAATGAATAAAGAAGAATACTTACCGAAGGAGAAGGCTGTCTATAGGGCTGTAATAGAACTCTTTGAGGAGGGAGCAGACATTAATAATCTTACCGTAGCGGAAATTACCGGGCGGGCCGGAATCGGTAAAGGCACAGCATATGAGTATTTTTCCGGGAAAGAGGAAATGATCGCAAAGGCATTTTTCTATAATGGAGAGATATTTTGCAATCAATTATATGAAGGTGTCAGCAGGGAGAAAAATCTTTATGATAAAGTGAACTTTGTATTACTGGAGATGGAGAATCAGGTTGCAAGAATGGGCTGTATTTTTCGTCTGCTGCATATGTTATCCGAGAATTCTTCTGTAAGCAGATGGATCCGGGAGCTGTTGAAACAGAAAGAGTTGTCGGAAGAAGTACCGGTAGCCGGTTTGATCCGACAGATATTGTACGATGAACTGGGTGGCAGAAAAATGCCCTCCGAGGAAAATATGACATATCTTGTATGCAGCATTTATTCCAGGGTTTTCTGTTACGGAATGTTACTGAAAGCGGAAATATATAAAAAGAAAGAGCAGAGAGAGACGGTGAGAAGATTGACCAGCCGGGGAATATGTCGGGAAGTGGAGGAAATATTTGCAGCGCGTGACGAATAAAGTAACACTTTCATGATCCTTCAGGGATATCCATGTTTTCCATGGGTGGATTTGGATCCTGCGGGTCATAAGTAATTCACTCATGACGTAAAATATCCATTATGATTATCGCAATTACGTTGTGGTAAGGAAGCGTTGAAAAAAAACAAAAAAAATATCAAAAAATGTGTTGACATTCATAAATGGTAATGATATACTCAGATTCGTTGCTGAGGACAACACAGTGATTCGGCAACAGACATACATAGAGAAGTATGTGACAGAACCTTGACAAATAAACAGTAATGCAACCCTGAAAATTCAAGAGAAAAAAT
>CAJTPO010000069.1 GCA_910578115.1 uncultured Lachnospiraceae bacterium | reverse complement strand
TTTTACAAACATGCATTTCGATTTATAAAGCTGCACCTCGTTTTACAATTGACCTTCTGTCATTTCTTTTTATTTGATTATAACACACGCAAAAATGTTTATCATTAATTATTTAATGTTTTTCATTAAATATTATATGCTGTTAATTAAACACGAATAGATGTATCGCAGTGCAGGCAGCTTCTCTTCAGATCCGGTATTCTTCCAATACTGCCTCCATGCGTAATAATATTTTCTTTCCAAAGGAAACAGGATGCATAAAGCACCCTGTCAGCTCCCCATAAGACCATCCTGTTTTCTCAGGAAACAAATCTTATAGCTGCCGGAACCCGCCTCCGTTTCTATATAATCTTCCTGCGAATAGAAGCTCAATCCGTCTGCTTCCAGAATCTGTTCTGCTTTGTCTAACCGTACAAGCGCCGACGTATTCGGTGGAATATCCACCACCATCGTCACTTTACCTTCTTCCGCTTCCCATCGTACGCCAACCTTTCCATAGACAGAATCATACTCACTTTCCACCCAGGCAAGCCCGCCGCCTATCCTCGGATAAATCACCGCCCGCTTAAAACCTGGATACTCCTCATCCGCTTCCAGTCCAGCCATAACCCGGTACATCCACTCACCAATAGCACCATAAGCATAGTGATTAAAGGAATTCATGTCTGCACTCCACATCGAGCCATCCGGCTTGATCCCGTCCCAGTGCTCCCAGATTGTAGTCGCTCCCATCTTTACCTGATACAGCCAAGAAGGAAAATCCTCTTGTAAAAGCAATTCATAGGCCTCCTTCACTGCACCATACCGGCTGAGCGCATGACAGAAATAAGGCGTTCCGATAAAGCCTGTCACCAAATGCCCATTTTCCCGTTCCAACAAATTTTTCAACCCCTCCAACGTCCTGCTCACATAAGCTTTCTTCGTCAATCCAAAATATAATGCCAGTATATGCGCGGTCTGCGTCTGTACGGTCATCCGTCCTTCCTGGTCAAAAAAAGTCTCCTGAAACCTGCTGACTATTTCTTCATGCAGCTGTCTGTATTCTTCCGCTTCTTTTTTCTCCAATATCTTTGCCGTTTTTGCAAACAACCCGGAAGAATATGCATAATAAGCCGTACAGACAAGACTATCCGGTGTCGCACCAAAGTAACTGCCTTCCTCCGCATCCAATGCCACCCAGTCTCCAAACTGCAGCTTATAATGCCAAATATGATCTTCGGAATGAGCGCGCATGAAATCAATCCACCCCTTCATACTGCTATACTGTCTGTTCAGTATTTCCCGATCCCCATACATCAGGTACAAAGTCCACGGATTAATGACCGCCACATCGGCCCATGCCGCAGCAGAATGTTCTCCCTGACTGAGAAGCCAGTTGTCGGCCGTACGTCCTTCCTCAATATTCGGCACCACATGAGGCACACCTCCTTCCGGCGTCTGGTCTGCTGCCACATCCACAAGCCATTTTCTATAGAAAGTATAGGCATTCATCAGATAGCACGCCGTACGACAGAAGATCTGCGCATCTCCTGTCCAGCCCAGGCGCTCATCGCGCTGCGGGCAGTCTGTGGGTACATCCAGAAAATTACTTTTAAGGCTCCACAGATAGTTATGATGAAGTTGATTCAATAATGGTTCAGAACAGTTGATCCGGCCGGTCTGTGCCATATGCGAATGAAGCGTTTGCACCATAAAGTTCTCTTTCCTGGGAATTCCTGGCCAGGAAAGTATCACCGCATAACGGAATCCCATATAAGTAAAATGAGGATGATACGTAACCGTTCCGTCTGACCCAAACACATATTTCAAAGACGCACCGGCACCTCTCAGATTATCCAGATACACGTTTCCCTCGACATCCAGCATTTCAAAGCAGCGGAGTTCCACCACATCTTTCCTTTTTCCGCTTACCGTGATACGTATACGGCCGGCCATATTCTGACCAAAATCAACCACCATCTCCCCTTTCGGCGTTTGGAATACCCTAACTGCCTCTAATTCATCGATAACCTGTACTTTTGCCCCGGCCTGAGCATACAGAATCGAGGTATCCACCTGCACGGGAACCACCTCATGCCAGCTTCCCCCAGGCTCTTCCTCCTCGACCCAGCCCGGAATCTCCAGTGCTGCATCATAAATCTCACCATCATAAATATCGGCAGAAACGATCGGCGCATCGCTTCCTTTCCAGGAATCATCCGTACATATGGTCTCCTGTCTGCCATCCTCATATCGAATCATCAACTGCATGGCAAATGCGGTCCGGTCCCCATAATTATTGCGTGCCTTAGTCAGTCCCATGGCTCCCCTGTACCAGCCGGCGCCCAACATGGCTCCTGCCGCATTATAACCTTCCTTAAGATATTCCGTCACATCATAAGTCTGATAGCACAGGTGCTTCTTATAAGAAGTCCATCCCGGTGTCATCTCGTCTTTACCGACTTTTCTTCCATTTAAATAAAAATAGTAAAGACCCAGCGCTGTCGTACAGGCATAGGCTGCCCTTATCTTTCCACGGACACGAAAACCGCCTCGGACATAGGTTCCTCTCGATTCTTCCCGGTAAGAATCATCCTTCTCTGCTGATACAAAGGATGCTTTCCATTCCTCTTTCCGCAGCAGGGCAGTTACAAAAACCGCCGGCGCACTCCATGCAGATTCTTCTTCATCATCAAAGACCCTCACCCGTACATAATAAGCCGTCATCGAGGTAAGTTCCACGTCTTTCACCATGACCTGAGCAGATTCCCTGCTCCTGACCATACCGCTGTCATATACTAAGGACGTAAATTCCTTGTCCTCCGCAATCTGCATATGATACGCCTGCTGTATCATATTTCTTCTGTCGCATACGATCTCCCATCCAAACTGGGGCATGCCCTCCACACCCACCGGATCTGTCTCGTAGTCCATGTGAATTCGTTTTATTGCAAGCATTGTGCTCACCATCCTTTCAAATTAAGAATCTCTCTTGTCTCAAACGGTGTTGCCGTCTCAAGCCCCATCGCCCGCACCAATGCCGCCGTCTTTTCAACAATCTGATAATTATACTGTGCCTCTCCGCCATCGTGCAGATATGCGCTGTCCTCGAATCCTACGCGCACCACGGCTGCTCCCATGGCAATCGCCGCCGCCAGAAAGGTCCAATTGTCTCTGCCAAAATGTGTAACACCCCATAGCGCATCTCCCGGTACAAAGGAGCGGAATGCCGTTAATGCTTCAATCGTCGGCTGCATACCACCCCTGTGTCCAAATACCAGGTTAAACAATCTTGGTTCTGCAAAAGACTGTTCACCCGCCACGTATTCCACATTATGCAGCATGCCAATATCAAACACCTCTATTTCCGGCAGAATCCTCTTCTCGAACGCAGCCCGGGCACAATACCGGATATCTTCAAATGTATTGACATAGAGCGCCTCTCCCAGATTCGTACTGCCACCGTTCAAAGAAGCGCTCTCTGCCTTTCCATACTCCAACGGGCGACATCGTTCTTCAATCGTAAGTTCCGACACCCCGCCGGTAGATACCTGTGCCACCACATCCGTCTTTTGCAGAATCTTGTCGAAACATTCGGCCATATAGGTAATGTCTGCCGTCAGACCTCCATCGGGCCTCCTGCAATGCAGATGGCACATACCCGCCCCTGCCTGTACGCTTTTGCATACATCCTCTGCCAACGCCGCCGCATGCACCGGTGTTCCTGACTTCACCGGTGCCAAAGAAATGATCACTTTTCTCATCGTTCACTCCGTTTCTGCGATGCTTCCCACGCCTATCTATTCTTCTTCCTACATTAATTGTTCAACGATATCCCTCAGATCCGATTCCTCTCCCACGTTTCCCGGAAAAATGATATACGGCATTCCAGGAAACCTGCTTTCCTTTCCTGTCATCCATACTGGAATTCCCTTTTTTACCTGCCCTATCACATCCGCTCTTCGTACCCGAAGCGCTTTCGTCCCTACATCACTGGAGGTGATCCCTCCCTTGGCAATGATAAAACGTGGTCTTACCGTAAGCTTTCCGATAATCCCTGTTATCGCATCCGAAATTTCCACCGATGCCCGTAATATTTCATCCCTGTCCTGCGTATCCGGAACAAGAAGTTTCCGGCTGGTATATATCACGACTGTGCTTCCGGAACTGATCAACTCTTCCGTCCGCTGTACGATAATCTGCTGTTCCTGCAGTAGTCCTCCCTTCCGAAACCATGTATTTACATCAAATTCCATAAAGACAGGTTTCCTGGCAGAATGTCTCAGACATTCCAACTGCCGGGTCGTCCTCTTTACATGAGAACCGACCAAAACAATTCCGCCGTTTCCTTCTTCTTCCCGAACCAAATCTGCCCGGGTCAGCAGAGGCCGTTCTTCCACACCTGCCAGTACTTTGGGGAATGCGGCCGCGCTCCGCACCAGAAACCGTTTGCCCCGTCTGACTGCCCTCAGAAATGCCACACAAAATACCTTCAAGTCACCGTAGCATACAGCATTCACCACAATCTTCTGAAAGTTCTCCGCCGCCTGTATCTGCTCTTCGATCTTTTCAATCCGGAAACCTCTCAAATCCTCAAGAGTAATGCAAATGCACTCTTCTGCCCGGTACCTTCCCGCCGTCTTCTCTTCTATATAATCCGGCAAAGCCGAAGACTGAAAACCAAATGTCTTATCCTGCGCAAACTCCGTTAATCCTGCCGGTGTTAGCACATCCCCCTCCTTAACATAGTGAATATTTCCAACCGTATATCTTCCTCCTTCCGGAAAAAAGGGACAAAAGATCTCACCATCAAAAGTCAACTGTCCTGCTTTTTCCAGACCTCTTTTCAGTGTTTCCGTCTCCTGCGGATAATGTCCGCGCAAAATAGAATCTCCTCTGGAGATCAGGATGTATTGCCTGCCAGTCTCTCTGCCCGCCTTTTCCACTCTCGCCGCGATCAGTTCATGTACTTCCTCCGTAGTCTTCCTGGAAAAACTTCTGGAATTCGTCAAAATAAAAAACATGGGATTTTCTTCCAGAAAACCCGCCTTAACAGTATCCTCTTCCCAATCGGTATAAACCGATACGCCATGCACCGTCTGTACCCCGGTAGGATCATCATCCAGAACTACGATTTTCCAGGGGAACACTTCCCGGCTCTCTGCCAGCAGACGGTCCGCCCGCTCCTCATCCATAGGCGCAAAACTGTCCAATACCGCCGCCGGCTGTCTGCTTACCTTCGTCACTTTCCTCTCCTTTCCAAAGCGCCTGCCTGTCCGTCATATCTCTTTTCCGCCATCACTCCTTCCTTGCATGACAGGCAATCGGGAACCAGATCCTCATTTCTCCGTACTCTCTGTTATCCCACGCATAATAAGGTATAAACCGTACCCGCTCCCTGCGCATTTTTACGGATCTTATTGTCTGATACAGAGCATTTCTGTCATAGTCACTTCGGATGAAACAATATTCTTCCGCCGACAATGCTCGTACTTTTCTCCCCGCAATCTCTATCTCCTCTTCCGTAAATTCCGCCGACAAGTCAAGCAGCAGATCATCCAGCGTCTCTGACGCTGTATCCGGAGTCTCACAGCAGTATACAAGAGGCCCCCGCTCCAATGCCGCCTGATTCGTATTCTCTTCCACCATCGTATGGGCTACCGTATGGCGTACCTCCATATTCAGGTACAATTCCACCTCGTCGGATACCGGATTCATGACTTCCACTGCCTGATAAGTGCCGGCCATTTCCGGCCGCAATTCTTCTGTTACTCCATTTATCCTAATATATCCTTTGCGTGCCCATCCCGGAATCCGAAGCTGCAGCACAACGGGAAGATTTCGTTCCACGTTCTCACAGGTAAATCGTATTCTTCCATCGAAAGGATATTCCGTATCCTGTTTGAGCGTAAATACTGCTCCGTTCTGCAAAGAAAACCTTCCCTCACAGCAACCATACAGACCAGTCCACACCTCATGATCAGATACCGTATATACATATTCAGAGGACTGCACAATGGTACGGGCCAGATTCGGCGGACAGCAATAGCTCAGAATATACTCTGAACGCGTCATGGGCCAGATCAGTTCATAATCCAGCTTCTTAACTCTTCTGAGCATATTTTCATAGAAAAACCGTTTTCCATCCAGACTTACTGCCGCCAGATTTGTATTCAGCATCATACGCTCTATAATATCAAAATACTCTGCCTTTGGATTCAGTAAAAACATCCGATACGCCCAAAAGACCCCGCCCAGAGAAGCACAGGTCTCATTGTAGGCCGTAATATTGGGCAGTTGATATTCGTATCCATAAGCCTGATGAATCTTCTGATCCGTAAAGAAATTACCATAGGGAGACGCACCGTTGTAGAGTGCACCGCATCCGCCTGTGAGATACAATTTCTTGTCCACCAGATTGCGCCACACTTTGGCAAGAACCACACGGTATTCCGTTTCTTCTCTTTCCGCACACAGATCTGCTATTCCGGCATATAAGTAATTGGCCCGTACCGCGTGTCCCACAATTTTCTCATGCTGCTTCACAGGAATCCGATCCTGGTTATCATCCAGCCCGTCCTTCACACTATCCCGCAGCGCTACCGCCTGACTGGCCAGCTCCAGATATCTGTGCTTACCGGTCGTTCTGTACATTTCGATCAATCCCATATAATGAGACGGACATACTGCCGTCTGCACCTGACCTGAACGCTCCGCCTCCTGATACAACTGCTCCATATAGTCCGCCGTCCGTTCAGCAATCCTCAGGAAATCATCCTTGCCCGTCACCCGCTTATACAGGCATGCGGAAGTAAACAAATGCCCGAAATTATATACTTCAAAGTCATTAATATCTCCCATGCGGGATACACCGTTCCCTTTTTTCTCACCAATAATCTGTTTCGTCGAGAGGTAACCGTCCTCCTGCTGAGCCTTTCCAATCAACTCTACATAGTCATCCAGCTGCGCTAAAAGCGCCTGATCGTCAGAGAGTGCCGCTGCATAAACAGCCGCTTCCATCCATTTATAGAAATCCCCGTCTCCAAATACTGTGCCGTCAAACTCTCCTTCAGCCTCTCCCGCACAGATACGAAAATTCTCCAGTACATGACTAATATTCTTGTTCTCAAACATAGACTGCAGTTGTGGTATCGTACACGCGATGCAGGTTTGTGTCCGTTCTTTCCACAGTCCTCCTGTCCACTTCACCGCATTCCATTCCACCGGCGATACTTTTGCATATGGCGATCTTCTCGTATCTGTCAGCATATTCCTTTCTCCTCCAATGCTTTTCTTAGAGCGATGGCTCCGAATCTGGGACTTGAAAGCACCGGCTTATGGAACATTTCCTGCAAATATTCTTCCACATAAGCCATAGATCCCTGACATAACAAGATTACATCTATCCTGTCGATGATCTGCGACGCCCGTTCCGCCATCATATTGCGAAAACATTCCTGTTCGATTCCAAATGCACCATCGATCAACCCGTCAATCAGCTGCACCTGCCTGCCCATCTCTCCTGCCACCCGTCTGATCGTATTCTTTGTCGGTTCCAATGTAGTGGGCAACGTCGCCAGTACACCAATCCTTCTGCCCTTACGGACCGCCTCTCTGCACATCTCTTCATCAATCCGTACGATAGGTACCCCCGTATACAATCCGATCTCCCGTGCCGCATCGGCCACCTCACCCACAGATGAGCACACATTCAATATGGCATCTACGTCATCCGATATGGCCTGCATAAACATGGTCGTAAGCCGTGCAGCCGCTTTCGCAGTCACATATCCTGCTTCTCTGACCTCCGCCAGGATGGAAGCGTCCTGATAAGTCAATATCTCCGCATCCTTTCCCAGATTTTTCTCTATTTCCCGATTCACCAATTCGATCAATTCCGGTGTCGAACTGGTATATACGATTCCTGCTTTCATTCCTGAACCTCTTTCTTCTTTGATATTAACGTCCTTTGCAAAACTGTCTTTACAGCATATGCCGGCTCATTTGCTGCCTGAGCCGGCATAGATATTCCCCCGGCATGACCCGGTCTCTATTCTGTTACTGGATGGATGCAAGATAAGCGGTAAGCTGCGTCTTTGCTTCCTCAAGAATCTTATCGATCCCTGCTGCCTGAGCCTGTTTCTGGAACTCCTCCAGTGTTGCATCCACGTCCTCTACCAAACCAAGATCAAGCAACGGAATATACTGGGTATATACGTTCTTCAAGTTGGCAAGTTCATTCTTTACATTCGTATCATCAAAGGAAAAGGCTGCTGTAGGACTTTCCACCGCGTCCTGTGTCCATTTCTTACCAATTTCTGTCTGATACGTATTCTGATCTTCTCTGGTCAGATCCAATCCCGAGTTTTTAAAGCCCCAACTGAAACCTGTTCCGTAAGGATACTTTGACAGATCTGCCGCAGGCATCCATGTCTTGTCACTCGTCTTCTCATAATGCACGCCTTCGATTCCGTGTCTCATCAAATAATACACGTCAGGATCATATTTCAACAGATCGATCGCCATAAATGCCCTGTCCTGATGCCTGGAGCTGGCAGTTACCGCAACTCCATCTCCTGTGTATGCCGCAAAAAAACGATTGGCATCCGGTGTAATATCATAAATCTCGGGCTTCCATTCCGGATGTTCCGCTTCAACCTGAGAAGCTACAGCCCCTGCCGTACCAAGATTCCATACAAAAGATGCACTTGTTCCGTTCTGAAATGAATCCCTGGTGTCCGTCGCATTGGCAATTGCACTCCTGGACCAGAATCCCTTATCTGCCCATTCTTTCATCTTATTGGCAAAAGCCTTATATTCCTCCGTACCATAAAGCCATACAAGATCATCTGCCGTAAAGTCCTCGCTATACTTATATGTGACATAATCCGCGATAGAGCCTTCAATCCTCACGAAGTCATTTCCCGCAAACAGCATCGCATATCTGCCCTCCGCATTGTTCTGAGACGCAGCATAGGGGAACTGGACTCCTGAATCAGGATCATTGGCTACTGCTGCATAATACGCTTCCAGATCATCTATATTTTTCAGCGGCTCTAACCCATATTTTTCCCTCAGATCTCCACGGATCAGATAAGCATTCATACTGACGTTTGCCATATTGCCCGGTACAAAATATACCCTGCCGTCTATCTGTGCCTGCCCCCAGGATGCCTCCGCCTGATTTTCCATAGTCAGCGGCATGTAATCCTCCCTGACCTGCTCTGTCACCTCTGCAAAAGCGCCCTTATTGTCTTCTGACTGATAGAATGCCCATGTAGAAGTATAAATCATATCTACATTCTCTCCCCCTGCCAATGTGAGGGAATATTTGGTGCTGTAGTCACTCATGGACAGATTCTTCAACGTCAGTGTAGCATTGATTTTTTCCTGAAGCAGATCGTTGATCTGATCTAACACCTTATCTTCATCCTCCGGTCTGTCACCGATATAATACATGACCAACTCCACCGGTTCGGATACGTCCTGTCCATTGTAAGTCTTTGCAGCAGAATCCTGTATCGTCTCTGTTTCCTCCACGCTGCCTGCATCCGCTTGTGTCGCACTGTCTGCTTCTGCTGTACCTGCAGAGTTCTGCGTTTGTCCGCCGCCTCCACATCCTGTAAGCATACCTGCAGTCATAGCTGCCGCCATAATACCCGCCATCCATTTTTTTGTTTTTATCATTGCTTTTCCCTCTCCTTTTTATTTTTTTTCTTTGTTCTCCTATTCTTTTAGTATCCAGCCGGTCCTGTTATTCTTGTCATCCTTTTACGGCACCGAGCGTAAGACCCTTTACAAAATATCTCTGCACCAACGGATACAGAAGAATAATCGGTCCAGTAACCACAACCGTCAGTGCCATCTTGGTCGATTCTATCGGAACGGTATCCACTACCATGCCCGATTCCGCCGCGACCTTCTTCAACATCTGCGCATCATTGACCAGCTTATAGAGCTGATACTGTAAACTGTACAGCTTCTCGCCGTTGATAAACAGCATGGAATTATACCAGTCATTCCAGTACATCAATGCCGTAAACAATCCAATCGTTGCTATGACCGGTTTGGACAGCGGCCAGACTAATTTTACGAAGATTGTAAAATCACCGGCGCCGTCCATTTTGGCAGATTCCGTTATCTCAAAAGGCAGTCCCGACATAAATCCCTTTACCAGAAGAATATTCCATACCGATACAACACCCGGAAGGATCATCGCCAATATGTTATCCTTCAGATGCAGATACTGGACGCATAGAATATACCATGGCATCAAACCACCAGAAAAAAGTGTCGTAAAGAAGAAATAGAACGATATTTTATTTCTCCATACAAAATCCTTCCTTTGAAGCACGTATCCCGTCATGGTATTTATAAATACACTTGCGCATGTTCCCACCGTCGTTACCAGGATCGTCACTCCATACGCCCGAAAGATCGTTACCGGACTCTTAAAAATCGTCTCGTAACTGCTCAGTGAAAATTCCCGGGGCCATATGCTGTATCCATATTTAATAATGGAAGCCTCCGAAGTCAATGATGATCCAATAACAATAAGAAACGGGATCAGGCATACGACTGCAAACAGGAACAAAAAGCTATAACCCACGGACTTAAACAATACAACATCCCCCGACATTCGATGTCTTCTCATCATTTTTCCCCTCATGCCTGCACCTCCATATCCACCTGCATTCTTTCCATACCTTCTTCTCCTTCATCTACTCATATGTATCAGCAGACACTCTTTTAAAACAATGAATAGTTCTCATCTTTCTTCTTTACGATCCAGTTAGCGATTATGATCGTGATAAAGCATAATACCGACTGATAAAAACCTATCGCTACCGTCTGCCCCACATCCGTTGCCGCAATCGTCATGCGGAATACATACGTATCTATGACATCCGTCTTATCAAAAAGCATTCCATTCTGCCCTACCAGCTGATAGAACAGATCCAGATTTCCCCGGAAAATCTTCCCCAGTGCCAGAAGCGTCATCGTGATAACAGTCGGTGTAATACTCGGCAGTGTGATATAGCGTATCCTCTGAAAGATATTGGCCCCGTCGATCGCCGCCGCTTCATGCATCGCACCGTCTACGCCCAGGATAGAAGCCAGGTATACTACAACACCATAACCGACTCCCTTCCATGCCGAAAAAGCGATGATAATAAACGGCCACCATCCGGCTTCTCCGTAGAAATTTATTGCATCAATTCCCATACTTTCAAGAATTCCGTTCAAACTTCCCGTCTCGTAGGATAAGAGGCTGTAAGCAATCGAACCTACAACTACCCAAGATATGAAGTACGGCATGAAAATAATTGACTGTGTCAGCTTCTTCAGCCATTTCCCGGCCATCTCGCTGAGTACGATGGCAAACAGGATCTCCAGCACCGTATTGATCCCGATAAATGCCAGATTATACAAGGCCGTGTTTCTTGTTACCGACAGTGCCTTCCCCGACGCGAAGAAAAACTTGAAATTCTCCAGGCCAACCCACGGACTTCCGAAAATACCATCAGAATAATTAAACCGTTCAAAAGCCATAACCAGGCCGCACATTGGCAAATACGAAAAAACAAACACCATCAACGCCGACGGAAGAAGCATCAAAAGCAGTGTCCTGTATTTCACAACCTTCTTAAAAAATCCCGACGATTTCTTTTTCTGTTCACCCATAAGTACCTCCTCACATCTCTTATATCATTATTTCCAACTCCTGCAGCGCCCAGCCATTCTTCCTGTTATATTTGCCCAATTCACGCTCTGATTTTCCTGTCTGTATGTATATTATAACGAACCTTTTTCTTATTCCAAACAGTAAAGTATTCATATTCCACTGGAAAATATGAATATCAGGTTTTCACAAACAACAAAAAGCAGAAATCCTACCTCGTGTTTCTGCGTAGAATTTCTGCCTTTCCCTTATTTCGGAACCCAATGTCATTACACATCCGGATGCGGATCTTTCTCTATGAAATTATGCTTACCGGGCGCAAGTTCTATTCTGCTGTTGTTCAGATCGTTTACAAACACGCCTCTGGCATTGGGCGGAATTAGAATCTCCACCCGAATCGTCTCCCCAATTCTTTCCCACCTTACACTGCTTTTTCCGTAGGGGTGCATGGTCCATGCTTCCACAAATTCGCACTGCTTTGAAAAATAAGGTCGAATTAAAATCTCGTCAAAGGAGCATTCAGTCCGGATACTGTTCAGCCCGGCCAATCCTCCGTAAAACCATTCCTCCGCCGATCCAAGCATCAAATGATTCTGCGATCCGTGGGGATGCTCCGGATCCGGTCCGTCCCATTCCTCCGTGAGCGTGGTCGCTCCGCATACCACCTGATAGCCATAGCCTGGCTTGTCGGTAACGCACATCATCCTGTCCATAATATCACTCCGACCAAACTGCATCAGCGCGGCCGTCACAAAAGGATGACCGATGTCTCCCGCCGTCGTCTGGAAGCCCCGGCTTTCTATATCACGCACCAACATCGCCAACACATCTTCTTCTCTTCCTCTCTTCACAAGTCCGGTGACCAGGCTCATTGCCTGCGCAGCCTGACTGCCGTTGGCATACCGATTCGTCTGATCGTCAAAAAATTGCAGATTATATTCTTCATAGACCTGCTCCCGCAGCTTCCTGAATCCTGCAGCGTCATCTTTCTTCCCAAGCAGACCCGCTACACGCTCCATCACCGAAAGATCGAAATAATAAATATTGGTAGCTACTACCGCCAGCGGCGTATTCTGAGAATAAGGCGTCATAGGACCGATATCCAACCAGTCTCCCAGACCGTGATGCAGAATATGATGATGTGTTTTTGCAGTCAGATATTCCGTATATTTTTTCATACTGTCATAGTAATTTTTGAAAATCTCTACATCTCCGTACCGCTTATACAAATACCACGGATTCAAAACCACCGCGCTGCCCCATTCCGGTGAATCGTTAAATCCTTCATGATATCCAAACCGTATGTACTGTGGACAGATATCCGGCACAAGTCCATCCCCGTTCTGTGCTTCCTGCATATCCCGTTCAATCTTCTCATACATCGTGCGAACATTATAATTATAAAGGATTGCCGGACCGATCAGATATGTCTGTTCGAGCCACCCCAGTTTCTCCCGATGCGGACAGTCTGTAAAAATACTCTTCGTATTGCTGCGAATTGCCTGACAGATCATTCGATGAATCTTGTTATACAGGGAATTGGAGCTGCAGAAGCCGCCATGCACCATACGATCCGGATAGATAAATTCCCCCAGCAGCTCCTCTACTACCGGAAGTTCTTCCTCTCCTTCTTCCATTGTCAAATCACCGGTCGACATTCTGGCCCCTTCCACCAGAACATATCGGAAGCCTGTATAAGTAAAACGCGGATGATATACCTGTCGCTCTGTCTCATCCAAATGATACTTCCACTGATAACCCTTGCCGGTCACCGACTGATCCGGCAAACTGTCACGGTTCAGGATCTCTCCCGGTGTAAATGTGATCTCGCGACCTTCCGCACTGCCTGCACATCGGATCTTTGCCCGAATCCAACCAGAGAAATTTGTACCAAAATCACACCGATATCTTCCGCTGCCCAACCGCTTCACAGCATTGCATCCCGATAATTCACAGCGTTCCATCACTTTAAGCGGCTCTGTAGTCTGCGCTCGCAGTTCTCCCCTGGGCGAATCCACTTTGACCACCTGATGCCAGCTATCATCCATCTCGTAAGTCCCATGGGAAAACCCTCTTTTCTTCTTACCTGCATCGAAATCTTCCCCACCATATATACAGGAAAACCTCAGTGCACTCTCTGCCATCCTCCAGGACATATCACTGACAATCTCCTGCCTGCGCCCGTCTTCGTATGTAACGTTCATTTGCAGCAGGAACTTACACTTTCCGTAGCTCCGAGGAAAATATACATACCGTCCACCAGGTACATTATACATGCCGTCTCCCAGTAAAAGACCGATTCCATTTCTTCCTTCCTTCAGCAATTCAGTCACATCATAGCAGGAATACAGACAGCTTTTATTATAATCCGTCCACCCCGGTTCCAGTACTGCGTCTCCCACACGTTGTCCATTCATATACGCTTCATAATGTCCCAACCCACATACATACAACATAGCCCGACAAATGCTTCCGGATACGGTAAAACTCTTGCGGAAAATATGGTAAACATGATCCTGCTCCTCTCCGATCCATATTCCGTGCCATTCCCTGTCAGAAAAGAGCGCCGTATGAAACCAGCTATCCGCCTCCTCTTCAATTCCGTCTTCCCCTGTAACCCGAATCCTCCAGTAATACCGGGTATCCGATTTGAGTGCCGCACCTTCATAGCGCACCCCTGTCATCCGGCATGAATATACTATACCGCTGTCCCAGGCAAGTCCGTTTTCATCATCCAACGCCTTTTTGGACTCCGCTGCCTTGATTCGATATGCCTTCTGTCTCCATCCCTGAACATCTGTCTCCACATTCCACGAAAATCCCGGTCTGCCTTCACAGACGCCAAGCGGTTCAGTACGCGAATCCGTATAAAGTCTTACAACTTTCACACTAACCTACATTTTGCCGCTGCGCAGCAACACAAATCCGGATGAAGCGATTGCATTGCCTTGCTTTTGGCT
>CAJTPO010000068.1 GCA_910578115.1 uncultured Lachnospiraceae bacterium | reverse complement strand
GTCCGCATGGAAGTCCTGCCCCAGTCTGTTTCCGAATATTTTATGCGGATTCCCGGGTTTTTCCTCCGGTTTTTTTTGGCGGACGATGGAATGCAACCCCAGTTCCGTATTCATATATTTATGGATTGTTGTCGCACTGTATCTGTATCCCCTGCGTTCCAGATAGGCCATCATGCTGCGGTACCCGTCCACCCCATTATGACTATGATAGACTTCGTCGATCTGCCTTTGGACTTCCGCTTTTTTGGCATAATAATCCGCCTTCCGGTGTTTCCGGTAGTTATAGTAGGCATTCGGGCAGATCCCCAGCCGCCTCAGCAGCCAGCGGATGCCGAATTCTTCCTGATGTTGATCGATGAACCGGTAAGCCTCTAACCGATTTCCTTCGCAAAGAATGCCGCCGCTTTTTTTAGGAAGAGATTCTCCTTGCGGAGTTCTTCATTTTCCCGCTTAAGCCTGAGAAACTCTTTCATGTTATCGTATTCGGTTTTGATGTCGGGGCTTGTCTGGCATTCTTTGTTGAATTCGCTGCACCACTTGGAGATGCTGGCTTTGGATACGCCATACTCTGCAGTGATGCTTTTGTAGGTTCGACCTTCTTCCTCGTGAAGGCGAACAATCTTCTTCTTAAATTCGGGAGTGTAATTCTGTGGCATAATAAGTACCTCTTTCTTTATTGTTTTAGTATATCTCATTAGCCACTTCCGTTACAACTTTAGTATAGCACTTCAATCATACCATTTGTTTACCAGCACTAATTCTTCAAATAACGCATTTTTGTCAAAATAGTGAAGATTTTTCTTTAACCTTACACCCAACGCTGACTGGTAAGATAAGTCTCTTAGTAATTCCAACGATAATCCATCTTTTTTCAAAATATCTTCCAAGCAATCACCTCAAGCATATATTATCATATTGTATCAGTATCTGCCAGTCTGAGAACTGAAAATGTACCTTACAGCTGTTCCATTTTCCTGAAATTCCTGACTTATCCCACCAACATGCTTTTTCTCAACATCACATAGGCTTACGCTTCATTATAAACATATCCAGTATACTCATAAAATAACCTGGGGCTGATATAGTAATCATACTGTTTACTGTCTTCCTTCCTAAACGCAAGTCCAATTGGCAAAATTCCTTTACTCATAGCCTGCCTTATAAACTGCTGGTCTTTTTCATAATTCTCGCTGCCTCTGGAACTGGTATACACTCACCTGTAAATCTAATCTCAACACCCATTCTCCCCTATTCCACCCTACAGTAATTCTCACACGCCAGGGATTACGCCTGCCTTTTTCTTTCATTTTAAATACATGGCCTGTTCCATTCACACATCTCATACCCAATACCTCCCAAAAATATTTTAAAAATGTAAACTTCTACTATTTATGGCTGGTATTGCCAATGCACTCACGAAAAACAAATCTTACCATATGAAGGCATTATTTGACACATCTGAAGCACCTGACACCACATGAAGCAAAAGTGTGTCTTGTGTGTCTTATAGAGTGTGTCTTGTATGTGTCTTGTACGGGTTTTGCCCACAAAAAAAGAGGGCTAACCAAACCATTTTCCGGCTTGATTAACCCCCAAACTACGGGCTTTTCTTAGAACTTACCAGCCTTCGCTGCCTCCTCGATCAGAACCGCTACAGCCACAGTTGCACCAACCATCGGGTTATTACCCATACCGATCAGCCCCATCATCTCTACATGAGCCGGAACGGAAGAAGAACCGGCAAACTGTGCGTCAGAGTGCATACGTCCCAACGTATCCGTGAAACCATAAGAAGCAGGACCTGCAGCCATGTTATCCGGATGCAGTGTACGGCCTGTACCACCGCCGGATGCAACGGAGAAGTACTTCTTGCCAGCCTCTGTTCTCTCTTTCTTGTATGTACCTGCTACAGGATGCTGGAATCTTGTCGGGTTCGTAGAGTTACCGGTAATGGAAACGTCTACGTTCTCTTTCCACATGATCGCAACGCCTTCCGGAACGGAATTTGCGCCATAGCAGTTAACCTTTGAACGAAGACCCTCGGAGTAAGCGATTCTGCTAACCTCTTTTACTTCGTTTGTATAAGGATCATACTCTGTCTCAACAAAGGTAAAGCCGTTAATTCTGGAGATGATCTTGGCAGCGTCCTTACCGAGACCATTCAGGATAACACGCAGCGGTTTCTGACGAACCTTGTTAGCCTTCTCTGCGATACCGATCGCTCCTTCTGCTGCAGCAAAAGACTCATGACCTGCCAGGAATGCGAAGCAGTCTGTCTCTTCTTCCAACAGCATCTTACCCAGATTACCGTGTCCAAGACCTACCTTACGGGTATCAGCAACAGAACCGGGAATACAGAATGCCTGCAGACCCTCACCAATCGCTGCTGCCGCGTCAGCCGCTTTCCTGCAGTCTTTCTTAATCGCAATCGCCGCACCTACGGTATAAGCCCAGCAGGCGTTCTCAAAACAGATCGGCTGGATCTTCTTAACCTGCTCGTAAACATCCAGACCAGCGTCTTTCGTAATTTTCTCGGCTTCTTCGATAGAAGAAATGCCATAACTGTTTAATACGGAATTGATCTTGTCAATTCTTCTTTCATATGATTCAAATAAAGCCATCTTATCTTAATCCTCCTGTTTATGTTAGCAACTTCTCATTAAATCTTACTAAGCAGACTCTAAAGGAATTTCGAGTTTACAAAGCAAACTTCGTAAAATAGATTCTAAAACAACTTCGAGTTTGCGAAGCAAACCTCGCAAAGTTAATTCCGAAGGAATTTACTAAAGTTAGTTCTGAAGGAATTTACTAAAGTTAGTTCTGAAGGAATTTACTAAAGTTAATTCCAAAGGAATTTACTTTTATTCACATCTGGGATCGATAATCTTAACGGCATCATCAACACGTCCGTACTGTCCGCATGCCTTCTCATAAGCCGTATTCGGATCGTCGCCCTTCTTGATGAAGTCTGTCATCTTACCAAGACTTACGAACTTGTAACCAATGATCTCGTCGTTCGCATCCAGCGCGATACCTGTTACATAACCTTCAGCCATCTCGAGATAACGAGGACCTTTCTTAAGAGTACCATACATCGTACCAACCTGGCTTCTTAAGCCCTTGCCCAGATCTTCAAGACCTGCGCCCACCGGAAGACCATCCTCTGAGAATGCAGACTGTGTACGACCGTAAACGATCTGTAAGAACAGCTCTCTCATCGCCGTATTGATCGCGTCACATACAAGGTCTGTGTTAAGCGCTTCCATAACAGTCAGACCAGGCAGAATCTCGGATGCCATAGCTGCGGAATGTGTCATACCGGAGCAGCCGATCGTCTCTACGAGCGCTTCCTGAATGATACCTTCCTTCACATTCAATGTCAGCTTACATGCGCCCTGCTGAGGAGCACACCAGCCCACACCGTGTGTCAGACCGGAAATATCCTTTACCTCTTTCGCCTGAACCCATTTCGCTTCTTCTGGGATAGGAGCACAGCCATGATGAACGCCCTGTGCCACTGTACACATTTCTTCAACTTCTTTTGAATAAATCATGTGATAACTCCTTTCGATTATGTAAAATTATTTGATAACAGATTCTCAGGAACCTGTCATAACCGTTATTTCTATTTTCGCATATTAAAGACAAAAAATCCAGTCATTTCTACGAATTTACCCGTTGAATTTCCTAAAAAAGTAACTAAATTTCCCTTTTCTTCGCGACCTCACCCTGCTTCTTGTAGATACTGCCTTCCGGAATGAATCCTCTCACCATGGAAGTGGGATACACATTCGTCTGCCTGCCGATCACGGTTCCCGGATTCAATACCGAATTACAGCCGATCTCCACATTGTCACCCAGCATGGCTCCAAATTTCTTCAGGCCGGTCTCGAAACACTCTTCTCCTGCCCGCACCACCACAAGTGTCTTATCACTCTTGACATTGGAAGTGATGGAACCCGCTCCCATATGGGCCTTGTATCCCAGAATGCTGTCTCCCACATAATTATAATGCGGCACCTGAACCTTGTTGAACAAAATCACATTCTTAAGCTCCGTGGAATTACCCACCACCGCTCCTCTGCCGACGATGGCATTGCCTCTGATAAAGGCACAGTGTCTGATCTCTGCTTCCTCGTCGATGATCACCGGCCCGTTGATGCAGGCGCTTGGATTCACCTTTGCCGATCTGGCGATCCAGATATTCTCGCCCTTCTTCTCATAAATCTCTTCCGGAAGCGTGTTGCCCAGTGTGATGATAAATGCGCCAATCTTCGGCAGCACCTCCCACGGATATGTCACGCCTTCAAAAATATCTCTGGCGATCGTCTCCTCCAATGTGTAGAGCCTATCCACTCTCGTGTCCTGTAAACCTGCCATTTTCCCTCACCTGTCCTTTCCTGAAAATATATGCCTTTATGATTACAATCTCTCATAAACTCTGCCGGTACAACATCCCTGACAATCCCTGGCAATCCCTCAGATGCTTAAGATGTTCCCTTTATTTCTTATAAAACTGCTCCACATATTGAAATCTATGATAAAGCATCGACTGATTATTCATCTGCTTCACTACATTGGTCCGTCTGCTGACAAAGTCATCCAGCTTCCCCATATATTCCTGCTCCGAGATCTGCCCGTCCGCCACCAGCGTCAGCCCTTTCTCCCAACTGGCCGTCAGACGCGGATCCAAAAGCGGTTTGATGGAGCCGGCCACCACCTCATAAATCATCTCCCCCAGCAGTGTAGGTGTGATAATCTGTGTCTTCTTATTGAGGGCCAGATACTTAATGTTCACCAGCTTCTTTAAGATCTCCGCCCTGGTGGCGGAAGTACCGATGCCGCTGCCCTTGATCTGCGCCCGCAGCTCTTCGTCCTCGATAAACTGCCCTGCATTCTCCATGGTCAGGATCATCGTACCGGAATTGTACCTCTTGGGCGGGGAAGTCTCCCCCTCCTTCTTCTCGATCCCGTTCAGTGCCAGCTTCATTCCTTTTTTCAAGGTTTTCAGACTTTCCATAAAGGAGGCGTCACAGGCAGTTTCCTGTTCTTCCTTCTCTTCCGGCCTGTCTTCCCCCTTATCGTCCCCCGGCCTTTTTCTGGTAAAAGAATACTGGCTGACCTTCAAATACCCGGGCTCCGCCAGCACTTTAAAGCTGGTCAAGAACAATTCCCCTTTCATTTTGACCCCGAGGCTGACTTTCTGATACACCGCAGCGGGATAAAAGATGCTCAAAAAACGCCTGACAATGATCTCATACACCTTAGCCGACGTGGAATGCAAACCGCTCAAATTTCCCAACCCCTGACCGGTAGGGATGATCGCATAGTGATCTGTGATCTGTTTGTCGTTCACATACCGTGTCCGGCCGATGTTCTTATAACTGCCACCGTTTAGAATTTCTTCCACAAAAGGCGTCACCATCCCGTATCCACGCAGCCCGCCGATATTCTTATGAATCTCCTTCGCCACCGCCGTGGAGAGCACTCTGGCATCCGTTCTGGGATAAGTCGTCATCTTCTTCTCATAAAGCTCCTGAGCGATCCGCAGCGTCTCATCGGGGCTGATCTTGAAAAGTTTGGAACAGTCGTTCTGCAGCTCTGCCAGATTATACAGGAGCGGCGGATTCCTGGTCTCCTTCTTTTTCTCCAGCTTCTCCACCACCGGAACGCCCGCCGGCTCCTCCTGCAGATAACCGATAAAGGCGTCCGCATCTTTTTCCTCCAGAAATCCGTTATCTTTATAGAGCAGCGGTGACTGATAATATTTCGAACCTTCCACTGCCTTCCACTCGCAGCTGCACTCTCTGCCCTGCACCTCCACCTGTGCCAGCACCCGGTAAAAGGGAATCTTCACGAAATCCCTTATCTCCCGTTCCCGGTTCACCACCATACCAAGCACACAGGTCATCACACGGCCCACAGAGACCACGGCCTTGTCTGCCTTCAGATAAGACTTGATAGGACTGCTGTATTTCAATGTCAATACTCTGGAAAAATTGATGCCCATCAGATAATCTTCCTTGGCACGCAGATAAGCGGCATTAGACAGATTGTCATAGGCCGACAGATCTTTGGCCTCCCGAATGCCGCGCAGAATCTCTTCTTCCGTCTGGGAATCAATCCAGACTCTTTTTCGCATCTTGCCATGCACACCGGCCTGCTGCTCCACAAGACGGTAGATATACTCTCCTTCCCGTCCCGAGTCGGTGCAGACATAGATGGTATCCACATCACTTCTATTCAGCAGCCCGCTCACGATCTGAAACTGTTTCTTAACGCTGTCGATCACTTCATATTTGAACTGTTCCGGAATAAATGGAATGGTCTGCAGTGACCAGCGCCTGTATTTCTCGTCGTAAGCCTCCGGATAACTCATGGTCACCAGATGGCCTACACACCAGGTGACGATCGCTTCCTCCGATTCCATGAAGCCGTCCCTGTTCTTCATATTATACTTTAAAGCCTTCGCAAACTCCTTTGCTACACTGGGTTTCTCCGCAATAAAAACACTTTTTCCCATAAACTCCTCATTCAGAACTGCCCCTGCCTTTCTTCTGTCATAGACCCGGCATACATTACACGCAGTTCCCTGCTGCTTCCTAAAAATCCGAAATCTGTATCAGCTTCAGATTACTTCTGACCTTCGTCTCCAGATTCAACCGTTCATCAAAACGAAACGCCGAATACATATAGACATAATCTGCGTTGATCTTCGCCTTCTTTGCACAGCCTAAGAGCGTCTCATAATCCTCATAAGTGGTAGGACGCTCCCAGTTGCACAGCCCGATCAGAGTCCGCTCCTGCAGATCCTGTGCAATAATATCCAGTTCTCCGGCCTTACCAACCCATTCTCCCACCATTTCCGGCTGTATCGGCAGTTTCTTCCTGTCGTTCAATCGTGCAAGATGCTGCCTGCAGACCTGCTTAAAAGATCCGCTCACATATTTGCGGAAATCCGGTATGATATAGCTGTTATAAAATTCTCCTACAGAAAGCGCCTCAAGTTCGCTTCTATACGGATACACATAAGTATAATAAAAATGTACCAGTGGATGACTGATCCGATATATCCCTTTCTGCACATTTTCCTTTCCTGCAGTGTCATAGGAAAAGACCTTCTCCACCAGTTCCAGTTCAATCAGGTTTTTCAGATAGACACTGATCTTGGCCCGGGAAAAATCCGTGTGCAGATACAGATGATTCAATTTATGGCTGCCATCTGCAATAGAAGCCATGATCGTATTGTAAACCCCCGGCTCCCGCAGCTGGTCCATCAGGATACGCTCCCCCTCCTCGCAGAGAAAACTCCCCCGATCCAGTATATGGCGGCAGATATTCTGCTGGATCGTCAGCCTGTCGTCAAATTGATTCCACAGTCCCGGATACCCGCCCAGGATAGCATACGCCTCCACACATTCTTCAATGCGAAAATTCGGAAACCGTTCTACGAGATCCATAAAAGGCATTTCCCGGATCTTCAGAAAACCTGACAATTCATAGGCAGCTTCTCCGATCCGTGTGACCATACTGTTCTCTACCCAGCCTATGGCGGAACTGCACAGAATGATCATCACTTCGTCACGGTTCCAGTGACTGTGCATAAAGGAAACCAGCTCTTTCATGAATTCCCCGCTGGCCTTGACGATATTCTGAAACTCATCGATCACGATCACCTTCTTGCCTTCCTCCCGGCTGGTGATCCTGATCAGAATATCACGAAAGACCGGGAACGCCTCCATCTCATATCCGTCACGGCTCATCTGCATGCCCCACTGATACATCTGCTCTCTCTCAGAACAGGCTCTGGCCATATAATAGTATCCTGACCTTTGTGCCACAAATTCTCTGAGAAGAGTCGTCTTACCGACATGCTTCTGCCCATATACAACAACGATCTGGCTGCCTTCCCTCTCATAATAATTATTCAGATGTCTTAATTCCGCCTTCCTGCCAAGCAGCATAATGTCCTCACTGTCTCATAAATCTATATCATGTATACTCAATTCTCGAATTTACATACAAAACCTGTAACAGTTCAGATACCCACTCTGTTCTGTTACAGGTATCCGGGCATTACTTCTTCGTGATATAACCCTGTGCCTTTAATGTCTCCGCACAGAGCACTGCACCGCCTGCCGCACCGCGCACCGTATTGTGGGAAAGACCGATAAATTTCCAGTCATATACGCTGTCTTCCCTGATCCGGCCGATGCTGATCCCCATACCGTTCTCGAAGTCCACATCCAGTTTCACCTGGGGACGGTTCTCCTCTTCCATTACCTGAATAAACTGCTTCGGTGCGCTGGGCAGCGCAAGCTCCTGCGGAAGCCCCTTGAAATTCACCAGCTTCTCAATCAGCTGCTCCTTCGTCGGTTTCTTCCTGAACTTCACGAACACTGCTGCCGTATGGCCATTAAGTACCGGCACACGAATGCACTGGCAGGTAATCACCGGACTCACAGCAGGAACGATCTCGCCGTTCTCCACCTTACCCCAGATCCGCAGCGGCTCTTTCTCACTCTTCTCTTCCTCGCCGCCTATGTAGGGAATCACATTCTCCACCATCTCCGGCCAGTCTTTAAAGGTCTTTCCCGCTCCGGAAATTGCCTGGTAGGTAGTCGCCACTACCTCATAAGGCTCGAATTCCTTCCATGCCGTCAGCACCGGTGCATAACTCTGGATGGAACAGTTAGGCTTCACAGCGATAAATCCTCTGGTGGTGCCCAGACGTTTCCGCTGTGCCTCGATCACCTGGAAATGCTCCGGATTGATCTCCGGCACTACCATCGGCACATCCGGCGTCCAACGGTGCGCACTGTTGTTGGAGACTACCGGTGTCTCCGTCCTCGCATAGTCTTCCTCGATCTTCCTGATCTCCTCTTTCGTCATATCCACCGCGGAGAATACAAAATCCACCTCCGCCGCTACCTCGGCCACTTCATTGACATTCTTCACAATGATATTCTTAACCGCCTCCGGCATCGGTGTAGTCATCTTCCACCTGCCGCCCACAGCCTCCTCATACGTTTTGCCTGCTGACCGGGGACTGGCCGCGATCGTCGTCACCTCAAACCAGGGATGATTCTCCAACAGGGCGATAAACCTCTGTCCTACCATACCCGTGCCGCCTAAAATTCCTACTTTTAATCTTTCTTCCATAATTATGATCGTACTCCTTTCTCAGCGTACAGATCCGTGCCCTCAGGCACAGATTCAACCTATGTACTTCTATGATCTGCGTCTGTTCTATTCCCGCGAAGCAACGAGCCATGCAGCCATGTCTGCATGGATATTTGGCGACTTCCGCGAGGGTCAAAGACATTTAAGAAACAGCTCAAACCTGCCTGCAGCACAAACGCGTCACTGCTTCGTCATATATATCTCTTCCTCATCCTGCCAGTCTTTTGTCAGATATTCTCTCTGGGCCGTGATCACCTTCTGCATCGCCTTCCTGCCCGGCGCCCCCACGGTCAATCTCTTCTCCACGCAGGTCTTCAGACTGATAGCTTCATAGATATCCGCCTCAAAAGCCGGGCTGATCTCCTTAAGCTCCTCCATGGTCAGGTCTTCAATACTGCATTTCCTGTCGATACAGTACAATACCAGCCTGCCGATCACGCCATGGGCATCCCGGAACGGTACTCCCTTGCCCACCAGATAATCTGCCGCATCCGTGGCATTGGTAAATCCCTGCATGGCGCTCTTCTCCATGATATCCTTACGGAACTTCATAGTGCGCGCCATACCCTCAAACAGTGCCAGACACCCCTTCACTGTATCAATGGCGTCAAAGGTCAGTTCCTTGTCTTCCTGCATGTCCTTATTATAGGCAAGCGGTATACCCTTCATCGTCGTCAGGATCGAGAGCAGCGCCCCGTAAACACGCCCGGTCTTACCCCGCACCAGCTCCGCGATATCCGGATTCTTCTTCTGCGGCATGATACTGCTTCCCGTCGAATAGGCATCATCTATCTCCACAAACCGGTATTCATCTGAATTCCAGATGATGATCTCCTCGCAAAACCGGCTCAGATGCATCATGATCGTAGACAGCGCCGACAGAAATTCAATGATATAGTCTCTGTCAGACACAGAGTCCATGCTGTTCAGCGTCGGCCCCTCAAACCCCAGAAGCGACGCCGTATAATTCCTGTCCAGCGGATAGGTAGTGCCTGCCAGCGCACCTGCCCCCAGAGGACAGTAATTCATGCGGTGGTAGATATCTTTCAGTCGCAGCCGATCCCGCTTGAACATCTCGAAATAAGCGCCCACATGATGCGCCAGCGTCACCGGCTGCGCCTTCTGCAGATGCGTAAAGCCCGGCATATAAGTGTCCGTATTCTCTTCCATGATACGCAGAAGTGTACACAGAAGTTCCTTCACCAGCTCATCCACATGAAGTACTTCCAGTCTCGTATACAAACGCATATCAAGAGCCACCTGATCATTGCGGCTTCTGCCCGTATGCAGCTTCTTGCCGGCCTCCCCGATCCTCTCGATCAGTTTCGCCTCCACGAAGCTGTGAATATCCTCATATTCCTCTGTGATCGCAAGCTTCCCTTCCTCCACATCCTGACGGATTCCGGTAAGTCCTTTTAAGATGGCATCCTTCTCTTCCTTCGTCAGAATGCCCTGCTTCGCCAGCATGACCACATGCGCGATACTGCCCTCGATATCCTGTCCGAAAAACTTCCGGTCAAAAGAGATCGAGGCGTTAAAATTATAGACAAGCTGGTCTGTCTCCTTTGTAAATCGACCGCCCCACAGCTGTGCCATGTCATCAACTCCTTATCTCACCATTCTGTTGTCCGCCTGCCTGCAGTATCCTGTATGAAAAGCTGCTCTATGTGGCTTTGGCAGGAACCGGGAACAGAAATCTGTTATGTCGTTTATTATAATTATCGCAAAATCTGACTTTGATGATACCATAAAACATTTTTCATTTCAATCAAAACACATATTTTCTTCTTTTTCATACAATAACGTATAAACATAAGGAGTTGTTGTTCTATGCAGCCAATATTATCCTTGCAGGATATCTCCTACTCCTACCATAACCTGAACGGAGAAACGCCTGCGCTGTCCAATATATCTTTTCAGGTATCTTCGGGGGAGTTTCTGGCGATCGTGGGTCCAAGCGGCTGCGGCAATGCGATGGTTCTTTAATGGATACATTCTCTTTGACACTATTCCGGTTTTTACGAACATATCCCTGAACTTCTTCCTGTTCCATTTTCCAAGGCGGACGATTGAGGCGTACTGAACGTACGCCGATTGAGGACACCGCAGAAAACCACTCAAATATCATGGTTCAGGGCGTGTATCCCTTTGTTTACTGAGGATACCAACAGCATATAGTAACATCCTGTACTCTCCAGTTAAAAACAATCCTATTATATAAACACTTCCTAAATATGCAGCTTTTATAACAAACCCCAAAATAATATTCTGAATAGAAAAAGAATAAAAAAGAGCTGCAGTCATCAATAAAATACCTAACAGCGCTTCTCTCCACAAGCCAATTAAAAACTTAAAAAAAGATAGCTCAAACACAAATCTTATCAAAACATAATATGTTGTAAAAAAATGGAATATATAACAGATTCCCACACACATGGAAAGCTTTATGACATTCCCCGTCGACACACCAAAAATAATTGCAATAACATTTAATACTGCATTGAAACTTCCAATATAAAACATTTTTTTCGTTTCATTTAAACTCTGGAAAATGGAGCCTGTACTTGACGATATCATCTGTGCACATATTGAAATGCTCATCCAGGTAAAACACGGTACAGAAGATTCCCAGTTTTTACCAAAAAAAATATATACTAATTCTTCTGAACTTAAATAACAGCACACACTGACAAACATCCCGACAGCCGCCAGAAATCGTACAACTTTCGTATATTGAAAGTAAATATATTCTTTGTCCTCCTGATATTCTGATAAAATCGGATGTAATACCGGTGTAATAACATGCGTCAAATTAGATATCGGATACTGCATTAATTGATATGCTTTATCATAATATCCCAGCATTACCTTTCCAATTATTCTGCCAACCAATAGATTGTCCAGATTTCTCGAAAAATAATTCACAATACTGAATGCAAACTGAAATATAGAAAATCCTAATACTTTTTTAATACTGCTTATATTCACCTTCCTGCAAAACCTTAATCCAGAATGCCTCATATTCCATAAATATGCTAAAACAGCCTGAAACACTGAAGAAGTTACTATCGCATAATATTTATACCCCATCAATGCCATTATAATTGACACAATTCCACCTGCAGCCACTTGTACAATGGTTCGCAATGCAGATGCAAGAAATAATTTATTCTTCATCAGCAACGCACTGGGTATCATATTCATGGTATTAAAGAGCAGAGATATTGAAAGAATGCAGACCAGCGACACATAAACAGTATCTTTATAGAAAATTGATAACGGATAAGAAAAAGCAGCAAACAGAATACAAAGAATAATACCCATATATACCGAAAATGAATAAATACTATTAACATCATCTTTCCCAAGGTCTTTATTCTGAATAACCGCTGTACTCAAACCCATATCAGAAAAAATCGAAAAAAAAGTAGTGAAAACCGTAACTACTGCCACTACCCCATAATCTTCCGGTGTAAGAATACGCGCTAATATAGCTGTAAAAAACAGATTGATTAATACTTTGAAATATTTTGATATGGCATTGATTAACACTGCCGTTTTTAAAGATGATATCTCTTTCTCAAAATGCATTAATTTAATCCTCAGTATATAATAACTTTTTTATGCGCCAAAAAACTTTATGCAAAATAATATATACCTGTTTATTTATTACAAACAAATTCATCTGCAATATTTTCTTACAACTTAATAAATGATTATAATTTAAATATGTTTCTCTTATAATTGAATCCAACAAATCAATTATATCCCTGCATTCTCTTCTTTCTTCTTTATCAGCTTCGCAATATGATTTAGTCATACAAAACAGGTATTTTACTGCAAACAATACAAGTTCCTTTTTTTCTTCACTATTCCATTCACAATCACAACAAAATTCCATCACTCTGTTCCAGGCATACATATAACCCTCTATTCTTCTTTTCCCCTGCTTCGATGTCATAATAGAATTTATCCTGATCCTTCTTGAAAAAAAAATATCTCCTATAATTTCCACTTTATCTGCCATAACCAAAGAAAGAAATCCAAAATCTTCATCCTCATGAATAATATCTTCATTGAATTCTATATTTATTTTTTTCAAATATGACCGGTCATAAAACCTTATACAAAGTGATGTCATATATTCACCATCTGAATGAGTTAATAGAAATCCGTCTTTTCCAGACATAACTTTATTCAAATGCCGCGTTCTCAAATACCGGAATCTGCTTACAATATCCTTTAAATCCTTATCTTCCGTAAACGCTTTTCCAGAAAATAATACTAAATCCAATCCCTCCTGACTTGCCACCTGATAGAGCCTTTCTAAAGCATTGATGTCCAGGCAGTCATCGCTGTCCATGAAATACAGATAGTCTCCATGTGCACATGACATACCCGAATTTCTTGCCGCTCCAGGTCCTTTATGTTCTTTGTGTATTGAAAACACATCAGCATATTTTTCTTCATATTCATCAACAATTTCTCTGGATCTGTCTTTAGATCCGTCATCAACAATTATTATCTCTACTTCTTTTAATGTTTGATTTACAATACTGTCTAAACATTGTTCAAGATACTGTTCCACATTATAGACCGGGATAATAACGCTCACCTTATAATGCATATTAATCTTCACCCTAAATTTCTTTGTCACATTTATTGTAAAGTATTTCAGAAAACGCAATCAAAAAAATATTATGCGTAATCATATACAATGCAGGTTCCATCGCACCATATAATGAATATAAAAACAATATAATTACTAACACATACTTCTTTTTAGCAGTCATGGCTTTCATCAAGTATAAATAACAAATAGAGAACAACAGAAAAACCAAAACGCCATACCGCAAAAGCATGCTGACATATGCATTATCAAGCCATAAAGAACCTGTTATACCTGCCAGTTTCCGCTCTTCTGGCGATATATAGATTCTCTGTCCAAAGAAAGAAACCCCATACAATTGCCATACCTTATGACATAATGAAAATCTCATTGACATCCATTTGTCAATTTGTGACAAAACCACATTTTTGTTAATATCGATATATGAGAAAATAATACTAACCATATTAAGCAACAAATAACCTGATATTAAACATTTTGCGCATATTTCCATCAAAATCTGTTTTTGATTTATAAAATATCTATAACCCAATATCATTATCAGAAAAACTGTCAGGCAAATATACGCAGTCTGAGAATTTGGAATTATAATAACAAATATAATTGCAGAAATAATAAAAAAGAAATTTAACATTCCAAGTTTATTTTTATTAATATAGAAATGGCACAATATAAGCTGAAAAATTCTCATACCCAAATGATTAGGATGCACAAATCCTAATGAAAAACGCTGAATATCGCCTCGTGTCATTGTTCTCTCTTCTATAAATCCAATAAAACATAAAAAAACAATTGCAGGTATCATTATTAAAAGAATTTTATATGCTACACGTATTACTCTATCGAAATCAACATTCCTGGCCGCTACGATGAACATCCATCCAGATAACAGAGAGTATTGCCGGGAAAGAGCTGCTGCGATTATGATAGGCGTTGTAATTCCTATGATTATAACTAATTCTCTCTTTTTGTAAGATTGAAAAAATACAATCTGAATCATAAGCAGCAAGAGAATAATAATATCAACTATACTATTTACTGTCGAAATCGGTACTCCCATAACATTTCTTAAATTAGTCGTAAACATTATTGTTGTACTGTACCAAAAAATAAATATAAACAAATATAAAAAATTTTTTAACATAACAACCACGTCTTCACTGTTACTTTTTTACTCCTTTACCAATAATATTATAGATTGCTTTCTTCATTTTTAAAGCAATATACATCCCTGCAAAGAACTTATACCTGACAAAAAGAAAGAAGATTTT
>CAJTPO010000067.1 GCA_910578115.1 uncultured Lachnospiraceae bacterium | reverse complement strand
GCTTTCTGGCGTTTATTTTAGTATGTCTTAACCACCACTTTAAGGCTTCACACTAGTCCCCTTCCTCTGTGAGCTGAAAGAAATAATCCTCCAGCGTATCCTGCCTGCGTCCCAGACTTTCCAGACCAACGCCGTTCTCAACGAGGTATTTCGAAAGAGTTTTACCGGAAAGGTCAGAATCATAAACCCGGATAAACTCCTGATCCTCTGCAGTAAAGTTTGTAATTCCCTTCTTTTCAAGGAGGGCCGCTGCACGGGGTACGTCATCCACCTGCAGGCTGATATATTCTGTCTGGCGTTTATGGATCTCCTCAACAGGCAATTCCGCCAGAAGTTTTCCGTGCCGAAGGATCCCGATGGTATCCGCAAGCAGATCCACCTCGGAAAGAATGTGACTGGATATGAAAACAGTCGTCCCGTTTTCACGGTTTAACCGCTGGAACAGTTTTCTCATTTCCCGGATTCCTTCGGGATCCAGGGCATTGATCGGCTCATCCAGCATCAAAAATTCCGGATATGCAAGGACGGCCCTTGCGATAGCCAGCCGCTGCTTCATGCCCAGCGAAAAATGCCGAACCTGCTTTCCTCTGACCTCCTGCAAGCCAACCATTTGCAGCACTTCATCAATTCGTTCCCTGTTCGGAAAGCCCATATACTCACAGTGTAACTCCAGGTTTTGACGGGCTGTCATTTTTTCATAGAAGTACGGATTTTCAATAATGGAGCCAACCCTTTTGAATACTTCATAGCTGTGATCAGTGACCTTCTCCCCGAAGAGATGAACCTCCCCGGCATCCGGCTGTATCAGGTTCAAAACCATTTTCATCACCGTACTTTTTCCCGCCCCATTCGGGCCGACAAATCCATAAACGGCTCCTCTGGGGATATGAATATTAACATTGTCTACCACCACATTTCCCCTGTAGGATTTTCGCAGTCCCATGGTTTCCATAATGTAATCCATTTTTTCCTCCATTCCGAAGCGCTTTGCGCCGAGGACGCGGGCAGAATTTCAGAATTTTCCGAAGAAATACTCCAATTCTGCTCTGCACTCAATCATATCTATGACTTTATGATACAGTACAGACTTCTCTTTTCTCTGTCGGAATTCTAACTTTTTTCTAACTTTTACAACTTTTCATAATAATGGAGAAAATCGTTTTTTGATTCTGTATGCTGTGAACCTCCAACTCTGCCCCTGTCATTTCGCAAAGGCTTTTGGCGATCGCAAGTCCCAGGCCGCTGCCTGTTGATCCGGGGGCCGTCGTATAATCTCTTGCAAAAATCCGTTTCTGCTGCTGCGGCGTCATTCCTTTGCCGTGATCTTCTATTTCAATAACGCTTTTGTCTTTTGTTGTCGTAAGACGCAGGGCAATATATTTTCCGTCACCGCCATGCCTGATCGCATTGTCGATCAGATTCTTCAAAATGCGCTGCAGCAGGTCCCTGTCCGTATCTGCGCAGATCGGTACAGACGGCACCTGAATCTCCACTGTAAACTGCTTTTGATCAAGCAGATCATAGTAATCCAAAATGGTATCATGGCACAGCTGCGAAATATCCTCCTTCTGCAATTTCAGGGGAAGATCGCCGGAAGTGATCCTGGACATTGTGAAATAATCGCTTATCGTCGTTATCAAGGCGTCCGCTTTGCGGTCGATTTTAACAGCCATCTCATGAATATTTCCTGCACCGGGCAAATCCGCTGTCCTGGCCGCCAGCATTTCGCTGTTTCCTTTTAATACCGTAAGCGGGGTGCGGATATCATGTGAAATATTCGTCAGAACCTGTGCCATTGCTCTCTGCTCCTGCCCGAATTCCGACTTTTTTGCATAAAAATCCCGCAGCAGCGTGTTAACAGCCGCCCCTAATTTCCTGACGCAGATGTGCGCAGCGGGAAGCAGGACGAAACCGTTTTCGGAAGCGATAGAAAGTGTTGTGAGGCGGTTGCTGATATACTCGATTTCTTTTTGCAGCTTCCTGTACAGGATGCGCTGCCGGATCAGAATCAGCAGCAACACGGCCAAAAGCGCAGCAAACAGAATCCACATTTATCTCTCCTCCATCTTATAACCGATTCCCCATAAGGTTTTAATATACGTCGTTGTATCTGCCTGATCTTTTTTCAGTTTCTGACGCAGGCGGTTGATATGCGTATTCAGTACATTCTCATTGCCGAAATACGGCTCCTTCCAGATCAGTTCATAGAGACGTTCCTTTGAAAAGGCCTGCCCCGGATGGGTCGCCAGCAGATACAGAATATCAAATTCGATCGGTGTTAAATCCATAACAGCGCCCTGCCGGCTGACAGAATGGCCGGCACGGTCTATCTTCAAATCCCCGAACTTTACAACCGTATTGTCCGAAATGGCCTGATAAGTACCGGCACGCCGGATATTTGCCTTAATTCTTGCGGTAAGTTCAATCAGGGAAAAGGGCTTCACTACATAATCATCCGCCCCTAAATTCAGCCCCAGCGATTTATCCGTATCATTATCTTTCGCTGTAATGATGATTACCGGAATGGTGCTGACCTGTCTGATCGCCTTAATAACCTCCATGCCGCTAATGTCCGGCAGCATAAGGTCAATCAGGGCAAGGGAATATTCGTCAAGATTTGCGAGCTTTCGCATGGCGGTTTTTCCGTCGCTGAAAAAACACACTTCAAATTCGCCCGATAAATAGTCTTGTATCATGCTCCTGATCTCTTCATCATCTTCAACCAACAGGATCCTGTTTCGCATTGTGATCGCTCCCTTTATTTTTTTCAAATCCATTCGCCATTTTTCATTTGTTTTATGCTATACTGATAAGCGGTGGCGCTGTTTGGTAACTGCCGGCAGACCACTGTCTTCTCATCTGTGTTCCATAACAAATATAGCACATTATCATGACAAATTATATAAGAAAGGACATCTCACCCATATGAACGACTTATTGACCCGCATCAAAGACAATGTATCCAAAGTTATCATCGGCAAAGAACACGTCACCGAACTGCTTCTTTCCGCACTGGCGGCGGGAGGGCATGTTCTGCTGGAGGACGTGCCCGGGACCGGCAAGACAGTGCTGGCCAAATCACTGGCCCGCTCCATGGAGTTCTCCTTCGGACGGATTCAGTTCACACCGGACCTGCTGCCCAGCGATGTGACCGGCCTTTCTTATTTCAATCAGGAAAAAGGCGCTTTCGTCTTTAAGGAAGGCCCCGTGTTCACGAATCTGCTGCTGGCGGACGAGATCAACCGCGCCACACCCAGAACCCAGTCAAGCCTTCTGGAATGCATGGGCGAAGGGCAGGTGACCGTGGACGGTGTGACCCGCTCTCTGGGCGTTCCCTTCTTCGTGATCGCCACGCAGAACCCGGTGGAAACACTGGGCTGTTATCCCCTTCCCGAAGCACAGATGGACCGTTTCCTGATGCGGATCAGCATGGGCAGCCTGAGCGAGACACAGGAACGGCAGATGATCGACCGGTATATCAACGATCAGCCGTTAGAGACCATCGGGCCGGTCTGTACCCTCCCGGAGGTAGCGGCCCTGCAAAAAGAATGCCGTAACATCTATGTACATGAAGATCTGAGAAATTATATCGTTAATCTTGTCCAGGGAACCCGCAAATACGATGCCGGATCCGGTGATACCAACGCCCACAGCATCGCGGAAGGAGTCAGCCCCCGTGGAACGCTGGCGCTGCTCCGCGCCTCTCAGGGTTATGCCATGGTGCAGGGCAGAGATTTTGTCGCACCCGAGGATATCAAGGCAGTGGCCATTCCGGTGCTGGCGCACAGGATGATCTCGGAAGCCGCTTACACGCAGCAGAAAGAATCAGCCATCCGTGGACTGTTGAACAGCATTTCCCTGCCTACGGAAGATTGGACGCGGCCATGATCAGTTTATTTTTCTTAAGTCTGCTGCTTTTGACGTTTCTCTGGAATCGGTATTATGAAAAGCACTGGAACACCGGCCTGCTGGTCACGCTGCGCTTCCTGCAGGATTTCGTCTATGCGGGCGAACAGGCGGAAATGACCGAGCAGATCGAAAACCGCAAGAAACTGGTGCTGCCCGTGCTGGAAGTTGCTTTTCATATGGATAAAAGGCTTGCCTTCCACGACTGTGAGAACACCAGCGTCAGCGATTTTACTTACAAAAGGGATATCTTTGCCCTGCTTGGCTATCAGCGTATCACCAGGAAACTAACGCTCAACTGTACGAAACGCGGCTGTTACCGCATCGACAAATCTTACCTGACGGCTTTTTCCATGCTGCACAGGAAACGTTTCTCCATAGAGGCGCCGGCGGACACACAGCTTTATGTCTATGCCGCACGGACCAACGTCTCGGATATCCTTGTCACCTGCGAACGGCTTATGGGCAGCGTGCAGTGCGCGAAGCGTCTCTTCGAGGATCCTTTTGCCTATGCCTCGATCCGCGAATATACCGTCACCGATCCCATGAAGACGATCAACTGGAAAGCCAGCGCGAGAACAGGCGAGTTGATGGTCAACACCTTCGAATCCACTCATATGGAAAAGGTGCTGCTCTTTCTGGACGTGGAAGACAGCGGCATCCTGAAATACGAATATCTGATCGAAGACACCGTCTCCGTGACCGCCACTCTGGCGCAGAAAATGATCGCCCGCGGCATGGAAGTCGGATTGTGTACCAATATCGCGGCGGATTCCGATTCTGCGTACACCTGCCTGCCTCCCACCAGCGGCAAAAAGCAGCTCACCGACATCGAACGGCTGCTGGCGACTCACCAGTCCGACGCAGGCGTGCTTCCCCTGCCCTCCATGCTTGACAGCTTTGCAGACCGGGCGGCGGATCAGATGGAGGATGCAGTCATGATCTTCATCTCCAAAAATGCTGTGCAAAATCAGACCGCTATCGAAGCCTTTACCGGCAGGGAACAGGCCGTGTGGGTGGTTCCGTGCCCGCGTAATGAACCCTGCTGCCTGCAGACGATAGACAATATCCGTCTGATCAGCAGAGAAGTGAACGATTTCTGATCCCGGCAGCAGTTTCCGGCCGCCGTGAATCATTTATTTTATCAGAAAGGGGACAGCCGCTTTGAGAAAACTGATCAAAACAACTGCAGGATGGATCCACACCACGCTCATCCTGTCCGTTATCATACCGTTGCTCTATGTCCTGTGCGTGAGAGACCAGACCCTGGTCGGCCCGTATCTGTATCTGAAATGCCTTGTGATCGTGTTTCCTGTCGTGGTTACCGACTTTGCCGCCGAGAAATGCAGAACGCTCTTCTCCTACCTGCTTCTTTCTGTGCTGACCTTCGCCGCCACGGGAGCCGCAGGCTGGGTACTGGCCGGTTCCCTGCACGACAGTTTTCTGATGTTGGGCTACTTACTGCTGCTTCTTGGCGAGACCCTGTTTGTGATCGTCAACCGGATGATTGCGCGCCTGCAGAAAAAAAAGGACCGGGAGGCCGCTTTCGAAGCCGATCCGTCCTTTCGTCCTTACAATGATATATTAAAGGAACCTGCCTTTCCGGTGCTTTTCTATTTCGGCGGCGTTTATCTTCTGGGAGCCAATTTTAACGGCCCTTCCGTGTGCAATGACGCCCTGTTCAGCGCCATTTTATACGCCGTGACTGCATTTTTATATCACTATGTATGTGAGACCGAACGCTACCTTGCCCTGAACAGAAGAACCTGCAACCTGCCTTCCCGGCGCATCTATGGAATCGGGAGCGGTATGCTGGCGATCTATCTGGCGCTGCTCATGGTGCTGGCGCTGTCTTCCCTGTTTACCGTTTCGCTGCGGCACTACCGCGATCTTCGGGATCTGAAAACCAATATCGAAATGGACTTTACCGAAACCGCACTGCCCTCTCTCACAGAGAACATGGGCGAAAATCCCATGGCCGCTCTTATAGGAGATCCGGAAGACATCAAACCTGCTCCCTGGTGGCTGGACTATATATTCTACGGCCTTACGACTCTGATCTTTGTGCTGCTGGCCCTGGCGCTGGTCAAAAAGGTGCTCGCCGTTTTTCAGGATTTCCGCATCACAAATGACGAAAACGGGGATATTGTCGAAGAACTGCACGATACGGAGGATGAAGTGAAAATTACGGCACCCGCCCGCCGCCACAGGCTGTCCGAGCGGGAGCGCATCCGCAGAGAGTACCGCCGGGTAATCCGCCGCCACCGTAAGGACCAACCCGCCGATCACGAATCCCCTGCCGAAATTGAGCAGGAAGCCGGCATAGCGCAGACCGAAGAAGGCATGGCACTCCACGCCAGATACGAAACGGCCCGCTATGGACGTGTGCCGGAAGCCTCCCGCTGACCCGGCTCTTCCTGTTCTATCCGGATCAGGAACTTCAGCACATAATCCCGCTCCATCGGATAACAGTACTCTTTCGCCGTCTTCGGACCGCAGATCCCGGTGCCGATTCCCATCTGGAAGGCCGAGATCGTCACGTAAGTGCCGGTCACCGTTTCCTCTTCCCGATGTCTCATCTTAAGAAGCTCTCTGTCACTGTAGGGCTTGATCCCCAGCTCGAAAGGCTGCTCGAGCGCGGTAAAAGTCACTGTCTGCCTGCCGTCGCTTAACGCTGCCCAGCGGCAGTCACAGCGATTGCCGCTCTCCTGGGGCCGGATATTCGGCTCCGTCATGTCCGACACCCTGCAGGCCGCTTCCTCGATCTGCGCCTGCTCCTTCATATCGGCGTAGGATTCTCCGTTTCTTGCCAGATAGCGCACCTGCCCAAAGCTGTTGTCCAGCCGGAACGCCTTGCCAAACCGCGGCAGATTGCCCCTGCCCTTCTCACAGTGCAGCCTGCTTGTGACCACAAGCCCCTCCGCACTGCCTTCATAACAGTCCGTACAGAGAAATGTCTGCTTTTTACAAAGGATTCTTGTAATGACTGTGATGCGGTTTTCCTCCCGTTCCACGGACAGCACATCCTCCTGCTGCTCCAGAAAATCCTCCATACAGTTGTGCAGAGAGAAGTTAAAATCATTGTCCGTGGGAGCACGGAACAGGATCGTATAGGGATCCGCGGTTTCCAGACAGCCAGCTGCCAGCTGTATCACCGGCCGGCCGCCGTTTATGGCAAATCCTCCTGTTTTCAGCGCAGTATCCGCAGCCATGTCCGCACCGTTCTCAGTCTGTCCACCTGTCGCCAGAGCCGACGCAGGTTCCACGCATCCGGCATCCTCCGGCACCGCAGCGATCTTTTCCTCCAAAACGATCTGTTCTCTCGCCGCTTCCCTGTCAGCGCCGTCTTTCGTATCTATGGTCACGATCGTCAGCATCAGGTCTTTCCCCGCTGCTCTTGCCGCCTCTCTATGCGGTTTCGTATCCAGCACGATCTCCTCTCTCGAAAGCGGCCCGGCCTCCGGCGCCAGCGTCATTTCGCTGCCGTCGCTCCATCTGCACACCAGCCGGTAACGGCTTCCCGCCGAAAAGGCCGTCGTATTAAAAATCTCGAACCGGTCTCCGCCCAGATGCCGCATCCTGATCGGACGATATATAAACCGCATGATCCTGGCCCCGGTAGACGGGCTACGGTCCGGATAAAACATGCCGTCCACACAGAAATTGCCGTCATGCTCCCACTCCCCGTGGTCACCGCCATAGGTATAAGTGCCGTCCGCGTGACGTACCGCATGATCAACCATCTCCCACACACAGCCGCCCATCAGATTGTCGTATGCATAGATTTCCTTCCAATACCCTTCCGCGTTTCCCGGTCCTACCCCCATGGCGTGCGCATATTCACAGAGAAAATAGGGCCTGTCGCACAGTTCCCGTACCCGGTAAGTCTTCTCACCGATGGCATGCACCCTTTTGATCGGCGGATACATCTCGCTCCCCACATCGTAAGCCTTTTTCTTCGTGTGGACTGCACTCTCATAGTGCACCGGCAGGTCCGTATGCTTTTTCAGATAGGCATACATCCGGTCCGTATTATAAATACCGCCCGCCTCATTCCCCAGGCTCCACAGAATTACGGACACATGAGTCTTGTCACGCTGGTACAGCCGTCTCGCCCGGTCCACGTAATGCCTCGCCCACGCCGGATCGTTGCTGATGCGGTTGTAATCCGGCGGAAGCCTGTGCGACATGGTACCGTGCGTCTCCAGATCCGCCTCATCCACCACATAGATGCCCAGTTCGTCGCACAGCTCCAGCAGATACGGATCCGGCGGATAGTGGGAAGTGCGCACCGTATCAATATTATATTCCTTACAGAGCTTCATATCCCGCTCGATCTCTTCCGGCGTCAGCGTATAACCGTTGTCACAGCTCGTATCGTGGTGATTGACGCCGTGCAGCTTCACTTTACGGTCATTCAGATAAAAAACGGCGCCCCGGATCGTCACATCCTTAAAGCCCGCCCGTATCTTCACACAGCTGCCGGGCACTTCATAGTACAGATCGTACAGCACCGGCGACTCCGCATTCCATTCCGCTGCCGGCAGATCCTCGAATACCGCTTTGGCCACCCTGTTTTTCGACTGCACCGTCCGGCGTTCGGAAATACCGTTTCCTTCCAGAATAAAAGTCACTTCCCCGTCCGCATACAGCTTCGCACTGGCCGCCGCCCGGTAGCCCCGCGCTGTCTTACGTGTCTTAAAACCGATATCCCAGATGTCCCCTTTCTCGCTGATCCGCAGCAGCACATCCCGAAAGATGCCGTTATTGCGGAACATATCCTGACACTCCAGATAAGTGCCGTTACACCAGCGGCGCACCACCGCCACCAGTTCATTGGTCCCCGCATGGATATAAGAAGAAATATCGAACTCCGCCGTATTGTGGGAACCTTCCGAATAGCCCGCAAAGCTGCCGTTCACATACAGGTCGATACAGCTTGCCACCCCGAGGAAGGACAGCACATGGTTTTTCGTACAGTCCTCCACCTCAAAAAACCTGCGGTACACACCCACATAATTATACTCTTCCTCCGGCTCCTGCCACCGCGGCCCGATCCCATGATCCGAACCGATCCAGCAAAAGCTCTTCCCCACCTTCTCCGTGGTCGGAATCTCCGGCGGCTGGTATGGGAACTGGTAACGCATATTCACATAGAAAGGCTTCGCATACCCGCGAAACTGCCAGCAGGAAGGCACATCCAGCCTGTCAAACTGCATATCATCCGTGTCGATCACTTCCGGAAGCTCACCCGGCCGCGGATAAAACTTAAAGTCCCACTCGCCGTTCAGGCAGACGACCTTCGGAGAGCCGTAACGCTTCCCGGCCCCGCTCACCCTGTCCGCCTGTTCCCTGTCCGGATACGGGATAAAATAACTTCTCGGCGGAAGTTTGTTGATCTCAAATGTGTGAAAATCCTGGTAGTTCGTTGTGTTGATCCTGTACTTCATACCTCTGCCTCCTGATTCCGGCTGTAAAGCCCTGATGCTGTCCGCTCCGTTCTCACTCACTTCATACCGCCTGCGTTTATCTACCGCTTTTCTCCTATCACTTTACAACGCTTCTTATAACACGCAATACCATACCGGTAGATGGTCTTCATTCCGTCACGCACAAGAACTTCCTCATATTCTCTATCCTTAATCTGCCGCATGGCCGTTTCACACGCGGCATCAAAAGCTGCATTTTCTGCGTACTTTAATTCTATGACAATACCGGTTTCTCCGGATGCAGTTTCTATCAGAATATCACTGTAGCCTTCTCCGGATTCCGCATTAGACCGGACTGTCCAGCCGTGCATGTTCCCCAAAAGTCCAAGCAGAAGACCATGATAGAAGTTTTCTTTCATGCCTTTTGGGGCATTCGTATCCCGAATACTGATCGTCTTCTGCAGATACCCATTGAAGCCCCTCTCGATAGCAGTCACATCATTCTTCTGAAATGCCAGGCAGAAATTTTCCAGCATTCCCACATCTCTTAGCGTTTCTTCTTTAAACCACTTGCGGATCTGCTGTACAAAGATCCACCTTATCTCCTTATTGGGAATCAAAAGCTCCGTCATGCCGTCCGCCTCTGTCCCACGTTTCGTCAGATAACCTGTCATAAAAAGGATACTCCACAGATGATCCAGATCTGCATCCAAATCCCTGTAAGTCAATTCCTGATGTATCTCCTTTTGAATACTGCCGCCGCTGATCAACTGCTCAATCTCATTTCTGGCAGCCGGATTCGCTTTCTTTACAAAGTTTCTGATAATATCGTTGCTGCTTGTATTCACCCAGTAATTCTGCGGCACCGCTGTATTTCCATCCCGAAGATCATCGCAGTAATTGATCACATCCCATGGGCAGTATATATCTGCATCTCCAAACTGATAGCCGTCATACCATTCCTTAATGAGGTCATATTTCTCCATAAATCCATAGTAATCCAACATCCTTCGAACTTCTTCATCCGTAAAACCAAAATACTCGTGATAACGTACATCTTTCACCGTATACACTTTAAAATTATTCAGTCCTGTAAAGATACTTTCTTTCGATACTCTCAGGCATCCCGTAAGAACTGCACAATACAGGCTGCTGTTCGTCTTAAGCGCCTGCCCAAACAGTCCCCCGACAAACTTCACCATGGCATCATAATAGCCGGCCCGATATGCCTGATCGAGAGGCACATCATATTCATCGATCAAAATGATCGCTTTCTGTCCAAAATGCTTATATAACAGCTGCGACAGGATTAACAGACTGCTCTTGAGAAGCGCATCTGCCATCGAAAAAACACCTTTTTCATTTAATTCGATCAACTTTCTGTACTGTTGGCGCTCCGTTTCCGATAAACGGCCGCTTTCCGCCAGAAATGAAAAACAGGCCGCCTCTCTTCCGATGATATCGCAGAACATCCCTCTCGCCTCTTCAAAATTATCCCCTGCCGCCGCTTTCAGACTGATGGAAATGACCGGAAACTTTCCCATGTACTTATCACAGAGTTCCTTTTCCTCAGCAATTGCAAGTCCATCAAAAAGCGTCCTGTCACATCCCAATCTGAAAAAACATTTTAACATGCTCATGTTCAAAGTCTTCCCAAACCTTCGCGGCCGTGTAAATAAATTGACATAGGCACGATTTTTTAAAATACCTTTGATCAGTCCCGTTTTATCAATATAATAAAGATTTTCCCGCCGGATCGTCTCAAAATCCTCAATACCCACCGGCAGCGCCGTTTCCGCTGTCATAAATATGGTTCCTTCCTGCAAAGTCTTATGCTTAACTGTTACCCTTGATCTACCTGCTTATTGTTTGTCAATTTCAACTACAAAGCCTTTTTTCTTTCACTCCGAAGCGCTTTGCGCTGAGGCCCGGGCAGAATTTATTCATCCTTATACAGTATAGCACATATCCTCCGCGGAAACACATCTCAATTAATAATCACCTCGCGGCAGCCGCCAAATATCTGCAGGCAGCCACCTGGCTCGTTGCCCGCGGGAATAAACCCCGGCATGCTCAGCCCGCCGGACGGCGGACCACATAGCCATCCATATCAGGAAAGTCGAAGATTCTCACAGCAAATCGTCTATTTCTCTGTATGAATCACAACTTCCTGTACCTCACAGCCTTCCGCCGCAAATTTCACACGGATCTCGCCCGCTTCCATACCTGCGCGGATCACTGCCATCACATAGCCGTCGTAAGTCTTCCAGGTAACGCTGTCATAGCTGCCGATGGCCCGCGAATCTGCGCTGCCAAAGCCCTGCAGGGTGCCCGCGCCTTCCACGGTCACCGTAATCTCCTTCTCAGCCCGCAGATTCTCCACGCCGTCCTTGTCCGCTAACCTTACCGTCACAAAGGCCAGGTCTTCGCCATCCGCCTGCAGTGTTTCTCCTTCCACTGTCACCTGCAGCTCCACATCGGCATCTGCGGTCTTCAGCACGAAACGTCCCGTCTCTGCGCCGTCGGTATAGCTCACTGCCAGAAGCTCTCCCGGTTCGTAGGTCATCTCATAGGAAGCCGTAAACCCATTTGCCTCACCGGCCGGTTTCCTGCCCAGAGATGTGCCGTTTAAGAACAGCTCCACTTCCTCCGCCTCGCTGTAAACATCCACATTCGCCGGTTTTCCTTCATACCCCGGCCAGGTCCAGCTGGCGATATTGTCCTTTAACATCCATGCGGTCTGAGAGTGCGGCATACCGTGGCGGTCCACACGTTCTACCGCGATATACGGCTCCTTGCGCAGGCCAAAGACAATCTCCCGCAGAAAACTGATCGGTCTGCGGTAACCGATAATGTCCAAATCACCGATATAGGCCGTCCGGTCCGGATATACGCCGTTGAAATTCTGGGTGCCGTCATAATAGAAAATACCGCAGCCCGCCTCGCCCAGATAATCATAACCGGTCCACGTATAGTCACCCAGCACATGGTCATTGTTCTTCACGATATCCCAAAGCCTCACGATATCGGCAGGGAAGGTCTCCGTGCCCACCACCGGTTTGTTGGGATGCAGTTCCCTCTCCAGCACATGACGGCCGGTCAGATAATTCAACCCGATAATATCCATGCCCTGACTGGCTTCCTCGATACACTCCGTCATCAGCGGATGGCAGGCCAGAGCATCCGCCGCCGGTCCCACCATCAGCGCCATCATGCCGTTTAATGCACTTGCCCCTTCTTCCGCACGGCCTTCCTGCTCCGGCTGTCCTGCTCCCGCTGCCGGTTTAGATGCTTCGGCCGCCTTCATCAAATCCTGAATGATCGTCCCCATCCGCGGCCCCAGCGCCAGCATACCATTGATCGCATTGGTCGTGTAGCGGTAAGGATCCAGCGCATGGAACCGATTGCAGATGGCGCGGTTAAGCTGTGCTCCCCTGGCCGTCCCCAAATCCGGAATCTCATTGCCTGCAGAATACAGAACCACGCTGGGATGGTTGTAGTCTTTTCTTACCATGCGTTCCACTTCCGTATCCATGCAGTCCAGAAAATGCAGCGCGAAATCATTGGCATTCTTATGGTTCGTCCACATGTCGCTCAGCTCGTCCATGACCAACATACCGATCCTGTCGCATGCATCCAGCATAGCCTTACTCATGGGATGATGGGCGCTGCGGATACTGTTAAAACCTGCCTCCTTTAACTGGCGGCACCGTCTCTCCTCCGCCTTTTTCAGCGTCGTCGCGCCGATAATGCCGTTGTCATGATGAATACAGGTGCCCCGCAGCTTCACCTGCCTGCCGTTGATGCGCAGGCCGTGCTCCGCATCCAGTTCCAGCCTGCGGATACCAAAATGTTCTCTCGTCTCATCCAGAAGCTCTTCTCCCGCATAAATCTTCACTACGCAATCGTACAGCTGCGGCGTGTCAGGACTCCACAGCTGCGGCTTAAGCAGTGCGATCCGCTGACTGACCTGCTCCTGCGCCTCCATAAACATGGTCACGCCCACTTTATCCACGCCCACCACGGTTCCGTCACAAAGTAACGTCGTCTCCACTGTGATCTTTTCTTTCTTCCTCGTAAGATTCCGCACAGACGTACAGATCTCCACCACCGCGCTATCCTCTCCCACATCCGGCGTGGTGATCCGCACGCCGTCCGCCGGCACATGAATCCGTGAACCCACCAGCAGATTGACATTGCGGTAGATACCACTTCCCGAATACCAGCGGCTGTTCTTCTCCGCAGCGTTATCGGCAACCACTCTGATCTCATTCTCAGCACCGTACTCCAGATATTTGTCCAGCGCCACATAGAAATCCGAATAACCGTACAGGTTGCTCTGTGCCAGATTCCCGTTCACATACACCATGGCCGTAGCGTAGACTCCTTCAAACTCCAGAAGCACCGTTTTCTCCCGCCACTCCTGCGGCACGTCCAGCTTCCTGCTGTATGTATAAAGCCCGCCCGGCCAAAATCCCGTCTGCGCGCTGTTGGCCGTGTCCGGCGTCCGCTCCTCATGCACCATCGCGTCATGCGGCAGATTCACCGCCTCAAACTGCTGCCCTCCCATAAAAGCCGACATCAGTGATGCGCTCCCTCTGGCGAACTGCCAGTCTCTGTTAAAATTCTCCCGGATCATAATACCCTCTCCTCTCTACTTTTTTACAAAATGTCTGTCGATAACCGTTCAGAAACCCGCCTTTCCATTTCCGCCTTTTCATGTTATACTGTCCATACCTATTTGTGGATCCGTATCTCTTACGGTACGCTTTCCTGTATGCAGCGCAGCGCTGTAAGCAGAACTGTTGTGCAGATTACTGTTTATATCTCATTATAGGTGCATCCTTCCCGGCGCTCAATGACAGAAACCAACTGTCAGAAAGCCCGTTTGTAACCATATTCAACCTGTAGACGCCAGCTGCCGAAATGTCAAAGTGCACTGTACAAAAAAAGGAGCTTTCCATGATAAACCACCCGAAAACTCCCCGGCCGGCAGATCCGGCCGCCCCAAATACCCATATTCATATTTCAAAAAAATATCCGCCGGAGTGTTACTTCTCTCCGGAAGAACTGCAGCTTCTCAGTGATCCCTCCAATCCGCTGGTCATCAGTCAGGATCTGTCACAGTACGGGATCCAGACCCCGTTCATGATCATGCTGGAGACCTGTCGAGAACAGGACGACCTCTGTAATATGTTCCAGTTCACGCAGCATTCCTACCGCTCCACCCGGCTGGACAAAAAGGTCGTGGATTTCACGAGAAAAAGGCCCCTGCACCGGCATTCCTGCATCGAGATCATGTATGTCCTGCAGGGCTGTGTGACCAACCATGTAGAGAACCAGATCTTCACCTACGAGGCCGGAGAATGCTGTATCATGAACAAAAACATACGGCACTCCGAGGATTTCACCGGTGATTTTCAGGCCGTTTTTCTCATGATGCGGGATGACTTTATCGCGGAACTGCTGGCCGAATACTATGAGATGGCCGCCGTCGCCTCCAAACCCGACGACGCCAATCTGGTGCTGCAGCTTTTTCAGGACAGCCAGAACCAGTCCCTGCAGTTCGACAAGGTCTATCTCGACTGTTTTCCCGTCATCCCCGCCGACAGGATCCTGGAAAAGACGGCTCCGCTGTTCAACAGCATCCTGCATGAGATCATCAACCTGCAGCCCGGCTCCCTTTTTTATATCAAGGGCGCCTTCTCCCGACTGCTGCAGCTGATGACGGATCCCGGTCTGTTCAGCATCAACCGCATACACTCCGAGTCGGACAATCAGGAATATCTGTTCAGCAAGATCACCCACATCATGAAATCCAGTCACGGACGCTGCACCAGAGAAGAACTGTCCTCCCAGCTGCACTACAACGGAGAATATCTGAACCGGATCATCAAGAAGTACACCGGCAAGACCATTCTCGAATACGGGCAGTCCGTCTACCTGGAAGAGGCGCGGACCATGCTCGCCGGCACCGATAAAAGCATCTCCGCCATCATTGACGAACTGGGCTTTTCCAACAGAAGCCACTTCTATCGGCTGTTTGAAAAGGCTTACGGGCAGACGCCTCTGGACTACCGCAGGCAGTATAAGTCTGCCGGACTGTAACATATCGGGTAGGAGGCTACCCATTAGTTGAGCAGCCGACCTCCCACACCACTGTAC
>CAJTPO010000066.1 GCA_910578115.1 uncultured Lachnospiraceae bacterium | reverse complement strand
CGGAGCCACAAACTCGAAATTGCAGAGCCAAATTTGAGATTTGGCTCGCAGCCTTCGCAAAAAATTGCTTCGGCATGGAGGTAAAGATGGAAAGTCTTACGCTTGAAAAGCGCCAGCTTTGCGATATACAGGGACGATTGTTTGAACTTGCGTTGAAAACGGGGTTAGATTGTCCGGCCTTTATAGAAGCTTTTATGAACAGCAAAACCGCTGCCGCTCTTGATGATGTCTATGACCGCCTGCAATGGGCAGGGGAAGAATATATTCTGGAAGAATTGGACGATGAAGTGAAAGGACTAGGGAAAGCCGGCATAACCTATTCTCAGGAAGTAATGTACTGGGCGGGATATACTTACCGTTATTGGCATTACTATACGAATGAGTGCAGTCGTGAAATCTATAAGACGGCGGATGCCAAAACAATGAATGAATGCTGGCCTGGTTTTCATACTTTTGATGTTGAGATGGCCATTGATGACCTGAAACAGATTTATGCGCTGAAAGGTGCTGAATAAAGAGTGGTGGAAGAAGTAAACATTTTACCGATTCAAAAACAGGATTGGAAGTTGCCGAAGGAGATATTATGGGAATAATTATGAAGAATGGGTAAAACAAAATAAAAATTCGTTTGCAAATCGGACAGCTCTTTTATTTTGACATGGCTCCGTCGCGCCTGATGAGGTGCATTTTCACAACAAATATAACGTTTCTTTGCAAGGAATCATCTGCCCGCCTCCTGAGTATATTCTACTCACATTCTACCCATTCTACTCATTCTTGTCAAACGTTTGGTTAGAATGAGTAGAATGTGGGTAGAAATACAATAAATCTTTTTCAGCTTATTTTCTGCCTGCTCTGCAGCATCTGTTTTTTCATCTTTTTCAGGAAATCCAACGAAAACGGCAGATACATCTCCAGCACCTTCAAATATTCTCTGGAAAAGAACTGCTGATTCGCGGCGGCGGTCAGGAGGGAGATTTCCACACAGTGTTTCAGGACAAATCTTTTCAGTCCGGGATTGACCGGCTCGAAATCCCGGATCACATGCCAGGAGAACCAAAGCAGGCGGTTGGTGTACTGTTCTAACTGCTGTCGGCTTTCGGCCCCCGTCATCAGCGTTTGACTTCCTGCATTCCTGTCTTCTTCGATATCCTGCAGATCGTCCACCAGCTGTAAGAGAAAACCGAATTTCAGATAGAAGTTCTCTTCATATTCCCGCCAGTCCGTGGCGGCAAAAAGGTAATCCGCCAATACGGAGGTACTCCCTTTGCGGATGGAGATTTCCAGGATCTGAGCTTCCGTCAGCGGGGTTTTCTGCTGCCGGATACTGTTATTCTGGGCTTCCAGAAGCTCCAGCAGTGTCTCCATGATCTTCTTTCTGGCAGAACCCTCATATGCCGTCAGGATCATATCCAAAAGCCGGCAGGTCTTTTCTTCCAGTGCATTGTGCGGCGTGACGGCTTCGTCTCTTAATTTGGAGGCGATCATCCGGTTGTACCGCTCTTTGTCCTGCCGGGTAATCCGGGCGTCGTCAATATAATTGTCGGTATAGGGATAGAGCAGGCTGTATGCCAGAATCGGGTCTCCGGCATGCTGTTCCTTTCCCTGCATATCCAGAATCATGGCATAGATAAAATAGTTGCGCAGAGTCTGCCAGATCTGTGCCGGACGCAGGGATTCGTCGAAGGCTCTAACGCTGTTTGTAAAGTGTTTTGCCTCACGTTTGAAGGCTTCCAGCTGTTGACGATCCATCCAGTTATAGAGCGAGAGGATTTTTTCCTTTTCCAGAAGTTCCATGAGATCTGCTTCCAGTTCCTGTTCCAGTGCATCCTGCGCTGCTTTGTCTTTCGGTTTCTGGCGCAGCTTCTTTTGCATTTTCTGGGAAAAGTCCTGTACGAGCGCTTCATTTTCTTTTTTCTGCGCCGGTGTTATGTGCGGAAAGAGGTCGGCGTTTTCTGCCAGAAAATCCGGAAAACGATCCGGCTGCGCTTCCCACACTGCTTTGATCTCCTGTGTCTGTAGTTGTCTCATTGTAGTCCCCGTTTCTTTTTCCTGTTGTTTATGATATCAGGAAAGAAATTTCTTATGTCGTTTAGTAAAAGTCTGCAGATTTGCAGGGGTATGGTGTAAATTTTTCGTAATTTCCCTGCACTATTATAGCATACCGGAAACATATGCGGGGAGAAAATGTGATTGTTTGTTTACATGGGTATCGAATTAAGCAGCTGCAACGAAGAGCGTTCCCTTATCAGGGAAAACAGTTTTAAATGCAGTAACAATGTGGTATATTCAATATAATCAATGACACGATATTATGACTGTAGAGGTGCACCTGCGCGGCAGCACAGCAGAGTGAGGTTACGGCCTGTCACAGCGCAGCAGGAATGTGTAAGATATGGATGGGCGCAGAGAGTAAGGCGGTGAAATATGGCGGAAAAAGCAAGTCTTCCCATTGGGATTGAGGATTACGGACGGATCCGTAGAGAAGGATTTTACTATGTTGACAAAACGAGACTGATCAAAGATCTTCTGGAGCATACTGCGTATGTAAATCTCTTTACGCGTCCGAGACGGTTTGGTAAAACCCTGAATATGAGTATGCTGCAGTATTTCTTTGAGACGGGCAGCGACGGCACGCTTTTTGAGGGGCTGGAGATTGCCGGGGAGAAGGAACTTTGTGACAAATATATGGGAAAATTTCCGGTCATTTCAATCAGCTTAAAAGAGGTGGGAGGAGAGGATCTCGAAGCGGCAAAAAGGATTCTGCGTTCGGTTATTGGCGATGAGGCGATCAGATTCCCGTTTCTTTCGGAGAGCGAAAGATTGACGGAAATAGAGCGTCAGCAGTACCGGAAACTTGTGGAACTGGATCACAACGGTGAATATGCAATGTCGGATGAGCTTTTATCGAAAAGCCTTCTGACATTATCCCGTTTTCTGCAAAAGCATTATGAACAGAGTACGATCATATTGATCGATGAATATGATGTGCCGCTTGATAAGGCATACCAGGCTGGGTATTATGACGCCATGGTTGAGCTGATCAGGAATCTGTTTGGAAGAGCCCTTAAGACAAACAGCAGCCTGCATTTTGCGGTTTTGACCGGATGCCTGCGGATCTCCAAGGAAAGTATCTTTACCGGTTTCAATAACTTTAATGTATATACGGTAAAGGATGTACAGTATAATGAGTATTTTGGATTTTCAGATGCAGAAGTAAAAGAAATGCTTGCATACTACGGATTTTTGGAGAAATTTGATATCGTTAAGGAATGGTATGACGGTTACCGCTTTGGTGAATTGGAAGTATACTGCCCGTGGGATGTGGTGAGCTACTGCCATGCGCTCAGGATGCATTCGTCTGTGATGCCGCAGAACTATTGGGTAAATACAAGCAGCAACATCATCATCAGGAAATTCATAGAGAAGGCGGACGCAACTGCCAGAGATGAAATCGAGCTGCTGATCAGTGGTGAACGAATTTATAAAAAAGTACGGCAGGAATTGACATACAGAGATCTGGATTCCAGAGCCGATAACCTATGGAGCATTCTTTTTGCGGCGGGTTATCTGACACAGTGTGGACAGGACGAGGGAGGGAGGACCGCACTGGCCATTCCAAACAGGGAAATACAGTGGATTTTTAGAGAACAGATACAGGAATGGTTTGAAACGGAGTCGAAAAGGGATATGCAGAAGCTGGAGCGTTTTTGCAGGGCATTTGAGGAACATGATGCAGCTGCTATAGAGAAAGGGTTTACGGCATACCTGCGAAAGACGATCAGTATCCGTGACGTCAGTGTCCGGAAGGAAATGAAAGAGAATTTTTATCACGGAATCCTGCTGGGGTTGTTTGCCGGCATGGAGGGATGGAAAGTCAAGTCCAATGCTGAGGCCGGTGAGGGCTACAGCGATATCATCGTAGAGGTTGAGGAGAAGGAGATCGGCATCATCATAGAATGTAAATATGCCGAACAGGCGGCATTTGATGATGCCTGCAGGGCGGCGCTTAAGCAGATCGAGGACAGGAATTATGCGGAACGTCTGGCTGACGACGGCATGACCAGGATACACAAATATGGGATTGCATGTTACAAAAAACGCTGCAAAGTAATGACAATGGTGTCAGATCGTATATAATGTCTGGGCCAAAATGCTGTTGCCCGGTAACAGTTCAGTCCAGGCCTTTGCATTTACTGCAAAGGCCGTGAGAATATGTAAATTGGGCCAAAAGAATCTGCCCCTCGCCGAAGGCGACTTGGAAAAATTGAGCTTTGCTCAATGGGTAGATTCCGTAACAGGAAAGCCGAAGGCTGAACTGTTACGTTACCCATGCACACAGGCCGGTTAGAAATTGATTTAATCGGCGGATCATGGTACTATAGGATACTATAAGGAAGGAACTTTGGAAGGGGGATTTCTATATGAGAAGATATGTTATGTCTGCATAGCACTGGCTATTGCAAGGAATTGTTATAGCCAATGCTATTCCCGGCAATAAATTTCAGGGAGGCAGACATGGGCTATAGGAGAGCAGAAGAAATTCTGCCAAATGAGATAATAGAGTTGATACAGCAGTATGTTGACGGAACCAGTATCTATATCCCGCGCAAGACATCACACAGGCAGGGATGGGGAACCGGTACACAGATCAGGCAGGAGCTTTCGCGGCGTGACAGACAGATTTACGAGGAGTATCTTGCGGGAAGCAGGGTTGGGGAATTAGCCTGCAAATATTATCTGTCAGAAAAAAGCATACAGCGTATCCTGAGAATACAAAAGTATTCTTGAAAAATAAGGAAGCAACGGGCATATCCCTGGTCGGATAGCGTGTTGTTCGTACAGGATGAGCCGGCATATGGAAGCGGCTCATCTTTTTTTGTAAAAATGCGTGAGGTGGATGGCAGGATGAAAATATGCTGCGCTATACCACAAAGGAAACAGCAGTCTGCGTACAACAGAGTTGTGGAAGGAGGAACTGTCATGGAATCCGGAGCAGGATTCTATGGTTAACATGCCATGGTGGGATCATCGAAAGAATACATGCAGAATTTAAAACAATGGCTTCGGGATACGGCAGATACGCCGCTGGAAGAAATGTCAGATTTCTTTACGAAGCGGCTGGATGATTACGAAGAACATATGTCGAACTGGGAGGAATCTTATCGGATATTTGCCGAAAACCTGCCTTTAAGATGCGAAAACATTTTAGACTTGGGGTGCGGAACCGGCCTGGAACTGGATAAGATCTGGCAGATAAATCCGCAGATTGAAGTGACAGGGGTAGATCTGTGTGCTGATATGCTGGACAAACTGCTTGCAAAACATCATGACAAACCCCTCACCACAATATGTGAGGATTACTTTCAATATGAGTTTGGCTATGATAAATGGGATGCCGTCATATCCTTTGAGAGTCTGCATCATTTCCTGCCGGAACGCAAAAGGGAATTGTACCGGAAGATCTGCCGCAGCCTGAAAGAACAGGGCGTTTTTATCGTGGGAGATTACATTGCCTGCTGCGACGAAGAAGAGGAGCTTTTGCGCACTGTGTATTTGGACAAAAGAAAACGGTCGGCAATACCGGCCGATTGTTACGTGCATTTTGATATTCCCCTGACGCTGGCGCATGAAAAAGAATTGCTGCAAAGCGCAGGATTTGTGATCGAAAAAGTACTGGATGGCAACGCAACGATACTGATAGCGGGCAAAGGGGAACTGTGACCGTTCTGACGGAGCGATTTTGATATTATAACGAAAGGAGAGACAGGCTTTATGACTACACCCGATTATTTTGCATAGCATGGCTATTGCAAAAAACAGGATGAAATAATGTGATAGCCCATGCATCGTGATATGGAATGAACGGGAGATGCAAATGAGCTATTTAAGGAAAATTGAATATGAAATTGTCCTGAAAGATTCCTTTTGGGTGATCAGGAGCTGTCCGAAATGTGGCAGAAAGACGCATTATAGAAACACAAATAAATTCCGCATCAATGCCAATGGCAATAAACTGGATGTCTGGCTGATCTATCATTGTACGGAATGTAAACACACGCTCAATATAGCCATTTATGAACGGAAGAAGGTTTCTTCGATACCAAAAGAAGAATATCAATGTTTTCTGGAAAATGATGAAACGCTGGCGGAAATGTATGGCAAAAGGATGCAGCTGTTTCGGACAAATAAAGTGGACATTGATCCTGACAAACTGCATTATGAATTTGTAAAGCAGCATGAGACTATGGAAAACTGTGAATTTGGAGAGCAGGTTGTGATCACGATAAACAATCCCTGTCAATTAAAGATTCATCCGGAAAAGCAAATTGCCATGGTTTTGGGATTGTCTCGAAGTCAGGTTAAAAGTCTGCTCGAGAAGGGGGATATAGGCCTGAAGGCAGAAATGCCTCAGACTATTACTTTCAGTGTTAACGCCTGCCGGATTTAAATGCTGTAAACGGCGGCAATATTATAAACGGCGGTTTTGATACGGATTTCAAAACCGCCGTTAACCATTAATATCCTGGTTCTAATCTCTGCAGAGAATATTGTGCTCCGCCCAAAAATCCTGCAGCACTTCATTGAATTTCTGCGGTACATCCATATTCACGCAGTGCCCGGCATCATCAAAGATGACCATCCTGCTTTGCGGCTCTGCTTTCTTCCACATCTCTACGGCGCTCAGTTCCATTGGCAGATCGTATTTTCCACACCCGATCAGCAGTGGATATGTTCTGGGTGCCGTCTCTTGTCTGTTTACCATACTGCCCAGAGAGGACAGATATTGAAAGGATCTCTTTGGAAACCGGATATTCATAGCGTAGAATTGATCCTGCGCCTGCTGCGTATAGGCGGATATTTTCCTGTTTGCCCGGGCAAACCATTTGATGGAGATCAGGGCTTTCAGCATCATAAGCATCTGGGATGCGAAATTTTCTTTCTGCATTCCGGGGTCAAAATGATTGATATCGTAGCCGCCGAAGCAGGCAAGGGAACTTACCGCGGCAGGATACCTGTTTGCAAAATCCTGTGCCAGGACGGCTCCCAGAGAAACGCCGACAATGTGCACTTTCTCTATCTTTTCCTTTTTCAGGATATTGTATATCCAGAGGGACATTTTATTGATACTGTCGCCCCTTCTGGTGTCTGTCGACTGTCCATGCCCGATGAGATCGACTGCCAGCACGTTATAATTGTCTTTGAAATACGCCGTTTGTGCGTCAAACATTCTGTGGTCCACAAATGCGGCATGGAGAAAGAGAACCCATTCCCTGTGGTCGCGTCCGCTGATATAATAAGTAATTGGCGAGTTGTCTGCTCTGAATGACTGCATTTTTTCGTCCCCGTTTCCTTGATAAATGTGTGACAAAAAAATTATACCGTATGAAGACGGGGAAATAAAGAAGCAAATTATTATTACAAATAGTTTGTGACAAAAAGAGGGGCTGGCGCGTCTTATCTATGAGATCTCAAGATTGCAACATCACACGGAAGCTATAGCAAACTTACATAACAACGCAGAAAGGAGATGCATTCATGTATGACGTGATGGAATTGTTCCAGCTCTATAAGGATGATGTCTACAGGCTGGCGGTCAGTTACACCCATTCCATCCAGGATGCGGAAGATGTCTGTCAGACGGTCTTTCTGAAACTGATGGAGCAGAGCAGCCTGACGCCCGGCAGGGAGAAGGCATGGCTGATGCAGGTGACGGCCAACCAGTGCCGGAGTCTCCTGCGCTCTGTCTGGAGGAAAAGGACGGGGCCGTTTGAAGAAGCACACAGGGAAGAGATAGTGTTTGAACAGTCCGCACAGAGTGATGTCTGGGAATGTATCGGCAGGCTGAAACCCAAATATCGTATCGTCGTCTATCTTTTCTATTATGAAGGATATACGGTCCGGGAAATCGGAGAGATACTGCATATTTCTGACAGCGCTGTCACAACACGAATGTCGCGGGCAAGGAGGATATTGGAGGAAGCGTTAAAGGAGGAGGTCTGATTGATGGAAAACAGAGTGAAAGAAGTATACGGACAGATTAGAATGCCGGAGCAGTGCAGCCAGCGTATTGAAGAGGCAATGCGAAATAAACAGCGAAATAAGCAGGCGGACACATCAAAAAGTCCGGTGGGATACAGACGGCTTCCGGGGCCGGCAGTCGCGTTGGCAACGGCTCTGCTGCTGGTGCTGGTCAACGGAACCGCATATGCATATACCGGAGAGGGGATCATCAGCCGGATTTTATCTTTTGCCAACAATGCCATATTTACGGAATCGGTGGATGAAGAGGGGAATATGGTTTCCAGCGCCACGCTTGACACGGCAAATGCGACGGCGCCGGCAGTCTATAAGGATGGCTGTCTCTGGTTTACGGCGAACGGAGAAAATATCGATATTACGGAGCAGATTTCCGACAGTCAGGCGTATATTTATGATTACAGGGACAGCCAGGGGATCAAGCATTATCTGATCCTGGGCGGCGATCCGGAAACGTTCAGCTATGCGGAATTTCTGTATGATGAGAATAAAAATCCGGCATGGGTCGGGGGATATTTCACGTCAGGAAAAGTGGGAGAAACGATCAATCCCGTCTGGCTGGAGAATGCCAAGGCGAAACTTGGGATTCCGTGGCCGTAGGTAAAAACAGTGATTGTTGACGTTCAAATGTCATCAGGTTAAGGCGGACGCACCTGACAGGATAGGTTCTTCTGCGAACACGCTTTCGCTCGGTTCCAAACGCAGCGGTACCAGGTTCGTGAAAAACCTCACCAAGTACCGGCGTTTTCCAACGGTCTTCAGAAGAATCCTGTTCTATCAGGTTGTGTACTGGCTTAATTAACTGATATTGTTTGTGAAAAAGAAAAATATAACGCCGATTGTCGGCGATAGATTTGAGATTGGATAAAGAGATTGTTATGAAACCTGGTAAAAAGGAGACTGTTATGAAGAACAAATGGATAAAAACACTGGCGGTGACACTGGCCGTGGTCTGCATGGCCGGATGCGGGGTGAAGGATGCGGCAGGACCGCTTTCGGATGGCGTGATGGCGAAGGAAGCAGAGTCCGGTCAGGATCTGGCAGAAAAGGTGTCTGCGGAAACGAAGGCTGCGTCGAAGGGCAGACAGGATAAGCGTGCGGCGGCCCTCAACGGGGAATTGTTCGACGGCCGGAGCATGCAGATCTGGAAGGGGAAGGAAAATACGCTTCTGACTTTAAAGGAAGATATGCTGTATCTTTATGACGCGGTGTCGGCACAGATCGTGGCGCAGACGAAGACAGAAGAATGGGATATGCTTGACTTTTATTCGTATAAGGATGGATATTGTGCGATCGGTGTACCCAAAAGCGGATTACCCTATGCGGATGCGGAGAAAGAGGGGGAACAGATGGTGGGATTCAGCTTTGAAGGGGAGATGGGCTGTCTGTGCATTTTTTACGATAATGTCCTGAAAGAGACGCGGAGAATGGTTTTGAATGATATTGTACCGACCGCAGCGCTGGCAGAATGGACTGTTTCACATGACGGAACACTGCTTGCCTATTGCGATAATTGGGAGGGGATGAATCTTTACGATCTCAACAGCCGGAAGAAACAGAAAGTGACGGATTTGTGGACGAGTGAAAACAACATTGATCTTTTGGGGGCTTCAGCGCTCTTCTTTGATGAAGACGACAGTCATATTGTGTTTAGCGGTCAGACGGATCAGAATGGCACAACGGTTCCGTCGTGGGGGCTGGTTGGCATAGACGGCAAAGGCTATGAAAATCATATCCTGCAGTATGATCTTGGCACGGCGGCAGGGTACAGCGGTGGAAAGCTGCTGTTTGGAGAGGACAGCCTGTTCTTTGAGGGCGGAATGGGTGTGATCGATACGAAAACGGGAAAGGCGGCGTACAATACGGAGAAGGTAAGTTCACTGCCGGTAAGCGGACCTTTCTTTTCCGATGACGGATCGGTCTATGTCACGGCGGCTCTGGATACGACCCGGATGGAGATTGCGGTCTGGCGGACGTCGGATTTCTCCTTACTGCATAAAGAAGTGATTGAGGATGACAGAGAAGAGATGTTCTACCGTTCTCCCAAAGTCTGTCTGTTTCCGGAGCTTCGGGCGTGCATTGTCTGTATGGGAGGGCATAACGATATCCCCCAGAAGACAGTGCTTGTGCAGTACTGAATTGCATAGAAGATTTTAAGAGTGGAAGAGACCGGTCCGTTTGTGAGAGGACCGGTCTCTTTCTGATCATTGTGGTATACTGTTCCGGCATACTTATGGAAGCAGGATCTCATCCATGGCATCGCCGACTAAGAGTGCGCTGGCCTTGTCCACGTCAATTACGTTGGAGAATCGCGCTGTCTTCGTATAATTGCCATCACTGTATCCGGCTGTGAGTTCCTGGTATCCCATTTCTTCTATAACTGTGCCGTCCTCATACCGGATGCCGTTGACGAATAAAGAACGCAGGGTGTCCGCCTGATCCAGATTGATTCCTTCCAGTGTTTCCAGCTGTCTGATATCTTCTTCCTCGCAGGTTACTTTCACGCTGATCGGTGTAAGTTCTACTGTTTTAACCGTGACTTCGCAGCCTGCGATCTGGTAATCTTTGTTGATTTCATAACGGACAGGTTTTGTAGTGTGCAGATTGAGTGCGAATTCCCAGTTTCCTTCTAAGACCGGACTACCGGCGACTGCCTTTTCTCCCGGAGCATTCAGCGAGGTAAACTGAATCTTCATAGTCAGGTCTTCCTCACCGGGATTCTGTTTCGTCCCTGTGATCTCAAAGTATCTGCTGTTGGAGACGGCCTGTCTGTGTTCGTCTACAAAATTCCAGTTTAACATACTGAAGGGATCGGAGCCGTCCGGGTAATCGATAGAAAATTCCATATTATGGCCGGGTGTGATCTGGATCGATTCATCCGCTGCCGTTATTTCAAACAGCGCGTAGAAGCAGTTATTATCCTGAATGGTCTGTATCGCCTGCAGGGTAAGCCCGCCATCCGATATTGTCTGATACGCTTCCTGTGCGATCTGATCCATCACCAGCTCTTTTTGCTGTTCCTCGTCTGCCTCAAAGACCTCCTGTGCCTGTTTGTTCCACTTAAAGATCTCTGACGCGCTCACAGTCATTCCAAGTACAGCTGTCATGGCAGCCGCTAAAATAATGATCTTATTCTTTTTCATCCGTTTCACCTTTTTGACCTTTCTGTCATCCAGCCCGGCAAGGGTACTTAATACTGTCTGATGCACATGCTCCGGCACCTCGGGAAATTCATCGTACCAGTTCTTTTTTTTCATATCCATATACTCCCTCTAATTTTTCTTTTAAAAGTCTTCTGCCCCGATACAGCCTTGTTTTTACAGTACCTTGTGACAGCTTTAATATCCGGCAGATTTCTTTGATGGAAAATTCCTCCACATAAAACAGTACCAGGGGAATTCTGTAATGCTCATCCAATTCCATGACCGCCTCGAATACATCCGGGTAATCCTCCTGCCCTGCAGCAGCCTTCGCATCTTCATAGTAAACGCCCGTATTGTCCGGATTGTTTTCATGGTAAACCTTCATCATGCTCAGTCTGCCGCTTAGCGGGCCGCATGGCGATCCATGCTGTGAAAGTCGAAGACTTTCACAGTAAACCTCCATCATGCTCAGCCTGCCGTCGGTCCGGCCGCATGGCCATCCATGCTGTGAAAGTCGAAGACTTTCACAGTAATCTTCGTAAGGAACCTGCGCCTTTCTGGAACGGATAATATAGTTGCATTCGTTGATCAGTATTCTGGTAAGCCATGTTTTGAAATACATCTCATTCCGTAAGGTATGTAATTTTTCGAAAGCATGTAAGATTGCGTTTTGCATCGCATCGGCGCAGTCGTCATCATTTTTTAGAATAGACTTTGCGATGTGATACAGGCTCTTCTCAGCCTCAAGTACCTGTGCCGTAAACTGTTTCTTGTTCATTCTTTTATAGTCCTTATCGTTAAATTGCAGGCGGTTTGCCTGTTTTTATGAAACGGCCGTTTCATTTTACAATAATTAGATGATAGAGACGATGCAAAGGTCACAGATTTTTTCGGTTTTTTTAAAATGTCGTGCACGGGCTTGAATTTTCCCGTCACGGAACATGATTCGGAAAGCAGTAAAAGGGGAAACTATATGTATGGAAAAGATGTGGGAACTGAACGGGGCAAGAGTATTTTATCCTGCTCCCGGCGCAGGGCCGGATGGATGCGCACGGCCGGGAATCAGGATAATATCAGAGATCCGTTACCGGCAGCGTCAGGTAATTGAGCGCTCCTTCCGGCACGCCCGTACCCCGTTCCAGCAGGGCTACCAGCCCACGGATCGTACCTTCCGAGTCTTCGGCGGTGGCGGACAGGAAGGTGTTGTCCAGCTTGACGGCGAGTACGATCAGGACGATCTCGGCAAGGGCAGCCGGGTATTCAAACTGAATATCGCCGATGGCGATGCCCTGCTTGATGATCTCGGTCAGGCTGGGTTTCAACTCGGAAATCAGATGATTCATGTATTTCTGGTGCAGAAAAGCGCTTTCCTGGGCGTTTGCCATGACGGCGGCACTGTTATCCTGGCTTAAGAAGGCGTCCGAAGAGTTGCGGCACGCCTGCAGGATCATGGCCATGCGGGTAAAGGGAGAGATCTCTGTCTGTCCGGCCAGGGTTTTGGCCGTTTTCAACGGCTTCTCATAGTTTCGTTTGATCAGTGCGTCAAGGATCGCTTCCTTGGAAGGGAAATAGTAGTAGATGCTTCCCTTGCCGATTCCGGCTTTTTTCGCAATATCGCTGACGGAGATATTCTGTATTGTCTCGTCCTCCAGAAGCTGGTGGAGTGCGTCTAAGATTCTGTCATATTTCTTTGTGTCCGGCATAGTTTCCTCCATTCCGAAGCGTTTTTGCTGAGGAACGCGTGCATGGCGTACCTGCGTCCTTTGCTGTCGCTGTCTCTGACACGTTTCCTGGAAAACACAGCGCTTTTCATGAATATTTCGCGAATAATATAAGCAATCATATCATAAACGGGATTTCCATACAATTATAAATAGTGCCATAAAAACCGGAAAAACTGATGTGTAAATTAGATAAAAATGTAGTTGACCGATGGTCGAAAAGTGTGGTACTGTTTGTTTAGAGGCGTTCGACCATCGGTCGAAATGCCGCGAATTATGGAGCGTATACATCATGTCAGTCACAACGGCGCATCCTATAAGACAGGAAATGGTGCGGCAGGAGAGATATCTGCACTGCCGCAAAGCGATGTTACACTATGAGGGGAGAAAAAGGAGGATAAGGTAAAATGACCTACGCAGATTTATTTTATGAGATTAAGGGAAAATTTATGGGAGCTGATGTGAGTGATATTCATGAGCATCTTGCATTCCAGTTCAACATTGAAGACGAGGAAGCGGGCGGCGCGTTCTATGTGGAAGTGAAGGACGGCGTGCTTTATGTGGAACCTTACGAGTATTATGACAGGGACGCTATGTTCATCTGTGCGCCCGAGGTACTGTTTGCCATCGCGGACGGAACGATGGATCCGGTGGCTGCCTTTACAGAGCAGAAGCTGCGGGTGGAAGGCAATATCGAGAAGGCGCTGCGGCTCAAAGAGATCATCGAGATGAAGAAGGCCGCGCAGGAGAAGAGCCTGGCGAAGAAGGCGGCAGATAAGGTGGTAGACACGGTTGTGAAGACTGTAGCCAAGAAAGTAGTGGAGAAAGAGAACAAGAAGAATAAGAAGTAAGAGCAGAAGTATTTAAGAGCGTAAAGTAAAAAGGAAAGCGCTAAGAGTACAAAGTAAGAAGAGTAGGAAGTAAAGAGCAAAGCGTTAAGAGAGTAAAGCAAGAAGAGCGGGAAGTAAAAAGCCAAAACATTTAAGAGCATAAAACCATAAAGAAAGAAGATGATATAACGATGGGAGTATTGAAAAACATCGTTGCGGCAGCAGGAATTTTGACCGCGGCAGGGATAGGAGAGACGGTATATTTTTACAACAGGACCATGAAGCGGGGGAATGCGAAGACGGAGCGGACGACGAAGATGTCCGGTACGGACTGGGAGAAGTACTTTCCGCTGATGGAGGAGAGAAAAGGGTTTGTGATGGAGCAGCCGCACAGCGACGTGTATATGACCGCTTTTGACGGGCTGCGTCTGCACGCAACTTATTTTCCGGCGCTGGAAGAGTACCAGAAGGAGTCGGGGATCAACAAGGCCGTGATCTGTTTTCATGGTTATACGGGCGAAGGTTTAAGCAACCACATGGCGATCGCCGATTATTTCCTCAAACACGGATATGCCATATTGATGCCGGATGCGCGGGCGCACGGCGAGAGCGAGGGAGAGTATATCGGGTTCGGCTGTCTGGACAGGAAAGATGCGAAGGGCTGGATCGACTGGATGATCCGGGAGTGCGGCGAGGATGTGGAGATCATGCTTTTCGGTACTTCGATGGGTGGCGCTACGGTGCTGATGACAAGCGGCCTGGAGCTGCCGGACAACGTGAAGGGGATCGTGTCCGACTGTGGATTTACCTCTCCCAAAGAAGTATTTACCCATGTGCTGAATACGATGTATCATCTGCCGGCTTTCCCGGCTATTCAGGGGGCGGACCTGATCAACAGAAAGCTTGCGGGTTACGGTATGGACGAGTGTAATGCCAAGTATGAGGTGCAGAAGGCGAAGGTGCCGATCCTTTTCATACACGGCTCAGCGGACACTTTCGTGCCCTGCAGCATGTGTCATGAGATCTATGAGAACTGCCGTTCTCCGAAGCGGAAGCTGATCGTCGAGGGGGCAGCCCATGCGGAGAGTTACTACAAGGAAATGGCGCTTTATGAGAAGACGCTGGATGAGTTTGCCGAGGAGATTTTTTAGAAGGCCTGGCAGGATCTGTGCCGTTTCGGCGGCATAAGAGAAAGTATGGAAGGAATTACGATATGAAGACTAGAAAAGGATATAAGACATATCCGCTGACGGTAGCGCAGAAGTTCCACTTTTACTATGCGGATTATTGTCCGGGCAAAGAGATTCTGAATGTGGGCACGAGCCTGACGATAGAATTTGAACTGAATATTGATGAGCTTCGCAAGGCGATCTACAAGGCGTATGAACGCAGTGAGTCCATGCGTGCACGGCTTGTGTATGACAGGAAAGAGGAAGAATGGTATCAGTATATCGTGGAAAAAGAAGACCGCGAGATAGAGTATGTGGATTTCACAGGTAAGACCATGGAGGAAGCGGAGGCGGAGATGACGGCGTGGACGCGGGTGCCCTTTGACAAGGAAGATGCGCCGATGAACAAGGTCGTTATCATCAAGACGCCGGACGGTTTTGAGGGTATGTTTCTTATGGGTGACCACAGATTTCTCGATGCACAGTCGCTGATCGGTTTTATGAAGGATGTGATCGAGTTATACTGTAACGCGAATTTCGAGGGGATTCCTTATCCGGCGGATATGCGTTCCTATATCGAACAGGTGGAGAAGGATCTGGCCTATGAGGCAGGCAGCAGGGCGCAGGCGAGAGACCGGGCTTATTTCCACAAACTGATCGAGGAGTCGGAGCCGATCTACAACGGGATCGAAGGGCCGAAGAAGCTGGAGGAAGCCAGGGCGGCGACAGGCAATCCGAATCTGCGGGCAGCGCCCACCGGATCGGACAGTTTCGCGGCGGCTATCGACGTTTTCCATCTGGAAGAAGAGCCTACCAGAAGACTGATGACTTTCTGTGAACAGCAGCATATTTCCCTGCAGTGTCTGCTGGTGATGGGCATCCGTACCTATTTACAGAAGATCAACACGTGCGACGATGTGTCCATGCAGATCGCTTATGCGCGCCGTGCTACCTTACAGGAGAAAAAGTCGGGCGGTACGAGGATTCACTGTTTCCCGTTCAGAACGGTCATTCCCGAGGATAAGACCTTCCTGGAAGGTATCTTCGAGATCAGGGATAAGCAGAATGAGGTGTTCCGGTATGTGAATTTCAACCCCGGAGAGTATCTTGGCTACAGGAGCCAGCTGTATAAGCTGCCGCGCGGGATGGGGTATGAGACGGTGTCCCTTACCTATCAGCCGGCCACTCTGCGGGAAAAAGGACTGACGGATTTAGGCGGCATCCGCTACAAGACAAAGCGGTACTGCAACGGATATTATTCGGACGGGCTGTATCTGACGGTGATGCACAGAGCGGAAGACAACGGGCTGGATTTCAGCTTCGAGCACCAGACGAAGGCGTATACGAAGGAGCAGCTGGAGTATTTCTATTATTATATCTGTAAGATCATGTTTAAGGGGATTGAGAATCCGGATCTGAAGATTGGAGAGATTATCAGACTTGTGTAATCGGGGTTAAGGGATAAAGGAGCTTCGCGGTTGAGAGGGCAGCATACACAAAAGCCCCTCTCGAGCCCGGCTCCGGAGCGTGTTTCAGAGCGCATCAGAAAAGAGCGTATAGGAAAGGATGAGAGATTATGTTAGAACAGTTGAAGGATATCATTGTAAATTATGTGGAAGTGAAGAAGGAAGATATCAAGCCGGAGTCACGTTTTATCGAAGACCTGGGATTTACTTCTTTTGACTTTATGAGTATGCTTGGTGAGATCGAGGATGTGATGGATGTCGAGATCGATCAGGAGCAGGTGGTGGATATCCGCACCGTGCAGGAAGCGGTGGATTATCTGGAGAAGCTGGCGTAAGGAACCGTCATCGAGACAGGTGGACGTTCGCAGGCATTTAATATGGTCGGTATGATCTATGATAAAGGGTGGATGTTTATCGCGGGTGATACCGGCGTTGACAAGCGTGCAGGGCACGCAGAGGGAAGAAAGAGGGAAAAGCTATGAACGAATTGCGCAGTACGATCTATGAGCTGCTTGTGAAAGCACAGGAAGCATATGGCGCGCTGGATGCCATCCGGTATAAGGTAAAAGAAGCCGGAGACGGCGGCAAAAAGGAAACGAAGGTGGCTGCAAAGACGTACACGCAGCTGCGGCAAGACAGCGAACATTTTTCGGCCGCGCTGAATAAGCTGGGAGAGCAGGGGAAGCATATCGCTCTTGTGGGAGCTACTTCCTACTCCTGGATTGCCGGGTATTACGGGATCGTGAACGGCGGCAGCGTGGCGGTGCCCCTGGATGCCAATCTGCCGGCAGAAGATTTGTGTGAGCTGATCGACAGGGCGGATGCGACCACTTTTCTCTATGATGCGTCGAAGGAAAATGTGGCGCTTATGGCGGCGGAGAAATGTCCCAAGCTGCAGCACCTGATTGCGATGGAAGAGGAAACGGATGTGCCAGGCGCCCTTTCCATGTGGAATCTGATCGCAGAGGCGCCGCAGCGGCCGGACTTCGAGCCGCAGCCGGAAGACCTGGCGATGATCATGTTTACTTCGGGAACTACAGGCAAGAGCAAGGGCGTCATGCTTACACACAGGAATCTGGCGGAGAATGCGACGGCGTTGGATATGGGCTATGAGCCGGGAACGGTGCTGATGAGTGTACTGCCCATCCATCACGCCTACTGTCTGAGCATGGATATCCTGAAAGGCACCTCCGTGGGAGCGGTCATCTGCATCAACGATTCGTTGCTGCGGGTGGCTAAGAATATCAAACTTTTCGAGCCGAATATGATTCTGATGGTGCCGTTGATGGTGGAGACGTTAGCAAAGAAGCTGGAGGAAGCGTCTTTGATCCCTGCCCCGCTGGTGAAGATCAAGGTGTTTGGTAAGCAGTTCCATACCATCTGCAGCGGCGGAGCCTACCTGAATCCGGCCTATATCGATCTGTTTAAAAAGTATGGGATCAAGATCCTGCAGGGGTACGGCATGACGGAGTGCGCTCCGGTTATCAGCGCCAACTCCAACAGCGCGTTCAAGGCCGGTTCTGTCGGCAGATGCCTGCCCAACTGCGAAGTGAAGATCGTGGACGAGGAGATCTGGGTCAAGGGCACCAGCGTGATGCAGGGCTATTACCAGATGCCGGAGGAGACGGAGCAGACGTTAGAGGACGGCTGGCTGAAGACGGGAGATCTGGGGTACATAGACGAGGACGGTTTCCTGTTCCTGACCGGACGCAAGAAGAACCTGATCATTACGCCGAACGGCGAGAATGTGTCGCCGGAAGAGATTGAGAACAGGATCGGCGCCCACCGGCTGGTACAGGAAGTGCTGGTGCGTGACAGCGAAGGCGTGATCGAGGCGGAGATCTTCCCGGATTACGAGTATGCGTCCAAGAAGAAGATCAAGGATCTGCAGGCACAGCTGCAGTCTGTCATCGACGACTATAATAAGACCGCACCGCTCTACAAGAGAGTCTTCAAATTGAAGGTGCGTGACGTCGAGTTTGAGAAGAATACGACGAAGAAGATCAAGAGATTCTGATATTCGGCGATCTTACATTATTCTTCATGGAGCAGTCCCGGACCAATCCGCTGTCTGCATGAAGAATATCTTAAATACACCTGAGGTGGAAGCACGTCCGGCGCAGTGTCAGCTGACACTGCACTGGGCGTATTTTTTGGGAGAAATACCGACCGCTTTGGTAAACGATTTAAAGAAGTTACTGTAATCGGTGAACCCGCTTTTTTCAAAAGTTTCCATCACACCTGTGCCGTCACTCAGGAGAGCTTTGGCAATGCTGATCCGTCTTGCGGTGATGTATTTACCTACGGTAGTGCCGGTGGCAGCTTTGAAGATGCGGCAGATATAGGATTCGCTTATGTAGAATTCACCGGCAAGCTGTCCGATGGTCAGCGGGGCGGTAATATTCTGGTTGATGTATTTCAGAATATCGTCTACCTGATGATTGTATCCTCTGGGATTGACGATCGAGGACGGTTGGTTTAACAGCGTGAGACGGCCCACCAGGACCAGAAGCTCCATGAAGGCAGTTCGCTCCAGAATGTCATGCCCATAGCCTTCGGCTCCCGTGATTTTGTTGATGTAGTAGAGAAAACGGTTCTGCTGTTCCTTGTTCAGCGAAAGCTTATGGCAGAAGTTCCCGGGGCGGTTCGTAAAACAGGCATCCAGATTTGTCTCAGGGGAGGAAAGCTGTTTGGTATATTCCGGATGGATGGACAGGACAATGCGCTCATGGACAGCCTTGTCTGCCTGCGTGATCTTGTGGCTTTCATATTGATTGATAATGAAGAGGTCGCCGGGTTCAATGGAGTAGAATCTGTTGTCGATCAGAAACTGCCTGCCGCCGGAGATAGAATAGTAGATTTCATAGCAATCATGGATATGCATGTCCATGGTTTTTTCTTCTTTATATAAATGAGCGATGGAGAAGGTCTGGGTGGAGGCACAGTTTTCAATGGCCTGCTGACAGGAGGAAAATTCTTTCATGCGCGGTGATCCTTTCCTGCATACGGTTCTGTTCCTTTTATTATAGGGGGAGTGTTCAGTATTTGCAATATTTGTGGAGAGATTTGAAAAGAAAATGGTGATTTTTTAATATATAATGAAGTCACAACAGAGCAGCCAGATCTGCATGGTCAATTGTAAAACGAGGTGCAGCTTTATAAATCGAAATGCATGTTTGTAAAAT
>CAJTPO010000065.1 GCA_910578115.1 uncultured Lachnospiraceae bacterium | reverse complement strand
CCGGGCAGATTGGGGACTTTCACCCGTTAGAACGTGTGCCCACCGGGCACACATATAGTGAAAGCCAGACCATACCGTCTGGCTTTCATCATGCCCATATCACACCAGGCTCTTCTTGCGCCTGACCGCATCCGAAATATAACCCTGCACTTCTTCCTTGGGGATGTCCAGCGCTACAGACATCTCGCTGTATAGCAGCGCCTCCGCCTTGCGCAGATACTGTTCGTCAGAGGAGAGCGCCTTCTTCCCCTCCTTGATGCGGTTCTGCCTGCGCATATAAAGCGTCTTGATGATCTGTACCAGGCTTTGGCAATCATAAGTGCTGATCGCATCCTTGTACATCTGCTCTCTTCCCTTTTCCTCCTTGATTCGTACAGTCTCGATCTCGGTCATATTGTCGATCAGCTCCTCCGCCTCATTCCGATTCATGATCCGGCGCATAACGACTTTCTCATTATCCACCGGCATATAGACGGTACTCGCCTTCTCGAAGACTGGTTCCAGTACATAAAACTTACGCACTTTATCGAATTTGTCAAAGGGGTTCCCCGTGACGTTAACAACGCGGCAGACGCCGTGCCCGCCGCACATGATCAATTGATCCTTCTCAAACATAGACCCTCCATGTTTCCGTAAACTCCGGGAACCGTCCAGGTCCCCAGGCCCACTTCACAGGATATGCCATGCCGTTACCCGACCTTCGCTATATACTCAGTCGATTACAACACCGTATCCTGTGAAAGAAAAACGCTGTCGGACAACAGTCTTTTGTCCATGCATTTTCGCCGATAATTTCCTTAATATATACTATGGTAACATGAATTTGTTCTGTTTGTAAGTATTTTCTGAAAATTCATTAAAGTTTATTAATATTTCTGACAAGTATAAGGCCATTTTTTGTGAAAATTGACGGACAAATCAGGGATACCCGCGCACGCAATGCTCACTCCGCCTCTCTCAGCCGCTCCACCACGGACCGTTTAGCCACATAGCAGTAGGATATGAGCGGAATTAACATTCCCAACAGCAGGAAGAATGGCGCCACCGCCAGGATCGGCACGATATTGATCCTATAAGTAAAAAACCAGAACATCCCTTCCAGCGCCTGCCCGATCACCGGTCCCAAAACAACGACCGTCGCCAGCGTGACCATAACGGCACCTCCGGCAAAAAGCACCCCTTCCGTTATCAGCATGATATTCAGCTGTTTACCGGTCATGCCAACGGACTGCAGCACGGCAAACTCCTTTCTCCGGGTCAGGATGCCGGTGAGGATCGCATTGAGGAAGTTCAACACACCGATCAGTCCCACCACCAGACTGACTGCCGTCCCGACAAACAGAAACATATTCTTCAGCTCATAGAATTCCTGTGCGCGGGTCATCCTGCTCTCGTAATCATAGAAAGATCCTTCTCCTTCCGTATATTCTTTCAGATACTGCTCCATCATCCCGGTCTGTTCGTCCGCGCAGTCGAACGCATAGTACATGACCGCATCCGTTCCCGTATGTTCCTTAAAGGTGTCCGCATTCATCACAAATTCGTCATCCCCATAAAACCGGTAGGTCAGTGTGTTCGGCACAAGCACGGCAGCAACCACTTCATACGTCTCCTCCCGATATTCTTTTGCCCGCTGCGCCCACAAAAGGTTCTCCAGACTCGCATTCTCCGGATAGACCTCTCCTGTCTGTGGGTTATAATACTCATACGTATCCACGTACCGCAGCGTAACCTGATCTCCCACTTTCGCCCAGTGCCAGTCCTCATAGAGATTGTGATAATCATCTGTGTCATATACTGCTGCCACGTAATTGCCGCCTTCTTTCAACTTGCCGAGATCACCGTCTATGACCTCCAGCTTATCGATAAGGAAATCTTCCATGCCGTACAGCCGTGTCTCCATGGCCCGCCGATCCCCCACATTCTCCAGAATATCATCGACCATAAAATCAAGTTCTTCCCCGCTAAGCCCTCCTTTGCGCCAACTGCTGTAAGCATCTCTGGCTCTCTTTACAGTGACCAGCTCCTCCACATCGGATACCGTACCGTAAGCCCTGCCGCCGGTAACCCCTTGCTGCTGCTCGATGCGCGCGATCGTCTCCTCCGATACTGCCGCTTCTTTTCCGCCTTCTTTATTCATCCATTTCTGGGATACCTGAAAGTACGATGCCTCAGCCAGCAGAAAATCCTGCGCCACATCACGCAGATATTTATCCATATCAAATCCACCCGTAAATACATGAGTCATTTCCAGGACCACGATGGCCAATGACATGGAGAGCACACTGATCAGCGTCTTACTCTTGTTCCTGCCCAGATTCGTCCAGGCCATCTTCGGGATCGATGCCCCTGTTCTCCCCTTTCTTTCCTTTCTCCTGCTCCCGGCACCTTCCGTATACCGCAGCGCTTCGATCGGTGATATCTTTGCCGCCATCCTGCGCGGTTTCCCGCAGGATAAATATACCGTGATCAGGGAAAAAAGGGAGGCCCCGACAAAGATCAGGGGATCGATGGAACTCACCATAACGATACCGTCCATATTGACTGCCGTGACCCTTGTGATCACGATTCCCAGAAGATACCCGGCCACAGCGCCCACCGGAATACCGATCGCGGCAAGCACCACTGCCTGCAGCAGAATGATCCGCTTGATCTGCCGCCCCGTGGTGCCGATCGTCTTGAGCAGGCCATAGAACCGCACATCGTTGGAGACCGCGATGCGGAATATATTGTTGATGATCAGATAGCCCGTAAACATGATCAGAAGCAGCGCCGCTATAAGAGCCAAAACCATGCCCGGATCCATATTTTCACCTAATTGTGCGGAAACATAGCCCCAGTTGACACCTGTCGCGATATAGTCCTCTGCTCCCGGTTTCTCATCCTGATATCCGTGCCTTTCCAGAATCTCCTGCAGGTTATCCTGGATCCCCGATGCACTCTCGAACATGAGGTTCATCGTATGGTAGGTACATAGTCCGTTCTCGCCCTTTGTACCCAGTTTCCTGAAGATCTCTTCCGCCCGGCTTCTGGGAATCACCACGTTATTTGCCACCACCGCCATGTCATATTCCCAATAGCCGCACAAGGTAAATGTCTCCGTCGTCTCAGTGCCGTCTACATCGAAAGACATCGTAAACGAATTGCCGATCACCGGCTCCACGCCTAACAGCTTGAGCACTCTTAAGTCCGTGGCCGCCTCGTTCGTGCCCTCCGCCGGCAGCCGTCCCTCAACCGGCGTACAGAAAGACCATTTCGCCGAGTTTTCATCGTAATAATTCACCTCCACATGGCTCTTGTTGAAAGGTGCTTCCGATGGCATACCCACATATAATCTGTCCCCGTATTCTTTGATCAAAGGATCTTCCTTCAACTCGTCGAACTGCTCTTTAGTGATATTCTTAAACACCGCATGGTTATACCCTCCTGCCTGCCGGAAGTTAGACTGTTCGAACCCTTCCTTCAAGGAGATTCCCGCGGTAAAAAGTGTCGTAAATAATACGGTCGTCAACACGATCGCCAATATTGTGATGATATTTCTGTTTCTCGCCGACTTCATATGGGCTATGCTGAGCCTGCGGATACATTTCCTGTTTGCTACTCTCATACTGTTATCTGCTCCTTTCTCTCCACCTGCAGATCTTCGTTCTGCTCTACTGCCCGAAGATCAGCGCCCATCCACGATCCTGCCGTCCTCAATACGGATAATGCGGTCCGCAAGCTGGGCGATCTCCTCATTATGTGTGATCATAACGATGGTCTGTGCAAGTTTCTGGCTGCTGATCTTCAACAGACTAAGCACATCCTGGCTGGTCCGGGAGTCCAGATTCCCGGTAGGCTCATCGGCCAGTATGATCGCCGGTTTTGCCGCCAGTGCGCGGGCGATGGCCACTCTCTGCTGCTGCCCGCCGGACAGGTTGTTCGGCAGGTTCGTCAGTTTCGCAGACAGCCCCAGCATGTCGATGATGGAATCAATGTACTTTTTATTCGGCTCGTTGCCGTCCAGCTGTACCGGCAGCACGATATTCTCATATACATTGAGCACCGGCACCAGATTGTAGTTCTGGAACACGAACCCGATCTTCCGGCGCCGGAAGATTGTAAGCGCCTCGTCTTTCAGGCTGAATATATCCTTACCGTCCACAGTGACCGTTCCCGACGTAGGCCGGTCCAGCCCGCCCAGCATATGCAGCAGCGTACTCTTACCGCTGCCCGACGTCCCCACGACGGCCACAAACTCTCCCTTTTCCACCTTAAGATCCACCCCGTCCAGGGCGTGTACTTCGTTTTCTCCTGTACCGTATATTTTCCTTACGTTTTGAGTTGATAGTATTGTCATCGTTCTCCTCCATTCTAACTATAAAATACAGGTTCTCCGGATCTCCCTGCTGCAAAACAGATACCGGAGAGATTCCGGGAGTCTGTAAACACCTCTTAACGCATCACCTGCAGAAATCAAAAAATCTGCACCGTGAAGTATTCTGCTTCACAATACAGATTATCGCATACAATTCTTACCGTTTTCTTTCCAATGCAAAAAAGATTCTGACAGTTTTGAAAGATTTCGTCTGTCAGTCCACCGGCAGATACATGGAAAAGGCTGCCCCCTTTCCCTCCCCGGATACGACCTTGATATAACCGGATTCCTGTTTGAGGATCTCGCGCGCCAGATAAAGCCCTATCCCCACGCCGGCCTGATCGGCAGCCTGCGGCGAACGGTAAAAACGGCCGAATATTTTCGCCTGTTCTTCCTCTGATATTCCTTTTCCCGTATCCGCCACCTCGATACAGATGAAGAGCTTGTACGGTTTCACTCTGATCGTGACACCGCCCTGTTCCGTATATTTGATGGCGTTGTCTATGAGATTGCACAGCGCTTCCTGTGTCCATTTCAGATCAAAACAGGCTGTCACCTCCCGGGCCTCCCCCGTCAGAACCTTCAGATACAATCCCTTTTCTCTGGCCTGCCCTGCAAACTGTTTCTCCGCCTCCTCCAGAAGCGGCCAGACTGCGGCTCTCTTTGGCTGCAGCACGAGAACTCCCGTCTCCAGTCTCGACAGCTTCACAAGCGAGTCTATCAAAAACTTTAATTTCCGGGCCTGATCTGCCAGAAGCCCTAGGCTTTCTCTGTTCTCATCGGACTGCAGCTGTTCCTGCAAAAGTTCCGTGTAGAGCAGGATATTGGCCAACGGCGTCTTCGTCTGGTGGGAAATATCCGCAACCAATGTCTTGATCTGTTCCTTCTCCTGCGCCGTCCTTCTGGCCGAAATCTCCGATGCACTCAGGTATGCCGCCAGCTGGCTCTCCAGGGCCGAATACAACGACTCATCAAATACGCTCTCCTGAAAAGTTCCGTCCATGGCGGCCTCCAGCATACGCTTCACCCGATACATACTCCGTCTGGTCCTGTATTGATTCACCGCCACAAGAACTGCCCCGCCAAACAGACAGACCAGACCTGTTATCAATATGATCATTGCCCGCCCGTCATCTGCCATGTCCGTCTCCTGTTCCCCTACTCAAACCGATAGCCGACCCCATATACCGTCCGGATCCTGTCCTGCGCCCCCAGCTTATCCCGCAGGCGTTTGACGGTAACGGACAGCGCATTCTCGTCCACAAACTCCGCCTCCGAAGACCAGATACGTTCCAGAAGCCGCTCCCTTGTCAGAGAAATCCCCCTGTTGTCCACCAGAACACGCAGCAGCTTCTGCTCCGTCCTGCTCAGCTCAACCTGCTCATCTTTGTGATAATATTCCATCCGCTCAAAATCAAACCGGTACTCATCCATCACAATGATCTGCTCCCGCCGCGTCTGCCGTGCCGCTTCCGCCTGTTCCCGCACGCGGCGCAGCTGGGTTGCCACGCGGGCCCGCAGCACTGCCAGACTGAACGGCTTGGTGATATAATCATCCGCTCCCAGCTCCAGTCCCGTCACGATGTCCATCTCCATGTCATTGGCCGTCAACATGATCACCGATACGCCGTACTCTTCCTTTATCTTTTTCAGGAAATCAAACCCGTTCCCGTCCGGAAGATTCACGTCCAACAGTACAAGATCACACTGTCCCGTCTGCGCCTTGAGCCTCTTGTCCGCTTCCTTTAAGTTACCGCAGCTGCTTACACCGGTCTCCCCGCTCTGCAGCGCACGGCACAGACCGGCGGCAAGCGGTCCGTCGTCCTCCACGATCAGGATATGCTGTTTTACGCCGTTACTTTCTTCCATAACTAATCCCTCATTCTTGCTCAGTCTGCAAATTTGGGCGCAAGCACAAATTTGTGTGTGAAAAATCTGCCGCATATGGATTTTTCACACTAATCCCCATGCCTATCGCAGGTCCGCCTGCAATACTCAGCGCTGTCTCCGGCACTACTTCAATTCATTGGCCGTCACGTAAAAGTGATGGTAAATGCCGCCCAGCTCCAGCAGGCTGTCATGCGTGCCTTCCTCCACGATCCCTTCCTCCGTCAGCACCAGAATCCGGTCGGAGTTGCGGATGCTGGACAGTCTGTGTGCGATCGTGATCGTAGTCCTGCCCTTTGCCAGCGCTTCCAACGACCTTGCCACCTGAAACTCGCTCTCATTGTCCAGCGCCGAAGTGGCCTCGTCCAGAATAAGAATGGGCGGGTTTTTCAGAAATACTCTGGCAATGCTGATCCGCTGTTTCTGTCCGCCGGACAGCTTCACGCCACGCTCGCCCACATAAGTGTCGTAACCGTCTTTCAGCGCACAGATAAACTCATGCGCCCCGGCGCGTTTTGCCGCCTCGATCACTTCCTCTCTGGTGGCCTGCTCCCTGCCGTAAGCGATATTTTCATATACCGTTCCCGAGAACAGATACACATCCTGCTGCACCATACCAATATTCTGCCGCAGGCTCTTGATCGTATACTTATGAATATTCTTCCCGTCCAGAAGGATTTCACCCTCATTGATATCATAAAAACGGGGAATCAGGTTGCAAAGCGTGGTCTTACCGCCGCCGGACGGGCCTACGATAGCGATCTTTTCTCCCGCGCGAATATCCAGATTCAAGCCCCTGAACACCACGTTGTGGTCATCTGGATACTCAAAACCTACATTATGAAAAGCAATATTCCCCCGCGGATGTTCACAGGGCACCGCATCCGGCTCGTCAAAGATCTCAATATCGCTGTCCATGATCTGCACAAAACGCTCGATGCCTGTCATGCCGCGCTGAAACTGCTCCGCAAACTCGATGATCCGCCGGATCGTAGTGATCAGCGTACTCACATACATCACATAGGCCACCAGATCACCGGGCACGATCTTTCCCCTGATCATAAAGATGCCGCCCGCCACCAGCAGTACCAGATACATCACACCGTCAAAGGCTCTGGTCGTAGTCTGAAAAGCCGCCATAAACTTATAAGTTTCCTTCTTAATATGAAAGAAATTGATATTGTCCTTCTCAAACTTTTCTTTTTCCTTTTCCTCGTTGGTAAAAGCCTTCACCACCTTCTGTCCAAGAAGACTGTCCTCAATGCGGGCGTTCAGCTCACCGATCTGCACGCGCTGCTTACGGAACGCCTCCCGCATACGCAGATTGATCATCGTGCAGGTCACCACCATAACCGGTATCACCGCAAAAAGGATCAGCGTCAGTCCAAGACTGATCCGGGCCAGGATCACAAAGGAAATGACCGCCTTGATACCCGCAATAAAAAATTCCTCCGGACAGTGATGGGAAAACTCCGTCACATCAAACAGATCGTTGGTGATCCGTCCCATGATCTGACCCACTTTGGTATTATTATAGTATGTATTGGACAGCTTCTGCAGGTGCGCATAGGCGTCCCGCCGCATATCCGTCTCGATCCGCGTCCCCATGACATGTCCGGTATACGCCATATAGAAATTGGCCATTGAATCCACGATCCGCAGGAACAGATACAACGCCCCCAGCCGCAGGATTACCGTCACCGTAAGCGACGCCAGATCATTCATCCCCGCATTCGTGATGAAGCGGATGATCATCGGCAGCACCAGCTCACAGATCGTCGTCAATCCTGCACAGAACAGATCAATGACCACGATCTTCCAATATCGCTTATAGTAAGGCAGAAATCGTCTGAGCAGTTCACCTGACTTATACGATTTTGCATTGTTTTGTGTCTCCATAATATCCTCCCATTCTTTCCTCCATTCCGAAAGGCATACATTTGCATCTGAACCTGTTCAGACCGTAAAGCAATCTTCCATATATAGATTTTATATACTAAAATCGGCGGTTATTGCAACCGCCGATCATAGTAATTTTGTTTTACGCAAGAGCTTTCAACTTAATATCGTGCATAGTGATATACATATCCTGCAATTCCTGTTTGGCCCTGACATCGGAAGAAAACTTAATGCACTCATTGAGTTTCCTGTACAGATCCAAGTGTCCTTCCGCGACTCTCTGAATATTGACACGAATCTCATTCTCAACTGTCAATTCCATCTTTGTCACTTTATTCTTCACTTCCTTTGAATCAAGCTGAAGATTCTTCACATCAAATCTTAAATCCCATAGGTCGACTTTCATGCCTTTCATTTCGATCTTCATACCCTGGATATCGGTCTTCATACCTTCCATCTCAGTTTTCATACCCTGAATGTCGGTCTTCATACCCTTCATCTCAGTCTTCATACCCTGGATATCGGTCTTCATACCCTTCATCTCAGTCTTCATGCCCTGGATATCGGTCTTCATACCTTCCATCTCAGTCTTCATGCCCTGGATGTCGGTCTTCATGTCCTTTATCTCGGTCTTTACGCCCTGGATGTCGGTCTTCATGCCTTCCATCTCAGTCTTCATGCCCTGGATGTCGATTTTCATGTCCTTTATCTCGGTTTTCATGCCCTGGATATCGGTCTTCATACCTTTTATCTCAGTCTTCATACCTTGGACTTCAGACTTCACGCTCCCTACTTCATCCTTGATCGGCTGCAGTAAGTTCGAAATCGCCTGCAGATCTTCATTCGTCAATGCCATAGTGTCTCCTCCTTATCCATCGTCTGTTTCCCTTTACTCTACATGGCACTGTTCATCACAGCGCCTTCCCGCTTCAAATCTTATCATTCTTATCACGAACTCTTTCTGGAAGACCTATTATACACTATAGCAAATACAAATGCAATATTAAACCGTATAACTATTCAAATATTTTTCCTGTTCCGGCGTCAATACGTCAATCTCTTTGCCAAGGAACGCCAGCTTACGCTTCGCCACATCCCTGTCCACTTCTTCCGGCACATCGATCAGTTTATGTGTAAGCTCACTGCTGTGCTCTACAAGATATTTCGCGGAAAGCGCCTGAATCGCGAAACTCATATCCATAATCTCTGCCGGATGACCGTCACCGGCCGCCAGATTCACAAGACGTCCTTCTGCCAGTACAAAGATCCACTGTCCGGTAGGCAGCTTGTAGCCCATGATGTTCTTCCGCTGTTCTTTCTTCTCCACTGCATTGGCTTTCAGCCATGCCATATCGATCTCGCAGTCAAAATGTCCTGCATTGCAGAGGATCGCTCCTTCTTTCATCACTGCAAAGTCTTCTTTGTCAATAACACCGTCACAGCCGGTCACAGTGATAAAGAAGTCACCGACCTTAGCCGCTTCCTTCATAGGCATCACATCGAAACCATCCATCACTGCCTCAATAGCTTTGATCGGATCGATCTCGGTTACGACCACTCGCGCGCCCAACCCCTTGGCTCTCATGGCAGTACCCTTACCGCACCAGCCGTAACCTGCCACTACCACGATCTTGCCCGCTACGATCAGATTCGTTGTCCTGTTGATACCGTCGAATACAGACTGTCCTGTACCATATCTGTTATCGAAGAAATGTTTACATGCCGCATTGTTAACGCGCACCATGGGGAACTTCAATTCGCCCGCTTTATTCATAGCTTCCAGACGGATAATACCTGTGGTGGTCTCTTCGCATCCGCCAATGATATTAGGGATCAGCTGCGGCATCTCCTTATGTACCATCGTCACCAGGTCGCCGCCGTCGTCGATGATGATATTCGGCTCTGCCTCCAGCACATGACGGATATGGGTCTCATACTCCTCCGGCGTAGTGCCATACCAGGCGTGCACTTCCAATCCGGCTTTCACAAGCGCTGCCGCCACGTCATCCTGCGTAGACAACGGGTTGGAACCGGTCACATACATCTCGGCTCCGCCTGCCGCCAACACCAGACACAGATAAGCCGTCTTAGCCTCCAGATGTACGGACAGGGCTATCTTCTTCCCTGCAAAAGGCTTACTCTCGGAAAACTCCTTCTCCAGCGTGCGCAACAGGTCACAATTCCTCTTCACCCACTCAATCTTCTTCTCACCGGATTCGGCAAGATTAATGTCTCTGATTTCGCTACTCATTTTAATAGTTTCCTCCTTAAAATTAATCAGCCGAATTTTTATTATAGTGATGGTCGTCTGTCCTGTCATCACTTTTGTGGTACAGACAATATTCTGCCGGCACCTGTATCTTTTCACAGGAAATCCTTAAGAATCCTCCTGTAAAATGCTTTGGCTTATAAGCAAAAGACATAACAAATTGTTACTTTCGATTCAAATGCCGTTAACAATTAAAAAAACATCTCCTTATACCAGCATACAGCCTCAATATATGCCTTAAACACCGCATCGTTGTCAATATTTTTAAGGATCTGCATCCGGCTGACTTCCTGCCAGTCCGCATTCTCATACGCTGTCATAAAGCCGTATATTTCCGCAAATTCACCTTTACAACTTAACAGCGCATCTCTGATATCCCTGGAAACATTGACTTTATTAAGCGCTTCCTCCATGGGCATGCTCAGAATGATATTCAGCACCGAGAAAAGCCCCATCAAAAACAGCTCGGACGCCTTCATGCCCATGCCAAAAGAAGGAGCCAGACATTCCATGAACTTGGCCCGCAGGAGGGACACCCGCGTGATCTCATTCGGTCTGTCCGCACAAAGTTCCTTCGTGATCACTGTATTGATCCACTTTTTGAGTTCCCGCTGTCCCAGCAGCGCCGCCGCGTGACGGATTGATGTTACCTCGGATTTAGCGGCAATACGATTCACCATCTCCAGAAGAGATACCACAAGCGCCGTATCTCTGCCGATCACATCGGCCGCCTTCGTCAGTTCGAAATCCACGTCGTTAACAATATTCATCAACTCCAGATAGTTCACCTTCAGCGGCTCCACCTCTGTCTGCCCCTTCGTAACCGGAATCCGGTAGAACGCACCCTCGAACAAATGAAACGCCCGATCCACTCTGACATCATCAAAAACTTCCTGCTTCTCGATATTTCCGACACAGATTTTGATATTCGGATACTGATGTCCGAAATAAATTTTGGCCTTGTAGACATCCACTTTCTTATAATCCAGAATGATATAATCCATCAAGGACAGAATTTCTTTATAGTTCTCAAACTCCTTCACCGGCAGCTTACGGATCGCCAGCTTATAACCCTTCTGCTTCAGTTGCCTGAACCGCTTCTGATAGTCCGGTGTATTCGTCACAGAATTGTCAAAAAGCAAGACAAGACGTCCAATCATCTCCTCGCTCTGTGACTCAATATCCGAAAAAACCGCAATGGATCCAACCGGAACAAACACGTCCGATCCCGGCGACAGCGTATCAATGCCGATCCTCTGCAAAATATCAAGACCCTCCACCCTCGCCGCACCGTCGTTTACAGCCGAACTCTGCAACGCCGGATTCAGCAGCAGATTCGCCTTCTGCGAGAAGAGCGAATAAGCGCATACTTTCATATCTTTATCAAAAAAAGGAATCAATGTGGCAAGCATACTCTATAGTCCCCTTTCAAAGTTATTATGGTTCTCCACCGTTTACCTGCAAATTTCTTATATTATATCAAACTTTATTTGCGATTGCCATGGTATTTTTACAGCTATTTTCAGTACACAGGGACGTCCTTTTTCCCTCTGCTTTACATATAGTATATTCATTTAATTTACTGAAATCAATGCCTCCTTTGAAAAGAAACACTGTCAAAAGCCTCTACACTGTGATAAAATGAGACAAATATAATTTCTTACAGCTTTTCAGAGAACGGAGGATACTTATGAAACTGGTCATATTAGAACGAAACAGCGCGGGAACGGACGTTGACGTATCCTGTTTTGAAAAGTTCGGGGAGGTAACCTGTTATCCAAATACGGTTGCAGCGAACACTGCGGAACGTGTCAAAGACGCGGATATCATCCTCGCAAATAAGGCGCCTCTCAATGAATCTACCCTGAAAGACGCCCCCAACGTAAAACTGATCTGCCTGCTGGCCACAGGCTTCGACAACGTAGATCTGGCCTACTGCAGAAGCCGCGGCATCAAAGTCACCAACGTCATCAATTACTGCACTTCCACGGTGGCACAGCACACGCTCCTGCTGGCTCTTGCTCTTTCTGAAAAGATCGCATTCTACGATGACTACGTGAAATCCGGCGCCTACAGCGCCCAAGACCGTTTTTCCAATTTCGACAGAACTTTTTACGATCTGGAAGGGAAGACATGGGGCATCATAGGCATGGGAACGATCGGCCGCCGGGTCGCAGGACTTGCGCAGGCTTTCGGCTGCCGGGTCATCTTCTATTCTGCTTCCGGTAAGAGCACCTGCACCGATTATGAACGGGTGGAGTTCGACACCCTTTTACAGGAGTCGGACATCCTGTCCCTGCACTGCCCGCTCAGCGACCGGACAAGAGGACTGATCAATAAAGACGCCCTCTCGAAGATGAAGGAAACCGCCATTCTGGTAAATGTGGCCCGCGGACCGGTGGTGGACACCCAGGCCCTCTACGATGCACTCGTCGCGGACCAGATCTCCGGCGTCGGTCTGGATGTGCTGGAGCAGGAACCGATGGCGAAAGATAATCCGCTGGCACAGATCAAAGACAGCACGAAGCTGATCATCACACCACATATGGCATGGGCAAGTCTGGAATCCAGAACCCATCTGGTGGAAGAAGTTGCAAAAAATATCGAAGCCTTTCTGGCCGGTGAGAACAGGAATGTTGTAAACCTGTAAATTTATTTAAAAAAGGGGTTCCGCCTGATTCGGAAGCCCCTTTTTACTATGAAAGTCTTCAACTTTCACAGCATGGATGGCCATGCGGCCCACCCGACGGCAGGTTGAGCATGATGTAAGTTTACTGTGGCAGAATCTCAAGGCTCATATTCTCTGCCGGATCTACAAACTCTCCGTTACGGCTGAGCGCAAAATGCAGAAAGAATCCGGTTGCTCTTCCGCTGCGCCCCACTGTGGCGATCGTATCGCCTCTCTCTACCTGCTCATCCGGCGACACGTTAATGTCTTTGCAGTGACAGTAATAAGTCATATCTCCGTTTTGATGCAGCAGGACAACATAGTTACCGTATTCCGCCGTGTAACCGGTTTCATGGACAATGCCGTCGGCTGCCGCTTTGATATCCGCGCCCTCTTCAGCCGCAAAGTCAATTCCTTCGTGCATACGCACTTCCCCACCGATGGGATGCGTCCTCTCACCGAAAGTATCTGAAATCCGGGAATACACGCAGGGTTCGTCATATATGATCTCTACATCATGTATGTTACCGTCATGCTGATAGGGAAATTCCGCAGCTGTCTGCACGGCCCCGGCCTGGTTCCCATCCCACAAAGTATAGACCATGTCATCCCAGACGCACTGCAGATTGCGGAGTTTTGCAGCTTCTTCACTGGTGGACGCATACAAATAGATATAAGCAGTCTGCAGACCTCTCTCATCCTTATATTCTTCATACAGGTAATTGGAACGCCATCCCACATACCGCTCCTCTGTCACCAGATACCGGTCAAAAAGATCCTGCGTCTCCAAATCAACCTCAAAACTCTTCACGATCGGCAGCTGCCGGAGCAGGTTCTTCTCCACATCATAATGGAACATATACTGTCTCTTCATCGGATACAGCCACACCTCTCTGCCGTCAGCCGATACGGCAACCTGACAGGCATTATCTCCCTGCGTAAAGTTACAGCCAATAGCCGCCAGATCCAGACTGCGCACAACTTCGCTGTCCGTCAGATCATAGACAACCAGTCCGAAATAATCGTGGAATATAATAACGCTGTTATTCGCACTACCCATCCCCGGCTTTCCTGCATAATCAAGCCACGGACCGTCTACCCCAAGCTCCGTCTCCTCGGATATCTGTGCCGGAGTCGCAGTCAGCTGACGCGCTTCGCTGATCTCTTCTTCCGGATCAAAAACTGCTTCCGGTTCGCGCTCGGGAATCCTTTCGTTATCGGAAAGTACATCGTCCTGCCGCGCGTCGTCATTTTCCGGATTTTCATCCAGACCTGCTTTACCATCCGCCCCTTCTTCCAGCCGCTGTTTGTTGCTATCTGCCGAAGCTTCTGCCGCCACTTCCGCATTTTCCGCCGCTCCTCCGGTAAAAGCGCAGCCTGCCATACCAAGCATAAGGACGGCCGCGAGAATCCCCGCCGACATTCTGGTGCCGTTGCCACCCGCAAGACGCATGATCCGTTCTTTCATCTCTGATCTGCCCGGGCGAAGCATGGTGCCGAAGGAATAGACCCTTTTGCCCCGGTTTTTCCTGGAAAGCTCCAGCAGCATCTCTCCGTAAGTCAGCCGCTCTCCCTCTCCCAGCTGCTTTATGGTGCCGTGATCACAGGCGATCTCCCCATCCCTGACCGAAGCCGCCGCCGCGATCCAAACAAAAGGATGAAACCAGTACACAGTGACCAGCACGGCGCGCAGCAGCGCCCAGATATGATCACCGTGAAGATAATGTACCTTCTCATGGGTCACCACATGGCGAAACCGCTCTGTACCGGTCCGGATATCCGTACCAACATAAACCGCCGGCCATAAAACACCTACAAGGCAGGGGGCTTCCAGTTTCTTCACCTGATAAATCGGCAGATTCCTGTGCAGTCCGGCGGTCTTCCTGCCGTTCCCCGCAATCTTATCCTCACTCTGTTGACAGAGTTTGCGCGCCCTGTACAGCCTCCTGCGAAAACGAAGATGTACCGTAAAGAATATTCCGCCAACCACCATACTGCCCACGATCCATATCCCCCGAAAAACTGCCGCCACTGTATCATCCGCAGACATGATCCGGTTACGATCAGTCCTATCCTCATCCTCCATATCAGCCATCGCAGTACCGTCAACCATTCGGAAATCGTCGCCCTCCGGTGCGGACAAAGTCCCCTCTGCCCCTGGTTGCTCCGTCACAACATCCCGCTCATTTTCCGAAGTCAGCTCCCGGGACTCCCTGCCTGTAATGCTGCGATTCTGCGGCTGACCGTCCAGGTCTTCGGCCGCAGAGGATGCCTCCCTATAATCGTCCGTCACCACATGCACGGCCCGCAGCAAACTGAACGGGCTGTCAATAAAATTGACCGGAATGAGCAGCCGCAGCGCCACAAGCAGCCACAGACTGTACCTTACATAAGCATGCAGTTTCTCTCCAAACATTTTCCGCACGATCAGTATGCCGCTCACCAAAACTGCTGCCTGAATCATAGCTCCCGTCATTACCCCCATCACGCTTCCCCCTTCTCCTTTTTCTCTGCTCTGGCCTCCTGAATGATCCGGTACAACTCTTCCATCTCTTCGTCCGGGATATCCTGCTTCTTTACCAGCGTATTGACCATCAATCCCAGACTGCCGTTGTAGATCCGGTTCAAAAAGCTGCTCGTCTCGGACTCCACCACCTCTTCCCGCTTCAATAACGGATAATATTCTCTTGCCTTCGTCCCTTCCCGGTATGCAATGCATCCCTTCTGCTCCATCCGTTTCAGCAGCGTCTTCGTAGTGCTCTTGGCCCATCCGGTCTCTGTCTCCATCGCCCTGATCAGCTGTGTCGCCGTCTTCGGAAACTGCTCCCACAAATTTTCCATAATGCGCCATTCACTGTTGGAAAGGCCGATTGTCTTATCCTCCATATTTCCCTCCACTCCGAAATCTCTCCAGTTCCAAAAAAGGTTGACTAGTGTAACCCTGATAACAATATAGCATATCAGGGTTACACTAGTCAACCTTTTGTGAATGACTTATTTTCGATTCAAACTGGAGGCCGGCTCTCCTTCCGGAAAGATACTACAGATACTTTTTCAGATTTTGCAATACCACCTGATACCCGTTGGCATACATATGAATCCCTTCGATCGTATACTCTTTCTTCAATTTGCCTCTCTCGTCCGCCAGTCCTTCATTGACATTGATAAAACGGCAGCCCTTCTTCGCCGCCAGGTTCTCTATCGCCGCATTGGCAATATTGATATTCTCATTAGTCCTTGTAACAAAGGCCGTCTTACCCCATTCGCCCTCCGGAATCTTGTCCGTCTCATTGACCGGATAATACGCCATCATATTGATCTCCGCTTCCGGCAGTCTCTCCTGAATCCTGACAATGATCTCCTCGTATCGCTCAAGCAGCGCCTCCAGCTGATAATCCGGACTGCCGATATCATTCGTCCCAATATTGATGAAGATCCTTGAAGGTTCCGTACCGAATACCATCTCCTCCATATACTCCAGCATGTCCGTCGTTGTAAATCCGCCGATACCCCGGTTGTAGATGACCTGATCCATGCCGTTTGTCATCAGAAGCTCATTGACCGGAAACTGCTCCATCAATGACGATCCGGTAAAAAGGATCTCCCCCTTCTTTACATTCTGATTTAAAATCCGGTATCTCTCCAGTTTATCCTGCTGTTCTCTGTGCATAAATTCTTTGAAAAAGTCCATATCGCCCTCCATCTTAAACTTCAACCGCCTGCCGAAAAGTTGATCTGCTGCGCAAACTCTTCAACACTCTCCACCTTTACCGCTAATTTCAGCCACTCTTTCAGTATCTGAAGATCTTTCTGTTTAAAAATCTCTTCCTTCAACTTGTCCTGCACAGTCCCATACTCTTCCAGCAGATCCACTATGGATTCGCTCTTACCTTCCGCTATCGCATTACTTATCATATCATCCAACGGTCTGAACATTTTCTTTCCCTCCTCGTTTCCTTTCTTCTTTCGCCTGACCAGATGTTCCAAACTCTTAGAACCTGTCAACCGGGTGAGAAGATCCCAGCTTTCGTCGTTCATTTCCCAATATGTCTCATTCGCCTCAAGACATTCTCTCAAAGATTCCCTGCTGTTACGTTTTGCAAACAGCTCCAGTAACGGCCGCAGTTCCGTTCTGAAATACTCTAAATGTCCAAATGTTGACAAATCAAGGAAATGCAGAGGATATTCCGGAACCAGTTTCTTCAACTCACTTCCCACACCTGCACCCTTCTCTCCAAAATCAATCATTTCAGAAAGGTTCCTCGGCCCCTGCCACTTTTCTTCTCCCCAATACACGATCAATGTTGCCACCGGAAAAAGGCGATCCTCTTTCTTTATCTTATACAGATATTCTCCGGCGTCCTTATAAACTTTTGCCGGAGTTTCTCCGCATCTCTTTCGATATTCTTCGTATGCCTTTTCGTTCCTGCGTCTGATATCCCGAAGCTGTCTCTCATATTCCAATGCCTCCTGCAGCATGACCCGGACCGGAATCCCGTAATCGATCTCATCCTGATTCTCCAGTGACAATATGACAAACCTCTGTCCGTCATAATTCTGCTTCATGACCAGATCTCCGGTCTTCTCAACCAGCGCCGAACGGCCGGCTCCGAAGCGAACCGGCGTTACTTCCTGCAGTTCCTTCGCTTTAACAACCTGCCTTCCCTGAAACACCCCGCCATTCCAAAGATCTGCATATCTGGCAGTATCCTGCAGATATGATTTTAAGCTGATGTCCTTCCTGCCCACAATACCTCCTTCGCAGGAGATCTTTCAGCGCTTACTCCGGCATCCGCATCTATATCTGTGCGCAGCCTCTTTCTCTGCATTGCCGTCCGTATTTGCGAAATCTCCTGCCTTCTTCAATTTATCTGGATTAAAAGCATGATTTCGTCTGACGTCCGGTTGGACATAAAGTAACCGTTCTGCGTTATAACGATTAGATATGGATTAGAATTTTGAAATATATGCTTTTGAACGAGTATAACATGAAATTTTACACTTGTCACGTATGATTTATATTCGAAAAACCGTTTATCAGCATTGTGCACAATACTATATATTGTAGCAATAACCACAAAACACACTGTAAAGAAACAATATCTTCCACCCACCCATTATGATTCATCCATAACAGGCAACTTTTTTCTATCATTCACTGCAGCGGCCGTAATACCACCCCAGAACTCCATTGATCTTTCCATAGCAGCCGGCAGCATTGCGGAATACAACGGAGATCCTGTCCCCGGGTTTTACTTCCAGCCGGGCATCGCAGTAATCATCCACATGCCATTTTTTATCGTCATCCAGATAAAGAAAAGTGGACGGTACCCACAATGTCCTGTCACTGCTCAAATGGCGGCAACGCACCATGCCCTCCCGCTCCTCCAGTCGGTCAACACAGCTGTCGAAATACTGGATATACAAAGTCTTCTGCTTTCCTTCCTGCCCGTCCAGCGCAGTCACCACCGGAAAACTGTCATAATACTCCCAGCGGATCTCTTCCATAGCCGCATCTTTATCCGGAAAAACAAGCGCGTTAAGCTGTCCAACTTCTTTCAGGCCGCACCCGCCGTCCATACAGATGATCCTGCGCTCATACTCGAAAATCGGCCGTAAATCCGCCTCCTCATGCCGGTAAAGGCTGACAGGCCAGTGTCCTGCCACAACACATCTGGAAAAACAATACCCCTTTTCCAGAAAGCAGTCATTCTTCAACCAGGCGTGCCGGTCCGTCTCTGTCAGACTCTCCAGATCATCGGTAGGAATGCCGCCGTGTACAAAGAGATAGTCATCCATTTCCAAAATCGTGGGCAGCTGCCGCAAAAAGGCAATCTCAGGAGCAAAATGCTCCCACATACGTTTTCTGCAGGCCGGTGTGTCCCCTAAAGTCAGCTCCGTTGCGGAAATATCAAGTTCCGCCAGCATGTCCAGGAGCAGGCCGCGTCCCCAGTGCATTTTCTGCCAGCGGATAAACTCCCGGAAACGTTCTTCACTTCCTGCCGTCGTATCACAGAGGATCTCCAGCCGATGTTCTTCCACATTTCCCTCGGATACAAATATCTGTGCATTCGCCGCCAGCTCCATGATATACCGGACTGTCCGCAGGCTTTCCGGTCCCTTGTCCACCAGATCCCCCACGATAACAAGTATATCCTCCGCATCGTACTCCAGCTTTTCAAGCAGCCCCTGCATATTTTCCAGATGACCGTGAATGTCGCTCATGGCGATGATGCGCTGCCCCGGCCTGGCGTTAATCTTTTGTATGATCGTATTCATAATACCTCGTCCTCCGGTTCTGAAATCCGATTTCCAATCTGCGCAACCCTGTTTCTCTTACTGCAATGCTGCTGCAAAAATGCTTTATCAAAACAGCTGCGGTACTTTCTTTTTAAAGATCACTGCTGCTATTGCGAACGTAATCACCGCTGCCAAAAGAATCTGCAGCAGAGATTCCCGGTTTGCTGCGTTCTTACTTATTATAATCTGGCGAAATACAACGACGATCATAGAGGATACTATCGTCGCCGAAACGGATTTGCGGATCATGCCAATGATAAACGGCCAGACCGACAGTATCGTACACACTATGGCAGCAGTAACAGCCGCCGGTATCCATGTCTGCAATAAGGATATTTCAAATGTACCCTCTAACATATCGAAATAGTTATCGGCAATTATCATAAAACCTGTACAGCAGATATACCCCATCATTACAGAAACTGCCGTGTAGACCATGATGATCATCATCTTCCCGGCAATCAGCCCTTTTCGGTTCAGTGGGTAAGAAAACAGCAGGATAATCGTCCGCCGATCGTACTCCCCGATCACGAAACGTGCCGTCAAAACCGACGAATAGACAAGAAAGATACTCGACACCAAAAGGCCGATGATAAGAAAGGTGCTTTCAAAAGTGTCCTTTGTCTGTTCCGGATCCGTCATACTGTCAACCAGAGATACCGAAATAAAAAGGATACTGAAAAGAATCGCGGCGACAGTAAACATTATGTTTCGCCCCACTCCGAATTTCTTCAGTTCCAGCCCGATTAAATGTTCCATATTAATCCCCCATTCCTGCTCAGTCTGCAAATTTGGGCGCAAGCACAAAT
>CAJTPO010000064.1 GCA_910578115.1 uncultured Lachnospiraceae bacterium | reverse complement strand
CCTGAGATTCGCAACCGCTATCTCCGTCTCAAAAAGCGTCGCGGTCACAAGAAAGCAATCATTGCCATAGCAAGAATGCTTCTGACTGCATTATACCACATGTTGAAGAATGGAGAAAACTATAATGCGGAACTTTACAGGAAATCCAATCTGCCTCCAGTTGATCGCGAGATTACAGTGGAACAGGCAATCATCATAGCAAGGAATCAAGGTTATAAGATTAGGTCAGCAACTGCATAACCTTAACAATCTCAATATTCAATTTTTAAAGCAGCCACCGAAAGATGGCTTGTTTGTTGTGTGCTTAAGGTAATGGATACCCTCTACTTTTCATTTTCAATCTTCTTCTCCCTTCTGTCGCTTCGATCACTGTGATATTTTTGGCGTTGTAATCGCTTCTATCATTCTGGAATGATTTAAAGGATACATAATAGCCAGAATCAATGTATTCACCCTTTAAATTTGAATGATGGATAAAATATGTGTCGCCTTCATCACCCCTGATAAATCCATACCCTCTGTCATGATAATATTTTGTTACCCGTCCATACAATATGAGCAGTCCTCCTTATCATTTAGTTTGCCAATAAAACGGCGTTTTCAAGTTAATGCTCCACCCGCGATTATATAGTGCCCTCCTGACGCCCTGTGAGGCTCATACAGGCGTTTTAGAATTACTTGTGGAACTTTCTGCGATCCATTGCTAAACCACATAAATAAGCCCTCTAACAATCATATTTCTACAATTGATAGAGGACTTATTTAAATGTCCTAACAATATATTTACTTGTCACGATGTACAGAATTTCTCCTTTCTCCTACGTCCACATTATTTACGTTGTTCCCTCAGAGGTTCCCTCGCTTTTTTCATGCCTTAACAGTCTGCCTTTTATGACAAATAAAAAATACCGCAAACCACATAAACTGAGGTTTCCGGCATCCTTTAGGGTTGGGCTGTTCTAAAACAGTCAACAGCTCGTAGGGGAATCGAACCCCTGTTTCCGCCGTGAGAGGGCGGCGTCTTGACCGCTTGACCAACGAGCCATGTGTTTGGCACTTGCTTATTCTATTATATTCTCAGAGAAAAAGCAAGTGCTTTTTTAAAATTTTTTCAATTTTTTTGTTTTTTTCTGTTTTTTTGTAATCTGAACCCGCAAAAACCCCGTAAATGCGCCCTCCGGATCACCTCTAACTCACGAAGTCAAACAGGCTGATCTGGTTGGATTCCGGCAGGTTCCCCAGGATGCCCAGCGTACTCATCAGATCGATGATCGTCTTGGACGCCTTCGTGCGCTGCCTGAAATCGTCTTTGCTGAGGAACGGGCCGTCCTTGGCCGCCTCCACGATGGCATCCGCCGCCTTCTCTCCCAGACCGTCGATACTGCTTAGGGACGGCATCAGCTTCCCGTCCACGATCTGGAACAGCCGCGACTGCGCCGAGAAAAGATCGATGGGCACGAACTCAAACCCTCTGGCATACATCTCCTGCACGATCTTCATATCCTTATTGGTATCCTGCTCTTTCTTGGACAGGGTGTCGCTCCTGCGCTTATAATCCGCCATCACGTTCTCCAGATGCTGCTGCCCCTGACACATGATCTCATAGGAAAAAGCCGAAGCGCGGATACTGAAATAGGCCGCATAGTACGCCAGCGGGTAATTGATCTTACAGTAGGCGATGCGCCAGGCCATCATGACATAGGCCGCCGCGTGGGCCTTCGGGAACATGTATTTGATCTTCTTGCAGGAACCGATATACCAGTCTGGCACGCCCTTCTCTGTCATCGCCGTAATCCAGTCGTCTTTCAGGCCCTTACCCTTACGGACGCTCTCCATGATCGTGAAGGACAAAGACGGATCCACCCCTTTCTGCATCAAATAGATCATAATATCGTCACGACAGCAGATGGCCGTGGAAATCGTAGCCTTGCCCTCCTCGATCAGCGTCTGGGCATTCCCCAGCCACACATCCGTGCCGTGGGACAGGCCGGAAATCCGCACCAGATCCGTAAAGCACCTGGGCTTCGCATCAATAACCATCTGGATAACGAACTCCGTACCGAACTCCGGCACGCCCAGACACCCCAGCTTACAGCCGCCGATCTGCTCCGGCGTGATCCCCAGCGCCTCCGTTGACTGGAAAAGCGACATCACGCCCGGATCGTCCAGCGGGATCGTCACAGGGTCTATCCCCGTCAAATCCTGCAGCATACGGATCATGGTCGGATCATCGTGTCCCAGAATATCCAGCTTCAACAGATTGTGGTCGATGGAATGGTAGTCAAAATGGGTGGTAACGATGTCCGTTGTCATATCGTTGGCCGGATGCTGTACCGGTGTAAAAGAGTTGATATCCTCCCCCACCGGCAGCACCACGATACCGCCCGGATGCTGGCCGGTGCTCCTGCGGATTCCCGTGCATCCCGTCACAATGCGGTTGATCTCACAGACACGCTTATGCCTGCCCCGCTCCTCATAATAGTTCCGCACATAACCGAAAGCCGTCTTGTCCGCCAGCGTACCGATGGTCCCGGCCCGGTAAGTCTGGCCGCTGCCAAAGATCACCTCCGTGTATTTGTGCGCCTTACTCTGATATTCGCCGGAAAAGTTCAAGTCAATATCCGGCTCCTTATCCCCCTTAAAGCCGAGGAAGGTCTCGAAAGGGATATCAAATCCTTCCTTGTCAAGGGGTGTGCCGCACTGGGGACAGTTCTTATCCGGCATATCGCATCCCGCGCCGCCGCCGTAAGCCCTCACTTCCTCGGACTCAAAATCATAATAATGGCATTTAGGGCACAGGTAATGAGGGCTCAGGGAATTTACTTCCGTGATCCCCGCCATATTGGCCACAAAAGAGCTTCCCACAGAACCGCGGGAGCCCACCAGATAACCGTCCTCCACCGATTTCCACACCAGCTTCTGGGCGATGATGTACATCACCGCAAACCCGTTGGAGATGATGGAATGCAGCTCCTTCTCCAGCCTGTCCTCCACGATCTTCGGCAGCGTCTCCCCGTACAGCTCATGTGCCCTGTTGTAGCAGATCTCCGTCAGCTGCCTGTCACTGTCCTCGATCACCGGCGGGCACTTGTCCGGCCGTACCGGTGACATGGTCTCGATCATATCCGCGATCAGGTTGGTGTTGGTGATGACCACCTCCTCGGCCTTATCGCTTCCCAGATAGGCGAATTCCAGAAGCATCTCCTCAGTCGTCCGAAAATACAGCGGCGCCTGGTTATCCGCATCCGGGAATCCCTGTCCCGCCATGATGATGCGGCGGTAGATCTCATCCTCCGGATTCAGGAAATGCACGTCACAGGTAGCCGCCACCGGCTTGTGAAACTGTTCCCCCAGCCGCACGATCTTCCGGTTGATCTCCATGATATCTTCCATGGAATTTACATTCTGCACCCGCTCGGACTCGATCATGAACTTGTTGTTGCCAAGCGGCTGAATCTCCAGATAATCATAGAAATCCACAAGTCTGGCGATCTCCGCGTCCGGCTTCCGCTCCAGAAGCGCACGGTAAAGCTCTCCCGCCTCGCAGGCGCTGCCCACGATCAGCCCTTCCCGGTACTGATTCAGAAGGCTCTTCGGAATCCGCGGCCTTCTGGCAAAATAAGTCAGATGGGACAGGGAGATCAGCCGATACAGGTTCATCCGTCCCACATTGTTCTTGGCCAGAATGATGCCGTGATAGGTGGGCAGTTTCTTTATAATGCCGGGACTTAAATTTCCCTTTTCATTGATCTGCGCCAGCGTGGTGATGCCGTCCTTTGCCATCATCGGAATCAGCTTGACGAAGATCTGCGCCGTAGCCTCCGCGTCATCCACCGCCCGGTGATGATTCTCCAGCGAAACACCCAGCGTCTTGGCCACCGCGTCCAGCGTATGTTTGGCCTGCGCTGGCAGCATCACTCTCGCCATCCCCACCGTGTCCACATAGGTGAAATCATGGGCAATTCCCTGCCTGTCGCAATTTTCCATGATAAAACTCATGTCGAACCCGGCATTGTGGGCTACCAGCATACACCCCTCGCAGAAGCTGAGAAACTGCGGCAGCACGCTCTCGATCTTCTCCGCGTCGATCACCATATCGTCCTTGATGCCCGTCAGCTTCTCGATCTCGAAAGGGATCGGCACCTCCGGATTGACGAACACCGAAAAGCGGTCTACGATCTTACCGCCGCAGACCTTCACCGCGCCGATCTCTATGATTCTGTTTTCCACTGGGGAAAAGCCCGTGGTCTCGATATCGAACACCACGAAATCCTGGCTGAAATCCTGCCCCTTGTCATTGGTGGCGATCTCATGCAGATCGTCCACCAGATAGGCTTCCACCCCGTAGATCACCTTGAAAAAGTCCTGCTTGTCCGGGTCCGGATCTCCCGCCTCTTTGCGCTTGTTCTTCTCCGCTTTCCACAGATCTTCCCAGACATGGTTGGCGTCCGGAAAAGACTGCACCACGCCGTGATCCGTGATGGCGATCGCCGGATGTCCCCACTGATAAGCCCTCTTGACAATATCCTTGGCCTCGGACACGCCGTCCATATCGCTCATCTTCGTATGACAGTGCAGCTCCACCCGCTTACGCACACTGGTATCCAGGCGCGATGTGGTAAAATCCGGTATCTTCTTGATCCCCGTTAAAGAACCGATGGTCAGCTCATGGTCAAACTTGTCCATCATCGTCATGCCCTTGATCTTCACGAAAGCGCCCGGCTTCACATCCCCGGTCAGCTCCGCCACCTGATCGTTGTGCAGAAACATCTTGATCGTCATCGTATCAGAGAAGTCCGTCACATCAAAGATCAGGATCGTCCGCTCGTTCTTGATCTCCCGCTTGTCCATATTGAGGATCTTGCCGCGGATGACCACCTCGCCCATCTCGCCGATGATATCGTTGATCGGCATGGACTCCTCGTCAAAATCCCGGCCGTACAGCACGTCCGGATTGTCGGAACGTTTCAGCGCCCGCCGGAAATCGCTCTTCTTTCCGTCTTCGCCCTTTCTGCCGCCCTTGAACGACGACTTTGCGCCATAGCGGCCTGCCTGTCCCGCTCCCGGCAGAAGCTGTCCCGCCGGCTTCTGCCCGCCGGCCATGCTGCCAGCTCCGGACTGCGCCTGTAAAACGCCCCCGCTCCCGGCCTGTCCCTGCATGGAGCCGCCTGCCCCGTTCTGCCCGGGCGCAGAGCCACCGAAACCACCCGCTGCACCCTGCCCCTCTGCCATCGGCTGACCGGGCACCAGGTCTCCGGCTGCTCCCTGCATATACGGTGCAAATTCGTCCTGATACACACCCGATGCCGCTCCCTGACTGTAGCCGGACTCAGAATTATGTAAACCTTCCATGCCGGCCCCTGTGTCAGTCCCTGCCTCTGCACCGTCCATATACCCATCCGGCCGGCCGCCGCCATAGCCCGCTCTGGCCGAAATCTCCGCCACCTGCATGGCCAGTCTGTGCTCGTCCTCCTTCTTATACTTCCCCGTTATATGTTCCTTATAAGAAATCTGCACCGACACCGCGAAACCACAGCGCTCGTTATAGATCTTTTCCAGAATCCTGGTCAGCTCTTCCGCCTTGCTTTTGCCAAGCACCGTATCCTCCACGGTCAGCTGCAGCGTATTCTCCTCCGCAAAAGCGATATCCGCCTTCTTGAACAGATTGTACTCCACCGGAGAATACTCCCGCAGCTCCAACAGGATGCTGTCCCGGTAAATCTCCGTCAGCTTCTTCGGGTCATACTGGGAGGACAGATGAAAACGCTCATAGAACTTGATCACCATCGGCACATTCGGAAAAAACTGCTTCTTGATCTCTCCTTCCGCCCGGAATACATCCTCCTTCTGGATCAGCCTGTCCGAAGAAATATAGACGCGCAGAAAATCTTTTCGCTTTGTAGCCGAAACCTTCTCCACCGTAACCTGCTCATACAGATCCCGCAATCCCGTATCCAGTTTTAAAGAAGGAAACACTTCAAAAAATTTCTTGCCCATCTATACTAAATATTCCTTTCCCAAATATACAATATACCCATTCGTACTCTGCTGCTTCATCCCTGTCACCATATCTCACAGAAAGTACACGCTCCATGCATTCCTATAAACATACACCTGGCAATCCATAGATGGCGTTCTATGACATCTTTGTACAGCTTCATGCCTGCCCCCAGTTCAGGAGTTCCTCCCGCAAAGTGGCAAGCAGCTGGTCCTCCGGCACCTTCTTCACGATCTCACCTTTCTTGATCAGCAGGCCCTCTCCCACACCGCCGGCAATGCCGATATCCGCTTCCTTCGCCTCGCCGGGACCGTTGACCGCACAGCCCATCACGGCTACCTTGATATCTAATGGAATATCTTCCACCATCTTTTCCACCTGATTGGCCAGCCCGATCAGGTCGATGCGGGTTCTGCCGCAGGTGGGACAGGATACCACTTCGATACCGCCCTTCCGCAGTCCCAGCGTGCGCAGGATCAGTCTGGCGGACTTGATCTCCTCCACCGGATCGCCGGTCAGAGAGACCCGGATCGTGTCGCCGATTCCCTGATGCAGGATAAGCCCCAGCCCGATGGCCGACTTGATATTGCCGCTTGTCACCGTTCCGGCCTCCGTGATGCCTACATGCAGCGGATAATGCGTCTTCTGCGCCAGCAGCTCATGCGCCGCAACGCACATCATCACATCCGAAGACTTGATGCTGATCACCAGATTATCATACCCCAGATCCTCGATGATCCCCACCTTATCCAGAGCGCTCTCCACGATGCCCTCCGCCGTCACGCCATGATATTTCTCCACCAGCTCCTTTTCCAGAGAACCGCTGTTGACACCCACACGAATGGGAATATTCCGCTCTTTCGCCACCGCCACCACTGCGGCAACCTTGTCACGGCTTCCGATATTGCCCGGATTGATGCGGATCTTGTCCGCCCCGTTCTCCATGGCCGCGATCGCCATCTTATAGTCAAAATGAATATCCGCCACCAACGGAATGTGTATCTGCTTCTTAATCTCCTTCACCGCCGCTGCCGCCTCCAAAGTCGGCACCGTACAGCGGATGATCTCACATCCGGCCTGCTCCAGCCGCAGAATCTGCTTCACCGTCGCCTCCACATCTTCTGTCTTCGTGTTCGTCATGGACTGGATCATGATCGGATTCCCGCCTCCGATCACTCTATCTCCAATTTTCATTACCCTCGTATTTTCCCGATGCATATTATCTTCCTTTCTGTGCTGCTTTTCAACTAATCCGTTAACAAATCGGAAAGTTCTCTTTCAATCCTGCAAAAGTTTTCATATATGACTTTGACAGGAATCAAAAGCAATACCCTCTCCCTTCTTTATCTTGTCTCTACCTTAATAATTCAATAGACTTTACATTCTGTCATGCAACATACTTGTACTTTCATGACCATACCGTATGTACCATTTTATCCGCCCTATGTTTCTCCAAAAAACCATGCACACGTCCGACTTCATCCAGTATCATTTCATCCATCTCCTTCAATTCCGTTACAGACTTCACAACCTGCCGTCTCAGTGAATTGACATCCTTTTTGACACCCTTTATTTCATTCTTCATATCCTGTATTTCATCTTTCATGCCCTGCACATCTTCTTTGATATTCTGTATTTCATCTTTCATGCCCTGCACATCTTCTTTGATATCCTGCATTTCATCTTTCATGCCCCGCACATCTTTTTTGATATCCTGCATTCCATCTTTCATGCCCCGCACATCTTCTTTGACATCCTGCATTTCATCTTTCATGCCCTGCACATCTTCTTTGATATCCTGTATTTCATCTTTCATGCCCCGCACGTCTTCTTTGATATCCTGTATCTCATCTTTCATGCCCTGCACATCTTCTTTGATATCCTGTATTTCATCTTTCATGCCCCGCACATCTTCTTTGATATCCTGTATTTCATCTTTCATGCCCCGCACATCTTCTTTGATATCCTGTATCTCATCTTTCATGCCCCGCACATCTTCTTTGATATCCTGTATCTCATCTTTCATGCCCCGCACATCTTTTTTGATATCCTGTATCTCATCTTTCATGTCCTGCATATTAATTATGAGCAGATCAAGTTTCTCATTCTCCGTCATAGTATCACCACCTTTATCAAAATAACGTATTATTGATACTGATATAACTATATCACATTTCTAATGTAAAGTCTATTCAGTTATCACGATTCACCTCATAGATTCATGATAAATCTGATCTTCCATTTTCCTCCATTCCGAAGCATCACATATTCCAACTGAACCTGTTCAGTTTGTTGAACTAAATTGCCCATCAGAGAATTTATTCAACCTTTCCTTTCTGCTTCCCTGCCAATGTCCAGTACGCTACTCCTCCTTACTGTCACTCCAGCCGCGTAAGCCAAACCCGCTTCTCTACTGCCCTTATAAAAGATCGCTTCAGTCTTTTAGAAGAATGTTCCCCGCATTTGTACATATCTTTTCTGATCTCCTGTACCATCTGGTACCGTTCTGCCGGATCTTCCCTGATACATCTGCGAATGATCTGTTCCAGCCAGTCTCCCACAAAATATTGATGATCTTTGATCTCCAGCAGTGTGTATGGCGGCCTTGCCGGATCCGTACCGGTCACCACAAAGTACAATAACATGCCCAACGCATAAATGTCACTTCTTTCATCTGCATAAATTCCCTTACCGACACGTCCAAACTGCTCCGGTGCACCGTATCCCGGAGTAGCCGCCATCCTCATCGCGCGCGCTCCGAAATTTCGCCAATGTGCTGCCCCAAAATCAATCAGCCTCAACTTATCATCCGAACAGACCATGACATTCTGTGGTTTCAGATCCCGATAAATAACAGGTGGTTTTCTTGTATGCAGATAGCACATCACATCCAACAACTGTTCCGCCCATGCATACACCCGTTGTTCTGCGACACAACCATTTTTCTCTATATATTCCTGCAGCGTCACACCCTGTATATATTCCATCACCATATACCATATGTCATCCTCCCACAACAGATCATAAATGACAGGCAGCATAGGGTGCTTAAGTTGTCTGAGAATATCCGCTTCCTGCAGAATCCTCCTGTTTCTGCCAATCTTTTCTGTACTGCATCCCGCTTCTTTTTCTTCCTTCCCGCACCCCGCTTCCCTTATCATTTCCTCCTTCACAGCATCTTCTACACCATCGTCTTCCTCATCTCGCTGTTTATCCTGCCATTTATACACCCGTTTGATCGCCACCTTCCTGTGCAGATCTGCATCCTGTGCCAAATATACGTCTCCTTCCGCTCCCTTCCCAATAAGCCCGATCATTCTATATTTTCCTACTGTCTTTCTTTTCTCCATATCCTTCATCCAAACAATTACCCTCTCTTCCTGATCCATAAATTAATCAAAATACCGCACCGTAAAAGTTTCCATTATCACAGCATCACCTGCCCTCCGCCTTCACATAGACAGCCGACAGATTATCCCTCTCCCCACGTCGCATGCATGCCTCCCCAATCTCCCGAAGCCTTCTTGCAATCTGCTCTTCTTCCAGAAGCCGGTCCGGATTCATGACCTCTGCCATTTCCTGCTGTGTAACACAATGATAAAAACCATCACTGCATAACAATACAGCCTGTCCGCTTCTCATATTTCCTGTTTTAAAATCCGGTTTCTCATATCCGAAACTGCCAACACATTTGGTCAACATATTCCTTCCTTTTACATGATCTTCCGTCATACATACTGCCTTTATCCGTTTATGGCCGACAGAGAACTGATACGCTCTGCTGTCCCCCAAATGCCAGACAAAATAAGTTTTCTCGACTATAGTCAGAACCGTCATGGTTGTCCCCAGGCTGATATTTTGCTGCAAACTATACTGCCGAATTTTTTCCTGCATATCATACACCAGTCGTTCCATGGATCGTCGTATCATCCAACAGGGTTTTCTTTTCTGAACGGCCCGCAGCAAAAATTCATAGAACCACTCCTGAAGACGTTTCGTCACATAGCCGCTGGCCCATTCCCCCTGTTCCAAACCTCCCATGCCATCGCAGACTGCTGCCATCAATACTCTGCCACGAGCAGTCAATACCTGATGCAGTGTAATCGAGTCCTGGTTATCCATCGCCACACTCCCTCGATGCCAATATATACCTGTCAAGAACCTCATGTTTTTCCTTTCCTGATACTTTCTGTTTGTATGAATCGTTGCGGGATACCCGCCTGAATTACCTGCTGCCTGCAGATAATAGAAGAATTCATCTCTGTATTATGAATTAATGCTTTTTATATTATACCACATGCATAGTTGAAGTCAAGACTTATCTATTTCCGATCCAGGATATACGCATAAGCGCATAAATATATTTCCTGATCAAAACAATGCACTAAAGAACGAAGCAGCAGGCGGATGATTGCCTGTCATTCTGACAAACCATATCTTTTACCGCCTGCCGTATTATCTGGTGAATGATGCGTTTTATTTTTTCACACTTATACCGCTCAATCTTCCCGCACCAGGATATCAGAAATTAATTATTCGTTGTACTATATCATCGTACTGTCCCGGAACTATTTCACTCCCCATTTTCCATATAGGATAATGTTTCCGTAACAGCCTTTCGGAATGGACGTTACCTGATCCGTATATTCTCCTGTAACGGCATTATACTTTCTGTACCAGCCTTCAAATACAAACCCATACCTTGCAGGTTTTTTCAATTTCACTGCTCTGGACGCATTGTAAGTATAAGACTCCGGATTCTTCACTTTCACACCTGTCAGTTCTTCCTCTGACGCCTCCGGATCTATGTGCCTGTACGTAATCGTATATGTCCTGGGCTTCCAGATCGCATAGAGATTGACCGTACCTTTGTTCTTCTTTCCAAGACCTGCCAGTTCGACAAGCATTCCATCACTGTCCGCCGTGCAGTCCGCCGCAATTCCCTTTCCATTTGCCTTTGTGTTCCAGCCGACCAACTCATAGTACTCCGGAATCTCATTCAGCACATCCGTGCTCTTAAAAGAATGCTGTTGGCCGTTAGCCTCAGTATCATATTCATATGCTATTCCGGTTCCCTGCGTATCTCCGTAAACAATCTGCGCATCTGTCTTGAAAGACACACCTTTGTCCTTAACGTTGAGATTAAGTTTGACAGCATACGTAATCGGCATCCAGTTCGCTGTCAGGACTACATCCTCTGCCGTGCCTGCCTTAATCCGTTTCCTGGTATGGTCAAAATAATCCTTTCCGGAAGGCTCCGTCCAGCCGGCAAAGATATAACCGGTCCTGACAGGAGATTTAACAGGTATATTCTTTTTCGTATTGTACACATAGCTCGTAACTGCCGAATGCCTGACTCCGTCATCCGCACTGCAGTTTTCATATGTTATCTTATAGACTGCCGGCCCCCATACAGCATATAAATCTATTTTTCCCCTGCCATCCGGATCGTCAAAATTAAATGCGCTCAGCTTCGAAAAATGCTTTCCTGCCGCAAATGATTTTCCCCTGCCATTCGGCTGCGTCGTCCAGGCCGATATGCTTACCTTATCATTAATCTCTTCTTTCAAGGCAAACTCCTTAGCCGGTGCAAAGGTATCTACAAGCTCCGAATACCTGTAGGTTTTCGTTACCGGATCTGTCACAGAAGTATACTTCTCATCGGCACCATGATACGTGACCTGATACGAGTTCTCACGCCATACTGCACGAAGTTTTATATTGCGGAAAAACTCATTTGGAATTGTTTCAATCCCGGTGGCCGTATCCGGATTCTCTTCCTCAGCGTCTACCCATTTCACGAAGATACTGCCAACCTTTGTCGACTGCCGAAGCATTCTCTGCTCCGTTGTACTTGCCGCCGTATAACTCTTCGGATTCCCGGCAGCATTCTTCCCGCCCTGCAGATCATACGTAATCTTATAGGTGATCGGTCTGCTCCACTGCGCGTATAAGGTGATCGTTTCTCCCGGTTTCGCCAGATTCTTCGCGTTCAGGGCATATTTCTTCCCTTTGCCGTCTGCCTTTGTGTTCCAGGATGACAATGTATAACCGTTTCTTATGATCTTCGCCGTCTCGCTTTTAGAAGACAGTAATTCACCGGTATTCACCGATATGTTCTGTGCCGGTTCTGTCTCGATGCCTCCGTCATTCCTGTACAGCTTGACCGTATACGGCACCGCTTTCCACTGCGCATACAAAACAACCGCAGCATTTGTATCTTTCGCATACACAGTCTCTAAAGCCGTACCGATCACTGCGGCCCCACTGACCGTTCCATCCGCTTCTTTCTGCTGGCCAAATGTTAATCCTCTGCCATCCGCTCTGGTAGCCCAGCCTGTAAACTCATAACCGTTTATTTTGAAAGCGTTCATTGCGGTTTTGTTCGTCTCCGAATAAAAGGTCATCACTGTATTTGCCGTTTTCCCTTTTGCCGTCAGACCCAGGCTGGAAGCGTTACTGTCATATTTCACCGTATAGGTCGTAGGTATCCACTGCGCATACAGGATACAACTTCCACTTGTAACCAGATTTTTCACGGCGGCACCGGCGTTATATGCAACTCCACTTCCGTCAGCTGCTGTATTCCACCCCTTAAACTTATATTTGTACAAAGCTGCCGTGTTTGCCGCAAGCCTGACTGACGCATTGTACTTCACCGTCACATCATTGATCGATCCCTCCTTCTTGATCACTGCACCTTCCGGCACATTCATGTTATAGATCAGCGTATACTCATTCGTCTTCCATTTTGCATAGAGATTCAGAGCACCGGTCAGAGAAGACGTATTAAAAGTTCCTCCTTCCGGTCCCGTCACCCGTGTACGGAAGGACTTATCTGCAAACCAGCCTTCGAAGGTGTTTCCTGCCTTCACGGGTGCCGCAAAGGTCAATATATCTCCCGGCTCATATGAAACAGGATTCCCGGGAGCATTCGTCCCACCATTCAAATAATACGTTACTTTCTTCAAGGCATAATCCGTCTTTGAGATTGGATGGCTGTCCGTAAATTCCTTCTCACTGTAGATCGGCAGCTGATCTCCGGGATTAAATCCGGAACTGCCCTTCATAAATTTATTTACGTTCGTGCAGTCTACATAATACCAAAGTCCCCTGTACTCCACGATATTCCAGGCATGACTGCCTTTCCTGCCCCAATAGTCGTCTTTCACCACGCGGGCCTGGATGCCCATCTCCCGACATAGTCTGACAAAAGTCAGGGAAAAACTTTCACAGCTGCCCTTTCGTAATAGTATGGCACTGTATACCGTGTAATTCAAAGGATTCTCTGTTCCATCGACCCACATAATTCCAGTGGTATAGTCAAAAGCTGCCCGAATCTTTTTCAATGGATTATCCGAAATACGAGCTTCATAAAGCGCTCCACCTTCTGCCAGCAGTTTCTCGATCGCTGCGTCCAGTTCCTTCTCCTGTTCTGCCGTTGTATAATATTCGGCCGACCATTTAAAACTATGATAGTATGTTCCGTTCACAAGGATCTGGTCGCCGCTGAACATACAATTCCTGATGCAATCCTGCAGATTATCACCGGCCCAGGGTTCCATCCACTCTTTTTCCGCATACTTTGTAAACAACCATGTATCGACGATCTTATCGTCGGCCAGAGATACATAATCTTCATGCATGCTTCCGTTCCACTCGGTAAACCTACGGTAGCCATATTCATCTAAAAAGGCATTATACGCGCTTTCTCCCAACAGAAGAATAAATTCCTTTTCCCGATCATGAATCTTCCGTCTCGCTGTCTGCCACAGAGCTTCTCCCGAATCACATATGGTGGATGAATCCAGATCCTCATAGATCTCGCCTTCCTCAGCCTCTTCGATCACAACCGGAACAAAAAACTCAAAACACATTGCATTCTTCGGTTCAAAAAAAATCGAACCATATTCAGGCGGCAATGAATTATTCAACGCCACAGCCAGATATCCTGTTCCCTGTGTCGTGTTCTCCGCTTTAAATCCCAACTGATCCGGAACAGTGTTCCCTGCATATTTGATCAAAGAAGAAATACAAGATTCCGTACCGAAAACATGATCCGCCCGTGAAAGCCGCTCTGCTATAAACCATGTAAAACCATATGTTTCCGCATAAGATGCAAATTTATAATTTCCTGCAATCGCTTCATGTGATTTCTCATAGGCAGCGATCGCATCTCTGATCTTACAGTAAGATACCCTGGATCCGTCTTCACATACTGCCCACAGAGTCAGTCCGTCAATACTTTCTCCCTCGTGCAGCCGGATCGGATTTGCCTCATTATACTCCTCCCCCTCTTTATTTCCCAGATAGAACCTGACATAGTCCCCACTTCCAGGCAGCTTATACGCTTTTCGTTTACTGTTGATATATGGCAGACTGTCTACATACATGCCATTGGCTGATACCGGTTCCGAGAAGGGACTTTTCTCCCCCTGTTCGGAAGGCAGCGACTGGTCGGCACTCTGTCGACGGACGGCTTTGACCCGGTAACTGTAATATTGCTTCTCTACCGGATAATGATTAAATTCGTGCTCAGGATTTAATACTTCATTTTCAGACAGATTGCTTTTATATGTATTCTCCTCTGTGGTTCCAAGAAGCTTATAGGCATCTGTTCCTAAATTTCCCGTTAATGCAGGATCCACAGCATAATACACTTCATAGATGTCAGCTCCCTCCACTGCATCCCAGGTCAAAACTATACTGAAAATGTCTGCGTTATCCAGCTGTAAATTGTTCGGTGCTTTCAATTCCGCCGATATCAGGGCTTTCTCATCTGACAAAACTTTGTTTGTCAGTTCGTCCTCATCCACCTCTGTCTCCGGATTCTTCTCCTCATCATCTTCGGAATCCTTCCCAGTCTCCTCCTCCGGATTCTCCTCTACATCATCTTCGGGACCTTTCCCAGTCTCCTCCTCCGGATTCTTCTCCTCATCATCTTCCGGATCCTTCCCAGTCTCCTCCTCCGGATTCTCCTCCTCATCATCTTCCGGATCCTTCCCAGTCTCCTCCTCCGGATTCTCCTCTACATCATCTTCGGGACCCTTCCCGGATTCCTCCTCCGGCTCCTTCTCCTCATCATCTTCCGGATCCTTTCCAGACTCTTCCCCCAAATTCTTCTCCGCATCGTCTTCCGAATCCTTCTCGGCCTCCTCCGGGTCCGTCTCCACATCCTTCTCTGGACTCTTTTCCGAATCATCTTCCAGACCGGCATCCGAATTCTCTTTTTCTGATTGAGAATGATCCTTTATGCTTATCTCCTGTCCAATATTGACAGTCGGATTGAAATCGATCGTTTCTGCACAGACACTCATCCCCGGCGTACTCAACAACAATACTGCCATTAAAAACGCTGTCGCTCTAAAATAATGCTTCCTCCTCCTCATTTCCAGTTCCCTCCTCCATCCTGCATAAAAAATTTGTACCGTGTCATATATAAAGTTAATGCCTGACAATTCCAAAGTACCAGAAAAATTCCCAACTTATCGATCATCAGGCAATATTCATGGACAGGCTGCACAGTTTCCCTAATGCACCAATCTCATAATATCATTATACATAATAAATACCATCAATATCATCAATACCACAAGCCCGGCAAAATGAACTATGCCTTCTTTCTCCGGCGATACAGGTTTCCCCCGTATCACTTCCACAAGCATGAACAGAAGCCTTCCGCCATCCAATGCCGGCAATGGAAGTAGATTCAAGATCCCCAGATTGACAGACAAAAGCACTATGATCTCCAACATTGTCAAGATCGCCGAGGAAGTTCCGTAATTCTCTTCCGCCTGATCATAACTTTCTCCCACAAACTGTGCAATACCGATCGGGCCCGATACATCATCCTTCGTGACCTTCCCCCGTAACAACTGGCCCAGGCTCTTATACGTAACCCTTACATAATATTCTACCTCATAGAATCCATACTGAAATACCTGCAGAGGATTACACTTCAAATACTCTCCGGCTCCTGTAAATCCCATATAATAGCGGCCTGACTGCGCATCATACCGAGGCTGTACGGTGACGACTTCTTTCTTTCCATCCCGCTCAAAGTGAACCTCCAGCTCCTCTCCTTGATTAAGTGCCGAGATTACCGCAACTTCCCGATAGAAATGAATCTTCTCGCGATCAATCTGCGTAATCCGGTCTCCTGCCTGCAGACCGGCTTCCTCAGCCGCGGAATTCTCAGATACCTGTCCGATCACCGGCAGATCGGCCCCCGAAAATGCCGTCAGCACAACCGCCACCACAAAAGCCAGAATGAAATTGAAAAATGGCCCTGCAAACACAGTGGCAATGCGCCTCCACACGCCTGCTTCCGGAAAAGAAACGCCCCCCTGCTCCAGGTCGATCGCAAAGTCCTGCTCCCTGCCATTTTCCGAAGGCAGCGGCAAATCAGGTTCCACACCTGCTCTGCGATATAACCCGCCTGGCTTTCCTTCTTCTCCGCCCATGCCGTCCTCACCGTCAAACATACATGCCCCGCCTATAGGCAGAAGCTTCAGGGAATATTTGACACCTCCTTTGACAAAAGAAAACAGTGTAGGCCCCATACCCACCGAGAACTCTACAACCCGGATACCGTTTCTCCTGCCGATAAGAAAGTGGCCCAGCTCATGAGAGATCACCACAATACTGAAAATAATGATAAATAAAATAATTGTCCTGATCAAGTTCCTATTCTCCAAACTTATTTTTTGTTAATTCAGATATATATTCGTAAGTGGATGCCTCCGCTTCCAGAATCTGATCCACCGTCGGATCGCCGATCACGTTATGCTGCTCCATAGACCTCTCGATCAGCTCCGGTATCTGCAAAAATGTAATCTTCTTTTGTAAGAACAGGGCTACTGCCTTCTCATTGGCGGCATTAAACACCGTCGGCATCGTCCCTCCCGCTTCCGCCGCCTGATATGCCAGCGCCAGCCCTCGGAAAGTCTCTGTATCCGGCGCTTCGAACGTAAGCTGCCCCAACTGAAAGAAGTCCACTCTTCCATTATCCATAGGACGCCTGTCAGGATAAAAAAGTGCATATTGGATCGGCAGTTTCATATCCGGTACACCCAGTTGTGCCATAATGCCTCCATCCACATATTCCACCGCCGAATGGATGATACTCTGCGGATGTACTACCACCTGAATCTGCTCTAATTCCACATCAAACAGCCATTTCGCTTCCATCACTTCCAATCCCTTATTGACAAGAGAAGCCGAATCGATCGTAACCTTCTTTCCCATAGACCAATTCGGGTGCTTCAACGCATCCTCCACCGTCATTGTACTCAACTGCTCCCTGGTCTTTCCGCGAAAAGGACCGCCTGACGCCGTCAACAAAATCTTACTCACACGTTCTCTGTTCTCACCGTGCAGAGACTGGAATATAGCGCTGTGTTCACTGTCAACCGGCAGAATCGATACCCCGTTTCGTGCCGCCAGCGGCATAATGATATGACCCGCAGTCACCAGAGTCTCTTTATTGGCAAGCGCAATCGTCTTATGATGTTCTATGGCGGCGATTGTCGGCCTGATACCGATCATTCCCACTATTGCCGTCACCAATACTTCCGATTCCTCACAAACTGCCGTTTCCAGCAGACCTTCCATACCATGTACTACCCGCACAGACAGATCTGCCAATCTTACACGCAGATCACGTGCCGCTTCCTCAGACCACATCGCCGCCAACACCGGACGAAATTCCCGCACCTGCTTCTCCATCAAATCAACATTCGTTCCGGCCGCCAGCGCAACCACCTGTAAATCAGGTTCTTTCCTTACAATCTCCAGCGTCTGCGTACCAATTGACCCCGTAGAGCCCAATATCGCAATCCTTTTCATATGTTTCCTCTCTTCTCATGTACCAGTTTCGACTTTATTCTCCCTGTCATGTGTATCTGTTTACCCCGCAGCCGTTTATCCTACATAAACATCAACCCAATAAAAATAAGCGGTGCCGCAATGATCACACTGTCAAATCGATCCATAATTCCGCCATGTCCGGGGATCAGCTTACCATAGTCCTTGATATCATGATCTCTCTTGATCGCAGACGCCGCCAGATCTCCTACCATAGACACCAGCGCTCCTGCTGCTCCAAGCCCGGCCACCAGCAAAAGCTGAAGATACGTCTCTGAATATGCGTTGATCACAAACTGCGTATAAAGCACAAATAAAAGTGCCGCACCGACCACACCGCCAACCGCACCCTCCACCGACTTCTTCGGACTTAATTTCGGTGTCATCTTATGCTTACCAATAAGCACTCCTACTGCATAGGCACAGGTGTCACTCCCCCAGGAACAAAGGAAGACAAACCAGACCAAATATTTTCCCTGATCAAATCCCTCTCTGATCAAATAGATGAAAGACAACATGACCGGCGCATACAGATAGGCAAACACGGCCGACATAATCCGCGATGCATGATAACGCGGAAAAGTAAACACATACATAAACAACATAACAATCAGGGTAACCACCACTGCAATCATGATGACCGGATATACCGCCACTAACCCCTCTCCGTTTTCCCTGCCGTACCAGAGACTGCAATAGAGGAGAATATAATATAATATTGTCATGAACATTCCGATATATTCCGGTGCATGCAGACCGCCATGTACAAACCAAAAGGACGTGTGCCCTGCTGTTATCTGCTTCTCACGAAAATCTTCATTTACTTCATGCGTACCACACGCTTTTACCAGTTCGCCGTAGGCAATCAGAGAGATCAGGCACAAAACTACAGCCAATATACCATTTCCCGCCATGATCGTCGCCAGTGCAATGATCACCAGCAGGATACCACTTAACAATCTAGTGCGAAACATATTCCCGCTCCTTCCTATACCTCCTTAACCAAACCATACCGTCTGTCTCTGCTATTATATGCAGTGATCGCCTTCTCCAATTCTTCCTTTGAAAAATCCGGCCACGCTACCGGCGTAAAATACAATTCCGTATAGGCCAGTTGCCACAACAGAAAATTCGAAATACGCTGCTCATTGCACGTACGTATTAACAGATCCGGCTCCGGTATCCCGCATGTATCCAACGCGGCAGTTATCTTTTCCTCCGTGATATCATCAACAGTCATCCTGCCTTCGACAACTTCCTCCGTCAGCCGGCGTACCGCCCGGACAATCTCATCCCTGCCGCCATAATTGATCGCAATCTGAAAATGCAGTCCCGTATTATTTCTTGTCGCCTCCTCCAGCTGCTCCATACGCTTTCTGATATCATCATCCAGCCTGGATTTCTCTCCGATGATCCGCACACACATATTGTTTTTGGCTGCCGTCTTCAGACACGTCTTCATATAATTCCGCAGTAATCCCATCAAAGCATCTACCTCATCGCGGGGCCTGTTCCAGTTCTCCGTACTGAACGCATATACCGTCAAATACTGAATTCCCATCTTATATGCTTCTTCACAGATTACCTCTACGGCCTTAGCGCCCTGCACATGCCCATAGTTCCGCGGCATACCTTTCTGCTTTGCCCATCTGCCATTTCCATCCAAAATAATCGCTACATGGTTCGGAATCTCCCTGTTCATAGCCATGCCTCCTTCTCATTCTGTGAGTTTGCAGCCGTAAAAACACAAACCTGCATCCCCATCAGCTCAGATTCATCGTAACGGTTCAGATACCTTCCTTCGGCAGTACATCCACCTGTTCCGGATCACTGCTGCCTGACAACACTGTACAAATTGGAAAAGGGACAACAGAATATCGATTCTGTAAGCCCCTCTCTATACGTTTCTTTCATGAAACACTCGTTATTTATCTAATGAACGAATGTCAGTACCAAACAAAACACACTACACCGTAAGAATCTCTTTGGATTTCTCTTCCACAAGCTTATCGATATTCTTGATAAACTTATCCGTCATCTTCTGCAGCTTTTCCTCCAGCTCCTTGACCTCATCCTCAGAAACCTCCGCCTTGGCCAGCTTCTTAAGCGCATCATTACCGTCACGCCGTGTATTCCGGATTGCTACTTTTCCTTCCTCACCACGCTTCTTAACATCCTTGACCAGATCACGACGGCGTTCCTCCGTCAATTCCGGAAATACAAGCCGGATTACCGCTCCATCATTCGTCGGGTTAATCCCTATATCTGATGTCATAATTGCTTTCTCGATGGCTTTGATCAGCGTCTTCTCCCAGGGTGCAATCTGTATGATCCTCGGTTCCGGTACCGTAACATTCCCTACCTGCTGGATCGGTGTAGGTGTTCCGTAATAATCCACCCTCAGCTTATCAAGAACATGCGGATTAGCACGTCCCGCCCGGATTGTTGCCAGATCGCCTTCCAGATAATCATAAGACTTCTGCATCTTCTCCTCATAGGGTTTTAATCTCTCGTCCATAGTGAACCTCCCATATTATAATCATTTACAGGTCCATAACCCTTCGATTATCTTCCTGTCACACGGTTACCTTCGTCCCGTTAAATTCACCTCTAACGGTGTTTACAATGCTGTTATCTTCATTCAGCGCAAAAACCCACATCGGCATCCTGTTATCTCTGGCCATAATAGATGCTGTCATATCCACTACCTGTAAGTTCTTCTCAATCACTTCTTCTATGGATACCTCAGCATACTTCTTCGCTTCCGGATTACATCTCGGGTCACTGTCGTAAACGCCGTCAACCGCTTTCGCCAGCAGAATCACGTCGGCATCCACCTCCACCGCCCTCAATACAACCCCGGTATCTGTTGAAAAATATGGATGCCCGGTGCCTCCTGCAAAAAAGACTACCATGTTCTTGGAAAAATATTTGTTAGCCCTGTCCTTTGAAAACAGTTTCGTAAAAGAACCGCACTCAAAAGGTGTCAGCACATTCGTCATCATACCTTCCGAACGGAAGATCTCCGAAACATAGATGCAGTTCATGATCGTTGCCAACATGCCGATCTGATCCGCCTTTGTCCTGTCAATACTGTCACTGGAACGCCCCCGCCAAAAATTGCCGCCGCCGATCACAATACCAACCTGAATCCCACTTTCGACCAGCTCTCTGACCTGTACGGCTACTCCACGCACGGTATCCTCATCAAAGCCTGTCTTCTTATCCCCGGCCAAAGCCTCACCACTTAATTTCAACAGTATACGCTGCATATGCTATTTCTCCCGTTTTGCTATCCCTCTTTATCCCGTCATTCCTACAGCTATCAACTTATTTCTGTTTCTTAAACTCCTCGAAGAAAGTGGATGGGCTGATATCCGCATAGCACTGAGAACATAAGCCTTCAATTACGGCGCCGTTATTGATCTGTACAGATTTAGACTTAATATTACCCATAACAATGGCCGTGGTATCTAAAATAACCGGGCCATGCACGTCTATATCACCCTTTACGGCACCTGCGATCACTGCGCTGGTAGCTGTAATATTACCGATGATAACAGAACTCTGTCCAATCTTTACACTGCCGTCACTGTTCACTTCACCAACGATCTTTGCTCCTTCCGCATAGATCTCTGCCGCCTTGGAATTTCCCTGCACCCTGCCTGTAATATTGAGTTTACCGTAAATATCAAGATTACCGTTTACCGTACCGATCAATTCCATCGATCCTTCGGACACAATATCACCCGTGATCGTCATCCCTTCCGTTACCACTGCTGTCTCATCCACCGCAACACGATTAGTCTGCATATCCATAGTCTTCTCTTCCTCCTCACTCGGCTGAGATAATGTATTATCGATTTCGCTCTCTTCTTCCATCACTGCTTCCGGAAGCAGTTCTTCCTCCAGGTCCTCCGTCTCCGTCTCTTCCAATACTTCCTCCTGGCTCTCCAGCTCCGTCTCTTCCGGTACTTCCACCGTCTCCTCCAGCTCCACAGTCTCTGTCACATCCTGCGCTTCTGTCCATGACAGACCATCTTCGTCGTTCTCTGAAACATCCGCTGTACTCTCCGGCTCCTCTAAAGTATCTTCTGCCGTCATATCCGCCTCATCCAATTTGTCCAGCATACTGCTGATATCAAAAGAATTTACCGTATCCGGCATTTCTTCCATCGTTGATGTCTCCTGAGCATACTGCTCATCGGATAACACACTCTCCATCTCTGTGCTGTCTGACGGCGTAGTATCCACTGCCTCCTCCGGCATCAATTCATTTACCGCCTGAGATAAATCTTCCTTTAAATCTGAAAAAAACCCCATTCCCACATCCTCCATTCTTTAGTCATTACTTATATGATGAATCGCTTCCGTATCATCAGAGATCGGAACGATCTTCGTACCCTCCATCGCCTGGATTGTCTCGATCAGTGCAGGCAGCGCCTCCACGGTGGTCGATTTCTCGTATGCATCGTGCATCAATATTATAGACTCATCATACTCCTGCAGCTTCGCCGTACAGTTACGTATGATGCTCGCCGGACTGATCGATGCACTGGATGCATCACCCGACGAAACATTCCAGTCAAAATAAGAAATATCCTGTTCATCAAGATATTCGATCAGTTCATGCATGTCCACTCTGCTTACCGTATTACTGCTGCCTCCGGGAAATCTGCAGTACCTGCACCAGACACCCGTAATATCATACAAAAACTCCTGTAATTTTTTCAGATCAGCACTATAGCTCTCCACGCTCTGATATATCTCGTTATATTTATGACTGTAAGAGTGCATCGCCAACGTATGCCCTTCTTCTACAATCCTTTGATATAACGCGCGATATTCTTCTTCCTCTCTTCCAACAACAAAAAAAGTGGCCTTCACATCATAATCAGACAGTATATCCAGAATCCGGTCTGTATTACTGCTTGGTCCATCATCAAATGTCAAATAGACCTTATGCACGGCATCCTCCGCTTCCTGCATCGGCACAGCATCAGGATCAGCTGTTCTTCTCCCTGACTCGTCCACTCCAGAAACCGTATATAACGCTTCTTCTGCAGCGTCTTCCGGCCTGCCCCCTGTATCTGTCTGCTTCATGACGGATATTGTTTCCAGTCTTGTCAGTGCATCCCGCAGCTCCCCTTTAACCATATGAAGCCTTACAGACAGAAATATACATGCGGCCAGTAAGATCAATATCACAGAAAACGGAACAAGGATGATCACTTTCTTCAATCGGCGGACACGTCCGTTCTTCCCTGACTGCTGTTTCTGTCCGGCATCCGTCTGCACCATTTTCATCTGCCCCTTATTCCACATTCCATTATACTATATCATATATAATGAATTACGAAAAGAAATTTTATGAAAAAGGCGAAGAAAAATTTTCC
>CAJTPO010000063.1 GCA_910578115.1 uncultured Lachnospiraceae bacterium | reverse complement strand
AATAAAGTGCGTAAGTTTTGTTACCGGTAACTTACACACTTTATTTTACACTCTCGCATCGGCTTTTGTTTTGTATATTTCTGCTAACAATATTCTTTCATCTTGATGAAAGTGTGATAAGGAAGGGCATCTTTGGTATAGCCATTGGTATAAATGTGGATATTCTTAGCCCGTTCCTGTTCACATGCCTCGTCCAACACCCTGGAAAAAAATGTGTCTGCAAATGTCTGGGACGGGTTCTGTCCGGACTGGCGATTTTTGTCTTCCGAGGTGACTCTCTTTAACGGGGTGATCGCCATAACCGCTTCCACTCTGTAGTTATTTCCATATGCATATTTTGCGGTAATCCCTCCTTTTTGATTCGTGTTCTATAAATTATATCGTCATACATTTCTGTTTCTTAACACTATTTTAACAGATAATTTAAAATAATAAAAGAATAAGGCAGACAATTCGATTAAAATATAAGGATAAAAGTGGTTGCCATATGACTACCAATGAGCTATATTATAGGTAGGCATATGTCAACCAAAAGGAAATGGAGGATGAAATGATTAAATTATCGGAAGCTGAGTGGAAGGTAATGACCTTGTTATGGCAGGATGCACCGCAGACGATGATGCAGTTGACGAATCATTTTAAAGATTCGACAGGATGGAGTAAGCATACGGTGATGACCTTCCTGCGTCGCATGGAAGAGAAGGAGGCAATCTATCATGTGGACGGGGAGCGGGCTAAACTGTATTATCCGGAGATCGGGAGAGATGAGGCTGTTTTGCAGGAAACAGAAGAATTTCTGGAGAAGGTGTTTGATGGTAGAATGGGACTGATGCTTAATACAATGGTAGAGAAGAGAGCAGTGTCCAGGGAAGAGATCGCGGAGATGTATGAAATTCTGCGCAGGGCCGAAGAAGAGAACCGTTTGAGAGAGGAGTGAGGAAGATATGGCGGAGATTTTGATGAGCGTGACGCTGCTGATAGGTGCGATTCTGCTTTTGCGGTATTTAACCAGGGGAAGGATCAGCATGAAATTTCGATATGTCCTTTGGAGCATAGTTGCTTTACGGCTGCTTCTGCCGTTGTCTTTTGGCAGCAGCACATTCAGTGTTTTAAATCTGGTACCGGTGTGGCCGGAGCGCAGTGTGGGGGAAGCGGAAGCGGGGGCGACTTCAAAGACTGATATCCGGAATGCAATAGAAGGATGGAACAGTCTGGTGAACAATGCGACGGATAAGGCAGAGTACGGTGCGGCAGAAAGTGCCGGACGGGAGACGGGACAAGTTGATGTGCAGCAGACAGGAGGACAAAAGACAAAACAGCTTCTGACCAAAGGACACACTGAAAATGAGAGTACGACCCGGGAAGGTATGGGAGAGCTGGAGATAATGCGGATACGCACCCTTATAATGGGTCTGTGGATTTTTGGTGCGGTGGGGATTGGCGGCTGCATGCTGGTCAATCATCTGCGGCTTGTAAGATATCTGCATCGCAGGAGAGTAGAAGTTCCGGCTGATGAGCTGCCTGGAATCTGGAGAAAACGCGTGAAGGTACGACGGATACGGGTGTTTCTGGTCAAAGGGCTTCCGGGACCATGCCTGGTAGGACGTAATATCTATATGGAACCGCAGATCTGGCAGGATAAAGGAAGACTGCGGCACGTGCTGGCACATGAATATGCGCATTTCATACAGGGAGATGTCTTTTGGGCGTTTTTGCGCAGCATATTGTGTGTTGTGTACTGGTTTTATCCTTTGATCTGGGTGGCGGCATACGCTGCCAGAAGAGACAGTGAGCTGGCATGTGATGAACGTGTGATCAGGATCCTGGGAGAGAAGGAGCGGTTCGCCTATGGAAGAACATTGCTCGATCTTTTTGTCAACAGAGGGACGGCAATGAGAGGTGCAGGGGCAGTCCTGATCGTGGGCGGCCGGGGGAACAGTGTAAAGGAGAGAATTTCCATGATTGCAGCAAAGAAGAAGAACAGCAGGACAGCGGCGGTACTCGCAGCGTCTGTGATGATTTTAGCCTGTGGGTGCGCTTTTACAGGCCCGGAGTCGTCGGACAGTGATGCGGCCGGGAAAGGGAAAGAGATCCTTCTGACAAACAAAGGGGATCTGATGTCCGGCAGTACAGACGGTCAAAAGGCGGCAGAGAAGGAAGATGCTGCGCAGGAGCGACGGAGTGAGGAGACAAATCAGGGACAGCAGGATGTGACGGCAGTTGGAAGTGAGCAGACAGAGTTTGAGAAGCTGCTGTTCAGTATGGAGGATACTGCACTGGAATCCGCAGAGATGGTGGATACGGGCAAATATTATGAGTATTTGTTTGAGGAGACGGAGTGCCCTATGGAAGACGGTCAGTGGTATCGGCTTTTGCAGGAAGGGGAGAGCGGCATTGAATTCTATGGCCTTTATACGGAAGAGTATGGGTGCAGGGGGATGAAGATTGAGATTGACGGGGATGTCAATACTTTTGATGAGCCGTGGCTGCCGACATTATCAGGCGGAATAAAAGTGAAGATTCTGGAAGAAGCAGAGTCGGATGGCCTGCCCAGGAGTTTTGCATTCACAGAATGTGTGGTCAACACCAATACCAGTGAGATCTGGCGTCTTTATGTGGCGGACAGGTATGATACCGGTACGATAGAATTGTATTGTTTTGAGGAAGAGGATTACCGAAGGCAGATCGAAGAGCAGGGAATAGAATTGCTGCTCACACAAGAGCAGGAAGAAAGAACGGTGAGCCTTATTCAGAATGGGACGGAAGAGATTGGCAGTGTCGATATTTCGCGGTATAACGGCGATGATGTGGAGAAAGTGATATGGGATGAGGGATCTGCCTGTTTCCAGATGACGGGAGAAGGGCGCGAGGCTGTTACGTTGATAACAGGGATTGGCCTGAAACTGGCAAACAGCAGTGATGTCCGGTTCGGCTATCTGTCCCTGATTGAATTCCCTGTGGATGTCGGCAGCTTTGGCGAACATAAGTTTTTGCTGAGAATGCCGAATGTAAGTGCCGATTATGTGTGTGGAAGACGTGATCGGTAGTAATGATTACTCCTATCCAGGTATAAAAACGAATAATATGGGTAAAGTAACGAAAATATCGAATTAAAAAATAATACGCGATAAGATTCTTTCTTATTGCGTATTTTTATGTTAGAATAATATTGCACCTGACGACAACGGCAATATACAAAACCGCCTGCGCCGATCAATCCTGGCAGGAGCGGATTTAAGGCTTGAAGGCAGGTAGAAAACAGAGGATAACGTGCTATATGAAATATAAGAAGATCAATGAAGCTACAGTGCAGTGTATTATTACAGCGGAAGATATGTTGGAATATGGCTTGACTCTGTCAGATATTTTCGAGAGGAATGAGAAGGGCGAAGGATTCCTGCGCGATATAATCGAGCGTGCACATGATGAGATCGGCTATCAGATCAACGGAGAGAATATCGCCATGCAGATCACACCATTGAAGGATAAAGGGCTGGTGGTCACCTTTACGGATGAAGGACCCATGGGATTTAAAGATATTCTGCAGCATTTGAAGGATGTACTGCAGGGGGTAAGTGATGAGCTTGGGAGACAGGATCAGGCTGAAATGGAGAGCGGGCAGAGCGCAGAGGGATTTGACGAGAACAGACGTATGTTTGTCTTTGCATCGCTTCATCAGGTTATGCAGTTTACGGCATCGATTCCGAATTCTGTATCGGTAAAGAGTCATCTGTACAAAGAGAGTAATGTGTACTATCTTGTGATGGAGAAGAACAGATTATCTTACAAAATGTTTAACAAGATCAGTGCGCAGGCAGTAGAGTTCGGGAATCTGATTGCGGTTTCCGAAGAGCGGATGCAGTATCTGGAGGAACACGGAGAGTGCCTGATTGCAGACAGGGCAGTGAGCAGACTGCGAAAAATTTATCTTGCCTGATGCGTTGTCGAAATGCGGGATGGAAGGATCATATATCAGTTAATAGGAATGTATGCAGATGCTGCCATGTCTGAGAGAGTTCAGGTTTGGCAGCAATTGTTGTGCAGGTTTGCCGTGGATGATTGCCAATAACGATAAGACAGCATTATGTCGTATTGACTGCATGATCAGAAAGAGAACAGGAAATGGAGAGAGTATGGGCAGACGGAAGAGAAGAGGAGAGGAATTCGAGATTTTTTTAGAAAAGGAGATTTTGACACAGGAACGTTATGACAGATTATATGGTGATCAGATCATGACCGGAAATGAACGGGCAGAGGGCAGACAGGATGCAGAAGCAGAAAAAGAACAGCAGGGAGAGATGAGAATGAGATATGAAGATGCGCAGATCGATGAGAGAATTCTTCGCGCCGTGAAGGAGCTTGGTTATGAGCAGATGACACCGATTCAGGAACAGGCGATTCCACTTTTTATGACAGGACAGGATATGATTGGACAGGCCCAGACCGGTACCGGCAAGACGGCGGCTTTTGGGATTCCCATTTTGCAGAAGATTGATGTCAATAACCGTAATCTGCAGGCAGTGATCTTATGTCCTACCAGAGAACTGGCCATGCAGGCGGCAGAGGAGCTGCGGAAGTTTTCCAAATATATGCATGGGATCAAGGTGCTTCCGATTTATGGCGGACAGGATATTGTCAGACAGATCAAGTGTCTGAAAGGCGGTGCACAGATCATTGTGGGTACTCCGGGACGTGTGATGGATCACATGCGCAGGCATACTTTAAAGATGGAAAATGTTCACACGGTGGTGCTCGACGAGGCGGATGAGATGCTTAATATGGGATTCCGGGAGGACATCGAGACTATTTTAAAGCAGATGCCGGAAGTAAGACAGACAGGACTCTTCTCGGCTACCATGCCGGAGCCGATCCTGGAATTGACAAAGACCTATCAGAAGAATGCCGTATATGTCAAGATGACGCCGGAGGAAGTGACGATTCCTCTGATCCGGCAGGCATACTATCAGGTGCGCAGACAGGATAAGGAAGAGGTTTTATGTCGGCTGATCGATTATTATGATCCGAAAAGAGCCTTGATCTTCTGTAATACCAAACGGATGGTAGACGAACTGACAGAACATCTGAAGGAAAGGGGCTATGAAGCGGAGGGGCTGCATGGCGATCTGTCTCAGCATCAGCGCGATACGGTCATGAATCTGTTCCGCAGCGGCAGGGCAGGGATTCTGATCGCAACCGATGTGGCGGCGAGAGGAATCGACGTAAATGATGTGGAGGCTGTCTACAATTATGACGTGCCGGAGGATATCGAGTATTATGTGCACAGGATTGGCAGGACGGGACGCGCCGGCAAGACGGGACGTTCCTTTACGCTGGTATCCGGCAGAGAAGCTTATAAGATCAGAGACATTGAGCGTGTGTGCCACACCAGGATCAAGGAGAGAAAAATTCCCAGTGCGGCGGATATTACATCCAGAAAGGCCGCCAAAATATTGAAGGAAGCGGTTCGGGTGACGGAACAGCAGGATATCAGCCGTGCCACAGGGTATATTCTGGACGAGATCGCGCTGGGAGAACACAGCGCGGTGGAGATTGCCGCGGCATTTATGCAGATGAAACTGGGAGCCGAAATCGAGGATATTAAATCGGAGAAATTCTCTTTTGACAGGAGATCAGGCAGCCGGGGACATCGAAGAGACAGCGGAAATAATGGGCGAAGCGGTAAATATGAGAGCTTTAGTCGTAAAACCGGACAGAGAAGTGATAGAGGACGACAGCGCGGCAGCGACAGAAACAGTCATTATGCGTCGCTGCGTGTCAAAACAAGGAAACAGGGCTGATCACAGAATCAGCTCCTGACCGTGTTCTTTTAGCCATTGGCGGGCGCTGCGGTAGTCCGGGTATACGGATTCCACGGCCTGCCAGAACGCGGCGGAATGATCCATGTGTGTCAGATGACAGAGTTCATGAACGACTACGTAATCCAGAATGGCAGGCGGAGCCAGCATAAGACGCCAGTTGAAGGAGAGCGTGCCTTTTGCGCTGCAGCTTCCCCAGCGAGTTTTTTGATCCCTTATGGTGATACGGTTGTATGTGCCGCCGGTGAACTGGTGAAAATAGGCAGCTCTTTTTGGAAAATATTCTTTGGCCGCGGCAATATAGCGCTGCGTCAAGGCATCGCGCTGTGCATCAGTCAGATCCGAGACCGGCCTGTTTGCCTGTTTTTCCTGCTGTTCCAGATATTTCGTGATGATCCAGTGCTGCTTTTCGGTCAGAATATGGCGAATCTGCCGGTCACTGGTCGTAAGAGGAACACGCAATGTGATCTGCCCTTCAGAGGAGATGCTGATGGCATAGCTTTTGCGTCTGCTGCGAATGAGCGTGTAGGGAAGTTCGTACAGTCTGCTTTGATATTTGATGCGTAATTGAGTATCCATAGTCTTTCTCCCGTGTCTGAGTATTTGATGTCTTTGTTATTTTATCACAAGAATATTTCGGTAACAATCTATAGCAGGTAAGGCAACTAAATAACTGGACAAGATCCCTTGGAATATGCTACTATGGTGAAGGTGTGATGAATATGCCAGTGAATGGCAGATGTGGTTTGTTTTGTTTATGATGAAGCGGGAGTTAGGACAAAATGGGGCATAACAGCAGTAATTTGGCAGAGAAGAAAACGAAGATAACAGTGGTTGAGAATAAGCCGGCAGCCGGGAAAAAAGCCGCCGGCCGGAAAAACAGCGGAGTAAAAAGAACCGCTGGCGGAAAGAAGGCAGTATCCGGTGGGAAGACGGCCAGAGGGAAAAAGGAAGTCCATGATATGGGCCGGGTGTCCGCGGAGGGAAGCGCTGCGCAGGGAAGAGAGACGGCAGGCGATGGGAGAGAAGATTTTGAAATCCGTATGAGCCGGCGGGAAGAGGAGCGTGCAAGAAGAAGGGCGGAACGGGAGAAGAAGGTCAGAAGGCAGAAGATTATTATGGCGGTTTCAGCAGGGGTCATTTTGCTTTCGGTTATCGGTATTGTCGTGTTCTGTCTGCCTTCGGTAAAGGCATCGTTCAGGCTTTTTCAGGGTGACAGATACATGGCCGGAGAAGATTACGGGAAGGCGCAGACCGCTTATGAGAAGGCGGTGGCGGCAGATCCTGCTTCAACAGAAGCGTATCGCAGCCTGGCGGAGCTTTTTGACAAACAACAGATGGATGCAGAAGAGGAACAGATTCTGTATACTGGCTGGGAGAAGACGCAGGATGAAGGACTGCTGCATTATTACTGTGTTTCAGTGTTGAATCAGGCAGTTGCGGAACTGAATGCGAAAAACTGCACGCTGGCAACGGTTGAGAAGTGTGTGCGGGTACTGGAGCAGGGGGTAGAGAGACAGAAGACCCTGGAAATATTGTCTACCTGCTATGCACGTCTGTTTAAAGTGACGGAGGAGGTGGACACCTGCACATTGTTTTTTGATGAAAACATTGAGCAGGATACATGTGGTTATACGGAATATGAACAGCTGCTGCGCAGGATGTTTACGGTATATCAGGCGGAATCTTCCGAGGAGATCGGCGGGCTGTTGAAGCAGTATGCGGTCATCGATATGCCCCACGTGAGGCTGAGTCTGCCGCACATGGAATCGTATGCGGCGCTGCTCACGGAAATAAACGGCGCACTCAACGATACGGGTATTACGGAGACATTAACGTGCCTTGATCGTGCTAAAGAGGTCAGTGATTATTTCAGCAAGGCTTTTGATGAATTTGCCGCGGGTAATTATGCGTATGCACGGGAGCTGGTGTCGGAGGAAACGTATCAGGAGATTCGGGACGGATTCATTGAAGAGAATTCCGGATGCTGGGAAGGAAGTGTTTATATTCCCGTCAGCCGGGAACAGATGGTACTGCACAGGGAAGAGGGGAAGGTCAGCTTTTCTTTCCCTGGCAACGAGGATTATGCTAACCGACAGGGGATCATTACGGTCTGGGGGACGCAGCAGAAAGATGACGGAGTGCAGAGAAGTGTTATCTCCTATGAACCGCCGGAAGAGGAGGGGGCAGATTCCCATACGGAGTATACGGTGCAGTATCTGTACAGCAATGTGAAGATCGACGGACAGTATGTGCCGCAGATGAATTACAGGTTTGATACAAAGGTAACGACTTCTGAGGGTATCACGACGAACGCCATCGGCGACTGGGGCGGTGAGCATGAGTGGGAGATCGATTATTAACGAATCATAACAGTATTAGTGTAAGATAGATATTGAGAAAAGGAGAATGAAGATTATGGGAAAGAAACCAGCAGTATTAATGATCCTGGACGGCTATGGCCTGAATGAAAAGAAAGAGGGCAATGCGGTGGCGGAAGCGAAGACACCGGTGATGGATAAGCTTATGGAGCAGTGTCCTTTTGTCAAGGGAAATGCCAGTGGTATGGCGGTAGGTCTTCCGGATGGACAGATGGGAAATTCTGAAGTAGGCCATTTGAACATGGGAGCCGGACGTATTGTGTATCAGGAGCTTACAAGGATCACGAAGGAGATTCAGGACGGGACTTTCTTCGAAAATCCGGCGCTTCTTGATGCGGTGAATAACTGTAAGAAGAATGATTCTGCGCTGCACATGTTCGGTCTGGTATCCGACGGTGGTGTTCACAGTCATAACACGCATATTTATGGATTATTGGAGCTGGCGAAGAGAAACAATCTTCAAAAGGTGTATGTGCACGCTTTTCTGGATGGACGCGATACACCGCCTGCAAGTGGTAAAGGTTTCGTAGAAGAGCTGGAGCAGGAGATGCATAAGATCGGTGTGGGTGAGGTTGCATCCGTTACGGGTCGTTATTATGCGATGGACAGAGATAACAACTATGACAGAGTACAGAAAGCTTATGTGGCGCTGACGAAGGGCGAAGGTCTGGAAGCGGCCAGTGCGACGGAGGGCATTCAGGCGTCTTATGACAGAGAAGAGACGGATGAGTTCGTGAAGCCGACCGTTGTGAAGAAGAATGGTGAGCCGGTGGCTCTGATCAGGGATGGCGATTCCGTTGTCTTCTATAATTTCCGTCCTGACAGGGCAAGAGAGATTACCAGAAGCTTCTGCGACGATGATTTCAAGGGATTCGAGAGAGGAAAGAGACTGGATCTCACTTATGTGTGTTTTTCCGATTATGATCCGACAATTCCGAATAAAGAAGTGGCATTCCACAAGATCTCCGTTACCAACACATTCGGGGAGTGGCTCGCTGCACACGGCATGAAGCAGGCAAGGCTGGCCGAGACAGAGAAGTATGCTCACGTAACCTTCTTCTTTAATGGCGGTGTGGAAGAACCTAACGAGGGAGAGGAGAGAATCCTGGTAAATTCCCCCAAGGATGTGGCTACGTATGATTTGAAACCGCAGATGAGTGCTTATGAAGTCTGTGACAGGCTGGTGGATTGTATCAAATCCGATAAATATGACGTTATCATCATTAATTTTGCGAATCCGGATATGGTAGGCCACACCGGTGTGGAACAGGCGGCGATTAAAGCAGTGGAAGCAGTGGATGAGTGTGTTGGCCGTGCAGTGGAAGCTGTCAAAGAAGTTGACGGTGTTATGTTCATCTGTGCCGATCACGGAAATGCAGAACAGCTGGTGGATTACGAGACGGGTGCTCCTTTTACGGCGCATACCACGAATCCGGTACCGTTTATTCTTGTCAATGCGGACCCGGCGTATAAATTAAGAGAAGGCGGTTGTCTTGCGGATATTATTCCTACGCTCATTGAACTTATGGGTATGGAGCAGCCGGAAGAAATGACCGGAAAATCATTGCTTATAAAATAATTGTTGTTATATTGTTTACTATAATTATACAGGATTACAGCAGAGCTTTATATGAGAGGACATTTGACGGAAACGGCAGATGTCCTTTTGTGTTGCGTGGAGTTTGAGCAACCTTATGCTTGACATTAGCAAGTGGCAGGGAGTATACTAACTGTACCATCACTAATAGTACACGTGATATGGGGGATTACTTCTATTAATGATGCTGCCGGGATACCGGGCATGCGTGTCCAGAAAGGAGAAGACATGATAGTGATAGACTATAAGGATACCAGGCCAATTTATGAGCAGATCGTGGAGCGTTTTAAGATATTGATCCTGAAAGGAGCCATGCAGGCAGACGAACAGATGCCTTCAGTGAGAGGCCTGGCGATGGAGCTTTCCATCAATCCCAATACGATCCAGAAAGCCTATGCAGAGTTGGAGAGACAGGGGTTTATCTATACTGTCAAGGGAAGAGGGAACTTTGTTTCAGGAGACAGCAGCCTGATCGATAAGAGGAAGAAGGAATGTGTAGGCAAGATCCTTTTGCTCGTAAGCGAGGTTTTGGAGATCGGTATGTCCAAGGCGGAACTGATCCATGAGATCGAGATGCTTTAGACAGAAAGGAAGGAAGACATGATAGAGATACATAGCCTGACTAAGACTTTTGAGAAGATCAAAGCAGTAGACGAGGTCAGCGTAACAATAAAGGACAATACCGTGTTTGGCCTGATCGGAACCAACGGAGCGGGTAAGAGTACGGTGCTGCGTATGATTTCCGGTGTGTTGAAGCCTGACAGCGGGACGGTAACGGTGGATAATATACCGGTGTATGATAATGTGGAAGCAAAGAAGAAACTTTTTTTTATTGCGGACGAACCATATTTTTTTGCCAATGTCAATGCGAAAGCGATGGAGAGATATTACAGCGGAATCTATGAGAATTTCAACAAGGCAGAGTTCTACAAATATCTGGAGAGCTTTAATCTGGATAAGAACCGGAAGATTGGAACCTTTTCCAAGGGAATGAAGAAACAGCTGGCGCTGTTGCTTGGTATTTGTGCACACACGCAATACATACTCTGTGACGAGACCTTTGACGGCCTGGATCCCGTGATGCGTCAGGGCATTAAGTCACTTTTTGCCAAGGAGATGGAAGAAAGAGGGCTGACGCCGGTGATCGCTTCCCATAATCTGAGAGAATTGGAAGATATCTGTGATCATGTGGGATTGTTACATAAAGGCGGTGTGCTGCTTTCCAAGGATCTGGAAGATATGAAATGCAATATACAGAAAGTACAGTGTGTCTTTGCCACGGTGGAAGAAGAGTTGAAGGCGCTGAGCGGTATGGAAGTCCTTAAGAAGGAACAGAGGGGTTCACTGCGTACCTTTACCGTGAGGAGTACAAGGGAGGAAGTGGCAGAAAGATTTGCGGCAGTGGATACGATATTTTATGAGGTACTTCCTTTGTCTCTTGAAGAGATCTTTATCAGTGAAACGGAGGTGGTGGGATATGACATCAAGAAACTCATTTTGGGCTAGCAGCATGGAAAACCATAAGAGACGCATATGGGTATGGATTCTGGCGGCCCTGGCACAGATCACAGCTTACGTGGGAGTGCTGACTGTCTATTTAAGCCGCATCAGAATGTGGAATGCCGATGGCGCGTACAGGAAAGCGGAGGAATATCAGAAAGCGCTGTATCAGGCCACACAGGATGCATTGGGATTTCAGGATAACCTGCTGCCGGTTCTAATGGGACTGGCCCTCATCATCGGTATGCAGGGGTATTCTTATCTATATGACCAGAAGAAAGTGGATATGTATCACAGTGTGCCGGTAGACAAGAACAAAAGATTCCTGGTGATCTACATAAATGGTGTGATTATTTATCTGACGACCACACTTGCCAGCTTATTGATTGCTGTCATATCGGCGGCGGTGCAGCGGGCGGTAAACAGGGAAGTGATGGCAGTAGTTTATTTGGGATTTCTGTGGAATTTTATGTTGTTTCTGGTAATGTACCATATGGTAATACTGGCAGTGACGCTGACAGGGAATCGCTTTGTTACACTGTTTGCTGCAGGAACGCTTGCTCTGTATGAGATGTTGGCATATATACTGTTTAACAGGCTGCAATTTGCATTCTTTAAAACCAGGGACGGTTTTTATATCTCTCATGAACCCAGGTTGTCCGCGGTGGCAGACTATACAGGTCAAACCTGGAAGATTAAGCAGCTTGTGAGTGTGCGGGAGATGGCCGGCGCGGCGATTCCTTTTTATGGGAAATGGCTTCTGATGGCGGCGGTACTTCTGCCGGTGGCATGGCTGTGTTATCGCAGGCGTCCTTCGGAGGCTGCCGGTAAGGCGATGGCATTTCCGGCCATGGAATCGGTGGTTAAGGTAGTTGTTGTGATTCCGGCCGCTATTGGGCTTGGAATGTGGGTGTACAGTGCCGGTTATGGAAATGCAACACTGACGCTGGTGACTATGATCGCTGGTGGTGTGATCGGCAGTGCAGCCATGGAAGTGCTCTATGATTTTGACCTTAAAAGTATGTTTAAGCATCTTATATCCAGCGGTATCGGGGTTATTGGCATTATTATAGTGTTCTTTGTCTTTAAAGCGGATCTTCTTGGGTACGATAAATACATACCACAGTCAAATAAGGTGAAGAGTGCTGCGCTGGCGCTGGACACCTATAATGAGTTCTGGAATGGAGATTTTAATTATATGAGTGCGGCGGAAGCTACGGAGGAGAGAATGCAGATTCTGAATGTAGAGCCTGTTCTGGCACTGGCGGAGAAGGCACAGCATCAGGATGAGAAAGATATGACGGATCCCCGAATGATGCACGTGCTTTATCGATTGAAATCGGGAAGGAATGTAGGAAGAAGTTTTTACATAGATTTTGCTGATCCGGCAAATGAAGAGCTGCTCAACCAGATCGTAGGGACAGAGGAATATCGGACCGGCACTTATCAGATCATGACCGATCAGGATTCTTTTGAACTGGTGCAGTCGATGACTTACAGCAATGGTGCCACAGAAGTGGCGCTTCCGGCAGAAGACGGAATGAAGCTGCGGGAAGCCTATGTCAGGGATATGGAGCAATTTGATTTTACACTTGCGAGAAACATGCGTCCATGCGGGCTGCTGAGGATTCGCTTTCCGAACTGGATGAGCTGTTCGTTGTATGTGTATGAGAGTTTTGAGAATACGATCACTTATTTACAGGAGGTTGAGGCCTATTATCCGGTCATGTTAAATCCTGAGGATATTGATTCCATTACCGTTACGAATTATCATAATGATCCTGGGGAAGACTTTGAGGATATGCAGGTTTATGACGCAGGGGAACAGACGGCTGCTGAGTTTGTTTATGATGAAAGCAGAACGGTGTCTGAGACATTTTATGAGCAGGAGGAGTTTGAGAAGATACTGCAGGTGATTTACCCGAACAATCTGTCGGCGTATTGGCATGATTATAAAGAAGTAGATGATAATTATGACATCTATATTACCTTTAAGAAAGATACAACATACCCTTATATCCGGAGCAGTTATGGGTTTGGCTATAGATTCTTTACGGGTCAGGTGCCGAAATTTGTGACGGAGGCTACGCAGTACAACAGTAAAGCTGAAGAATGAACCGGTGTTACCGGAGCTGGAATGTGTGCAGGATATGCATTCCGTGAGAATATGGTTCCGGTGTGCTGTGGGCGGACGTATCAGGCGATTGGGTGGGCTTGATTGCGGGGTGGTTTTGTAGTAAACTTATTTCGTGTAAATGCATTGCCGGATCGGCAGGCCGTATGGAGATCTATAGGAAGTTGTCAATCAGGAAAGGCGGGACAAAGACGTGAGTCAGACAGGACCTGTGATCAATGTTAAGGATTTATATAAGATTTACCGGGTCGGTGAGACGAAGGTACGGGCACTGAATGGTGTCAGTTTTACCATTAACCGGGGGGATTTCTGTTCTATTGTAGGCACCTCGGGATCCGGGAAATCAACACTCTTGAATATGCTGGCAGGACTTGAGAAACCGACAAAAGGAGAGATCGTGATTGCCGGGGAGCATATGGAAAAAAAGACGGAGAATCAGTTGGTGGCTTTCAGACGGGAACATATTGGATTTATTTTTCAGTCTTTTAATCTGATGGGAACCATGAATGCCATTGAGAATGTGGCTCTGCCCCTCACATTTCAGGGGATGGACAGGAAGAAGCGCAACAGGAAGGCTGAGGAAATGTTGGATCTGGTAGGGCTGCGTAAGCACAAAATGCACAAACCAAACCAGATGTCCGGCGGACAGCAGCAGCGCGTGGGTGTGGCCCGTGCGTTGGTGGTAGAACCGGAGATCATTTTCGCAGATGAACCTACCGGAAATCTGGATTCCAATACTTCTGTGGAAGTGATGAACCTGATGAAGAAAGTCGTCCGGGAGAAAAACCAGACTCTGGTCATGGTAACGCATGACAATTATCTGGCAGGATTTGCCGATCTGGTATTGCGGATCAAGGATGGCAGGATCATTGAGATTGAGGACCGACGCGGCATGGACATGCCGGAGGAGATTCAGGCGAAGGAGTGATACGAGGGCTTCCTGCGTGAAAGAATGCGGCGTGAGGCCATGTGGCTGAGGCGGCGGGTATTGTCTGTGTTAAATAAAGCATGGACACAACTATGTTGTAGAAGAGGATAAGAAGAGATGAAAAGAAGAGAATGGAATGAGAAGAGACGATCCGTATGTAAGAGGATGGTGAGCAGGTTATTGATTGGTGTGATGTCTGCCCTGGCGATCGGGACGATGCTGCCGGAATTTCCGGGAGCCGCAGGGACGGTAGTCTGTGCGGAGGAACAGGAGTCCTGGAGCGGAAATTCCGTACCGGTCATCAATCGTACTTCGGACCGGCTGATCAATGACGATGACCGGGCGGATGCCGATGAGGACATGCTCTATTATATGAGAAGCCTGGAAGTGCGTTACAAACTTGATGAGAAAGTAATGGAAAATCTCCATAAAGTATTTGACAGTGCGGTATATTACATTGCCAATACCGAGATGTCGGTTACGGAACTGTGGGGTTATGTGTCGCAGGCAAAGAGTAATATGGAGTCTGCGGCAGTGGCGGCGGTCACTATGACCACCAGCGAGTTTCTGCAGGTGGGAGATAATTGGGAGACACCGACAGTGAGTTACGGGCAGCAGGTTTCCATTGTACTGCCGGTAATCAATTTCGGTACGGAGGAACTGAACGATCTGATCATAGAGCCGAAGACTTCCACTGTTGTCACGGAGTGGCCTTTTGAACCGGATATGACCAGTTATCTGCAGACAGAACCATTTATTCCGGGCAACCAGACGAAGGAAGCAGCCATGGCCAACAGAAGAGAGTTTACTTTCCTCTTTACAGCCAGGGGCGATGTGATGAGCGGATATTATCCGCTGACCTTTAATGTCTGGTACACGAAAGCCGGGATTCGCAGTGAGAAGCCGGCGGAGCTGACCGTGTATGTGAGAACGATCGGTAAGCCGGGAAGCGGTTATATCGGAGGCAATGGCCAGGAGACGGAAGGATCCAAGCCGCGAATTGTGGTAACAGGCTTTGAGACGAATCCAGCTAAGGTTTTTGCCGGTGATACATTTACTCTGACGATTCATGTGCAGAATACGGCCAAAGACATGGCGGTGACAAACGTTCTTTTTGATATGCAGGCGGCACAGGAAGGCGAGGACAAGACCAATACGTATTCAGCGTTTCTGCCGACTTCCGGAGCCAGTTCCGTTTATATGGACAGAATAGGGGCGAACACGTCAGCGGATATTGTGATCGAGATGACGGCGAAGGCTGATCTGGCGCAGAAGCCTTACGTGCTTGACGTTAATATGAAATATGATGCGGGAACTGTGTTTGATCTGACAGATAAGGCCAGTGTCTCCATTCCGATCTCCCAGGAAAGCCGGTTTGACACGAGTATCCCGGAGGTGGTGCCGGCGGATATTGCGGTAGGATCCCAGTCTAATGTAATGTGCAGCATTTATAATACAGGGAAGACGACACTTTATAATGTGCAGGTCAAATTTCATGCGGATTCAGTCGATGAGGCGTCAGCTTTTGTCGGTAATCTGCAGTCGGGAGCGACGGGAAATGTCGATGTTATGTTAACTGGAATTGCTCCCACGATGGATGACGGAACGGTTATCATGGAGATTTCTTATGAGGATGATGCCGGAAATGTGACTTCAACGGAGAAGACGATCACATTGCTTGTAACAGAAGCAGTATATGATGATATGATGGACGGCGGCATGATGGACGGCGATATGATGATAGATGGTATGACGCCGGAGGATCAGGGTGGTTCTAAGAAAGGAAAGATCATTGGGATTGTCGTTGCCGTGATCGTGGTTGCAGGCATTATTATTGCAGTAGTATTGCTGCGGATACGTAAGAAGAAAAAGGCGGCAGCGCTGTTAGCGAGTGAGTTGAGTGATCTGGAAGCGGAATTGGAGAATGAGAAATAAGACAGGGATCAGAATGAAAAGTTTTGTGAACTGCAGTAAAAGAATGCTGCTGTCAGGAAGTGGGGACGGCAGGTGAAGTGGAGAAGCATATGAAACTGCTTGATTTGCTGCGGATGAGCAGCAGTAATCTGTGGAAAAGAAAAGTAAGGACTGTACTTACGGTTCTTGGTGTTGTGATTGGTGTAGCGTCCATTGTCGTGATGGTTTCTCTGGGATTGGGACTGAGCCGTTCCATGATGGCGGAATATGAGTCTTACGGAAGCCTGACGCAGATTCAGGTGAACGAACCGTGGGACAGTGAGAATGCAGAAGACAAAAGGCTGGATGATACTCTGGTACAAAGTCTTGAAGCGCTGGAACATGTGGAATCCGTCCAGCCGATCCTGGAGGTGTCTGTGCTGGCCAAGTACGGGAGTTATGAAGGGTATCTGCAGGTCAGAGGGGTGCCGAAGACGGCTTTTGAGAGTATGAATATTAAAATCGGGGAAGGAAGACTGCCGGGGAATGACGATGAGCTGACCTTTTTCCATGGCAATCAGGTGTTACAGAATTTCTATAACCCGAAGTCGAGCAATCCGTACAGTGAGACACCGGATATCGATTTGATGCGGGATCCTGTCTTTTTCATCTTTGACAGGGATGCGTATTACCAGTCTATGTATCCATCGGAGGACGGGCAGCCTCCCGCAAAGCCACCGAAGAAGTATATGATTGAGACCTGTGGTGTGGAGGCTCCTAACGAGGAGGACTCCTGGTCTTCTTACGGCTGGTATACATTTTGCGATATAGAGCAGCTGCTCCCACAACTGAAGAAGATCTTTAAGAATAAGGTCATTCCCGGACAGCCGCAGACGAAGACCGGCAAACCCTATAAAGAGATCTTCTATAACCAGCTTCTGGTGAATGTGGACAGCATGGAGCATGTGATGGAGGTACAGAACTACCTGACGGAAGATCTGGGGTATGAAGCATGGAGCAACGCCGAATGGGTGTCGTCTGCCCAGAACTCCATGGGCTATGTGCAGGCCGTGCTGGGAGGTATCGGTGCGGTATCCTTGTTTGTGGCAGCTATCGGTATCACGAATACGATGATGATGTCCATCTATGAGAGGACGAAGGAGATCGGCGTGATGAAGGTGTTGGGATGCGATTTGAGTAATATCGGTACCCTGTTTTTGATGGAGGCAGGTTTTATCGGTTTTCTCGGCGGTGTGATCGGACTGGTTCTGAGTTTTATTATCTCCTTTGTGATCAATAAGATCTCCGGAAGCGGTAATCAGGATATGTCAGGTATTGGTATGCTGGGAGTGGGCGGCTCCGGTTCGGCGAGCATCTCCTACATTCCGCTCTGGCTTGTGGCGCTGTCGCTGCTCTTCGCCGTGTTGGTGGGTATGGTGGCTGGTTTCTTTCCGGCGCGCAGAGCCATGAAGCTGAGTCCGCTGGCGGCGATCAGGAATGAGTAAAGTGGCAGAGAAGCCGGAAGCTGAGATGTTTCGTATAAAGAATACCTTCTGTGTGCATAATAATGGAAAACGGTTATAGACCAGTGCGCACAGGAGGTTTTTTTATGGCTATGAAATTGAGAATCGTGGATGTACATGCGAGGGAAATTCTGGATTCCAGAGGGAATCCTACAGTGGAAGCGGAAGTGACGGTGGAAAAGGAGGTTGGCGGCAGCCAGTATGTGGGACGGGCGGCAGTGCCCAGCGGCGCCAGTACCGGGCGTTTCGAGGCGGTGGAGCTGCGGGACGGTGAGACGAGATATTTCGGTCTTGGCACGACGAAGGCGGTGAACAATGTCAATACGAAGATCAGAGAGGCGCTGATGGGGACGAATGCCTTTGACCAGGGACTGATCGACCGGATCCTCATTGATCTGGACGGCACGGACAACAAAAGCAATCTGGGGGCTAATGCCATGCTGGGCGTATCCATGGCCTGCGCCAAGGTGTGTGCGGAGGCGATGGGAATTCCGCTGTACCGCTATCTGGGCGGCGCTTATACGAGACTGCTGCCGGTGCCGATGATGAATATTCTAAACGGCGGTAAACACGCAGACAATACGGTGGATTTCCAGGAGTTCATGATCATGCCGGTGCAGGCGGAGAGCTTCGGGGACGGTCTGCGGATCTGCGCGGAGATCTATCACAACTTAAAGAAGATCTGTAATGACAGGGGACTGTCCACCGGTGTGGGGGACGAGGGCGGTTTTGCACCGTCACTGCCTGACGCCTTCGCGGTGCTTGACCTGATCGTGGAGTCCATCAAGGCGGCAGGCTATACGCCGGGGCAGGATATCAAGATCGCGCTGGATGTGGCGGCTTCCGAGCTTTACAGTGAGGTGGACGGCGTGTATCATTTCCCGGGAGAGACGGAGCTTAAGCGGAAGAGAAATAAGGTGCGGGGCAGCCGTGTGACGGAATGCTATGAGGCGGGCGTTGAGTTTGCCGGGCAGGCGGAGCAGGAGGAGATCACCAGAAGCACGGAGGAGATGGTGGCTTACTATGAAGAGCTGGTGGAACGCTATCCGATCATCTCCATCGAGGACGGACTGGCGGAAGATGACTGGGACGGCTGGCAGATGATGACAAAGAAGCTGGGCGATAAGATCCAGCTGGTGGGCGACGATCTCTTTGTGACCAATACGAAACGTCTGGATGCGGGCATCAAGCTGCATGTGGCCAATGCAATCCTCGTCAAGGTGAACCAGATCGGTACGGTCAGCGAGGCCATGGACGCCATCGAGATGGCGCAGAAGAACGGCTATCGGGCGGTGATTTCCCACCGGTCCGGCGAGACGGAGGATACCTTTATCGCGGATCTGGCGGTGGCGGTCAATGCCGGACAGATCAAGACGGGTGCGCCCTGCAGAAGCGACAGGGTGGCGAAGTACAACCAGCTTTTGCGGATCGAGGAAGATCTGGGAAGCGTGGCGTGTTATAAAGATCCGTTTAATAAGATGTAAAAGGGCAGAAAGGACCGTGTCAGGTTATGGGACCGGGGATTGTCGGGATATCTGGATCAGGAAAAGGAACGGATGGTGGGACAGAAACCTGCTGCTGCATGGGTGTTGTGCGGCGGCAGGTTTTGTCATGTTGTTGCGGGTTTTGTTATGTTGCGGCAGGTTTTGTCCTGTTGCTGCGGGTTTTGTCCTGTTGCTGCGGGTTTTGTCATGCTGCTACAGGTTTTGTCATGCTGCTGCCGGAGTTGTTTTGCGTAATGGCGGAAAGAAAATAGAATCATTCTTGCGTTTTTCATGATAAAAAGTTAATATATTGTCTGTGGACGGAAGTTCTTTTTTATTTCTTTGATAAGCAGGTATGGTTGTCTTGCCGGCAGTGGCGGACAGAGAAAGGAATGGATGATTTTGCAGGTACTAAAGAGTAACAGGGCACAGTTTGAATATGATATCCACGCGCTGGTGAAGGCGTTCTATCCGGCGTGGGAGCTGAAGATCGTGACGCCGGAGTCGGTGGTGAAGGACAGAAGGGTGCGGCGGGCCGTTCCGGTGATGGAGCTGGAATTCGGTGAGACGGATGTGAAGTTTACGGTCTATAGCAGTTTACATAATGTTGGGGAAGCAGACGGCGGCACAGAGCAGCGTTGCGATGGAACGGACGGGGAAGATGACGATGCAGATAATCGCTTAGGGGCAGATGCAGCAGGCAGAGAGGGCAATGTATATCTCTGGCGGGATACCGATCAGGTAGAGCCTGCAGAGTATAAGGACAGATTCAAGAAGTTCCTTTATACTGCCCTGCAGGAGGAGACAGGCCAGTCGCTGCCCTGGGGGAATCTGACGGGGATACGGCCCACGAAGATTGCCATGACCATGCTGGAGAACGGTGAGAGTGAACAGGCGGTGGCGGCCTATCTTAAGGAGAAGCATTTCGTCAGCGAAGAAAAAATCGGGCTGGGAATCGAGATCGCAAAACGGGAGCGGGAGATTTTGAGTACGCTGCACTATGAGAATGGGTACAGCCTTTATGTCGGCATTCCTTTTTGCCCGACCACATGCCTGTACTGTTCCTTTACCTCCTTTCCGATCAGTGCATGGAAGGAGCGGGTAGCGGATTATCTGACGGCTCTGGAACAGGAGATGGATGCGGTGGCACAGATGTACCGGGACAGGATACTGGACACCGTCTATATCGGGGGCGGCACGCCCAGCTCGTTGTCGGCGGGGGAACTGGACAGACTGCTCACGAAATTGAAAGAGACGTTTGTGTTTGATACCGTACAGGAATTTACGGTGGAAGCGGGGCGTGCGGACAGCATTACGGAGGAAAAACTTAAAGTGCTGTTAAAACATGGTGTGACCAGAATCTCCGTCAATCCGCAGACGATGAAACAGGAGACCCTTAAACTGATCGGCAGGCAGCACACGGTGGAGCAGGTGGTGGATGCTTTCAGGCTGGCGCGGCAGGTGGGATTTGACAATATCAATATGGATATCATCCTGGGGCTGCCCGGAGAGACGAAGGAGGATGTGCAGGGTACCATAGAGGCGATTACAGCTCTGGAGCCGGACGCCCTGACCATTCATTCTCTGGCAGTGAAGAAGGCTTCCGGCCTGCAGAAGTGGATCGAGAAAAACGGCGCGACGGCTTACAACAATACGGAGGAGACGATGGAGATCGCGGCAGCCGGAGCGCGGGCCATGAATATGGTGCCGTACTATCTGTACCGCCAGAAGAATATGTCCGGGAATTTTGAGAATGTAGGTTATTCTGTGGAAGGGAAGTATGGGATCTATAATATTCTGATCATGGAGGAGAAACAGACCATAGTTGCCTGCGGAGCCGGAAGCATATCGAAAAGGGTATACCCTGACGGACGTATCGAGAGATGCGAAAATGTCAAGGATGTAGCGTCTTTCATAGAAAGAATTGACGAGATGATTGAGAGAAAACGGAAACTTCTTGAAGATTAAAAAGAGTTTCTGTTGTACATCAAAATGGGGTTAGTACATCAATTGTACATCAATTTTTTACCCGGTAGTACTGAATAATACTTGATGATGTAGAGGAACAACCTGATATAGCGCCTAAAGGACAATCTTATTCTAACGAATAGGGCTGTCCTTTTTTGTTATAGTCAATCATCAAGAATGGAGGAAGAAAGAAAGTAGTACAGCGTTAGGAGCAGAAAAAGAGAAAGCGATTATTTTTATCAGCGATGCACATGAAAAATTCTATTATCAAAAATTGAAAGAAGTCAGGTATCAGGATGTGTACCATAATGCACTTGTATATTGTCTTGGTATCAATAATGACACAAGAAAAAATATCAACAGCATTTATAACTTTAAAACAGGCTGTGTAAAGACGGAGTGTCTGCGTAAAGGCTGGCAGACCAGTGGATAACGGCTCCTCTAAGCGCTGGATAGGCGTAGACGGCGTTGTCAAGCGTCCGCTCACATAATGCCGCTTTCATGCTGGTATCCATTACGGCGGCGATGGCTGACAAGTCTGTGCAGAGGACATCGCTAAAAGAGAAACTGGAAGCGTTCAAAGTACGGGCGGCTGGCGCTGGCAAGCCGGAGATTGAAAAAGCGAAAGGGAAGGAGGAAACGCTATAACGATTCAATAATCAATAAAAATGCAGACACGTCTGGCTTGGCTTCTGGAAAGTTACGATTGATTTAGCGGCAATTTCAGGGTATAATGGTATTGAGGTCATATACCTTTGGGGAATGGCTTTTGCGTTTCCTACGAATATACAAAAGGAGGTTTATGGCTGTGGACACAGAAATAAAAAATGCTGTGAGTGCGGCGGACAAAGACGCACAATACGATGAAAAGGCAAAACGTCTGCTGGGAAATAAAATCATTCTGGCGCATATTCTGGTAAAGACCGTTGATGAGTTTAAGGGAATGAATCCGAAAGATGTGGTGTCCTACATTGAAGGAGAGCCTTTTATCAGCGTGGTTCCGGTAGAGCCGGGGCTGACCAATGCCGAACAGGAAAAAGACGGGCAGCGGATTGTCGGGCTGAATACGGAGAATGCGGAGATTAACGAGGGGCTTATCCGGTTTGACATTATTTTTTATGTGCGGATGAAAGACGGTATCTCACAGGTTATCGTGAATTTAGAGGCACAAAAAGATGAGCCAACAGGCTACCATATCCTGAACAGGGCAGTATTTTATGTGAGCCGCCTTGTTTCCTCACAGAAGGAACGGGATTTTGTCAAGACAAACTATAATGACATCAGGCGTGTATTTTCGATATGGGTATGTATGGGCATGGACGAAAACAGCATGGCTTATGTGCATCTGGCAAAAGACGATCTGCTCGGTTCTTATCCGTGGAAGGGCAGGCTTGACCTGTTGAATATTGTTTTGATGGTATAGCAAATGAACTTCCTGAGCATGATGAGAAATATGAGCTGCACCGTTTACTGAGTACGCTGCTTTCAATGGAACTGACCGTTGATGAAAAATTAGGGATTATGGAAACAGAGTACAGTATTCATGCAGACGAAAAAATAAGAGAGGACGTGAGCGCTATGTGTAATCTTTCGCAGGGAATTAAGGATAATACTTTAGTAGATGTCATCATAAATATGTATGAGAATAATTTTACGATTGATCAGATAGCATTGGCAACAAAGAAGAGCGTGGAAGAAGTCAAGGCTATCATTGAAAAGAGAATGCCTGTACTGGCATAACCACAGCAACTTCATAACACAAGCAGTAAAGCAGTGAATTTGTTTTAGAGATAAAGCAATTCGCTGCTTTTTCTGTTTTCAGGAAGAAAGACAGTCGTAACAGATTGTCTTTTTTCATGCAGAGAAAGGATTAAAATATGGCAGACGCAAAAACAGAAAAGCAGAAAGTAAAAGAGATCACCGACAAACTGGAAGAAGGCTTAAAGGAGCTTTTTGAGAGCGAGAAATACAAAAGCTACCTCTCCACCATGTCAAAATTTCATAATTACAGTTTTAACAACACGTTACTGATTGCCATGCAGAAGCCCGAAGCAACTTTAGTGGCGGGCTATCAGGCATGGCAGAAGAATTTCAACCGCCATGTAAATAAGGG
>CAJTPO010000062.1 GCA_910578115.1 uncultured Lachnospiraceae bacterium | reverse complement strand
GGAGAGTTTCGACGTAACATAAAAAATGAGGTTTATCAAAATATGGATTCAATCAAAGACAACTGGGATTTAATAAAAGAGACGCTGCGGGAGGAATATGAGCTTACGGATATTTCCTACAATACCTGGATCGTTCCTCTTAATTTCTATCAGGTAAAGAATAACGTGGTGATGATCATCATCCCTTCCGATCAGGCTCATGCTCTCAACTATATCTCTTCCAAATATAAAAGTTATTTTCAGGTAACCATATCGGAGATGATGAACCATACCTACGATATCTCTTTTATTCTGGAAAAGGATGTGGTGGAAGGCGCTCTGGACGAAGACGACCCTGTCTATAATATGAAATATGAGCACGCAAACCTGAATCCAAAATATAAATTCGATACTTTTGTCGTAGGCAGCAACAATAAATTCGCCCACTCGGCTTCTCTGGCAGTGGCCGAATCCCCGGGCGAAATATACAATCCTCTCTATATCTATGGAGGAGCGGGTCTTGGCAAGACGCACCTGATGCATTCGATCGGGCGCTTCATACTGGAACAGAATCCAGACATGAAGGTCCTTTATGTGACGTCGGAAGTATTTACCAACGAAGTCATCGACGGCGTCAGAAGCGGTGACATCGTGAAGATGAATAAATTCCGTGAAAAATACCGGACTGTTGACGTGCTTCTGATCGATGATATTCAGTTCATCATCGGCAAAGAAAGTACCCAGGAAGAGTTCTTTCATACTTTTAACACGCTGCACTCCGCCGGTAAACAGATCATCCTTTCCTCGGACAAGCCGCCAAAGGATATGGAGATTCTTGAAGAAAGGTTCCGTTCCAGATTCGAGTGGGGTCTGATCGCGGATATCCAGCCGCCCGACTATGAGACGAGGATGGCGATCCTTAAGAAAAATGCGGAAGTTTATCCGAAAGAAATAGACGATGAAGTTTTTCAATATATAGCGAACAACATCAAATCCAATATCAGGGAACTGGAAGGCGCTTTTAATAAGATCCTGGCATTTTCCAAATTAAACAAGGTAGATATCAATCTGGCCTATGCGGAAGAAGCCCTCAAGGACGTGATAGACCCAAATCTGCCAAGGGAAGTCACTCCGACGCTGATCATCAACGTGGTGGCAGAACATTTTAATATCAATCCGTCGGAGATTTCATCCAAAAAGCGGAACTCCGAATTTGTACTGCCAAGGCAGATCGTCATGTATCTGTGCAGGACCATGACGGACACACCGCTTGCAGGTATCGCCAAGATCCTCGGCAAGAAAGACCACACCACTGTCATCCACGGCATCAAGAAAATAACGGAAGGCATAGTGGAAAACGAAGAACTTAAGAATAAGGTGGAACTGATCAAGAAGAAGGTAAGTCCTTCCTAGTGATTCTTATCCACATATAAGGTGATCATACTATGGTAATCCTGTTGAAATCCGGTGGAAATGAAGTTGATATCATAAAAGAACAGTTTTCATGCAACCTGGACAGCAGAAAACCGATGTTGATAATGTAAGATTTATGATCAGGTTATCCGGAGTTTTTCACATGGTTATTCTTTTACTTTTCTGCTGATAAATAGTATAATAGACGGGGTTATCCACTTATCAACACCTGTTATTACTAAGACTATGAAATAAATTATTAATATATTACCTGATGGCAGCCCAAAATTTTTGCACATATACAAGAAAGGAACCTATACACATTATGAAGATTGTATGTTCAAAGTCCAGTCTCTTAAACGGAGTACAAACTGTTTCCAAAGCCGTTCCCAACAAGACGACGATGTCTATTCTGGAATGTATTCTTGTAGATACGAGAACCGGTGAGATCAAACTGACTGCTAATGATATGGAACTTGGTATAGAGACTGTCATTGACGGTGAGATCATAGAGAAGGGTATTATCGCGTTAGATGCCAAAATTTTTCTGGAGATCGTAAGGAAACTTCCGGATAATGATATCACGATCGAGACGGATGATGCCTTTAAGACGACCATTACCTGTGAAAAGGCCAAATTTAACATTATCGGAAAATCAGGAGAAGATTTCTCTTTCCTGCCGGAGATCGAGAAGAATGACTGCGTGATGCTGTCCCAGTTTACTTTGAAAGAAGTGATCAGACAGACGATCTTCGCCATTTCGGATAACGATAATAACAAGCTGATGACAGGAGAACTGTTTGAGATCAGTGACAATACGTTGAAGGTGGTCGCGCTTGACGGCCACAGGATCTCGATCAGAAGAATACTGCTTAAGAATTCTTATGATTACAAGAAGGTGGTCGTGCCCGGTAAGACATTGAATGAAATCAGCAAGATCCTTTCCGGCGATATGGATAAGGATGTGAGCATTTATTTTACAAGTAAGCACATTTTGTTCGAATTCGATAATACGATCGTTGTCTCCAGACTGATCGAGGGCGAGTATTTCAGGATTGAGCAGATGCTGTCCAGCGACTATGAGACGAGGGTGCGGATCAACAAGAAGGAATTGCTCAACTGTATCGACAGGGCCACTCTGCTTGTAAAAGAAGGGGACAAGAAGCCTGTTATCATGAGTGTTATGGAAGGCATAATGCAGCTGAAAATGAATTCCACTGTCGGAAGCATGGATGAGGAGATCGACATTGACAAGGAAGGGAAGGATCTGATGATCGGATTCAATCCCAAGTTCCTGATCGATTCCCTGCGCGTGATCGAGGATGAAGAGATCAATCTGTTTATGGTCAATCCGAAGGCTCCCTGTTTTATCAGGAATGCGGAAGAGACTTATATCTATGTGATACTGCCGGTGAATTTTACGACGGTGAATTAAGGAAGCATACTCTGAAAGTTGGTTCACGATTATCAAAAGTTGATGGGAATAAGATATAAAAATATGGAAATAATAAAGATCAGGGACGATTTTATCAAGCTGGGACAGGCGCTTAAGCTGGCAGGTCTGGTGGAATCCGGTGTGGATGCCAAGATCGAGGTGCAGGAAGGACAGGTTAAGTTGAACGGTGTTGTGGAGGTGCAGCGCGGTAAGAAGGTGCATCCGGGCGATGTGATAGAATACGGCGGACAACAGGTTAGGGTAGAGAACTGATGATTATAAAATCATTGGAAATTGCAGATTACAGGAATTACGACTCTTTACATATTGATTTCAGCAGCGGCACAAATATTCTCTATGGAGATAACGCGCAGGGTAAGACGAATATCCTGGAAGCGATCTACATGTCGGCTACTACGAAATCCCACAAAGGAACAAAGGATAAGGACGTCGTCAATTTCAGGAAAGAGGAAGCGCATATCAGGACTTATCTGGAAAAAGAAGGTATAGAGACGAGAGTGGATATGCATCTTCGGAAAAACAAGTCCAAGGGAATTGCGATTGACGGCCAGAAGATCAAGAAAGCGGCACAGCTGCTTGGTTTGTTGAATGTTGTTTTCTTTTCTCCGGAAGACTTAAGCATCATTAAGAATGGTCCGGCGGAGAGAAGAAGATTTGTGGATATGGAATTGTGTCAGCTGGATCAGTTCTATCTCTACAACCTGAACAATTACAACAAGATCGTAAACCAGCGCAATAAGCTGTTGAAAGATATGTATTTCAATCCTTCTCTGCGCGATACCCTGAATATATGGGATTCGCAGCTTATCTCTTTCGGAAGTAAGATCATAGAGAGAAGGCAGCTCTTTGTGGAGCAGCTGAATGAGATCATATTGGAGATACACAGGAAACTGTCGGGCGGCAGGGAGAATCTTGTCATTCAGTATGAGCCGGATGTGCTCATAGATGAGTATGAGAAAAAGATGTCGTTGAATCAGGAGCGGGATGTTAAGCTGAAGCAGACCAGTACGGGGCCTCACAGGGATGATTTCAGTTTTGTGGTGGGAGATATCGACATCCGCAAATTCGGATCCCAGGGGCAGCAGAGGACGGCAGCGCTTTCGCTTAAGCTATCAGAGATTGAACTGGTAAAGAAGATGACCAGAGATAATCCGGTACTGCTGTTGGACGATGTGTTGTCGGAACTTGACAGCAACAGGCAGAATTATCTGTTAAGTACGATCGGGGACATACAGACGATCATCACCTGTACGGGACTGGATGAATTTGTGAATAACCGATTTGAAATCGACAAAGTTTTTCATATAGAGAGTGGTAAAATTATAGTATAGCTATTTATTGATACAGGCTGTATGGTCAGCCGAAAAGCGTGGATAGCGGCGTTGAAGAAGGGCATGGTGAATATGGCTAACGAATACGGTGCAGATCAAATACAGATTTTGGAGGGTCTTGAGGCAGTCAGGAAAAGACCTGGTATGTATATAGGCAGTACGTCACTGAGAGGACTTCATCATCTGGTGTATGAGATTGTGGATAACTCGGTTGACGAGGCGCTGGCCGGTTTCTGTAACACGATTTATGTTACGATCAATCAGGATAATTCGATCACCGTGGAGGATAACGGAAGAGGAATTCCTGTGGGGATCAACCACAAGGCGGGTATACCTGCTGTGGAAGTGGTATTTACGATTCTTCATGCCGGCGGAAAATTCGGCGGTGGGGGATACAAGGTATCCGGCGGCCTGCATGGCGTGGGCGCTTCGGTGGTCAATGCGTTGTCCGACTGGCTGGAAGTGGAAATCTGTGCGGAAGGCAAGGTGCATAAACAGCGCTATGAGAGAGGACATGTGTGTTATCCGCTTAAAGTAGTGGGAGAATGTGAAGCCGATAAGACGGGAACGAAAGTGCACTTTATACCGGATAAGACGATTTTTGAGGAGACTGTTTTTGATTATGATACGCTCAAAACAAGGCTTCGGGAGACGGCTTTTCTGACGAAAGGTTTAAGAATTGTTCTTATTGATGAGAGAGAAGGGAAGGAACAGAAGAAAGAATTCCATTACGAGGGCGGTATCAAGGAGTTTGTTACATATCTGAATAAGAGTAAGGAAGCATTGTACAACGACGTTATGTATTTCGAGGGCAGCAGGAACGGCGTGTATGTGGAGGTGGCCCTGCAGCACAATGATTCCTATAACGAGAGCGTTTATACGTTTGTTAATAATATCAATACGCCGGAAGGCGGTACGCATCTGGTAGGTTTCAGGAATGCGCTGACGAAAACTTTTAACGATTATGCGCGTACTAATAAACTGTTGAAAGACAGTGAAGCGAATCTTTCCGGAGAGGATATCAGGGAAGGTTTGACGGCTATTATCAGTATAAAGGTGGAAGATCCGCAGTTTGAAGGCCAGACGAAGCAGAAGCTGGGGAATTCGGAAGCCAGAGGAGCGGTTGACGGTGTGGTCAGTGAACAGCTCACCTATTTCCTGGAGCAGAATCCGTCGGTTGCCAAGACGATCTGCGAGAAGTCGATTCTGGCGCAGCGTGCCAGAGAGGCGGCCAGAAAGGCGAGGGATCTGACGAGACGTAAGACGGCGCTGGAAGGGAGCGCGCTGCCGGGTAAGCTGGCGGACTGTTCCGACAAAGATCCCAAGAATTGCGAGATCTATATCGTGGAGGGAGATTCTGCAGGCGGTTCTGCCAAGACTGCCAGAAGCCGTGCAACGCAGGCCATTCTGCCGCTTCGCGGTAAGATCCTGAATGTGGAAAAGGCGAGACTGGATAAAATCTATGCCAATGCGGAGATCAAAGCCATGATCACGGCTTTCGGCACGGGGATTCATGATGATTTTGATATCAGCAAGCTGCGGTACGACAAGATCATTATTATGACGGATGCCGATGTGGACGGGGCGCATATCGCTACGTTGATGCTGACTTTTATCTATCGTTTCATGCCGGAACTGATCAAGCAGGGACATGTATATCTGGCGAAGCCGCCTCTCTATAAACTGGAGAAAAACAGACAGGTGTGGTATGCCTACAGCGATGAGGAACTGGAAAAAATCCTTGCGGAAGTGAGCCGTGACCAGAATAATAAGATCCAGCGGTACAAAGGTCTGGGAGAGATGGACGCGGATCAGCTGTGGGAGACCACCATGGATCCGGAGAGACGTATCCTGCTTCGTGTGAATATCAATGAGGAAGAGGAGTCGGAGGTGGATCTTACCTTTAACACGCTGATGGGTGACAAGGTGGAGCCGCGCCGGATCTTTATCGAAGAAAATGCGAAGTTTGTAAAGAATCTGGATATTTGATAATGACAGTTCTTTACTGGAAAGGAACATTGTTACAGGATGGATGATAGAATTTTTGACAAGATTGAGGAAGTAGATCTCAAAAAAAAGATGGAAGATTCTTACATAGATTATGCCATGAGCGTTATCGCGGCCCGTGCGCTTCCTGATGTAAGAGACGGTTTGAAGCCGGTACAGCGCCGGGTTCTCTATTCCATGATCGAGTTGAATAACGGCCCGGACAAGCCTCACAGAAAGAGTGCCCGTATCGTTGGTGATACGATGGGTAAATATCACCCCCACGGTGACAGTTCCATCTATGGAGCGCTTGTCAATATGGCGCAGGAGTGGTCTACCAGATATCCGCTTGTGGACGGACACGGGAATTTCGGTTCCGTGGACGGCGACGGTGCGGCGGCCATGCGTTATACGGAGGCAAGGCTGAGTAAGATTTCCATGGAGCTTCTGGCGGATATCAATAAAGATACCGTTGATTTTGCTCCCAACTTCGACGATACGGAGAAAGAACCAAAGGTTCTGCCCAGCCGTTATCCGAATCTGCTTGTAAACGGTACTTCCGGTATTGCGGTTGGTATGGCTACGAACATACCGCCTCATAATCTGCGGGAAGTGATCGGTGCGGTAGTGAAGATCATTGACAATCGTGTGAATGAGGACAGATCTACCGATATGGAAGAGCTGCTGGAGATCGTGAAAGCTCCCGATTTTCCTACGGGCGGCATTATCCTCGGTACGCGGGGGGCGGAAGAAGCCTACAGGACAGGGCGCGGCAAGGTGAGAGTACGCGCTGTCACGGATATTGAGACGATGCCTAACGGAAAGAGCCGCATTATCGTGTCGGAACTTCCCTATATGGTCAACAAGGCCAACCTGATCTTAAAGATCGCGGATCTTGTGAAGTTAAAAAAGATTGACGGTATCACGGACCTTCGGGATGAGACGAACCGTGAAGGTATGCGTATCGTAATAGAACTGCGCAAGGATGCCAATGCCAACGTGATCCTGAATCAGCTGTACAAGCATACACAGCTTCAGGATTCCTTCGGTGTAATCATGCTGGCGCTGGTGAATAATGAACCGAAAGTCATGAATCTTCTTGATATGCTGACGCACTATATCAGACATCAGGAAGAAGTGGTGACCAGAAGGACGAGATATGATCTGAACAAAGCGGAAGAGCGGGATCATATTTTACAGGGTCTTCTGATCGCGCTGGATCATATTGATGAAGTGATCCAGATCATCAGAAGCAGCCAGACAACGCCGATTGCGAAAGAAAGGCTGATCGAGCGTTTCCAGTTCTCCGATGCACAGGCACAGGCGATCGTGGACATGCGTCTGCGTGCGCTGACAGGTCTGGAGAGAGAGAAACTTGAAAACGAACACAGGGAGTTAATGGCTAAGATTGCCGAGTTAAAGGCAATTCTGGCAGATGAAAAGCTGCTGCTGGGAGTGATTAGAGAAGAAATCCTCATTATTTCCGAGAAATTCGGAGATGACAGAAGAAGTAAGATCGGATTCGACGTCTATGATATCAATATGGAAGATCTGATCCCCAAGGGAAATACCGTGATCGCCATGACCAGTCTCGGTTATGTGAAACGTATGACTGTGGATAACTTCAAGTCACAGAACCGCGGCGGCAAGGGCATTAAAGGAATGCAGACGATCGAGGAAGATTATATCGAGGATCTTCTGATGACATCGACACATCATTATCTGATGTTTTTTACCAATTTAGGGCGGGTATACCGGATCAAAGCGTATGAGATTCCGGAGGCCAGCCGAACCGCCAGAGGGATTGCCATTGTCAATATCCTGCAGCTGAATCCGGGAGAAAAGATATCGGCGATGATACCGATCAAGGATTATGAGGAGAATGAAAATCTTTTCATGGTCACAAAGCGCGGTATTGTAAAGAAAACACCTGTTATGGAATTTAGTAATGTCCGTAAAAACGGACTTGCTGCCATTAATCTGCGGGAAGACGATGAATTGATCGAAGTAAAGACAACTTCCCGGGATACGGAAATCTTCCTGGTGACGAAACTTGGTATGTGTATCCGCTTCAAGGAGACAGATGTGCGGCCCACCGGCAGAAGTTCTATGGGTGTGATCGGCATGAATTTGTCAGACGGGGATGAAATCGTCGGAATGCAGCTGGATCACCAGGGCGACTCTCTTCTGATCGTGTCCGAAAATGGTATGGGAAAACGTACTTACCTAGATGAATTTACGGTACAGAAACGAGGCGGCAAAGGTATCAAATGCTATAAGATCACCGAGAAGACAGGAGATGTGGTCGGTGTGAAAGCGGTGGATGATGAGCATGAGATCATGATGATCACCACAGAGGGCATTATCATACAGCTCCGCATGGATGATATTTCCACTCTGGGAAGAATTACTTCCGGTGTGAAGATGATCAATCTGGATGATAATGTTAAAGTGGCAAGAATTGCCAAGGTAAGAGAGAAGCTCAGCGACGGGCATCATGAGATAGAGAATCTGGATGATATCGTAGATGAAGAAGAGGAAGATAAATGAAGCTGGCGGTGATCGGGGATATTCACAGTAATCATATTGCTTTAGAGACCTGTATTGAGCATGCACTTGCGAGAAATGTGGATGAATTCCTTTTTCTGGGAGATTACGTCAGTGATTGCCCTTATCCGCAGAGAACGATGAAGATGATCTATGAAATGAAAGAGAAGTATCGCTGTACGTTTATTCGGGGAAACAGAGAGGATTATATGCTGGATCACCGGAAAGATCCGCAGCAGAGATGGACTTATTCTTCCGCCAGCGGTAATCTGCTCTATACTTATGAAAATCTCACGCAAATGGATCTGGATTTTTATGAAGAGATGGATATTCAGGGAATTTATGAGAAAGAGGGGTATCCTGTTTTTCGTTATTGCCATGGTTCCCTTACAAGATCCAATGAATTGTTAACATCTGAAAATGATAATATGAAAAAGATCATAGAGGAGCTGGATGTGGATTTGATCATCAGCGGGCACACTCATGTACAGGAGAGCGTTATGTTTGGTTCCAAAAAGCTGGTTCATCCGGGCTCTGTGGGGCTTCCCTGGTATCATGAGGGTAAGACACAGTATATGATACTGCACGGAACGGATCACGGATGGGAGGAGGAGTTTTTTCAGCTGCCTTATGATGTGGATGCCGTGAAGGAAGAGTTTATGACTTCCGGGATTATGGAGAAAGCGCTGCATTGGCCTGAATTAATTCTGCATTGTCTGTATACGGGGAATGACTACACGACCCCCTGTCTTCAGCAGGCGATGAAATTGTGCAGGGAGGCGGAAGGGGAAGCGAGATGGCCGGATATTCCGGAAAAGTACTGGGAGATGGCGTTTTCTCAACTTGTGCATAAGTAAAAAGCCGGGATTCCGGCTTTTCATTTATAAAGAGTGATTTTATAAATTGTTTTAAAGCGTAATGATTGTCCATAAGGGTATGTTTGTCATCCATTCCTGTTCTCTATAATCCGACATGGAAGTGCGGACAGCCTCGGCCGGTTTATATTTTTCACAGTATGTTTTCAGGCTTTTGGCTCTTAGATTTTCTTCTGCTTTTACTTCGACAGGAACAATATTTGTTTCTTTCTGTATCATAAAATCTATTTCGCCTTCTGATTTTGACTCTGTGAAATAGTATGGTGTATAATCTGTATCTGCGACCAGCTGCTGCAGAACATATTGTTCAGTTAATGCACCTTTGAATTCTGTCAATATATTGTTTTTTATTAAAATAGATTTGGCATCCAGATCGCTCATTGCCGAAAGCAGACCAACATCCAGTAAAAAAAGTTTAAAAGAAGAAAAGTCGATATATGCTTTCAATGGCACTGCAGGTTTTGTTACTTTATAGACTTTTGTGATCAATCCGCAGTCCTGAAGCCATTCTATTGCAATTTCAAAATCCCTGGCTCTTGCTCCTTCTTTTATTTTGCCAAACAGAAATTTCTTATTTTCTTTTGCAAGCTGCATTGGAATAGAGTTCCAGACCATTCTGATTCTTGGAAGTTCTCTTTCCGTTGTATGTTTACTGAAATCGGCTTCATACATTTCGATGATACGTTTCTGTAGATAACGTACTTCGGAGAAATCTCTTTCTTCCACAAAAGAGGAAACAACTTCCGGCATTCCGCCGATATAATAATATTTTTTCAGCCAGTCGATGTACTTGTCCCGGAATACGGACATTAACTGATAGTTTTTATCATTGATCAGTTTAACAAGTTCATGTTCACCGATTGCCATAAGAAATTCACGGAAACTCATCGGATTCAACTGTATCGTATCTACTTTGCCGACAGGAAAAGATACACCTTTGTGGATTGCAACGCCCAACAAAGATCCGGCAGCTACGATCGTATATTCCGGAGCTTTCTCATAAAAATATTTTAAGGAAGCGATGGCCCTTGGACTCTCCTGTATTTCGTCAAAGATGATCAAAGTCTCTTCGGGTATGATCTTCACATGGGTTTCTATATTTATGGCCATGAGAATTCTTTCTATGTCATAATCCTGATCAAAGACTTCTGTCATATGTTCATTATTATCGAAATTAACATATGCCGTGTATTTAAAATATTTTCTGCCAAATTCTTTCATCAGCCAGGTTTTTCCTACCTGTCTGGCTCCTTTAATGATAAGGGGTTTTCGATTTTTTCTTTTGAGCCATTTTTCTAATGATCCCATAATGATTCTTTCCATAAATTACCTCTATACTAAATCCCTTTATACTAAATACTTTTAATAAATTTCTTTGATTCATCCAGGTATTTGGTGTTTATTATATATTATACATTTTTTCTGACGAATATTCAAATGACAGTGACACTTTTTCTGACGTAAATTTAGATCTTTATTACACTTTTTCTGACGAATATGTAAAGAATATAGCAATGCAATAAAGAGCCGGAAAAATCCGGCTCTTTTATGCCCGTTAAACTTACTATGAAAGTCTTCGACCTTCATAGCATGGATGGCCATGCGGCCTGCCAGGCGGCAGGTTGAGCATGATGGTGGTTTACTGTGATTTTTTGGAGTTGATGATGATAGAGGCAATGGCGCAGCCGATACCGCCGATGGCAAATACTACGATAGATGGCATTCCCCATTTATTAAATACGAAACCGGCGATCAGGTATAAGGTTGTGGCAATCAGCATGATACAGCCGCATACAGTACCTGTCAGGGCATTTTTCCTGTGAATGTTGGAATTTTTGTCATTGAGTTGATTGTATTTCTCAATGTCGTATTTATCTTTTTGTGTGCTGTAATAAGCAATAATAGTCGTGGCGATCGAAAAGAGCAGGAAGAAAAAGGACATCTGGAAAGACTCCAGGTATTCGTTTCCGTCTATCTGTGGAAAGATCGCATCAAAACCTAAAAGCAGGATCAGGTTAATGATATAAAGGGAAATTCCTGTAGTAACCATGACCGAAAACTTTCTGTTGAAGCTGTCAACCTCATTTTCCTGATAAAAGTTTACGATATGAGGATTTTTCTTCTTGAAATCATCATTGCGGATACCGTACAGGATAAGGATCGCCATGCCGACCACAAGAAAAATCAGGAATATAATACCGGAGAAATCTTCCGTAAGCGGTTCTCCCTCAAAGAAATAATTCAAGCCATAAACCAGCATTGAAGCGGAAAGGCCGAGTAAGATCAGGCCGATGCCAAGAGAGACGAATTTGCTAAATTCATTATAATGCCTGTCATAATTACTCTTATCTTCTACGTAAATCTGGCTGATCTCTTTTTGCATCAGATCATCCATGGTGCAGTGAAACAGTTTGCATAATTGAAGAAGTTTCTCCATTTCAGGGTATGCGGTATCAGATTCCCACTTCGATATGGACTGTCTTGAAACTCCAAGCTGTTCTGCCAGCTGCTCCTGTGTGATGTTTTCCTTTTTTCTTAAGAATTGTAAATTTTCTCCTAAACTCATGTGAACTCTCCTTTTCTATAACGGTCGATATTTTTGATCGTTATCATTCTGTCTGTTTTAAAGTAAGTTATAGTAAACGAAATTTCTAATGTCGTTTACTACAGATAAATATGATGTGTATAAAGCTGCACCGGTTTGCTTTCACTGTCTCTTATTTTAGAAAAAAGTTGATGTAAACTCTATCAATTTCATGTTGCTTTTAGGTTTTTTTATGGTAAGTTGCGGTTGCATCCCTGTAAAATGGGCATTTTTTGTGGATTACTATAATTTTATCATACAATCGGCTGATAGTGTGGTATAGTAAATGATACCATGAAATATATAAAAACATATGTTATTTATAATGGAGGTAATGGGAGAGCGATGGAACAGATGAGTTTATTTGATAACCGGATCACAAGCGCTCCGCTGGCCAGCAGGCTGCGGCCGGAGACATTGCAGGATTATGTGGGACAGAAGCATCTTCTGGGTGAGGGGAAGATGTTAAGGCGTCTGATCGAGCAGGATCAGATTTCTTCCATGATCTTCTGGGGGCCTCCGGGTGTGGGCAAAACTACGCTGGCGCGGATCATTGCCGGTATGACAAGGGCTGATTTTGTTGATTTCAGCGCAGTGACCAGCGGCATCAAGGAGATCAGGCAGGTGATGGAACAGGCTGAGGGCAGCAGGCGCATGGGGATCAACACCTTGCTTTTTGTGGATGAGATCCACCGTTTCAATAAGGCACAGCAGGACGCGTTTCTGCCTTTTGTGGAAAAGGGTAGTATTGTTCTGGTGGGAGCCACTACGGAAAATCCTTCTTTTGAGATCAATTCGGCTTTGTTGTCCAGATGTAAGGTATTTGTGCTGAAAATGCTGGAAGAAGAAGATCTGTATGAATTGCTGCGGCACGCTTTGGAGAGTCCGAAAGGATTTGGAAATCAACAGATTGTGATTTCTGAAGAACAGATTCGTGCCATAGCGCGCTTTGCCAACGGAGACGGCAGGACGGCCTTAAATACGCTGGAGATGGCGGTGATCAACAGTCAGCTTGACAGAGAAGGAACCATACACGTGACGGATGAGACATTGGTAGAATGTACGAACCGCCGTTCCCTGCTCTATGACAAGAAAGGTGAGGAGCATTATAATCTGATATCCGCTCTTCATAAATCCATGCGAAACAGTGATCCTGACGCGGCGGTCTACTGGATGAACCGGATGCTGGATGGCGGGGAGAATCCGCTGTATATTGCCAGACGTCTGATACGCTTCGCCAGTGAGGATGTCGGCATGGCGGATTCAAGAGCGCTGCAGGTGGCGGTTTCTGTCTATCAGGCCTGTCATTTTCTGGGGATGCCGGAATGTGATGTGCATTTGACACATGCGGTGGTCTATCTGTCCATGGCTCCTAAGTCCAATGCCCTGTACAGAGCCTGCGAGGCCGCCAAAAAAGATATCCATGATTTTCCCGCAGAGCCTGTGCCGCTGCAGATCAGGAATGCTCCTACGAAGTTGATGGAAGCGCTGCACTATGGAAAAGGATATTGTTATGCTCATGATACGGAAGAGAAACTGACCAGAATGAAGTGTCTGCCGGATACTCTGCAGGACAGGCGGTACTATATTCCGACCGCAGAAGGGGAAGAGAAGGAGACCGGGGAGCGGCTTAAAAAGATTATGACATGGAAAAATAGTGCGGGAAATGAATAAAAATCTTAGATTGGGGATACCTATACATATGAAAAAACAGATTGAAGGCCAGATAAATCTTTTTGATTATATATCTGCGGAAGATACTAAAGTTGATGATAAACATGATACGATTGAAATTTCTTTATTTGCAGCATGTGCTTCCTGCTGGTGCAGTACCTGCAGGCATAATGCGGAGGGTAAGGCTGTTCCCCGTGATTTTGCGGGAGTGAAGAAGCCCTGTCCTTCCTGTAGTTTCTGTGTCAGTCAGGACAAGGCGGAAATCTGTGAGATCAATTCCTATGAGAACGGCTGTAAACTGCGGGCGGAGGAAGAGGGTATCACTGAATGACTGAATGAGAGAAATCTCTTTCCTACAGGATTTTTTCGAAATCTTCTATGCCGTGTTTGCACCATGGGCAGACAAAATCCGGAGGAAGTTCTTCTCCTTCGTAGACATATCCGCAGACGACGCATCGCCAGCCTTTCACAGAAATATTTTCAGGCTTTGGTTTGACATATTCATGATAGAAGGAGTAGGTCATCGCCTTTTCACCGGAAAGGACATCGCAGTCCGATACAGATGCCAGGAAAAGCATATGGGTACCGAGGTCGTAACTGTTTATGACTTTACAGTCCAGATAGGCAGTGACATGTTCTGTGAGGTAAGGAAGTTCCTGTCCTGTCATGGAAAAAGGAATATCTACAAATTTATCCACGGTGCTTCCACTTTGGAATCCAAAATGCTGGAACAGGGAAAAAGGTGCCGTCTCAGAGAGGATGGAGACGGAAAGGATTCCGGATTTTTGGATCAGCTCACAGGTTAAGTTCTGTTTGTTGATGGCCACGACGATCTGTTTCGGGTCGTCTGTCACCTGAGTGACTGTGTTGATGATACAGCCATTCATTTTCTTGTCATGTTTTGTGGATACGACGTAGAGGCCGTAGGATAACTGAAAGAGTGCTTTTGGATTCATGGGGATATTCGTTTCCTTTCTTTGTTGTACAGCTATTGTATCAATAGTAATTGTTGTTATGGTGGTATGATGGTACGGAATATGGATGTTTAGTAACAGTATGTGTAGAAATATATGAAATATACGCAATATTTAATCTATCCCACTGAGAAGTTACTTTCAGCAAGAGATCGCATGGATGGCCATGCGGCCTGCCAGATGGCGGGCTGAGCATGATGGAGGTTTACCATAAAATAAGGTGTGTAAGCTCTGTTGTAACTGAAAGCTTACACACCTTATCTAATAGTTTCCCACACACGATAAGAATAAAGTTTTATGTTTCAGTAAGTTGCTATTCTGCAGGTGTCTCAGTAGCGTCTTCATCGTCAACAGTTGTCTCATCATCAACAGCTGTTTCATCGTCAGCAACTTCACTGTCGGATGCTTCAGTATCATCAGCTTCTTCATCAGCTGTTTCAGCAACAGCAGTTACATCGTCAGCTTCTTCTTCATCGGCTGTCTCAGCAACAGCAGCTACGTTGTCAGCTTCTTCAACTGTTGTCACAACAGCAGCAGGTACGACAACAGCAGCTTCTTCAACAACTTCTTCAGCAGGAACTTCAATGAAAGCAATGATTCCTGCTGATGTAACATCAACTACAACGTGATCTTCTCTTACCTCGGTAACATTGCATTCTGTCCATACATCATCATCGTTATACTGATAGACTTTCACATTCTGTTCTGCAGTGATTCCAGGTGTATAGAAGTTTACATTAGCAACATCAAAACCGAAATTGGCAGGAACTCCGACTTTTACGACATTTAACAATGTTCCGTTTAATGTAGCAGCAAAATCCTTTGCGGAATAAACGCGTGAAAGTTCAGGTTTCAAAACTGAGAATGTCAGATTCGTAGCGTTATCGTCTACAATAACACCGCCGCCCTGTGCAACAGGAACAACCTTGTCCATAGCCCAGATACCGGTAACGGCATTATTCATGTATTCACCAACCATTTTATCCTGATCAACAGCGGCGTTTACAATTTCAGAAGGCATAACGGTTACAGGATCTTTGGAATAATCGATCCAGGCAAGATCGACAATTTTACCATTTCTGTCTACCCAATACCAATAGCCAGTAATTTCTGCGGGAGCCGCCAGCTCATAATCTGCGACGGGAGCACCCACTTCTTTTGCCATTGCTGTCATGGAGAACAGCATAGAACAAGCTAAAACGAGAACAAATAATCTTCTTACTTTTTTCATTTTGAAACTCCTTTCATTTGCAATCACATTTCTGCTGGTGTGGGATATATTAACGCTTTTGACGAAAATATAATTTTATTATACTCTCTTTTTATTTAATTGCCAGAGGATTATTTTATTTGCATACATTTTTTATAAATGTGAAACTATATTTACAGGTAAATTCATAGTTGGTTTTGCATACTGAAAGATATTTTTACCGTCTGACAATTATTGGTCAGCGGATCACGCTTTTCATAAAAGAATAGAACAGCGCACGGCGTATCAAAAACGGACGTAAATACTTCAACATGAAGAATTTTCGTCAAATCCCGGTAACCGGAATTTGCCAGTTGTGGAAAGAGTTCATGAGCCTCCGCTTCCCGATGCAGGATCTCGTGTATGATATCTTTCCATTTTTCCAGAGAGGCCGCGAAGGAGGGGCGGTTTTTCACGTGTTCCCGCAGATATAAGTCGTAGGTGACATACTCTGTGAGAAGCGAGATCTGTCTGGATTTTTCATAAGCCTCTATCTGTTCTTTGTTCTCAATGCAGGCAGTTCCAAATGCCAGTATGGTCTCGTATTTCTTTAGCCGGGAGGACTGTATGCCGAACAGAGCATGTTCCTCATACCAGCCGGCAAGGCTTTCATACATGGCAAAGGGCGTGTCAAAATGACCGCACAGAAATGCCAGCGTATGCGCAAACTGTCCACTGTTATAGTAGATTTCCAGCACATCTTCCACCTGTTTCAGGCGGCAGATATCCTCGTAGGAAAGCCATTTCGTGGACAGCACTTCGTAGGGCGGCAGGCCGGTATATACAAGATCATACTGCAGGGAGCGTCGTTCCATGGCGGATCCTTTCAGTACTTTCAGGAAACCCAGTTGGAGCTGCTGCGGCCGCATGGCATAGACGTCATTGAAGGAATTTCGGAATGTGCACAGATCCTCAAAAGGAAGCCCGACGATCAGATCCAGATGGATATGGATATTATGCCAGCGGGAGATCTGTCTGACCACGTCAGCTACTTTCGCGAAATCCATTTTCCGGTCAATGGCAGCGATGGTTTCCGGGCATGTTGATTGAATGCCGATCTCCAGCTGCACGGCTCCGGGCCGAAGTTGTCTCAATACTGCAAAATATTCCTCATCCAGCAGGTCCGCGGCGATCTCAAAATGAAAATTGGTAATGCCGTTATCGTGTTCGAGAATATGCCGCAAAACAGGCAGCGCATGGTCTTTCTTACAGTTAAAAGTACGGTCTGTAAATTTAACCTGCGGTACTTTTCGTTCGAGAAAGAAATCCAGCTCCCGACAGACACGTTCGACAGAGAGGAAGTCCATGGTTTTGTCAATGGAAGAAAGACAATAGCTGCAGGAGAAGGGACAACCTCTGCTGCTCTCGTAATAGACGATACGATTTGTAAAGTCTGCCATGCCTTTTTCCCGTTGGATATCATTGTATGTTCCAGTATCTCCGGTATTACTTATACAACTGTCTGATGTGTCTTTGATTCCATATCCGCCATACCAGAAGGGAATTTCATTAAGGGAAAGCCTGACCGTATTGGTTTGATCGAGAACCGCGGGCAGACTGTTGGCTGTTCCATTTACATAAGAAGATACCAGATAAGAGAAAGAACCTTCCCCGGGACCTGTCATAACACCGCGCAGCTGCCATCTGTCGATCATTTCCTGTGCGTTGTAGGAGACCTCCGGCCCGCCGGCCCAGAAATCGGTCTTTGGCAGTATTTTGTGCAGATCGGGGATAACGGCATCCAGTATCGTCCGGTTCCAGATATAACAGGAGAAGGCGGCCACATCGGGCTGCCTTTTATAAATTTCCTGTAAAAGATAAGAAGGTGACTGGTTGATCGTAAATTCGATGATATCTACATAAGAATTGTAGATGCCTGTACAGGCTTTCAGAGAAAAAACAGCAGGATTGGAATGGATATATCTGGCATTGACAGCGATCAGTAAAATTTTCATGATTATCCGTTAACCTCTACATTTTCCCGGTATACCCACAATAAGCAAGGTAACGGTACTTATCGTGGATGATACCGGACATACCATGGTTCAGTGTACAAATTGTTTCAATACCGCTATAAAGATATCCATATCGAGGGGTTTCGCGATATGGGCATTCATGCCGTTTTTCAGGGCCGCTTCTTTATCTTCTTCCATGGCGTTGGCTGTCATGGCGATGATGGGCAGAGTCTTGACGTCATTCCGCGGCATGTTGCGGATCGTGCGGGTTGCCTCGTAACCGTTCATAACGGGCATCTGGATATCCATCAGGATCACGTCGTAGTAGTTTTCTTCGGCCTTTTCCATCATGGCTACGGCATCCGTTCCGTCAGGGGCGGATTCAACCGCGAAACCTGCTTCGGTCAGGATCATCTCCGCAATTTCACGGTTCAGTTCGATATCTTCCACCAGAAGGACGCGTTTGCCGCTGAAATCAGCCAGAGTCCAGGCGGCGGCTTCCTCATTCCTGCCGGCCGGGTTGCTGGCTGCCAGCAGTGCGGATTTTAAGTCTGACATAAAGAGCGGTTTCGCGCAGAAAGCGGAAATATTGGCTGTTCTGGCATCCTCCTCGATATCGGACCAGTCGTAGGCGGTAAGAATGATAATGGAAACATCTTCTCCGGCTATGCTGCGGATCTGTCTGGCCGTCTCGATACCGCTCATCTCCGGCATCTGCCAGTCTACAATATAAATCTGGAAGGAATCTTTTTCCTCCAGCGCTGTCCGGGCGCGGTAGGCGGCCTCTCTGCCGGAGGTAGTCCATTCGGCGCGCATACCAAGCTGTTTGAGCATTTTCGTGACGCTGTCACAGACATTGAAGTCGTCGTCTACCACTATTGCGCGAAGTCCGTTCAGCTCTTTTAACTGTTCTGCATTCTTTTCTACATCCTGCAGCTTTAAGGTGAGTTCCACGGTGAAGGCGCTTCCTTTTCCCGGTTCGCTTTCCACGGAAATGGTGCCGTTCATCATTTCCACGATATTCTTCGTGATCGCCATGCCAAGCCCTGTACCCTGAATGCCGGAGCGGGTCACGGTAGTCTCCCGCTCGAAAGGCTCGAAGATATGCCGTACAAAATCTTCTGACATGCCGATACCGGAATCCCGGATAATAAAGGCATATTCCCCGTATCCGTGGCGGAAGGTGGTCTTCTGTTGAATCCGGAAGGAAATGGTGCCGCCGGCCGGAGTATACTTTACGGAGTTACTCAAAAGATTGATGAATACCTGATTTAATTTCAGAGCGTCCGCGATCACATCTTCATTGACTACTTCGAAGGTATCAATGAACAGCTCCAGCTGTTTTGCCTTGACCTGCGGCTGGATGATATTGACCAGATTGTGCATCAATTCGGAAATATTGCATTCCTGTTCCTTGATCTGTACCTTGCCGCTCTCGATACGGCTCATGTCAAGAATATCGTTGATCAGGCTCAACAGATGATTGCTGGAAGAAAGAACCTTCTGCAGACAATCCCTGACCTGCTCTTTGTTGTCGATATGGTTGACGGCGATGGTGGCAAAGCCGATGATCGCATTCATCGGTGTGCGGATATCGTGGGACATGTTGGAAAGGAAAGTGCTCTTGGCCTTGTTGGCATGCTGCGCCTGCATCAGGGCATCCTGCAGCGCCTGTGTCTGCTCCTTCTGTTCCCGCACCTGCTCGGTAATCTCTTTGGAGACTACCATTACCATGATTTCATCCGTATTGTCGACCCGCGTCATGATAAAGGACTGACGGACGCACATCGGATGGTCGGCATAAGCCTGCCCCCAGTAATCCACATCTACCTGAGCGTCGCCTTCTTCGAAGCGATGCCGCAGATATTCCAGGTTCACCATAGCAGTGTATTCTTCCAAAGATTCCTCCAGGACGAATTCCTTCCATTTATTAAAACATGCGGAAGCGCTGCAGGGCGCTTTGAGTCCTACCCGCTCGAGCAGGGAGATCTGCTGTCCGTCAATCGTGCGGACAATATCATTTTCAATTAAGTCTTTGGTCAGATTGAATTCAAAAGTGCAGAATGCATTGGAAGTAATGGCGATCCGATACTGTCTTTCTTTCCGATTCAAAAGGGAGTGGACGTCGTTGATCCGGTATCCAAGTTCGTGATTCTCCTGTTCCAGCATTTTCTTCTCCCGTCTGGCACGGAAGAGCAGCAGGATTACATAAACGGCAAAGAGAATCAGAAGCATGACTTCCAGGCGGATACCGACAAGATTTTCATCCCGGATCATGCGCTGGGTAATATTTTTTGGAAAAGTCTGCAGAAGGACAAAGTCGTGGCTGGGCAGATAGGTAACGCAGAGATTGTCGGTCAGGCTGTCAGAGTCACAGAGAAAAGCGCCTTCGCCGCCGTTTGCAAAAATCTCCCGGGCGCCGGCTGCCGCATTTTCATTGATCACGTTGGTTTCCAGCAGAATATCGATCAGATTGCCTTCGTATGTTTTCTCGTTGTCATCGGAGCTGGCAATTACCGTGCCGTCCGATGTACAGAGAAAAAGATCTGCCCGTTCGCCGAAGTAGGAGGTATTTAACATGTCGTGCAGATATTCCTCCGCCAGATAAGCGCCCCGCAGGACGCCTATGATCTCGCCGTCATAGTGGATCGGCGCATAGAAACAGGCCATCGTTTCATTGAAAAGATGGGGATCGAATATGATATCCGTGCCGATGCCGCCATTCATGCCGTCTATAAAAAAGCTGCGGTCGGTCACATTGGAAGTCCTGCCGTCGCTGATATGGTCAACGCCATCGGAATCTGTAAAGAGAAGTACGTCAAACAGGGAATGTTCGGCAAGGTTGTCCAGCATGGAAAGAGTGATATCGGGTTTGGTCAGTCCGTCTTCTATAAAATAAGCATAAGTGGTGATCAGATCCAGAGCGTTGTTGAGCTCCTCGTCTATTTTGACAGCTGTCTGGCGCGCAGAGTCGGCGGCATAGATTTTGTTCTGTTCTTCCATCCGCCGGCTGTTCTGCGATGTGTACCAGAAAAATAACAGGATAATTGCTGTCAGGAGAAACAGGCCATATGCAATGTCCTGCAGTGATTTTTTATGTCTCATATGTTTAGCCCTCAATTCGATTGTCTGATAGCTTATTTTAACATGATTAGAGGGACTCAACAATAATTACCACAGATATTTCTCCGCAGTGTGGACTGAAAAGTTAAAATTGCGCAGATGCATCTCCTCGGACAGTTCTTCGATCTTCAAATAATACAGACGCATCCAGTCCAGTTCATCTATGGAGCCTTCTTCCGGATTCAGACGGGTTCTGATTTCCTCGTAGTTTTCCGGCAGGCCTTCCGTGCGGATGTATTCATTCGCTCCTTTGATATAGAAGTTATACCTGTCATCAAGCAGGATCGGTGCGGCATCCGCCGACAGGGTGGAAAGATACTGCTGGTTGTCGTGAATGTCATAGTCGTTCAGAAAGGCCATATGCTCCTGGTTCAGATTATAGCGGGCAATCCAGTAGTCGGGACGGGAGAAGGAAAGCACAATATAAAAAACGGTGACCACTGCCATGCCATAAGGAAAGAGCGGAAAGCTGTTCTTATAGATAAATACAGTCACGCCCATCATCAACAGGAAGATGACAGACAGCGCCCAGAGAACGAGGATCCGCAGCAGCGTCAGGTTATAGCGGTTGATGTACATGAGCATGCGCAGGGCGCTTGAGAAGATCATGATAAAAGTACACCCGGAAAGGACCGTGAGCAGAATCCTCAGCACAATATTTTCCCGGAAAAAACAGAGGAAAATAAGCACAATGATCAGGTTTAAAATACATACCGCCAGCAGCTGGAAAAATCCTTCTCTGGCATAGCTGGAATAAGTATAACCTTCTGGAAGACGCATGTTTCCGATAAAAAGATACAGAATCTGTATCACACTGAAGATCAGGTAGACGAAGCAGAGCGCCGCCGTAATGATGATGGCGATAACCGGTTCCTGCGTCCTGTGATCTGTCCGCTCTTCTTTGACGTTTTTCATGGCAAGCGCTGCATAGACTGCGTAGGAAGAGAAGGACACGGCAGTCATCATGAAAAAGATGGTGAAAAATGACTCAAAATTAATTGATTCCAGTATGCGTGAGAAAATTTCGGCAAATACCGCGTCTGCACTGGCCAAAAGTACGGTGACAAACAGAAGCAGAGGAACAGAGATGGCAATCCCGATGAAAATTGGAATAAGATAACTTTTTTTGCCGGTTTTCTTCTGTTTTTGCGCATCAAAATAAAACACCATGTCGCCAAAGGGGCGAAACAGGCAGCAGATCGTGGTACCGGCTGTCTGGAAACAGGCTGTAAAATATTTGGGAAGATCCCAGTTCTGATCGGTGTACACGGTGTGCAGCATTAAGATAAAAGCCAGCAGAAAAATGCCGCATTTGTTAAAAAACAGAATCTGCGGGGAATCAGTGAGGCAGTTGGAGATTCCCAGAAGCTGAATGCTGACAAGATAGAATATACTGCTTTTTTTGTAAGGAACCCCTAACTTTTGCATAGAGAAGAAGAAATAAAAGAGGGTTCCTGCGACGAAAAAAGGGTAGGTAATACCGGATGCATTCTTATACAGACAGAATGTGTAGAAGATCGCATAGAGCAGGCTGCCGATACCGAAGAAAGAAAAATGTTCTTTCATAGTCTTCGTGTAGACGGTGTCGGGTTTTGGAGTGTAGGCCGGCTGGTATACCGTGTAAGGATTGGTTTGTTCTGTTTGTTGCATAAGTGGACTCCTTTCTTATCATAAATATTTAACATGTCATTCTATTTTTCTGTGGCTTCCGGAGAATCTTCGTCTTCCACATACTGCAGCAGATCCCCGGGCTGGCAGTCCAGCGCTTTACAGATTTCGTTGAGCGTGGAAAGACGGATTGCCTTTGCCTTGTTATTTTTTAAAATGGACAGATTCGCAAGGGTAATATCAATTTCACCTGCCAGTTCGGTCAGTCCTTTCTTGCGCTTCGCCATCATTACATCCAGATTGATGATGATTGCCATGATAGCCTCCTTCATTGTAGTTTGCCGTTATGTCATGTTGTCCTTTAAACATCCGCAAATATTTTCATATACTTTTAAACAGTCAGGCTGTTCTGCAGTATGCGGGTCACTGCTAAATGGTCAGATCGTTCTCCAGCTTGTAGGTCACTGCCTTGTCAAAAACGCCCGCCAGTACTTTACTGAAAAGCCCCGCGATCACAAAGACAAGGATGATGATAAAGATGGAGGGCGTGATGAAGATAAAGAGACGGCATGAGGTGATGACTGCAATGAAAAAGCTGTAGCTGCTCATCTTCTCAAGACTCTTCACATTCTCGTGAATAAAGCAGTCGTCGTCGATGACTGTTTTGAACATCCTGCGCAGCTGTTGTACGATCAGGATGGCAAATATGCCGGACAGGAAAAGCACGACGCACAGAGAATAATAATTTTCAGCAAAATAGGTGCTGTATCTGCCGTAAAACCTGACACTGAATGGCAGTGTTATGATAACGAAAATACCGGAATAGAACATAAAATCCAGCAGATACTTGGTGAAGAGAGTTAATTTGTCTTTCATGAGAATAGTCAATCCTTCCTTTCCGTGATTTGTGGCATACCATGTATGAATCGGATTGAGAGAAACCGGAGATTTTATACAGGTGATGTCACTCTGTAAGGATACAGTATCACCGTTGGAAATGAATGTCAATAAAAATTTATCGAATATCAATAAAATATTATTTTTTATCAATAACTATTTGCATTTTCAAGAGTCAGGTCGAGAGTCGGAGGTCAATTGTAAAACGAGGTGCAGCTTTATAAATCGAAATGCATGTTTGTAAAATGACAAGTATATATTTGTAA
>CAJTPO010000061.1 GCA_910578115.1 uncultured Lachnospiraceae bacterium | reverse complement strand
ACTCCTTGATCGCAGAGCAGAATCTGAAATTCTGCTCGCGTCCTCAGCGCAAAGCGCTTCGGAATGGAGGTAAAAAATGAAGACAGTGTTACGCTGCCTGCGGGCAGATTTTCTGAAAATAAAAAATACCGCGCTTTTTGCGGCGCATTTGGCGATTCCTTTTGTAATGGCGGGCGCATTTCTCTTCTATTATAAAATTTCCCCGTGGGACAGTTTCAGCAAGGTGCAGGCATTTTTTCAGGTCATGGGGATGGGATACCCCTTCCTGATTGGCGTGTTTTGTGCCATAATAGCAGAGCAGGAACTGGCTGCCGGAAGGTATCAGTCGATGCTGGCCGTAACGCACAGGGGAACGGTTTTTTTCAGCAAGCTGCTGCTTTTGGTATTGTCTGGCGGATTTTCGGTTATCCTCACATCGGTATTGTTCGGGAGCGGGTACTATTACTGGATGGAGGAGCGGGTGGTGTCGTATTCCTTTTACTGGATTGCGGCAGGGATTATGCTGGGCGGGAATCTTCTGCTCTATATCCTGCATCTGTTTCTGGCGATGCGGTTCAATAAGGGTGTGACTATCGGTCTGGGCATTGCCGAAAGTCTGCTGTCGGCAGTGCTTATGACGGGACTGGGGGACGGCGTCTGGATCTATGTACCGGCAGTGTGGGCCAACCGGGTGGCAGGCTATGTGATGTTTGCCTACAGTACAGTGACAGGGCCGGCGGTAGATCCTGGCAGGACTGCGGCGCTGTGCAGTATTGTGACATCAATGTCATTTCTTGCGTTTATAATCTGGGCGAAGCGCTGGGACGGCGTGTGCGGAGAGGAATGAGTGGAGAGATTCCCCGGTCCGGGCGGAGAAAAGGAGGAGGCCATGGCAAAGATTCTGGCAGTGGATGACGATAAGGCTATCTTGACAATGATACGCAGAATATTGGAAAAAGACGGACACAGGGTGACGGTATATGCCGATTCGGGCGCCGTGGAGCAGATGGAGCTTAGCGGATTCGATCTGATCCTGCTGGATGTGATGATGCCGGGAACGGACGGGTTTACGCTTTGTGAGAAACTGCGATGCCGCGTGGACTGTCCGATCCTGTTTCTCACGGCCCGCTCTGAGGAGAGCAGTCTGGTATGCGGGCTGGAAAAGGGGGCCGATGACTATATCTGCAAACCGTTCGGGGCGGCGGAGCTGCGGGCCCGGGTGGCGGCCCATCTGCGGCGGGAGAGAAGGGAGCATTTTACAGGGATTTCCTTTGAAAAGGCCCGCTTTAATTTTTCCTCGAAGCAGCTGTTGGTGGAGGAAAGCGTCATGCCGCTGACCAGGGCGGAATATGCCATCTGCGAGTTTCTGGCACGCAATCACGGGCAGGTTTTTTCGAAGGAACAGATTTATGAGAAGGTGTTTGGGTTTGACGGGGAGAGCGACGAGGCGACCATAGCGACCCATATCAAAAATATCCGCGGCAAGCTGGAAAAGTATGACTATGCACCGATCAAAACTGTATGGGGAATCGGGTATAAATGGGATGTATAAAAAGATGAGATATCAACGAAAGAACAGGAAAAAACAACGGGAGCCACGGAGGGCGGGACATGAAATCCCGCTGAGCCTTTTTTACCTGAAATACTTTGCGTATCTTTTTGCCGGAGTATTGCTGATCGTGCTGCTGACAGCGGCCCTCTTTGTCGTGATGTGGTCGAATGAGGGGATTTATCCGGCGCGTTATGCGGAAGAGCAGGTGAAGCTGGCAGCCCCGCTCATAGAGCAGGCGGATACAGTGAGCAAAGAGCTGATCCCGGAGCTGTGCCGGTATGTGGTCTTCGACGAAGAAGGCCATATCCTGGACGGAGATCTGCAGGGCCGGGCGGCCGGTAAGGCGTGGGAGGCGGTGGAAGGGAATCTTTCGAAGCCGGGCAGACAGATCGGCGGACAATACTATAAGATCATCCGGAGAGAGGGGGAATACTGCGTGCTGCGTTTCCGGATCGTGGCGCAGTATAAGTCCGCGGTACTCAGGAAATACCTGCCGCCGCCGGAGGTATTGATCCTGCTTGTGTTCTTCCTTCTGGTGTTGGTGCTGATTATAGGTACGGCTCTCCGGTTTGGCCGCAGTATGCGGCGGAAGATGGCGCCGCTGATCGCGGCGGCTGACAGGATCCAGAAGCAGGATCTGGAGTTTGCGGTGGAAAAGGGCAAAATCCGGGAGATCAACGCGATCCTGCAGGCGATGGAGGATATGCGGGCCGCGCTCAGGCAGTCGCTGGAAGAGCAGTGGAAGCAGGAGCAGTGGAAGCAGGAACAGATCTCGGCGCTGGCGCATGATCTGAAAACGCCGCTGACCCTTATACGGGGGAATGCCGATCTGCTTGCCGATACGCCGCTGACGGACGAGCAGCAGGAGTATGCGGACTGCGTGATGGAGAATGCCGTGCAGATGCAGAATTATGTGCAGATGCTGATCGGGTTTACCAGGTCTGTACCCGGAACTTCCGTCTGCAGGCGGAATACGGATCTTACTTTGTGTCTTCGGGAAGTCAGGAAACAGGCAGAACGACTCTGCCGTATCGGGCAGGTAGAACTTTCGTGGGACTGTCAGCTGCGGGAGCGGGAGGTGTATGCGGAGCCGGGGCTTCTTGTAAGAGCGCTGCTGAACCTTGTGGACAATGCGGTGGAACACACGCCCCGGGGCGGAACGGTCTCTTTCCGGGCGGCGGAAGACGGAAGCTGTCTGATCTTTACCGTATCGGATACGGGACCGGGTTTTTCCGGGCAGGCGCTTAAGCGGGGGAAGGAGCAGTTCTATATGGAGGATGAGAGCCGCACAACCGCAAAGGCGCACTATGGTATGGGACTGTATATCGTCGATACCATTGTGCGCCAGCATAACGGAGAGCTGCTTTTGGAAAATGACCCGGTGACGCATGGGGCATGTGTGACGTGTAAAATTCCGGTAACGGTTCATCCTTAGGACGAAGCTCCGGCAGATGCCGCAGTGGCTCTCCGAAAGCACTGCACATTTGTGTGTGGTCAGATCTTGATCTGTGTCCATTTTCCCTGCTTAAACCGTATGGATGCAAAGAGGAAACGGGAGATCTGGTCTGCAAGCACGCCCAACCAGATACCGACGATGCCAAGGCCGAACACATAGCCGCCCAGCCAGGAAGCCAGGGTGCGGATAAAGGTGACGCTGATGGTAGAGGCGGCCGCCGTGTAGAGTGTGTCCCCCGCGCCGCGCAGGCAGCCCATGTATACCACCTGGCTGATCTGAAAGACGACTACGAAGATGATGACACGCATAATGCCGACGCCGATGGCCACGATATGCGCCTCCTCGAAAAACAGACCCAGCAGCGGTTCGGCGCCGAAGAAGTAGAGTACGGCCAGGACGGCGGAGATGAAGCCGCCGAACATCCGGCAGATGCTGCCGAATTCTTTGGCCATCTTCTCGTCACCGGCGCCAAGGCTGCGTCCGATCAGCGCCACCGCGGCAGACTGCAGGCCGTCTCCGAAGGAGAAGGACAGGCCCATGATATTCATACCCACCTGATGGGCTGCCATGGCGTCGGTCCCCTGTTTGGCCGCCATGATGGCCGTCATCATAAAGCCGATCCTCATCAGGATCTGCTCGAAGAAAACGCTGTAGCCTACATGGATCAGGTTATGTAAGGTTCTGGCCGCAGGCCATATCTTGTTTTTCAGGATATAAGGGATGCTGATAAAGCCGTCGGGTTTCAGGATCGAGAGAACACTCATGACGGAGGCGACAACGGTGCCGAGAACCGTCGCCAGCGCCGCACCGTGGATCCCCAGGGCAGGGAAGCCGAAGTGTCCGCCTATCAGCAGATAGTTGAAGATAATGTTGATGGTATTGGAAGTTACGTTGGTGCGCATGGTGATCTTCGTATTGCCGGCGCCCCGCTGTGCGGAATTGATGCCCATCTGAATACAGTTAAAGATCATACCGCCCATGATGATGCGGAAATAGGCGACCGCGCTGTCGTGGGTCTCCGGCGTGGAACCGCAGAGGCGGATGATCGGGCTGGCAAATGTCACCAGCAGGACGCTTAAGATGACCGACACCACCAGGATAAAGGCGATCGCCGTGCTCAGGATGCGGTTGGCTTCTGCGGGCTTTTCCTCCCCGCGCCGCCTGGCGACCAGAGCCGAGACCGCCACATTGGCGGCAAAGAATACTGATAAGCCCACGAACTTGGGCTGTGTTGTGAGGCCCACGGCGGCCACCGCGTAGGAGCCAAGGGAGCTTACCATCAGCGAGTCCACCAGCCCGGCAAAGGCTACGAAAAAGGACTCCACGATAGACGGCCATGCAATGTTCAGGGTGATGCGGACATTTTCACGGCTGTGCTTTGGTTGTTTGAGGGGTTGTTCTTTCTGCATTGTCATTGTGAGATACCTGCCTTGAATTTCTTGATGTGATCGTGGGTTATACGAATACTTATAGTTATTATATTTCATAAATTTTTCTTTTTCAACACAATAAGGGGAGAATCCTCTTATTTCTGGTAACAGTTCAGCCTTCGGCTTCTCTGTTGCTATTTCTAATCAGTAGATAAAAATTCCTCTTTACTTTAGTACACTACCATGATAAAATACAATTCGGATTTGCGGTATCACGAAGTATACGAAATAAAGACCGCAGACCAAAGGAGGAGAGCTTATGAAAAAGAAATTTGCACTGATGCTGGCGGTATCCATGGCAGTGGGTACGGTATTGACAGGATGCGGCGACGCGGCAGGTAAAGCGGCAGACACACAGGCGAACGAGGCGGAGAGCGCACAGGCAGAAGACGCGGCGCAGGATGCGGAAACGGGAGCGGCAGAAAGTACGGATGCGGCGGCAGAGACAGACGATGCCGGCACAGATGGCACAGCGGCGGCAGACGGCGCTGAGTCTTCTGTAGATACGGGCCTTGTGTATGCGGTAGAGGCAGGTTCCGCAGGGGAAGCGGCGGCGCAGGATAACGGCCTGCAGACGAATGTGGTAGCTTCCCAGGCCGATGCGCTGATGGAGGTTGCGGCCGGCACATCCGATGCGGCGATCATTGATCTGTTGATGGCAGGCGCCATGATCGGGGAAGGCACCAGCTATCCGGGACTGACGCACACAACGGAGCTGACGACGGAGGAATACGGTGTGGGATGCCGTAAGGGTTCTGACCTGGCTTCTTATATCAATGCCGTATTTGGAGAGAGTTACGTCGATGGCAGCATGAAAGAGACGGCAGCGGCCTATGGGGTGCAGGAAGCGCTGGTGGAGCAGGCCGAAGCGGAGTTCACGGCTTCCGCGGAAGACAGCGATGTGGCTTATATTCAGGAAAAAGGAAGCCTGATCGTAGGGATCACGGAGTTTGAGCCGATGGATTATCAGGACGAGTCCGGAGAGTGGGTCGGATTTGATGCGGATATGGCCCGCCTGACAGCGGAGAAGCTGGGAGTAGAGGCGCAGTTTGTAGTAATTGACTGGGACAACAAGATCATGGAGCTGGAATCGAAAAATATTGATGTGGTATGGAATGGCATGACGCTGACCGCAGAGACTACGTCGGCGATGGAATGCACCAACGCTTACTGCAACAATGCGCAGGTTATTGTAGTGCCTGCGGAATAAAGGAGAAATTTTTATGTTTTGGAATGTGACACAGGTTCTGCTGGACGGTCTGTTGACGACGTTTCAGATCTTTCTATTTACATTGTTGTTCTCGCTGCCCTTTGGGCTGGTGCTGGCGTTCGGTTCCATGAGCAGGTGGAGGCCGCTGCGGTATCTGATCCAGGTGCTGGTGTGGATCATCCGCGGCACACCGCTGATGCTGCAGCTGATCATTATTTTCTACGGGCCGGGACTCTGGCTGGGGCACAATATATGGAGCGGCAATGAGAGCGGCCGTATCACGGCTACTGTGGTGGCATTCAGCATCAACTATGCCTGCTATTTCTCTGTGATCTTCCGGGGCGGGATCGAAGGGGTTCCGGCAGGTCAGCGAGAGGCCGGGGAAGTGCTGGGCATGACCAGAAGCCAGATCTTTTTCCGCATTACGCTTTTACAGATGGTAAAAAGGGTGGTGCCGCCGCTGTCCAACGAGGTCATCACGCTGGTCAAGGATACTTCGCTGGCACGGATGATCGCGGCCTATGAGCTGACTTTTGCGGGATATTCCTTTATGAAGAGCAACGGCCTGACCTGGCCGCTGTTCTACACGGGCGTGTTCTATCTGATCTTTGTAGGCGTGCTGACGCTGCTGTTTAACTATATGGAACGGAAGCTGGATTATTTCAGGTAGAATAGAGGAAGGCTGTATAAATTCCCTACTGAGCAATTTGGTGCAACATACCGAGTAAGTTCAGGTGAAATGTGTGCTGCCTGGGAATAAAGGAAAGGGTGAAAGATCATGGCGATTTTGGAAGTGAGAAATATCGGGAAACAGTTTGATAATACGAAGGTGCTTGACGATGTCAGCTTTTCGCTGGAAGAAGGGAATGCGCTGGCAATCATTGGTTCTTCGGGTTCCGGGAAGACGACGCTTCTGCGGTGTCTGAATTTCCTGGAAACGCCGGATAAGGGTTCCATTACCGTGAAGGGCGAGACGCTTTTTGACGCCTCCATGCCGCGCCGGGAACAGGAAAAGGAGCTGCGCACCAAGCGTCTGCATTTCGGGATGGTGTTTCAGTCTTTCAACCTGTTTCCCCAGTATACGGCATTGGAAAATGTTACGCTTTCCGAGAAGCTGTTGGCGAAAGAACAACCCGATTTCAAGCAGAAGAAAAAGGAGATCTATGAACGGATAGAAGCGCATGGAGTGGAGCTGCTTCGACAGATGGGCCTGGCGGAGCGCATGTCTCATTATCCCCATCAGCTGTCCGGCGGGCAGCAGCAGCGGGTGGCGATCGCCAGGGCGCTTGCGCTGCAGCCGGATATTCTGTGCTTCGACGAACCGACATCAGCGCTGGATCCGGAGCTGACGGGAGAGGTGCTGAAAGTCATCCGTTCCCTTGCAGAACGGAAGACGACCATGATCATCGTCACGCACGAGATGGCCTTTGCCAGAGACGTGTCCGATCAGCTGATTTTCATGGATGAGGGTGTGATCGTGGAGCAGGGCGATCCCAGACAGGTGATCGACCATCCGCAGGAGGAGCGGACGAAACAGTTTTTGACCAGATACGCGCAGGGGTGAAAGTGCTTTTCACCCCTGCGCATATCTGTCAACGGACGAAGCATTCCCTGAAAAGGCCGTCCACGGCAATCTGATATTCCGGAATCCGGTCGGCTTTGCGGATTTTCTTCAGGTGCTTCTCCACCGTCCGCCGTTCAGGCTCATCCGGGGACTGTGCGGGAGCGGAAGTCGTAAAGGCCGTGATCATATAGGTCCACAAATCTTTCATCTTAAATAAGACGGGAAGATCGCCGGACATGATCCCGCGGTAATCGTTCAGAATGACGTCATGAAAGGCGCGAAGTGTTTCTGCGTCTTGACGGCTGTGGTGACAGTCAGAAGCCGCCTGTCCTGTGCCGGACGGGTCTGGCGAAGCTGTCTGTGAAGCGGGGTCCGGGAGGCATCCAGTCTGCAGCTGCCTGGCCAGGGCAGGGTTACGCAACAGGCCGCGGCCGATCATGATACGATCCATAACAGGAGTGCCGAGGGCAGTGTGAGCTGCTTCGCCGGTCCTGTTATTTTTGTTATTCTCATCACGATGGCCGGGATCGTGGATACAGGCGGCGACGCTGGCCTGGATATCTGACAGACTTTCCGCAGACAGAATATCTCCGTTATAACAAAGCGCAGTCCCGGCGGAGCGCGCAGACTCGCCGGCCGTATCACGCATTCGGCACAGAGCCATGGCAAAAGCCTCCGGATGCGGTGCACCCGTGTAGAATTCCTGCAGCAGACGGGTGTGGACAATCAGTTCCTGCACCGGGTATCGGGCATAGATGTCCAGCAGGCGTTCCCACTCTCTTAGGTCCGAGATGCCGAGCCTTGTTTTGATGGAAATCTGCAGGGGACATTTTTCATAAATCTCATAAAGAAAGGCATCCAGAGATTCCGGTTCGCCTAAAAATCCGGATCCCCGCTTCTTGGCGGTGACAGTACCGGAGGGACAACCCAGATTCAGATTGACGGTGTCGTACCCGTAAGAGGCAAGCCGGTCCGCAATCTCCAGAAAATCATCTGCTTTGTTGGTGAGGATCTGCGGCACGAGCGCGACGCCGGCATTATTTTCCGGAAGAATGTCCCTCACTTCCCGGGTGGTCATCTTTTTGCCTGCGATAAAGGGCGTAAAGTATTTGTCAATGCCGCCGTAGAAACGTGCGTGCGCCCGGCGGTAGATATAGGTAGTGATGCCTTCCATCGGCGCTGCGTAGTATAGCATGTCAGGTGTCCTTTCTTATAGTTAACGACATTAGAAATTTCGTTTTCGTCCTTGCGGGAGCTACCGTATATGGCTCCTGCAAGAGACGGAAACAGAAATTTGTTATGTCGTTTACTATAGTTCGACTCTATCCGTTCGTCTGGTTTCTATTCTGATCCGGTTCCACTGTTCTCCTCGGTAAAAAGATTGTCTCGCGTGAGGTTCTGCAGCCATTTCCCGCTCCGGTAGCGTTTGATGACCCAGGGCCATTTCACGAATTCATCGGTGCAGAGCAGGAAATAGACGACTAACACCGGCAGTTTGAATACGAAGGCGGCGATGAAGCCAAGAGGCACCGCATAGCACCACATATCGATCGTATCACAGATCAGTCCGAAGCGTGTATCTCCTCCGGCGCGGAATACACCGGCGATCAGCGTCGTGTTCACGGCCGCTCCCATGACATAGTAGCTGTTGATGAGCAGCATGTATTTCAGATAATGCATGGCCGTCTCCGTCAGGGCCGCGAAATGCAGCACAAAGGGGGTAATGGCGAGGATGATGACACCGCCGATGGCGCCGGTGAGGATGGTCAGCCGGATCAGTTTGGAGGCGTATTCTTTCGTGCGCTCCATGTCATTTTCCCCCATTACGTTGCCGAGCAGGATGCCGCCTGCGCTGGCGGTGCCGAAGCACAGCACAGTGCCGAAGTTGCGGACCACCACCACAAGAGAGTTGGCAGCCACCGCGTCCGTGCCCAGATGCCCGAGAATCACGGAATACATGGAGAAGGCCACGCTCCAGGAGATATCGTTAGCCAGGGCCGGCAGCGACAGGTGGATGAAATCTTTCAGCAGCACTTTGTTGCGGATGAACAGGTAAGCCAGGTTCAATTTAAGGTCTTTGCTGAACATGGATACCAGGAAGCAGCCCAGCAGCTCCACGATACGGGAGAGGGCGGTGGCGATGGCCACGCCGGTGGCTCCCAGCTTCGGTGCTCCGAACAGGCCGAAGATAAAGACGGCATTCAGCAGGATGTTCAGTGAAAAGGCGACGATATTCAGCACCATGGAGATGGTTACCTGTCCGATGCTGCGCAGGATGGACAGATAAACTTCCACGATGGCCCAGCAAAGATAGGTGACGGACATCACCCGCAGATAGCCGGCGCCGATCTGGATCAGCTCCGCATCCGTCGTAAAGATACGCATCATTTTATCCGGTATCAACAGGGCGCAGCCCGAGAAAGCCAGCGCGATCAGCAGGGAAAAGCGCAGCGCGATCCCTTCGATCACCTGAATTGCCTGCAGATCCTTCCGGCCCCAGTATTGTGCGCTCAATATCGTGGCTCCGGTGCCCAGCCCATAGAAGACCATAAAGAGAACGCCTGCATAATTGGATGCAAGCGACACGGCCGAGATCGAGGACTGCCCCACATAGTTGAGCATCACTACGTCAGCAGAATTGACTGCTGCACTGAGCAGATTCTGGATGATGATCGGCACCACCAGCCGAAAGATCTGGGAATAAAATCTGCTGTTCGAGAACATGCCCTTTGTTTTCGTATTCATAGAAAAAACCTCCGTGCTTTTGTGCAATGTTATCTAAGAATACTCTCGCGGCGAAGGCTTTGTCAATACTGTTGTATATTTTCTTTCTTCCCGTGAGCAACGAGCCAGGTGGCTGCTTGCAGCGGGGTCTTTGATTCCGGCGGGAAGCGTGCAGATTCCGCGCGGTATGTCAGACCGGGTTTCGTGCGTAATGAGAGGGCGGCATGCCGCATTCTTTCCTGAAATAGCGTGTGAAGTGCGACAGATTCGTGAAACCGGACTGGGCGGCGGCCTGGCCTACGGGCATGGCCTCCATACGGAGCAGATATTTGGCGCGTTCCAGCCGGGCTTCCAGCAGTTCCGATTTGGGTGAGCGGTTGAAAAAGAGCTGATAGTAGCTGTAGAACTGGCTGACGCCAAGATTGGTCAGGGCGGCCATGTTCTCGGTATTCCATTCTTTGGTGATATTGGTCAGGATCTCGATCCGTGCCTTGCGGAACTGCTCATAGAGGTCGGCAGGAATGCCGGAACCGTTCGACCAGGTGTGCAGCTGTCTGGAAAAAAGGATAAGCAGCTGGCGCACCAGCATATCCATCTGCTCCGCATAAAAATCCTGTTTCAGTACACTTTCCACATAGATGCTTTTAAGCGCCGTGTTCATGGCCTCCGGATCGGGCAGATAGACGACCCGGTTGGCAGGCAGATCGTATTCTTTCAGAAAATCTCCGCTGTCACATGTAAAGTGAACAAAACTGTTCTTGAAGCGCCTGACCGCCTGATAGATCTGCGCCTCTCCCGGTGTGTAGAGCAGGAAGGCGTTTTCTTTCGTGACGATGGTATCGGAGCCAAACTGTATCTTCATGGGCGTGATCAGGTAGAGGAACAGATAGTCTCCGCTGCCGGAGGGACGGTTGATCATGTCATGGTCGGGATTGGAACGGTTGTAGTCGCAGTAGCCGGGACAGAACATGGGAAGGATTCCTTTCTGGCGTTCATTTATATTTTATGGTATCCAAAATCGGAAAAAAAGTCAAATACAGCGGAAGAAAAGATATAGTATTTTTCTTTCTGTCTGATAGAATGAGGTTATTGAGACAGTGTATTTTGCAGCTGCCATATAAGAACCTGAGAGCTTATACAGGTACGATCAATGAGATATAAGAGCGGCAGCCTGCGGAAAGAAGAATATTTCTATTGCAGAATGGAGGAAGTCATGAAGAAAGCACAGGTGATTATCGACAAAGAATATATCGTGAGCAGTATTGATAAAAGAATCTACGGCTCTTTTATTGAACATTTGGGCAGAGCGGTGTATGAGGGCATTTATCAACCGGAGAGTCCTTTTGCGGACGAACAGGGATTCCGTAAGGATACGCTGGAGCTGGTCAAAGAGTGTAACGTGCCCATCGTGCGTTATCCGGGCGGTAATTTCGTTTCCAGCTACCGGTGGGAAGACGGTGTAGGACCGAAAGAGAAGCGTCCGAGCCAGGTGGATCTCGCATGGCAGGTTGTAGAGACGAATCAGTTCGGTCTTAACGAGTTTGCTGACTGGGCGAAGAAAGCGGGCACGGAAGTCATGATGGCAGTTAATCTGGGGACCAGAGGAATTCAGGAATCGAAGGAACTGTTGGAATACTGCAATTTCAAAGGTGGCACGCAGATGAGTGACCTGCGCAAAGAGCACGGATACGAGGCACCGCATAACATTAAGACATGGTGTCTGGGGAATGAGATGGACGGACCCTGGCAGATTGGTAATAAGACGGCCGTGGAGTACGCGAGACTGGCTCATGAGACCGGAAAGGCCATGAAGATACTGGATCCTTCCATCGAACTGGTAGCCTGTGGCAGTTCCAGCTCTCACATGCCTACCTTCGGTGATTGGGAGGCGACGGTGCTGGATGAGTGCTATGATACGGTAGACTATGTTTCCATGCACCAGTATTACGGCAATGCGGACAATGATTCCGCCAGCTTCCTGGCAAGCAGCGTAGATCTGGATCAGTTTATCACCACCGTGGCATCCATCTGCGATTATGTGAAGGGGAAGCATCACGGCAGTAAGAATATCAATATCTCGCTGGATGAGTGGAATGTATGGTATCATTCCAATGAGGCGGATAAGAAGCTGGAGAAATGGATCCAGAAGCCGCATCAGTTGGAAGATGTCTATAATTTCGAGGATGCGCTGCTGGTGGGCAGCATGTTGATCACCATGCTCAGACATGCGGACCGCGTAAAGATTGGCTGTCTGGCGCAGCTTGTTAACGTGATCGCGCCGATCATGACTTCCGATACCGGAGCGTGGAGACAGACCATATTCTATCCTTATATGCATGCGGCCACGCTGGGACAGGGTACGGTTTTAAATACCATCGTGAAATCTCCTGTTTATGAGGCGAAGAAACACGGCGAAGCTCCTTATCTGGACTGTGTGGTTGTAGACAACGGTGAGAAGGAGGAAGTGGTGATATTTGCGGTTAACAAGGATCTGGAAGAGGACATGGAGGTAACACTGGATCTCAGGCAGTATGCGGGTTATCGGGTGCAGGAACATATCGTGATGCAGCATGACGACCTGAAAGCCGTGAACACGGAAGCAGATCCGGACAATGTTGTTCCGAAATCCTCCGGTAATGCTAGGGTAGAAGATGGCGTGTTAAATGTTGTTTTTGGGAAAACGAGCTGGAATGTGATTCGTCTGGCCAGATAAATGCAGCAGGAAAGCTGATCGCTGAACTGCTGGGATAGGATGTAGTTCTTCTTTATTATTATATCATGGAGGAAGACGCCCCGTATGCTGATGCGCGGGGTGTCTTTTCTGCAAATTGGGATTGCAGTTTGGAAATGAATGTGCTATGTTGTTGGTGTTTTATACATTCAGGGCAGCCGATCCATAGGGTGTGTTGGAAGGCATAAATTTGTAAACTGGGAAGGGAGTATAATTTTTGTAATGGAAAAAGATATGACGAAAGGCAGTCCTCTGCGGCTGATTCTTGCATTTGCAGTACCGCTTCTGTTCGGTCTGTTGTTCCAGCAGTTCTACAGTATGGTAGATACCATTATTGTCGGGCACTATCTGGGAGTGGATGCACTGGCAGCGGTGGGAGCCACCGGTTCCGTGAATTTCCTGATCATTGGCTTTTGCATGGGGGTATGCAACGGGTTTGCGATTCCGATTGCGCAGGAGTTTGGTGCGGGACATGAAGAAAATCTGCGCATATTTGTGGGAAACTGCGTGCGCCTGTCAGTAGGTTTTTCGGTGATCATAACGATTGTGGTGGTACTGTTGTGCCGCCCGATTCTGCAGCTTATGCGGACGCCGGAGAATATCATTGATGGGTCTTATTTGTATATTGTTATTATTTTTGCCGGCATCCCGGTGACGTTTCTGTATAATATGACGGCGGCGATCATCCGCTCTCTGGGGGACAGCAGGACGCCGGTTATTTTCCTGATGTTGTCGGCGGTGATGAATATTTTCCTGGATCTGTTGTGTATCATCGTATTACATATGGGCGTTTCCGGGGCGGCAGTGGCCACAGTGGTTTCACAGGCGGTGGCGGGGGTGTGCTGTCTTATTTACATGAAGAAAAAGTATGCCATCCTGAGGCTGGAAAGAAGCGACTGGCGATGGAACAGGAGCTATGCGTTTAAGCTGTGCAATATGGGAATTCCCATGGGACTGCAGTATTCGATCACGGCGATTGGCAGCGTGGTACTGCAGAGCGCTGTGAACGGGATTGGTTCCGATGCCGTGGCGGCGGTGACGGCGGGCAGTAAGCTGAGTATGCTGATGGCATGTCCGATTGACGCTATGGGTTCTACGATGGCGACTTACGGCGGACAGAATATGGGAGCGGGAAATCTGGAACGTGTGGGAAAAGGGCTGAAATCATGCACGATCCTGGGACTGCTCTATTCCTTCTTTGCCATGGCGGTGGTCTTCGTGGCGGGGCGACAGCTCCTGATGCTGTTTTTGGATGCAGGGGAAGGGGCGGTTCTGGAGGACGCCTGCTTCTATATCCGCAGGAATGTGATCTTCTATTTTCCGCTGGCCATGGTGAATATCGTCCGTTTTCTGATTCAGGGAATGGGATTCAGCAGGCTGGCGGTGTTTGCCGGTGCTTTTGAGATGCTGGCGCGGGGATTGGCCGGATTTGTGCTGGTGCCGCTGTTCGGGTTTTCGGCAGTGTGTTTTGCGAATCCGCTGGCGTGGATTTTCGCGGATCTGTTTTTGATCCCGGCCTTTTTCTTTGTCAGGAAGAAGGCGGAAGGGATGATGCAGGCCCGCCCGACGGCAGGCTGAGCATGATGGAAGTGTTACAGTTCACGGCCTAACCGGCCGCAAACTGTAACGCATCCAGCCCATTCCAAGTGTCTACGTTCCACTCCGGTCGGCGCTTAGCAAACGTCCCCCGGACGTTTAGCGCCCTTCGGCGAGGCGCTGGATGCCTGAAACCGTAAAGTTATCGGCGAGTACTACGTACTCAATGCCCTTGCAGCAGAGTGCAGGGCACCGTGAATAGTAACATGGAAGTTTACTATAAATTAAATGCTGCATTTTATGGATTGAGAGATAAGGTGCTTCATGGTAGAATATAGAAAACCAGAGGACAAATGAATGAGGGGAACGGCAACGGAAAACAAACTGTGAAAAGGGAGAGGAACATGGGATATCAGGAGGCTTACGACAAACTGGAGAAATACGGGCAGCTGCATGTCTTACAGTATTATGATGAGCTGAGCGGTTATGAGAAGGAGGCGCTGCTGGAACAGATTATGGGCACGGATCTGTCGGTGCTGGCGCAGTGTCTGCATAAGGAGGAGCTGAATCCGCGGGGAGAGATCACGCCCATCGAGGTGATGAAGCTTGCGCAGATCGAGGAGAGAAGGGAGGAATTTGTGCAGGCCGGATTGGACGCCATTCGTGCGGGCAGGGTTGGAGCGGTCATGCTGGCAGGCGGCATGGGTACCAGGCTGGGTGCGGATGTGCCGAAAGGAACGTATAATATCGGCCTGACGAAAGAGGTCTATATTTTTCAGAGACAGGTGGAGAACCTGCTGGATGTGGTGCACCAGGCGGAGGCGTGGATTCCGTTGTATGTGATGACAAGTGATAAGAATCACGAGGTGACCAAAGCCTTTTTTGAGGAGAAGAATTATTTCGGGTACAATCCGGATTATGTGACTTTCTTCATGCAGGATATGGCGCCGGCGTCGGACTATAACGGCAAAGTATATATGGAAGAGAAATATAAGATGTCCACGTCGCCAAACGGCAATGCAGGCTGGTTTTTGTCGATGATCAAATGGGGTGTGGCGGATCAGGTGAAGGAGGCCGGAGTCGAGTGGCTGAATGTGTTTGCGGTGGACAATGTGCTGCAGCGGATCGCCGATCCCTGTTTCGTGGGGGCGACCATCGTCACGGGCAGTGCGTCGGGTGCCAAGGTGGTAAAGAAGAACGCTCCTGACGAACGGGTGGGTGCGATCTGTTTAGAGGACGGCAGACCCTCCATCGTGGAGTACTATGATATGACGCAGGAGTTGATGGACGCCGTCGATGAAGAGGGAGAACCGGCCTATGATTACGGTGTGATTCTGAATTATCTCTTCCGGCAGAAGGATCTGTGGGAGATCGCGGCGGGACGTCTGCCCCTGCATATCGTGGAGAAGAAGATTCCTTACCTGGACGGGCAGGGAAGGCATGTGAAGCCGGAAGAACCCAACGGTTATAAGTTTGAGCAGCTGGCGCTGGATCTGGTGCATGAGATGGATTCCTGTCTGCCCTACGAGGTGGTTCGGAATCATGAGTTTGCTCCGATCAAGAATGAGACGGGGATTGATTCCGTAGAGAGTGCACGAGTGCTGTGTCAGGAGAACGGCATTGAGCTGTGACATATGCTGCGAAGAACGAAGAAGCGGGGACAGTGCGCTGTGTGGGGATGAGGCGGCGGGAAAACAGCTGTGAACATTTTGACAGATTTGAGTAACATTCACCTATTGAATAAACCGACTTTTTAAGTGTACACTATCATTATAACAGGAAACAGGAAATGCTTTGTGAGTTAACATTTTGGAAGAGCGAATGTGAGGCAGAATGTTTCAGGTGTTCTACGGTTTCACAAGGCGGTATCAAGAAAGGGCGGGTGCAGGGTTGAATAAATTGTCTGATGAGCAATTTAATTCATTCAACTGAACAGGTTCAGTTGGAATTTGTACCGCTTCGGAATGGAGGGAAAATGGCAATTTTGGTAACAGGCGGCGCCGGCTATATCGGCTCCCACACAGTGGTAGAATTACAGAATGCAGGCTATGAAGTGGTAGTTGTGGACAATCTGTCCAACTCCAGTGAGAAGTCTCTGGAGAGAGTGGAGAAGATCACGGGCAAGCCGGTGAAGTTCTACAAGGCGGATATTCTGGACAGAGAGGCGCTTCAGAAAATTTTCGCACAGGAGAAGATTGATTCCTGTATTCATTTTGCAGGCTTGAAGGCGGTAGGAGAATCCGTACAGAAGCCATGGGAATATTATGAGAACAATATTGCAGGTACGTTGACACTGGTAGATGTTATGCGTAAGAACGGCGTGAAGAATATTATTTTCTCATCTTCCGCAACGGTATACGGCGATCCGGCTATCATTCCGATCACGGAGGAATGCCCGAAGGGACAGTGTACAAACCCTTACGGCTGGACGAAATCCATGCTGGAGCAGGTGCTTTCCGACATGCAGAAGGCTGATCCGGAATGGAATGTGATCCTGCTTCGGTACTTTAACCCCATCGGTGCGCACAAGAGCGGCACTATCGGCGAGAATCCGAACGGTATCCCGAATAATCTGATGCCTTACATCACGCAGGTGGCAGTGGGCAAGCTGAAAGAGCTGGGGGTTTTCGGCAACGACTACGATACCCATGACGGCACGGGTGTCCGCGACTATATCCATGTAGTTGATCTGGCGCTTGGTCATGTGAAGGCGCTCAAGAAGATTGAGGAGAAGGCCGGTCTTTGTATCTATAATCTCGGCACAGGCACAGGCTACAGCGTGCTGGATATGGTGAAGAATTTCGAGGAAGCCAACGGCGTTAAGGTTCCGTATGCGATCAAACCCAGACGTGCAGGGGATATTGCTACCTGCTACTCCAATGCAGATAAGGCGAAGAGAGAGCTTGGCTGGGAGGCGCAGTTCGGCATCAGGGAGATGTGTGCAGACTCCTGGAGATGGCAGAGTAATAATCCTAATGGTTACGATGATTAATTGGTGAAACAGTCATAAAGCTATCAGAGAGAAAGGGTCTACCTTATGGTAAACCCTTTCTTTGATCTTTAGATTCTTTCCTGTAGATCTGACATTCCGGTGATCTGGTGAAAATATCCTACAATAATTTATTCCGCCATCTGTAACTGTCCGATGTGTTGGATTTCCTTGTTAAGTGCCAGCATTCTGGCATCCAGTTCCGATATCATCTGGGCACATTCTACCAGTTCATCTTTGATGTGCTCCGGAGCATTTCCCTCGAATTTGTAGTGGATCTTGTGCTCTAAGCTGGCCCAGAAATCCATGGCGACGGTGCGGATCTGTATCTCAACCTTGGTATCTGCGATACGGTCTGACAGATATACCGGCACGGTCACCAGCATGTGGTAGCTCTTGTAACCGCTGGCCTTCGGATTGACGATGTAGTCTTTGACGGAGATAACCTTAATATCACTCTGATTGCTGATCATCTCCGCGATCTGGTATATGTCCGATGAAAAAGAACATATGACACGGATACCTGCTATATCGTTGACATAGCGGATCATGTTGTTGATGGTTGACTCATAGCCATGTTTCTTCAGTTTCTTAACGATGCTCTCCGGTGTCTTGATGCGCGATTTAATGTGTTCAATCGGATTGTATCTGTGTACGTGCTGAAATTCATCGTTCAGGATTTCCAGTTTCGTGGAAATCTGCTTTAATGCCGATTTATAGATCAGCGTCACTTCCATCCAACTGTCGATGTCGCTGTCTCGGTCTATTCTTATTTCCATTCATTTCCCCTGGGCCACGGCAGACGCCGTGACCTTCTGCCTTTACAAAATATTAAATTCCGGAATGTAATTCATATTCACATTGGTTAAATTTGATTCATTTAAAACTGTAGGTTTCGCCTGTCTGAATCTCCATCTTCCACACGGGTTTCTATGAATTATAAACAGTATATCATACATAACAAAAAAAACGTATATTTCATACAAAAACTTCATAAATATTTAATTTTTATTGTATATTTTTATAGTTGTCTTTTGACTTGCAGCACAGAAAGCAGGGCAATTCTGCCGCAGGGATCTTTTACGGCAGATCAGCGCGGCCGATGGAAAAGGCTGCAAAACAGTGCCGGCGAGGTCACTACGAAGGGATACATATAGCGGATCAGCACTGCCGGTGACAGGAGCAGAGTCATGTAATAGCATACCGGAAAAACTGCCGGCAGCAGGAGCAGATACTGCCTTCTGTAGATTACCGCGGCCATGTACAGACACAGGAGCCACCAGTAAAACGCGGGCGCAAACAGGATACGCAGCCCGGGAATATTCTGATAGCTGTTGTCGGATATGATCCGTTCCATCCATGCGCGCAGCTTTGGCAGGCGGCTTTGCTGCGGGACCTCGAAGCCGGCGGGCATCGTCCGGGTATCGGTGGACAGATAGCCGAATCCGCTTTCCGATCCCAGACCGTAGATCTGTGCGTGAGTGCGGTCTTCCAGAAACCAGTAACCCACGGAAGTATCCAGAAACGCGTCGATATAGATCTGCGGGTGTTTTAGCCCAAGCTGTATCCAGGCCTTGATAAAGCCGGCCGGATTGTCATGGATGACCGCCCTGCTTTTGACCGGATCGGCCAGGTAAGGGTTGTAGGCTGCAAAAACCCATTCGGCAGGCAGATACTGATCCAGCTCGCGGCGCATATCCTCCGAGAGCGTCTCCTCTGCCTTGACTCTCGTGCGGGCCATCTGCTGTAAGGGGATGCTGAGCATTTCCCGGGGACTGCCGTTTTGGGCATGCAGAGTCGTTTTCAGAGCCATATTGCCTGCCACGGCCAGCACGAGCGCCAGGACGGTACAGGTAAGATACCGGCGCCATGAGGCACCTTTTTGTAACTTATTTCGGTGCAGCAGGAGACACGCCGCAGGAATCGTGAGCAGTAACGCATACAGGGCGTTATTGCGGAACAAAAGCAGCAGGATCGCCCATAGTGTATGGAGCAGCCACTCTTTTCCCGTCAGGCCGCTGCCGGAATTCTCAGCCATCTCATAGGTGAAGAGGGTGTAGAGCAGCACCAGTGCGGAGAACAGGACATCCTTTGTGGTGCTCAGTGCCAGCACCGAATTGGTCGGAAACAGGGCATAGAACAGCAGGAGCATGATCCGCATTGCGGCGGGGACATTCCTTTTGGCCAGTCGTGCCAGTGTGTAACCAAATACTGTGGCCATAAGTATCATCTGCACGATGGAATGGATGGCCATGCCGGCCGGGTAAGAGCCGGGCAGTACATCACCCAGCCGAAAAAAAGCCCCTAAGAATATGGTATGCAGCAGCGGATGATGGGTGCTGTAATCGTGGGCCAGCACCTGATAAAGCTGCCCCTCCGCGTCATAGGCGAATACGGAAGGATAGTAGGCCAGAAAGACCGGCAGCCAGCATAACAGGATCGTGACGGTGGAACACAGCCAGGTCTGCCATGCGGGATGCTTTGGCCGTGGGTTCTGTGTGGTGCTTTCCAGGTGAGACACGATTTGGCTTGGGCGTTCCTGCATCGTGTTGTCGGCGGATGTGCCGGATCCGGCCTGGTTACCGGCATCGTGCGGGCAGGTAAAATAAGACTGCATCTGCGTCAGCCAGCGTTCCGGTTTCAAAAATCCCCATAACAGAGGCGCGATGCAGGAGCCAGTGAGCATAGCCAGACACAGGATCTGCATCAAAAGCACCGGCAGCCGTGACAGACTGCCAAGGGCCGTGCCGTCCCGCCGCATCAGGCATCCCAGCACGTAAGACGCCGCCAGGGGAATGCCCCACAACAGGGAATGGATCTTCAGCCTTCGTTTTGACTGTAACAGAAAGCATGTTGTCAGCAGGAAACACAGGATAAAACCAATGCCATAAAAAAGGACAAGAGCGGTCTTCCCGCAGGACTTCGTCCATGGCTCTAAAGATGCCGTCAAATTTATATTTATGACGGACAGTGCCAGGGATATGACTGAAAATGTAATTTTTTTGAAATTTTTTTTCATGGAGTGTCTTTTCTCTCTTTTCTTATCAGATCTGTTTAGATCTGTGCGCTCATTTTTAACAGGTGGAGCTATCAGGTATGAGGCACACGCAGGGTCAATATCAGTGTACCATTTTATTCTTAAAAGAAAAAGTGTTTACATTTCCCCGGGGGATTTGTATAGTAAACTTACATCATGCTCAGCCTGCCGCCTGGCGGCCGCATGGCCATCCATGCTGTGAAAGTGGAAGACTTTCATAGTAAACTACCATCATGCGCAACCTGCCGCCTGGCGGGCCGCATGGCCATCCATGCTGTGAAAGTCGAAGACTTTCATAGTAAACAGTAGTTACTATAAGTAACAGAAGAGGTGAGAACATGTTTCGTTTATGGGCAAAAATATTTGAAAATAACCACCTGCTCAAAGATACCGTTATCGAAGATTCCGGTGATGACACCCGGACACATAAGGTGTTTAATGCACTGGATGAGGTATGCTGCCGGTTCGATCTGGGCAAACCGATCTGGCTGGATTCTACGATCCGGGACTTCAAGCGTCACGATAAGACGAGATTTACGCAGGATAATTTTATTGAAACAATTGACTTTGACTATCTGGAAATCCATGTGATTGAAGAAGACTGAAAACGGAATTGTTATAAATCGATCCAAAATCTCGAAGAGGTAGTGCATAAAACTGTTGACTTGACATATGATACGTAGTAGTATTGTTATAATCATAATGTAGTATTGAAAACGACATGAAGAAATATTGATGTTGTTTTGCGGAATGTGTATAACAGCGGAAGTTACAATGCAGTGTCATTTTGTGAAAAGAAGGGAGTTGCTTATGCAAATTACAATTCGAGAACCGGGGAGCGCGATCACACATTTTATCGGCATGATGATGGCTATCGTGGCGGCAACACCGCTGATGGTGAAGGTAGCGCTTGACGCGGACTTTACGGCATGTATTGCCATGGCGGTATTTATCGGCAGTATGGTTGCCCTGTATGGGGCCAGTGCCGTCTATCACAGTGTTACCGTGAAAGAGAATATTTTGAAAGTGTTCCGTAAGCTGGATCACATGATGATTTTCGTTCTGATCGCAGGTTCCTATACGCCGGTTTGCCTGATCGTTCTGGGAGGACGGATGGGGTACACACTGTTGGCAGTGGTGTGGGGCATCGCTATGGTTGGCATGCTCATTAAAGCTTTCTGGATCACCTGTCCGAAATGGTTTTCTTCCATGATTTATATCGCTATGGGATGGGTGTGTCTGGCTGTTTTTGGGACGTTGTGGAGTACATTGCCGCATGGTGCATTTCTCTGGCTGCTGGCAGGCGGGATCATCTATACGGCAGGCGGCGTTATCTATGCGTTAAAGCTGCCGCTTTTTAACTCCAGACATAAATATTTCGGCTCTCATGAGATTTTCCATCTGTTTGTGATGGGCGGGAGCATCTGTCACTTTGTATTTATGTACCTGTATGTGGCATAGAAGGTTAGAGCGTCGTGGAGAAACGGATCGGTTCCGTTATCTGCGGCGCTTTGTTTCTGAGTCCTGTTTATAAATCTATATAGAAGGGGAGACCTGGTCAGGTTAACAGATCCTGAAATGAGGAGTGCCCAGGCACCTTGCGGCACCTGGGCTATTATGAAAAAAATTTATCTATGTGTGTAATGTTAAACATTACATGTTCTCGCGATTGCTATGGTTAAAGTATACGGCATAAATATGAATAAATTATGAACAACATATGAAATTACGGTAAATATTTACAAAAGAGAGTGCAAATGGGTATGCATAATATACGAATTGCATAAAAATACATAAAATATGCATTCTCGAGATTACGTTCCATCGATGCAGGCGGCCTGGCATGGGTACATTTCGTGGCAGAGCAGCCGTAAACTGAGCAGCTGCAGGAACTGACAGCAGGGTTTAGGTTGTCAGAAAGCCGGAAAGATGTTAGAATTGAGAAAATGTGACACAGACGATAGCCGGAGGAAAGAGAATGGATACATTTATCGATAAACTTGCGCAGAAGAGAAATGCGCAGGAGATGATCAGGGCGAATATGACAGCCGAAGCCGCGAAGATGGAGCAGCTCCAGAATCAAATGCAGGCGTATGATGGCCTTATGCAGGAAATACGGAAAGTAAATTTGAAAACTGCCGAGAATGCGGCGGAAGTGCAGAATGTATTGAAGGAATGTCTGGATAAACTGGAGACCATGCAGTCAGACGGCAGCCGGACGGCGGATGATCAGGAGACACTGGCCGAGATCAAGGATCTGCTGGCGGCGAAATCACAACAGTCTGACGACTTTATCCATAAGGAGAATGTGAGGGTATACCGCAATGTGCAGGCGGCTTTCGTAGAAGAGCTTAATAAACAGACGGAAGAATTGAAGAACAGTCAGCCGGCCAAAACAGGCAATACGGCAATTCTCGTGATCTCCGTATTGATTCTACTTGGTGTGACAGCGGATGTGGTGCTGCAGGTATTGTCCATGTTTAATTTTAAGTTTTTTTGATTCAGGATGTGGAGGAGGATGAGAATGGGCAGACAGATATGGAAACCGGGCAACATGCTGTATCCTTTGCCGGCAGTTCTCATCAGTACGGCTGACAGGGAGGGAAATGCCAATCTGTTTACCGTGGCGTGGACAGGAACAGTCTGCTCGGATCCGCCCATGGTGTCGATTTCCGTAAGGCCGGAAAGATATTCGTATCATATGATCGAGGAGACCGGGGAATTTGTCGTGAATCTCACTACGGAAGCGCTGGCGTATGCGACGGATTACTGTGGTGTCAAGAGCGGCAGGAATGTAGATAAGTGGCGGGAGATGAAACTGACGCAGATTAAGGGGGAACATGTTCGGGCACCCATGGTGGCTGAGAGTCCCGTTAATTTGGAATGTTGTGTGACGCAGAAAGTAGAGCTTGGCACACATCACATGTTTCTGGCAAGAGTTGTGGCAGTGCATGTGGAGGAAGCCTATCTGGATGAGAGCGGCAGGTTCTGTCTGAGTGATGCAAAACCGTTGGTCTACTCGCACGGAAGGTATTTCGGTATCGGGGCGGAGCTGGGAACTTTCGGATACAGCGTCAGAAGTAAGCCGACCGCCAGGAAAGCAAAAGGCAGAAAAACGGCCAAAAGTAAAGAGCGGGAAACAGCCGGGAAGAGAAGCAGATGATCAAGAGGTCAGCTGTCGTCTTCCGGCTGTTCTTTGTTTTTGGATTTGTGTTGTGGATGGCTGGTCAGCAGGCTGCCGCGGACAACGGCATCTGCTCCGTAACGTTTGCGGATGGCGTCCAGCGCCTGGTCCAGCTGCTCCCTTTTGCGGGAGGAAGAGGGGATAGCCTGTGGACCTGCCGCAGCTTCAGAAGAGGCAGGTGACGGCAGATCGAATAGAGAAAGCTGCACGGGTTCCCCTTCGGAGACCAGCTTCGAAGAACGAATCCCTAAAAGCCGGACCGGCGTGCTGTCCCAGATCTCATCGAAAAGGCTGCAGGCGGTCTGGTAGATGATGTCCGTCTGGCTGGTGGGGGTAAGCAGCGTGGTCTGGTGAGAGACCTTTTTGAAAGTATTATATTTGATTTCCGTACTGATCATGGAGGCAGCCTGTCCGGATTTACGCAGACGCCCGGCCACAGATTCTGCCAGGGAGAGCAGTACCCGGTGAGCAGTCTCCCTGTCTGCGGCGTCCTCACTTAAAGTGGTGGAATTGCCGATTCCCTTCGCTTCTGCCTGTTCTATGATGACTGCGGAGGCATCGATGCCGTTGGCATATTCCCAGAGCAGCACGCCGTGGCTTTTCAAATGTGCCATAAGCACATCGCGGTTCGCCCGGGCCAGGTCGCCGATGGTCAGAATTTCCAGCTTACGAAGTGTTTCCACGCTGGAATGACCGCACATATAGAGAGAAGAGACGGGCAGTGGCCACAACTTATCCTGAATCTCGTGGGCATACAGCGTATGCACCAGATTGGGCTTCCTGAAATCAGAGGCCATTTTAGCCAGTACTTTCCGGTTCGAGATGCCTACATTGACGGTAAATCCAAGTTGCTCATATACACGGTTCTTGATCAGGCTGGCCGCCTCTTCCGGAGAAGCATACTGTCTATGGATGGGAGTGTAGTCCATGTAGCATTCGTCTACGCTGACCTGCTCGATGTCCGGGCAAAAATCTGACAGAAGCGTCATAAGTTCCCGGCTCCGCTGGCTGTACAGTTTATGATCCGGCGGCTCCAGCGTCAGTCCCGGACATTTGCGCATGGCATTGACGATGGGCTCTCCCGTCACGATCCCGTAGGCCTTGGCCGGGATGGATTTTGCCAGAACAACGCCGTGCCGTCTGGCCATATCGCCGCCGATAATGGCCGGGATTGTGCGCAGATCCAGATCCGATCCGTTATGCAGTTTTTCCAGAGCGCTCCAGCTTAAATAAGCGGAGTTGACGTCTATATGAAAAATGATCCTGTCCATAATTTATCCCCTGTTTAAGAACGGAGTATCGGTTTGCAGCTATTACCCTGCATGGAATCATTGTAGCATATTTTTATAAATTTGTCGCCAGTATAATCGAACATTTGTACTGGCACAGAGGGGAGACACAGCGGTTTGCGGCCTGTTGAGCCGCAAACCGCTATGTGTTGTTTTTCCTGAAATGCATAATACTTTACAATTTGGGGAAATACTGCTAGAATATAAAATGTTACGTTTTTGTTACAAAATGATTGAAAAATCCATATAGGAAGATTATTTACACGTAAATAGCGACTCGGCGAACGACAGATAAATAAATTATGATGAAAAAGATCAGCAGACATTATAAAAAAATGAAAATTGCATATATTAAGGTTGCGGCAGTTGCAATCTTTGGCAGTATACTCTTTTTTCCAAGCTATCACAAGCTGGAGAGTACAGGGGATAATATCTTCACGGTGTATTTG
>CAJTPO010000060.1 GCA_910578115.1 uncultured Lachnospiraceae bacterium | reverse complement strand
TAAAAAATAAAAAAACTTACACATTTAACTTGACAAACCCGACTTCGTAATGGATAACGTCTTTTTCTCCGCATCAAAATCAGCAAGGGAAAGCGCCAGCAGTTCTCCCAAGCGGACTCCCGTCCAATACAGAGTCATAAAAGCGCAATAAGAAACAGGCTTGTCTTTAAGGGCATCAATAAAAGCTTCAAATTCTTCCTGTGTCCAGAACTGCATTTCTTCCGCTCTCCCTTTGCCCATAGAACCCGCCTTTTGGCAAGGATTACTGGACTTACAGCATAATTAAACAGGGCGCTGAGCTGGTTATTGATTATCTTTAAGTAAGTAGGAGAATACCCCTCTTTCATAAGACTGTTCTGCCAGCGGCGTATATCTGCTGTCGAAATTTGCGTTATTTTTTTGTCACCAAAATAGGGCAGCACCTTCAATTCCATGATATAATCTTTGGTGCGGACAGTATTTTCCCGCAGACGCTCCTTCATATCCTCCCTGTACAACTGCCAGAAAGATGAAAAATCCATATCCAGATTATGAGACTGCTGGTCTATATATTTATTTGCCCACTCGACAGCTTCCTTTTTAGTTCTGAAATTGCGTTTATGTTTTTTGGTATTTTTTCCTCTGTAATCTTTGTAATAAAACTGGACATCCCACAGACCCTTGTCATTTTTTGAAACGGTCAAATTATCACTTCCTTCCTACAAGCAGAATCCCCAAGAGACACCTATCCCCGGGGATTCCTTAAATTATACGGTCATCCCGTAAAGCCGCTCTGCCAGAAACTTCTTGGGGACTTTACCCGCCGTAACAATATAGCCTTTTGCCGCCAGCTCCTCGTTGAGTTCCCTAACCACCTTATATGCCTTTGCACGCGATACACCTAGAATCTCCATAACCTCCTGCGCAGTATAATATAAACATGTTTGTTTTTGAGCCATAATATTTTCCTCCTCATTCTCTATAAAGCGCCTTGCCAACTGTAAATGCCCTTCGTACCTTATAAACTTCCACATCATCTGTATTATCGTAGCGAATACTTAAAACAGAAGGTATACTGTACCTAAAGTCACCTTGTTGCAGCCTCCCTTCTAATACCTTCATACAGGAATGCGTGCTATTCATTTGAATTACTGGCTCATATCCAACTCTACCAACTAATCCTACCTCTGCCGATTTGCCCACGCCATTACGAGGTGCCAGCTTAAACGGCTCATAGCTACAAATTGGATATTTAACAGCCGTCCTTCCTAATGCGCTGTCTGCGCGATACTTTTTAAAAATAATTTGTGCCTTTTTTAGTTTTTGCGGTAAATTTTTTGTCAAACGTTCTGCCATCACTGAAGATATCTCACCTATTTGCTGCATATTTTCAATTTCTTCTGCAAACAGGCTTAAGACACGCTTCTCCGTTCCAATCAAGTAAGGATACGAAACATATTGGTCATGCCCATCATCTGTAGAAAACTCCAAAGATTTCTCCATATCCTCAATGTAAACAAAATCATCTCCTTCATTGACCAATAAATTATAAACTGCCAAGTTTTTCTGGTGAATAACGCATAAGAGCTATTGAGACTTTCTCATAAAGGTCTGATGACAAATCATATACTCTATCCAGTCTTTCTTTGCTTCTCGCAAATGGTTCTCCTAAAAGAACAGAGATTACAATATCCGCAATAACTTCTTCGTCATCGCTATTTCTCAAATCCTGAACAGCTAAAATCCCCTGTTTTACCCAAAATGTATTTTCTGCTTTCAATCCATATCGTTCGTTGATTCGAGAACTACCTATACTTATCTGTGGCATATCCAATAATAACACCAATTCATTTGTAGAATCCCCACGTATTTCTGCTGCAATAACACGAACAATATTCGTAAAATCACATATAATACCTGCTTGACGCCTCTCTTGATTACTCAGTTGCCTTCCCCCAGAATTTATCCGTCCAAAGATCTCAAATATTTGTTTCTCATCATCTGCTTTATAAGAAGTAACTGCTAATTGATAATCTAAAAAATTGGCGCATTTCTCGTTCTCTAAAATATTTTCTCCATGATATCCAACAAAAAGTCCTTCCTTTTCTGCCTGTTTAGCTCTTGCGAGCTGATTTATGTCAAAATATCTTTCATTCCATGAAAATTCATTTCCAATAAATCCCACAATTGCATTTAAGCGCTGCAATCCATCAAGTATTTCATAACATGCCTTTCCATCACTACCAACAAATTCTGCAAACAAAATTAATGGGATTGGGTATCCCTTTAGAATGCTGTCAATAAGATTCTTTTTTTCATCCTCCGTCCATACCAATTTTCTCTGATATTTACGATTAACTATTATCTGATTTTCCCTATATCTTCTATACATATCTCTTGTACACTAATACCGCCAGGAATTACACTCATTGGTCTCTCCCATTTCCTTATCCGCCCTAAACATTATGTCAACTCACCACTGTAAACTAAATATTTCCAAATAATAGCAAATTCTACATATAAGGTAAGTAGTCTATATGACTACTTACCTTATATGTAGAATTTGCTATGCATCTTTATACTATTCTCGGTTAGTTAAATTCCTGTCCAGCCTTCAACATTTTTGTATCTATCATGCTGCTATGGAATCTCGCTCTGTGGACATCTGCTCCAGCCGAAGCACGCTGCACTTCAATGTCATAAACCTTATCTTTCCCGTCTTTTGCATAAATATCTATCATAATAGATCGCCTGCCCGGCATTGGATTCTTATACTCTCTCTGTGCTATCACTTCCAGCACCTTTAAATCACTGCGCTGGAGGGCTTCTGACTTTCTGTGTCCATCAGATCGCCTGCCTTTTCATTAATATCATTTCATGGATTATTCTCTTTTTCAATTATGTCCGTCCTCAGTAGTGCATGGCTGTCATCTTCTATTCATGCCGAAGCGCTTCGATGGGACTTAACCTGGCTGCCTTTCTGGCCGGATAGATACCGAAGAAAATACCCACTGCTGAGGAGAACACCGCCGCAAACAGTACCGTCGTCGCCTTCACTTCCGCCGGAAATCCCAGCATACCGCAGATACCCACGGCTCCCGCCGATCCGATGGCAATCCCCACCAGGCCGCCGATCAGCGTAATGATACCCGCCTCCGCCAGAAACTGCAGCAGGATAGAGTGGGTTCTTGCCCCCAGCGCTTTGCGGATACCGATCTCTCTGGTACGCTCCGTCACGGACACCAGCATGATATTCATAACACCGATACCGCCTACCAGCAGCGATATGGCCGCCACGAAGGAGATAAATACCGTGACAATGCCTAAAATGCTGTCAAACTGCGACTGCACATCGGCAAAACTCTGCATCATGATCTTATTCTCACCGCGCACATTATGCCTGCTCTCCATCAGTCTGATGGCATCCGCCGCCACCTGCGCCGAATACTCCGCTTTCTCGGCCACTATGTAAAACTGGCTGAAATCTTCCACCCAGAATGTGTACCCGGCTCCCAATGTGGAAATCGGCATTTCAACCTGCAGGTTTCCGCCGCCGTTTAAAGCAGAGATCAGCGTAGCCTTACTGTCCTCTCTGACGCCGACAATGGTCATCTCCTGGGTCACGTTATAGATCGTCAGATCAAAGCTCATGCCCACCACATCCGTTGTTCCGAAAAGCATTCTGGCGCTGCTCTCGTTGATCACACACACCTTATGCGCCGACAGATAATCGCTCTGGGTAAAATATCTTCCCCTGGCCATCGGTTCCGTAGCCGCACAGTATTCCAGCGCTTCGTTACCGGCATACACGATCGCCTCGAAATTGCCTTTTTTGCCTTCCGCATTCGCCCACATGGTATACTGGGGCGTAACGCCTTTCACATGTTCCACTTTTTCCTGAACCAGTTCAAAATCTTCGTCCGTGAACACCACATCATTGCCTTCCACGGAATCATTCGTATACAGCGCCACCTGTCCGCCCGCCATGCTTTCCAGTTCGTTATTGATCTCGCTGCGCATACCGTTACCGATGGAGATGATCAGAATAACGGAAGCGATACCGATAATAATACCCAGCATGGTGAGAATGGAGCGGCCTTTGTTGCTCCTGATATTCATCAGGGCAATCTTGATATATTCCCATATTTGTGCCATTACTACAACCTGTACCTTTCTTGTTACAGTTTCCCTTTCGGACGCTTTCCCGGCTGCCGCCGACAGCCACCCTTTCCTGCAGATTTCCCCGTTCCTGCAGGAAGGCCGCCGACAGCCCGCCATTTCAGCCTATTCCGCCATTCCCGGATTCTGCGGAAGTACCGTCACCGGCGTTCCTTCTTCCAGTTCCTGTCCGGTAGTCATGATCACTGCCTCACCCGCTGTCAATCCTTCCTGTATCTCGATATCGGTATCCGAAGAAATACCGGTGGTAACACGTTTCTTCTTCACCATGCCTTCCTCAGCCACAAATACAAAATCGCCTTCTCTGTCTGCATTGACCACCTCCACCGGAACGGTCACAACACCTGTTGCCGTCGCCATATGGACTTCCACTTTAGCCTCCACACCCAGGAAAATGGACTGATCCGGATTTTCAATCTCCACCTCGGCTCCTACCACTGCCGCACCGCTGGCGTTGGTGGTCGCCATCCGGTTGATCTTGCTCACCTTACCCTTATAGTCTTTTCCTGCAATGTTGATCTCCGCCTCCTGCCCTACAGCAATCTTATCCAGATCATACTTGGAAACAGTGATCTCCACCTTGACCTTCTCCGTACTCTCCACAGTCAACAGCTTCTGCCCTTCCTGCGGTGTGGAACCTTCCACGATCTCCACCTCCGTGACAACGCCGTTAAAGTCTGACTGCATACCGTTCTCCACTTCCGCAAGCGCCGTGAGCGTATCCTGATTGTTCAATTTTTCCATCTCGGTGTTAGCCTCCAGCTGGCTCCTGCTGCCGCTGTCCATGGAACCGCCCTCGGACGCACTTTTCTGGGACTTCATCTCGGAGCGGTACTCTTTGTAGGCCGCAATCTTTTCCTGATAGATATCAATCTCCTTCTGCCATGCCGCCACTTCTTTGTTGTTCTGCTGTTCGTAGCTGTTGTACTGGATCAGCTTCTGCAGATTCAGATATTCCTCCGAATCAGGCTGATTCGACCAATCCAACAGAGAAATCTGCAAAAGCGTTCCCTCATGGGCGATGGCCGCCTTCTTATCATTGATCTTCTGCTCCAGTTCTTTCACATAGTTCTCGCTGTCCGCGATCTGCTGTTCCAGAACGCCCAGATTCACGTTAGCCTCACCCAGATCGGCTATGTACTTGTTATTCTTATGGATAGAGCTGTTATAGCCCCCTTCATTGGCCTGCAGTTTCAACTGCGCCATCTGCTTTGCCTCTGCAAGAGCATCCGCATCAAACTGCAGCAGAGACTGTCCCTTTTTCACACTGTCTCCGGCCGCCACATCCACTGTGCCGACTTCCACCGCCACCGGTGCGAAATACGTCTTCGTCTCCTCACTTTTGACCGTACCGCTGGTGCTCAGATTCTGCTCCACATCCTGCACGGCAGCCGTCACAGTGCTGACCATCAATCCCATACTCTGTGCCGCCAGAGAATTCCTGATGAAGAAAAGCACGATCACAAGCGCCACACCACCAAGAACGCCGCGCCGTATGATCTTTTTCTTTCTGGCCTTCTCCATCGGCTTCTTTATCTTAGGTTCCTTCTGCTTTTTCTTCCTGCCTTTTCCGGTCTCCATACCGCTTTCCGATCCGGCTGCCATACTGCCAAACGCTGTTTTTGTTTCCTGTGAATCCATGCCTGCCATCCCTGTCTCTTCCTTATCTTTTGTAGTGATACTGTTTTGTGCCATCTTCTTTTCCGCCCTGCTCATTTTTACCTCCATGCCGAAGCGCTACCTTTATTAGATTTCCTGGTAAAAATCTTCCACGATCTTTCCGTCCATGATCTTCACCACCCGTTTCGCCTGTGCCGCGATATCATTGTCATGAGTGATCAAAATGACGGTTCGTCCTTCTTCATGTAAACTTTTCAGAATATCCATGATCTCTCTGGTAGAATTGGAATCCAGATTGCCGGTAGGCTCGTCGGCCAGTATGACCGGCGGCGCCTGCGCTATGGCTCTGGCGATCGCCACCCTCTGCTGCTGTCCGCCGGACATCTCCGAAGGCTTGTGTTCTTTACGGTTACCAAGCCCTACCTTTTCCAGCGCCTTATCGGAAAGCTCCATTCGCTCTCTTTTGCCCACACCCCGGTAGATCAGCGGCAGCTCCACATTCTCCAACGCCGTCAGGCTGGGGATCAGATTAAATCCCTGGAAGACAAAGCCGATCTCCTGATTTCTGATATCCGAAAGCTCATCATCCGACATACTGGCCACATCATGGCCATGCAGATAATATTCACCGCTGGTCGGCACATCCAGACATCCAAGCATATTCATCAGCGTAGACTTCCCGGACCCGGAATGCCCGATGATCGCTACAAATTCTTTCTCATAGATCGTCAGACTCACGTGATCCAGCGCCTTCACCTCATTCTCACCGGGATTATAAGTCTTGCAGATATCCCTGATCTCCACCAATGCATTCATCCTGATAACCATGCCTCCTTCTCAACCTGCGGGTTTGTGCAGTCAGTCCCGCACTGTTTTCCATTATCAGTAACGGACCCGGACTTCCATTTTCTTCAAAATATATTGTACCTTTTCATTAAAAATAACTTTCAATCAATAAAATAGCACTGATTTCTTAAAGCGTTCCTAGAAAAACCTTAAATTAGTCTTAATTCTTACTTTTGAGACTTCCTTGTTTTTCGGGTTTTCTGGTATCTGACTGTCACCAGTGTACTATACCGTTGATATTTATTCAAATAATCATCGCTATTTTTCTCATCATATCATATACTAAAAGAAACGGCGGCGATGCAACATGGCGAGACCTAAGATATTATAATTTCCTTGACCGATGATGAACTGACGAAATTGAAAAGGAGGAGGTCCTTGATTTCTATGAACTTCCATATGAACCGCAGCATCCGGTCGTGTGCATGGAGGAGAAACCATACCAGTGTCCATGAGCGCCGGACGACTCTTGACTGGGTGGAGGAGATCAAGTACCTTGTGAATGTCATGTATCCGGATGCTGAAAGGATCATTCTGGTAATGAATAATCTTGAAGTGCTATACTAAAGTTGTAACGGGAGTGGCTAATGAGATATAATCAAAATCACAAGAAAAGAGGTACTCAGGGTACAGCTGCAGCCAGACAACAATCCATAAATATATGAACACAGAACTTGAACTGCATTCCATCGTCCGTCATAAAAAACCGGGGGGGACAAACCCCGGAAGTGCGCATAAAGTATTCAGAAACAGACTGGGGCCGGACTTCCATGCAGACAAGCCAAACCAGAAATGGTGTACGGATTTCACATACCTGTTCCTGAAGAATGGGGATGTCCGATACAACTGCACCATCCTGGACTTCTATGACCGGAGCGTAGTGGCCGGCATAACGTACCGGCACATCACCAGTGAACTGGCGATCCGCACGCTGCAAAAAGCATTGGGATCACAGCGGCCGGCAGAAGATGGACTCATCCTGCACAGCGATCAGGGGAGTCAGTATACATCGAAGGCTTTCATAGAGTTTTGTGAATCCGTCCATGTGGCTCAAAGCATGAGCAGGGCCGGATACCCATACGACAATGCCTCAATGGAAAGATATTACAACACATTGAAGAACGAATGCACCAACCTATACGAATTCCGGGAAGAACCAGACCTGTATCAGACAGTGGAAAAATTCGCCTGTGTTACTTATAACCATATGCGGCTGCATTCTTATAATGGATACAAAACCCCCTTTGAAGCCCAGTGCGCATAAGAACGTGTGCAGGATCCCGGTTGTTCCAGGATTCTGAGCCTGAGGAAAGGAAAGCAGCCACCCCGCGAATACTTCAAAGAAGGGGATAACCTGTACAAACGGATAACAACTTTGCAGAAAGATGTGCAAGAAATTTAAACGGAAAGCCGCCCAAGTGATGTGCTTCTGCAGCCAGTATGGAGAATTTCAAATCGATGTCCCAATACTATTATCAGGAAATAAATTCAACAGCCAAGAAATAACAATATTTGACAGCAAACTTCTACATATCTGTTTCCTATCATAAGAGACTATTTCCCTATAAACACAAGATTTTTACAGCCTCTATTGAAAAGGAGGCTCAAAGACACAGAAGACAACCTACCGCTCCTGTTTTCCGGAAAGGACCAAGCCTGGTGACATATTTCCGTCCGGAATAAACAGTTGGAATATCAGTAATTGCCAACTACCATAGTAACGAATTTTATTCTTCTGTAGCCGGATAGACCTGAGAACTTACAGCCTCCTGTGCACCTTCCTCTACTATATCTTCCAATTCTTCTTCATTATAATAAAATTCCTGATAGCTTATCATTCCATATTCTTCATCATCTACAGACGAACTTGTTCCTGCTTCATTTATCTCTCTCTTCTGCTTCATTACGGCAACCGTCCCGACAATAATTACAAATAGGATAACAGAAACTAATATCAGTCTTTTTTTCATGTTTATATCCATTCCTTTCGCTCCGCTCAAGGCACAAAACGCCATGAAAAGGGTTTTCGTGCCAAGCATTTTGTGTTATAGTTAATCTAATAATTAGGCATCCCGGTATCAATGGCTGATGCACCCACCCGTTAAGTATTGATATGCAGGTGGCCTCTTTTCAAAGGTGGGAATACCGTAGAATAGGTTCACTATGTGAGCCTGTTTTTTGTGTCTTATTGCCAATTTTGGCTTAATTTACTATTTTTCAACCTTCTCCTCCCTTGCTTTTTGTTGATTATACTTCTACGATGTAAATATAACAAACAAAATGCACTTAATATTTTATGATTTGCAAAACCAGTATGATCCAGTTAATTGGCGAACTGCAACGCATTCATCCCATTCCAAGTCGCCTTCGTCGAGGTTGCCAAGTGCCAACGGCTCTTATTTGACCCCGATCGGAATGAAGGTCTTAATGCCTGAAACCATGACTCCACTGGCCGGATACCTTGCAACAGAGTACAAGTCACGTGAGGATTTCCGCAAACCGTATCATAGCTTATTAATTAAAATAGCAATCTATATTTTCGTAGCAAAGTTCTTAACTAATTAACATTGACCGTGAAAAGTAACCATCCTCTCCAAAACTGTTATTCCTGTCTGATGTATGCAATAATAAAACTAATATTGACATATAGAGCCAACCCTATTAAACCTTTAGGTCAGCTCTATATTTAAAAAATGCTATGTACCTGCCTTACTCTTCAATTTGGAAAACATCAAACACACTCTTGCGAAATCCCACATAGATTTCCTCTCCCGCTGTGTCAATGAAATCGAACTCTTCCGCAGAAACAGACCTTTCGATTCCCAGATAAAACGTATTGCTACCATCACCGATATTACCGAACTCTCTGCACTGTTCATACTCTCGGAAATTGCGCGGATGATGCTCACCTGCATTTACCACATGCTTTCAGAGGAAATGGATTTCCATCCGGATGATTACGAAGCCGTCATCCATCCTCCAATGCAGAAATCTATTGTCCTAAACTTAGACAATACCCTTCAATTCCTTAGAGAGCAGGGAGCTGATCCTGAAGCCCTGAAACTGATACAGCAGCAGTGTGCTACACAATCTGCCTGATACCTTTTTTAACGGATTTTTCCACCAAGAGGATTGTGCACCCAAAATTCAGTCTTTCGATTCACACTTATACTTTGTACTATTTTTATTAGTATATTACTATATTATCCAGTACACCCACCTCTGTCAACTACTTTTTTAGGAATTTTAATTGGTTTGTTACTATGTTTGGTCGAGCAGGCATACCATCTTTATGATTTAGCACTATAATTCTTTAGGAGTAATTTAATACCATACACTAAACCAGTCAGCAGAAATACTATATAGATTCCTCTGTAAAGTTACGGAACTATGCAATACATTGTAATATCCCTGTTTCTTTAATCCAAGCAATATAACATACTAATAAACGAATTTTTTACATAAATATTAACGAATTATTAGCAGAATTCGATTGGGACAAAAAATTAAAAGAAGAAGTCTTTAAATACCCCAGGAATAATAACTTCATTAAATTACCTTAATAATTTTAAAAGAATAAATGATAATAACGAAGTACAAATGCCCGTAATTATTATAAATGATAGCAGCAATCCAAAAGAAATAGCACTAAAATCATTTGGTGATAATTTCTTTAAAGCAATACAAACAGTTATTAAATTAAAAATTAGTTTTTAGATTAAAAATTCTGAGAAAAAACACAGGGCGTATAACCGCTGTATCACTGATACAAGCCGGTTATACGCCCTGTGTTTCTCCCTTTTGACGCCTGAAGGCGTCCATGCAGTAAAGCCGGATGTCTACTGCGTAACATTCTTCACGTTGTCCGTCACCTTCTGCCCGGCCGGAACATGGGCATGCTTCAAGATCGGGCTCAAAGGCTTATAAATAACCAGTGTAACTCCGGATGCCGCCACACTCTTGATGATATTGATCGGAGCCACCGCAAAACATACGAAGCTGGTGATGTTGTTGATATTGCCGTTGATCTCCGCTCCGGCCGCAATGATAGCCTCAAGGGGCATACCGAACAGTTTGGAAAAGGCCGGCAGCAGATACACGCCGTTAAAGGCCGTCCCAAACACCGTCATCACCAGAGACCCTGCCAGGCAGGCGAGCATGGCATTCTTTCTGGTCTTCTTAAACATATAGATGATGGCAGCCGGCAGGACAAGGCTGCAGCCGATCACGAAATTAGCCAGATCACCCACGAAAGCCGTGCTCGTTCCCTTCACCACCAGTTTCAGCAGGATCTTACAAAACTCGATCATCACACCCGCCACCGGTCCGAAGGCAAAAGCGCCGACCAACGCCGGAATCTCACTGAAATCCAGTTTATAGAACCCGGGTGCCAGAAACAGTACCGGGAAATCAAAGATATGTAAGATCATCGCCAGTGCCGAAAACAGGCCGATCATGGTGATCTTTCTGGTGCTTAAGATCCGCTCTGTAATACCGTCTCTTTTGTACACATACTTCTCCGCCGCATAGGCGATGGCAAACAGTCCCGCTGCCACCCCCACACATACCAGCACAAACACAACATTGTCCGCAATACTCTGCAATAATCCGTTACCCATTTTACTTCTTTCTCCTTTCTTACCAGCGGAAAAAGTTCTAAAAAATCCCCGAAGCATCGGCTCCGGGGATCATAGACAAGGCAAACAATACAACACATAACCATATCATGCATGTGTTATACTGTCATTTCTTCTCTCATCCAGACTTTACTGTCGGTTTTGGAATCTCACCAAATCAGCCGCAGCAGTTTCGCATTTTCGTGATACTGTGTATCGACACTGCAACGGGTCGCGGACTATACCGCCGGTAGGGAATTGCACCCGACCCCGAAGAACTTTTTCTTTGATTAATTTGATTAAATTGTAATGTTTACTTTGTGCGATACCTGAACGGATAAATCAGTTATCTCACAGAAATCAGTATACACCGCGATCTGTTCGAATGCAAGCAAAATTTTAATTCCGGATGATTCCTGCCCGCTGAAATCCATAAATTTTCGTTCTGTTGTCAATTAGGGGCGCATATACCGTTCCCTCTTGCCCCCTCCCTTAAATCTATGATACAATTAACTATATTGTAAATATTTTTATAAGAAAAAAAAGTAGACAGGAGAGGGAGATATGAGACGACAAAAACACAGGACATGTGCAATATTACTATGCGTAGTATTGACCATATCCAACATTCTGTCCGCGGGTATGCCGGTATACGCAAGTGCACCGAACCCGGACACAGGCAACGCAGATACCGCCTATGCAGACGAGGCCGTATCACCGACAACATCGGATCAGCCGCCGGGCCAGCATGATTCTGCCGATGCTACAGACAATGCGGAGGAAAACGATGCCGGAAATCCAAAGGCGCCAGGCGACGACAATCCTTCCGAGAACGAAGAAGGCTCTACCGGTGATGCCGAAGACGGCGATGTTTCTGACTCTGAAGACAACGCCGACGGAAACACCCCTGCACAGGATGATGATCCGACATCCGATGATCAGCCGGACGATGTCCCGTCCCCCGGTACAAATGATGAGACAGACGATAACACGACTCCCGGCACTGGCGAGGACGATGCCGACACTGACTTAGATGCTGCCGATGCTACTGCACCTGACGTAGAAGACACCACGGCCAAAACCGACGGACAGACGGATCAAAACCCGGAATATCCGACTGCGTATCCTTCCGGGTTTTACCTGAATGATATTACTGTTACACCCAAAAGCTATTCTATAGATCTGTCAGCAATTCTTGAAATCGACTCTGAGCTGGTTGATTGGAACATGGTCTATGCCCCCTACACAACCAACGAAGAAGCCGCATGTGCTGCTTTCACCAATAACCTGAAAATACTATATACAACCGACGAAAACGCTGCACAAAACTTTTATAAAGAGACGGCAGAAATAACGGCTGCGGATCTGAACAGCAGCACATTCAGTATTTCTGATTTTGAATCTGATGAGCCGGACGAAAAGGATCTGAACATTTTTGGCATATCAGGAACTTTCCGTGGTGATGGCGGCAGCGGCCTTACACCGTCTACCACTTACCACTACCGCCTTGCATACTATTACAACAACAAGTATTCCTTCCTGACAGCGCCGGCATCCTTTACTACAACGGAAGCCACAACCGAATCTTCTATAACCATCAAAGATTTTGTAATAGAAGAGATCGGTTATCAACAGGCAATGCTTGTCTGGACAATAGATAATCCGAATAATGAGGAAATATCCGATATTATGCTGCTCCTCACAGACGGTAAGGAAAATGGCCAAAGTACCAGTCTGGCCGCCAATCCTGACTATATTGATAACACCAAATACTATGTGAATGCCCAGATGGAAGACTGGGTGGCAGATGCCACGGTAACCTATGCAACGATCATCAACGGTACGGCTGCCACCCTGCAGTCAACCACATTTCCATTGAAACTCCAGGATATCGAAAACGCAGAGATCACTTTATCCGAAGCCCAGGCAGGATCAAGCAGTTTCCGGACACTGCTGCAGATTTCCCCCTGTTATCCCATCGACAGTGGGTACAGCTTCAATCTGCATTACTGGATCAAAGGGGAAACCGAATCGAAGTCACAGTCCGGTTATATTTCCGTGCGAAAGAACCAGACAACTGCATCCGGTATGCTGACCCTGAACAATCTTACCGCCGGTACCGTGTACGAATATTATATCGAACCGCTTGGCAGATTGGGCAAAAGAAGCACCCCTTTTGCGGCACTTGGATCGAAAGCGCAGCCGCTCTCTTTTACCACGACGGGGATCACAACCTATGAAGACAGCGACTTCCCGGATGAAATATTCAGAAACTATATTAAAACGCAGATTGGCATAAACGAATCCGACCAGATCACCAGCGATAAGCTGGAAGGACTTACCCAGATCGCTTTCAATCGCTCTCAGACTTCCGGAGAGATCAGATCAATAAAGGGAATCGAGCATCTTAAGAATCTTACTTATCTTTATTTGGCTGGTCATGCAATCAGCGAGGGGACAGACGGCATCGGCACGTTAACGATCCTGCGTTCACTCTTCTTGAACGACAACGATCTTGTCAGCCTGCCGGACCTGTCAGGAATGACCCAGTTGAACTACGCCGGCTTTGAACGCAATAAAATCGCTGCAGATACGATCACCAACGATAAGCTGCCGGCTTCCCTTTTGGCTCAGAATGCCGATTGGTACTTCACTACGAGGAGCAGTCAACGGGGAGAAGTCACGCTCACCGTAGCCCCGGAATACTATCAGTCCGGCAGCGCAAGACCTTTTCTCGCCAAAGTGACCGGGCTGAAAGGTGATTCCAACAGACACTATACCCTTTCTCTGACCATAGACGGCACAATGGTCTCCGGCAGTGAATCGGGATATGATTACTCCAACATGTACTATATCAGGGATATTTTGAAGAACAGTTCCGGTGCAGACTCCGGCATCACGGTGAACGAGGGGACACCCTATACGGCAACAGTCTCCCTGAAAGACAACTACGGTAATACGTGGCTGGAGCAGTCCGTCACTGTCAAGTTTGCATCTGCCAGCAGCCCGAAAGCCAATACTAAATACATACGGGCAAATGCATATTATGCCAATATCTATATTGTAAATCTTCCGAGTTCCTATAATAAAGATACCGTCAGGAGTGTCGAATTAAAGGATCAGGATGGCAACGCTGTCGGAAGTGCCCCTTCTTCCGAATTATACTTTGATCCCTCATATTACAACCCTTATGAGGATACCTTTGGCAATATCAGTTTTCCGGCCTGCAGACAACATCTGCCACAGCACTGAGTACGATAATCTATTTCTCCAGATATCTGTCCGGCGGAGACTACAGCGCAGTCATCACCCTCACGGATGGAACCAGTTCCACACATGAAAAGGCCGTACATGTAGACGACACCGCCGTTTTGGAATCGCTCCGTGCCGCAGAAAGTTTGTCTTACGATAATTTCGGAGACTATGTGTATGTAGTCATTTTTGGTGCCAATATCGATCCTGCAAAGGTGCATCCGGTATTGTACGAAGGGGACACCATACTTACCAGATATGTGAGCAGTACGGTCGAATATAATCGTGAACGCGCCACCTATAAACTGGAAAAGCTGGAAAAGAATTCGTACTGGAATTCGGGCCGCCGTGCCTGTTCCTTTAGATTCGAGGGAGAACCAGGATACGATTTCATCGATCTTGTGAAAGAGAAACAATTTTATCCCCCCTCTTCTTCCGATGACTTTGTCATCTTCGAGCACTATAATTACAAAAAGGGTGTGTACGAAGTCACGACAGATTCCACGATCGAGGACGGAACAAATGTTACGGTCACTGTCTACGACAGCGACACAGATAACAGCAGCAGAAAAAAGGTGGCCTCCGCGACCGCCGCGGTAAAGGATCATCTGCTGTCCTTACAGTTTATTAACACAGACAATCAGAGTTATGCTCCGCCAAGAGGTGCTTACGCTTATTTCAACTACAGCTATACTGACGCTTCCGGCAGAAAGCAGAGCTTTGATCACATAAATATCCGAGTGGAATGGTACAACTACAGTACCGGTTCAACTACCGGTATACCCACCTATGCCGATACGGTCGTTTATCAGGAGGCTCCCCTGACCCAATTATCAATGAACCTCTATGTCCCGGCCAACAGACCAGATTCCGGCCAGGATATTGTCGCACAGATCGGCGATACTACCGTAACACTGGCTAAAGAGACCAACGCTCCTGAAAAATATAACAAATATACCGGTGTATGGAAAAAATCTCCCGGTCTTGCTGAAGGTGTCTATCGCATTCGCTACACACAGGGCGATACCACCCTGTATACGCAGAATTTATATGTCTATGACAATACCAAATTCTATATGAGCAGTCAGTGGATGGGCACATGGACGGACAAAGACGGGAAAACCGATGTCAATGTATCTTTCTCCTCGGAACAGATGGAGGGCATCTATATTCACAAATATAACGGCAAAGTAAGCAATGCCGACGCGCTTGCATACTGGAAGGACAACGGCTTTCAACTGGAGATCTTCGACCGGCTCGGAAATCAGATCACAGGCTTTCATGCAGTGGACGCCCGCTGGTATGACGGGAATTTCAATCTCTACCTGCGCGGACTGTCCCAGGAATATACGGGCTATTACGCAAAGATAACAAAGGATACAAAACCAGGTGTCGTGCTTGGCAGTGGAAAAATTTACTATGCAACAACGTATGATGCCAACGAAACATACGGTCAGTGGAACATCATTGGCAGCAACGGTATCTGGTTTAATGAAAATATTGACTGCAATGCCTATGTCTCCGTCGGATCTTATTCCTATCCGGTTGTAGTCACAGTCACAAAACCACATGACACAGATATCATTAAAACATTTACGGCAGGCAGCGCTACAAACCAGAACGGTCTCCTGTATTATTTCACGGAGGATGACCTGCAGGGCCTGAATGTGAACGAAGCATACCGCATTACAGCAGCCTGCGCTGACGGCAGCGTCGCGATCACAACCGGTTACCTTGCAGTCTACACACAGAAAGGTCCTGTAGTACATGCGGCCGATATTACGCTAAACAAAAAAGCGCTCAATATGCAGATCGGGCAGAAAGAGACGCTGACGGCAACGATCACTCCGGCCAATACTACCAATAAGACCGTTACCTGGTCCAGCAGTGACAGCGCCGTAGCAACAGTCGATGCCCAGGGCTGTATCACGGCTGTCAGTGCCGGAGAAACTCTCATCACTGCCACCACCGAAAACGGTAAAAAGGCCGAGTGCAGAGTCATGGTATTCAACTATCAGTTGAGCGATACATCCTTAACCTTTGACCTGTCCTCAAAAGAAAACAAAACGCTGAAGGTATCCGACGGTACAAACGATATCAGCAGCCGCGTCACATGGAGTACCACCGATAAAAGCGTCGCAGTCGTATCCGGCGGTATGGTGACCCCCGTAGGTGCCGGCAGCGCAGTTATACTGGCCGCTGTCAAAGACGGCCCGACCCTGGAATGCGCAGTGACCGTAAGCCGGAATGAATTGACCTCTGTCACTTTAAACAGTGAAAGCTGTACGCTGTATGTTGATTCCAAAGGACAGCCGGTCACGGACGAAACCGGAAACCAGACGGCTCAGATGCCGGGCAGTAAACAGCTCAGACTGTATTTTACACCCAGCGATACCACGGCAGTTAAGGAGATCCAGTGGATTTCCTCAAATGAAGCTGCTGCCACCGTCACAGCTGCCGCTGCCGATCCCAAGACGGCGACGATCACGGCACATGCCGCCGGAAACGCTGTCATCACTGCCACGATCACTACCATAGACGGCAAGGAACTGAAAGCAGAATGTAAGGTGACCATAAAGACAGCTACCACGGCCGGCGATTTACCGGAAACACTTCCTACGGTATCCGCTCTGACCAACGAGCAGTTCACCCTGAAAGATGTCGCACTTCCCGACGGCTGGACATGGAAATATCCGGAAACCTCTCTGGCACCGTTTGCCGGCATGCAGACGAAAGCTTTTATCGCACAATACACGAAAACGGAAGGTGCACTCCCTTACGAAGCGGCACTTCCCGTAGCGCTCGGCACCGTGAGCGGCCTTGCCGTCTCTGCCGACCGCAATACGATCCATAAGGATGCCGCCTCCACTCTCTCAATTTTGTGGCATATAAACGGCAGCAGAGAATCCTTTGACGATACCTATATGGCAGCTTACGCAGATAAGGTAGCCTGGAGCATTGACAAGGCATCCGTAGCATCCTTATCTTCCACGAAAGGAACAACCGTAACCCTGACTGCCCTTGGCGCCGGCAAGGCAGTCGTCAAAGCCGAAGCGGAATTCAAGAACGGAAAAACCTGTAAAGCACAATATAAGATAACCGTTACAGACGGCGATATCGCCGAGATCCAGATAGTCTCCATCGATCAGTTCACGCAGGAGGCAGACCATGATCCGGCCCTCTACCACCTGAACACGAGCGATCCGTCCGTCAAAGATCCGACTGACAGTATCCTTCATGTAACGGCCACAAACAGCACGAAACTGACGGTTAAAAGCAGCAACACCAAAGTGATCCGGACCGGTAAGGTCACTGCCAGGGGCAGCGCCGACAGCATGGGTACGGCATATGATATCCCGCTCACGATAAACGCGTCCGGCAGGACCAGGATCACACTGACGGCAAACGATGCCTCCAGAACACAGAAAGAGATCTGGCTGGATGTGACCGATGCCAAACCCGGCATCAGCGAAGACATTATCACGGTAAATCTGCAGAAGACAGAAGGAACCACCTTCTTCCTGTATCCGAATACAGGCTATGAGAATGACGAGCCGTGTCCGGTCCTTGGCGGAAGCGATGCTGACAGGTTTACGCTGACAGCCCTTGGCAGCACAGACGGCAGTGCCGCCCGCAACGGCTATATCATAGCGGCAAAATCAGGCACACTTACGGGAAACTATAAGCTGAGCTTAAGCGGCAGCTGCAAGACGGTGACAGACGGTAAGTCCTATTCCTATACCGATGTGGCATTCACCGTCAAAGTGGTAGATCAGACGCCGAAATACAAACTGAAACAAAAAACCAAGGTAAATCTGTTCTTCTCGGATTTTGAAAGTCCGTTGGAAATTACGACAGACGAGACCTTACGGAATATCAAAGCGGCGGACGACAGCAGTGACTTCACCGTTGTCAAGCACGAAGAAGGCTACTTCCTAAGAGCCAAAGAGGCAAACCTCGGCACAAACTGCAACAAGAAAATGAAACTAACCCTGCAGTTTGAGGGCTATCAGGATATTACGGCAAACTACACCGTAAGCGTCGAAAAGAAGGCTCCGAAGACTACGATCAGCGCCAAATCGGTAACACTGTATCCTTCTGTCGGACTCGACACGGCACAGCTCGATCCGAAAGTGATTCCACCGGCCGGATATGCTTCTATAGATATGACAATGAATCTTGATCCCGCTGCAAAAGAAAAAGGCCTCAGTCTGACCGTAGCGGAAGAAAAAATGTGGATTACGGCAGGCGGCATCAGCCAAAACACAACGATCAGGACCAGGCTCATTTTAAGTAATACCCTGTGGGCAGAGGATCTCACCATCCCGCTCACTGTCAAGATCAACATGGGCAGGCCAGCCGTGAAATTGCAGAACAAATCTTTGCAGCTTAACACCAACGAAGCTTTTCTGCATTACGATACAGCTTCCACCGAAGTGATGTGGAAGGACGGAGCGAAATTCTCCCCTGCCGGCGTAAGCGTCAGTGCAGCGGATGTGAAAGCACAGAATATCATCAACAGCGGCATCGTATTTGCATTCGATCAGACGGAAAATAAGATCATTGCAAAGCTGAACAATACCACTGTCGCAAAAGGCAGTTACAAGTTTAAAGTAAATGTAAAGGTGACAGACACAGTGACGATCAGCACGCCTCTCACCGTCAAAGTTGTTGATACGGCAGCAGATAAATCCGTCAAGGTTTCCTCCAAAGGAAGCATCGACGTCTTAAACCGTACAAATACCTTCGTGACAGTGACACCTGCCCTGAAAGCCCTCAACGGCACAATCACCGCCGTACAGCTTACAGGCAATGCAGCACACCTGTTTGAAGCGGAATATGCTGACAATAAAGTCATCATCCATGCAAAAGAAAATGCCAGCCTGATCACAAAGTACAGCTACAAGGTGAAACTCCTCCTTACCCTGCAAAATGCAGAAGGCGACACTCTCCAGTACACAACACCGGATATCAGCCTCAAGCTGAAACAGGGCAAACCTAAAGTTACCATAGCGCCTAAGAACATCTCTTTCTTCAGCGGCGCCTACGGCACGGGCATTACCAGAAAGATCTCGGCAGTCCTGAAAGGCGCGCCGGATCCGGTCATCACCAAGGTGGAACTGGTAAATAACAACGATGCATTTACATGTGCGTACTCGGTGGAAGACAAGACCATCACTCTGGCCAACACCCCCGACGCAGTGAAAGGGAAGACCTACAGCCTGCAGTTAAAGGTAACCTACAAAGACCAGGCAGACAACGAGAAAGCAGCTATTGTTAAATATTCTGTCAAAGTCCGATAGAAAAATGACTTCACAGTCTCGTTAAATTAAGAAGAAATTCTTATATATCGTGAGAAAACACACGCCGGGAAAACTCCCGGCGTGTGCCTTTATGTTACTATGAAAGTCTTCGACTTTCACAGCATGGATGGCCATGCGGCCCGCCAGGCGGCAGGTTGAGCATGATGGAAGTTTACTGTCCAAATTTGTTCTGCAGCATTTTGATCGCTTCTTCATACCCCTGCGCCGCTGCCTTCTCAAGCCATTCTCTGGCCTTATCCCGATTTTTATCCGTATTCCCCTCATGATAATATCTGGCGCCACATTCATATTGCGCTCTCGCCAATCCCTGCTCCGCCGCTTTCAGAAACCAGTTCATCGCCTCATAACCGTTTCTCGGTACAGACTTGCCGTATGCATACATAATGCCGCAGAAGAATTGCGCCCACGCACACTCCTGCTGCGCCGCTTTCTGAAACCAGCTCATGGCTTCTGCATCGTCTTTCTCTACACCTTCTCCATTATAGTACATCTGTCCGTATTTAAACTGCGCTTCCGCATAGCCCTGCTCTGCTGCCTGCTTAAAACGGGAAAGCGCTTTTGTATAATTGTCTGCCTCATATGCTTTCATGCCGTTCTGAAACAACTCCATTGCCCGTATGCATTTCTCATCCTTCTCTTTCGCCTTCGGCACCGTCTCCGGAACTACATCTGCATCTGCATCAGACTCAGACACCACTTCCGGAACCACTTCTGTCTCTGCCTCAGACATCACCTCCGAAATCACTTCTATATCCTCCTCAGACATCACCTCCAGAATCACATCTGCATCTGCATCAGACTCAGACACCACTTCCGGAACCACTTCTGTCTCTGCCTCAGACACCGCTTCCGGAATCACTTCTATATCCTCCCCGGACATCACCTCCAGAATCACTTCTGCATCTGCATCAGACTCAGGCACCGTCTCCGGAACTACTTCTGTCTTTGCCTCAGATACCGCTTCCGGAACCACTTTTGCATCCGATTCAGGCTCCATCTCACCGGCAAGAGCACACAAAATCGCCTTCAAAGCTAATCTTAAGAAGTTTGTCCGAACACCACAATACACATCAACTTGCCGTCCGTCCCGCAAGGTAAAAACCAAATGCGTATTCCTGCTGCCGCCCAGCTCTACCTGCATGATCTGGTCATATGGCAAAGGCCGTGGAAGTCTTTTCTCATCCAGTCTGGATCTGTCATAATACATCGCTTCCGCGGTGAACAGATACCCCTTCTTCCCCGAACATAATAAATCCTCTTCTACAAGGGCTGCCACATCCTCAGGCATACAATCGGAGGCAAAGGAATCGATGGCGTTCTTTATCTTCTTCTGTGGAAGTTCTCCTTCCATATAGATGCCCGGCGGATAATTATTGTGCTTGACAGCATTCACATCCTCCCGCTTTACAGAAGCAATAGCCTCCGTGACCAGTTCTTTCTTATCCATACCTTTCTCCCCCATCCATTCTCATAAACCATTAATTGCATTAACCACGATCTGTTCTGCAAGCCATACAATTACAAAACCCCAAGGACAGCATAAGCACCATCCCCGGGGTGTAATAATTATAGTTTCCTCCATTCCGAAGCGTCACAAATTCTAACTGAAGCTGTTCAGTTTGTTGAACTAAATTGCTCATCAGAGAATTTATTCAATCCTGCACCCGTCACAGATTTGACACAAACACACATAAAAAATGGGGTGCAGACATCGAAATGCACAATACTACTGGAACATTCTCAACATAAAATTCTGCTGGTTCATCTGTTCCCGCATCATGAAGTTCTTATAACCTACCAGAACTTCCTGTTTCTTCTTCTCCGAAACTGCCTTCGGCAGATCCAAATCCTCCAGACGGCTTCTGGAACCAAGCTGCTCTAACGACGCTCTCGTATTATAATTAAACGTATGTTCCAGACGATTAGTATAGGCTCCCAGACTACCTCTCTGTGCCGTCACCGTCTTAAGCGCCTTGTCGATGGAATCCAGACTGAAATCAGCCGATGTCACATCAAGATCTGCAATTCCCAGCGCTTCCAATGTAGAATTCGCCATCTGGATCTTCATACCGCCGCCATTGGGATTCGTTGCCAGTCCCATGTCGGCCATACTGCCATCCAACAACTTCTGCTCATTCAATGAAGTGTCTTTCGCCAGTGACTGGATGCCCTCCTTCAACTGGTCGATCTCGTTCTGGTAAATCTGCTTATCCTCGGCGGAATTCAACCCGTTCATGGACCGCAGTGCAAGCTCTCTGATCCTCTGCAGATAGTCCGTCACACCATCAAGCGCTCCGTCTGCCACATTCAATGCTCCGATCCCGGCCTGCGCATTCTCGGCTCCGACACGAAGCCCGGTCTCTTCCCGTTCCATCTTCTTCGCGATCGCAAGACCTGCAGCGTCATCTGCCGCCGAATTGATCCGCTTGCCGCTGGCGATGTGGGAATAAGAATTTAAAAATCCACCGTTAATTGTCATCGCACTCATAACTGTCCTCCTTTCCTGCGAATATCTGTCTTCTACCGTATCGTAAACGGTAGTTTATCCACCGGCTACAATACCTTCATCGCTTTTTCTTTATTTTTATCATAACATATTTGCCGGAAGCGTCAAGCTGTTTTGCAACAGTTTGGGCACTAAAATATTTTCTAACCATCAACTATTGACTTTAAGAGTACATCGTGTTATCTTGCTATTATAGATTACAAGTTGTACTCTTACACATGCCTGAAATTACATTACCGATTGAAAATGAGACTAAAACTGACCAGGGAGGAACCTATGCAGCAAATATCAGACTACGAATTGGAATTAATGAAAACGATCTGGGGAAATGGCGGTTCGGCGCTTTATGCAGAAATCGTATCCGCTCTGTCGGCCAAAGGCCTGAACTGGACCAAAAACACAATCATCACCCTGCTTTCCCGCCTGATTGACAAAGGCCTGCTTAAGACCAATAAGATCGGGCACCGCAACCGTTACACAGCGATCGTTTCCGCTGATGAATACCAGTCTTCCCAGACCGAAACCTTTCTCGACAAGATCTATGAAGGAAATGCCAGGGATCTGGTTGCCACTCTGATCCAGAAGGACATGCTGTCCGCCTCGGACTACGACGATCTGAAGAAATACTGGCAGGCTATTACCAGCGGCAATACATTGTCTGACAAATGATGCAGCCAAAGGTTCGGCTAAGTCTATCCTGCTGCAAAGTCCTGATAACAGCCAAAGCCGCAGGAAAACATCAACGCCGGAGAGTATTCCGCCGGAAGACGGCACTCTATTGGCTGAGAAATGGAGCATTGTGAGAAAATGAACGAACTCATGAAATTGATATTATCATTATCTTTATCCGGAACTGCACTGATCATACTGTTGCTTCTGTTCCGTCCCCTGTATCGGAAACAGTTAAGTAAGAAATGGCAGTATTATATCTGGCTGGTCGTGATCTGGCGGCTGCTCCTGCCCATAACGCCGCAGACGAGTTTGACAGGGAATCTTTTGCTGACAGCAGAGCAGATTCTGCCCGGCATTACCACATCTGCTCTTTTACCGCAGGACACCGGAGTTTCTTTACCCGGAAGCATTTCCAATGCGGGATCCGGCAGCGGGCAGTCCGACAGGATTCAAGATGACCAACCGCCTGCTGCGGCCCTGCCTGACGCTGACGCTGCAGCCATGACAGATGCAGAAAATGCTGCCGGCAGGTCCATCCCCGCCAAAACTCTGGTCTTCGCCCTCTGGCTGATCGTGGCACTGCTGCTCCTGATGCGCAGGATCACCATCTACCAGAGTTTTCGGAAATACGTGAATGCCGGATGCAGTCCGCTCAATGACATGCAGTTGCTGGAGTGTTTCGGACGTATCATAAATGAAAATCACATAAAGGGTTCCCTGGATCTCTATACCAACAGCCTCGTGTCCTCTCCTCTGTTGATCGGACTGTTCCGTCCCCGTATCATTCTGCCGGATGCGGATCTGTCCGAGCGCGATTTCTACTATACCGTGCTGCATGAACTGGTCCATTACAGGCGGCGGGATATGCTCTACAAATGGCTGATGCAGTTTACCCTCTGTGTGCACTGGTTCAATCCTTTTGTCTATTTGATGAAAAATGAAATCAATCGCCTCTGCGAACTCTCCTGTGATGAGAGAGTTATTAAATTAATACCTGAAAATGCACGCATATCCTATGGCGATACGCTGCTGCATGCCGCCGCTGTCGGCGGTTCCTACAAAGATACTCTGGCCTCTGTCACCCTGCATGAGAGCAAAGAATTACTAAAACGAAGGTTGGATGCAATTATGAATTATAAGAAATTCACGAAAACCATACAATTTATCACTTTATTTGTTACGGGAATCCTGATCGGCGGAGCCGTCGTTCTCGGCGCATATGCCGCACCCGGCAGCCACTCAGACAGTTCTGCCGACAGCAGTGCCCAACCGGACATACCTGCAGGCGCTGTCACTGACCAGGCAAAGTCCGCACACAACAACAGTGACGTCTATGCCGACGCAGTCCCCCTGCACGACTACCGCATAGAGCGTGAGGATACTATCTACTACATCTATGTAGATGGTGCGGATGAAGCAGACAGACCGCTTTCCAAGGTTACCAACGGCTTCTACAAACTGGTTTTTGTCTACGAAGACCGTTACTCTACCTTCGGTGCATTTCGGGAAAAAGATATGTCCGGTCTTGTCAGACATATTGGTGAACAGTGCCGTACAATGGTAGGAAACGGCAGGATCACACAGGCAGATGCAGATTTCTACCTGCTGGCTGCCGGCGACATACAAGATACCTTTCTCACCGAAGAAGAATTCTCTGAGAATGAAGTCCCTGAAGAAGAAGTTCCCGAGACCGATCATCACTTTAACGTACAGTGCTTCTTTTACCAACGACCTTATCTGATCGGGCTTTGCTACAGTAATTCGCCTGACAGACTCCAGACAGATGCCTACAGCAGGACACAGATTATCTTGTCGGACGAAAGCACTGTACAAGTCTACTCCGCTCCTGAATATATCCCTCTCCTGGAGGAGCCGGAAACGCAAAATGCCGTTACGGCTGCATCCAGGCGTATGCTTGTGCGGGTAGACCCTGAATCGGTCTATACAGCTTCTATCATCGTTACAGACATAGAATACGTAGGAAACGACAACTTCCCCGCTTTGGCAGAAAAGTACTGGCAGACACAGAAACTTCCACAGTTTTCCGCCATTTTCCGTGAACTTGACAGCCGGACGCAGACACAATATCTGGAGCAGATGTTTACTGAGAGAAACGTTTCCTTCTTCGCCTGCTGTATCGGTGAACTGGAAGATAACGGGGAACAGGAGGACGCGGTGGAACGCTATGCCCTGAAAGCCTATCAGGAAGATGTTATCTCCTTTTTCGCCGTCCTGATCGGAATGATGGATGCGGAAAGCAAGGTTGAGTGGCTGGAAAAGTGCCGGAAAGACAATGCTGCCAACTATCTCCACCTTTTTGGCGATTCTACTGACTTTGATAATTATGCCGGATTTAAAGACTTTGAGAAATTTGGTGACTTTGAGAAATTTGATGATTTTGATAAATTTGATGACTTTGACGATTTTGATGACTTTGACGATTTTGATGACTTTAATGATTTTGAAAACTTTGATAATTTTGATGACCTTGACAATCGGGACGACTATTACTTCAATAACTATTCGGATGGCAGGGGGCTTCCAGATGAGTATAACGAGAACAATATATCCAAACCGGCCGTTGTGGATCTGAACCGCCTTACGCGGACGGAAGTATCGGACAAAGTCCGAAATGCCCTGGACACCTGCGAGAGCGACAAGTGGTACGTAATCGAGTCGGACGGCCGCCAATACATCTACTACAACGGCCTGCCCAACACCTATGCCTACGAGCCGCAGCTCACCGACAGTGAAACGGGCGACCTGATCACCGTCAACATTGTGGATATCAAGTCAAATTCACCACTCCTTGAAAGAATGAAATCCGCCAATCATTATGTGCTGTTGGCCTTTGCCTACACTCCGGCTGACCCGGATGCAGAATATAACCTGGCAATTCAATATAACCATATTCCCGTGACCTATCGGGTAGGAGGCTACCCATTAGTTGAGCAGCCGACCTCCCACACCACTGTA
>CAJTPO010000059.1 GCA_910578115.1 uncultured Lachnospiraceae bacterium | reverse complement strand
CTCTATAATCGGTTCCATGCGGGCCTCTATAATCGGTTCCATGCGAGCCTCTATAATCGGTTCCATGCGAGCCTCTATAATCGGTTCTACAATCGGCATAAAAATCTCCAACAGCGCCTCACTCATACTATCATCTCCTCTCAATTCCTCAAGCACCTGCCTGTTTACCTGTGCGCTCACTTCCAGAACAGAATCAGCCAGTTCCCTGTCACCCTGCTCCGTAAGCCGGCTAATCCTTTCTAACAGTTCCTCCATATCCCGCTTTTCAATCCTGTCCGACAAAGCTTTCAACCATATGTGCGCATCCGAATCCAGTTCCCTGGTGACAATAATCTGCGTTGGAAACAAAACAGCACCTTCTATATAGTATACGCCGCAATAGGGACTTGTTATAAAAAACTGGTGCTCCTCAAAATATTTAAAAAGTTCTTCCGGCTTTGCATCACGAACAAGTGATACCGTAATATCATCCGCTTTTATGGAGTCTAACGTTTTCCCGTAAGATTTATATAAACCTGCATATGCTCCTGCCTTGTAAAAAGTATCAATATCCAGATGATCTTTCGGGGACTTGTATTCTAAAATATTATGCCCTCTAAATATCGCTCCTATTTCATTGTCAATAGAAGCGTCCGCATCTTTTTTTATAACCAAAAGATCAATTTCCAGCGGCTTGGTATTTAAATTGTACTCTTTAACAAAAGTCAAATCACTTCTATTCTTTACCAGTTCCAGATTCATTGCTGCTACGAATCCCGGATGCCACTGTACCTTTGTATGCTTCATTCACAATCTCCTTTATTTACTTTGATTATAGCATACCCAGCCAGCATAATAAAGCCGCTATGATTCATTTTTTCTCATTACGCGTTTCCCGGGTTACAATTTTCTTCTTTTTCGGAATAGACATATTCCTATTTGGATTCTCTGCAACATTTCGGTCGTCACCATATCCAACATCGTTTTCCACATTCCCCTTCCACCCGCCCAAAAGAAAAAACGATTTAATCCCGTATAAACACTGGATTAAACCGCTTTTTGATAATGCCGGCGACCGGAATCGAACCGGTACGGGGGATTAGCCCCGCAGGATTTTAAGTCCTGTGCGTCTGCCAGTTCCGCCACGCCGGCCAAATGGGACCTATAGGGCTCGAACCTATGACCCTCTGCTTGTAAGGCAGATGCTCTCCCAGCTGAGCTAAGATCCCAAAAGTAAATTTGCTTCGCGAACTCGTAATAAACCAGACCTCTATGTACCTCGCAAATTAACTTTGATACATTAGTCTTTTCAACGACCCGGATGGGACTCGAACCCACGACCTCCGCCGTGACAGGGCGGCGCTCTAACCAACTGAGCCACCGGGCCAAATCGTTTCAACTATTCTATTATACATCCAGAAGCATGCTTCTGTCAATGGACCTTCGGGGACTCGAACCCAGGACCGACCGGTTATGAGCCGGTTGCTCTAACCAACTGAGCTAAAGGTCCATAAAGTGACTCCAACGGGAATCGAACCCGTGTTACCGCCGTGAAAGGGCGATGTCTTAACCGCTTGACCATGGAGCCTGATATTCATAACATTCCGCTCTTGCTCTCTCACAAGTAACTTCAACGAATGCTATAATACCATACTTCCAGATATTTAGCAAGAGTAAATTTCCTACAACTACAAAAAACTGACTTTCACGACTGACTTTCATTTCCGCTTTCCCGTTTTCCATCCAGCAGAATCCTTAACCGGCAGGCATATGTTTCATAAGGATCCGCTCCAAAAACTCTGACATCAGAAAAGCCACCGGGCCTGGCACAAAGAGAATCAGCAGCGGCACATTCCAGATAAAAGCGCCAAAACACACCAAAATAAGTGCCAGCATCAGACTCGTCAGGAAATACCGTCCAACCATATAAAGGGAAATCTTCAGGATCCACCCGGCCGGCATATCATACCTGGACAGCGCCGGAAAAACATAGCAGGCTGCGATTGCCGCATATACACTCACAAACGCATACAGCATAATAAAGAAAAGCCCTGCATACCCGTCAGTCTTATCCATCAGGATACCGATGTTCAGCTGCATCAAAAAGGATACCCCCGCAAAAACAACCCACAGGATCGTAGCCGGAACCAGATTCTGCCGAAAGGAGTGAAAAAAGGCTCTGGACACATAGCCTTCATGATTCTTGATACATTTCACGATGGCATAATACAGAGCCGTGCTGGAAGCGCCCACAGTGATCAGTGGAAGACTGCATAAGATCCACAGAAATCCCAATATCATCAAATCAAACAGTTTATCACAAAAATTCATAAAACTGCCGTCAAATCCCCATATATTTCTCCCGCCTTTTTTCTTCATCTCCGCCTCCTGCTTTTACAGGAATCCGCCCCGCATCTTCCATGCGGGGCTCTTCCATCTTCTATAACTCCGGCCGTGTTCCGGCCTTCACGAATACCGGGATCGCATCATAAGGAGCCGCCGCCGTGATCGTCTGTCCTCCTGCATATTCCCTGCCGTCATTAATATTTCTCCAGTTTCCTTCCGGCAGATAAACCTCCCGCTCTCTGATACCTTCATACAGAACCGGCGCCACCAGCACATCCGGTCCGAACATATACTCGTCCTCAACTTCCCATGCCTTTTCATCCTCCGGGAAATCATAGAACAGTGGACGCATTACCGGCGTGCCTTTCTCATGAGCCGCTTCCATCAGACTGCGCACATAAGGGCGCATCTTCTCACGCAGCTCCATGTACTTTTTACAGATCTCATAGACTTCTTCACCGTAGCTCCACACTTCATTCTCCGCACCGCTGATCTGTTTGCCGCCGCCTGTCGTTCCCAGAGGAGCCTTAAAAGGCTCCCTAAAACCGTGCAGACGCATTACCGGACAGAATGCACCGAAAGCGAACCATCTGACAAAGCACTCCTTAAAAGCGTCATCATGAATGTTACCGCCATGGAAACCACCGATATCCGTGGTCCACCAGGGAATTCCGGAAAGTCCCATGTTCAGTCCTGCTGCCAGCTGATTACGCAGTGCACGGAACGAAGAATCAATATCGCCCGACCACACCAGTGCACCATACCGCTGGCTGCCGGCCCAGGCGCAGCGCAGCAGATTCAGGATATTCTTCTGTCCTTCGGCCTCCATTCCTTCGTAAGCCATCCGTGCATACTCCTTCGGATAAATATTGCCCACTTCCATATCGGCCCCCAGGAAATAGCGATAATGCTCGAACTCATAATCCGTAAATTCAGGCTCCGCCTCATCCAGCCAGAAGATTTTGATGCCCTTTTCATAGTAGTTCTTCTTCATCTTTTCCCAGACATATTTTCTGCCGTCCGGATGGGTCACATCGATAAAACATGCTTCTCCCAGCTGTCCGATCCTTTTCCCATACTCCGAACGGGTCAGATAGCCAAGCTCCCGCATCTCCTCATAATTCTCGCTCTCCGCATCCACGGTAGGCCAGATGGAAACCATCAGCTCGATGCCCATCTCTTTCAGTTCCCGAACCATCGCCGCCGGATCCGGCCAGTAATCTTCATCAAATTTCCAATCACCCTGGTGCGGCCAGTGGAAATAATCGGCGACGATCACATCGATCGGCAGACCTCTTCTCTTATATTCCCGCGCCACCTCCAGTATCTCATCCTGGGTCTGATAACGCAGCTTACACTGCCAGAATCCCATACCGTACTCCGGCATCATCGGTACCTTGCCCGTAGCGTCCGCATAGGCTTCCTCTATCTGGGCCGGCGTATCGCCCGCCGTGATCCAGTAATCCATCTGTTTTGTCGATTCCGCCACCCATTCCGTCACATTCTTACCAAATGTGGCATGTCCGATGGCCGGATTGTTCCACAGCATGCCATATCCCCTGTCAGAGAGGACGAAAGGCACACTGGCCTGGGAATTCCTGTGGGCCAGTTCGATCACGCAGCCTTTCAGATCCAGAAACGGCTGCTGATACTGTCCCATACCGTACAGCTTCTCACCGTCATTAGACTCAAAACGAACGGTCAACCGATAATGATCCGTGCTCTGTCTGGGCTGAAAAGTGCGCGGCACGATCTCCAATGCACTGGCAAACCTGTTGCGCCCTTCTGCCTGGGTATCTCTGACACGGCTGTATTCCTCTAACAACACTTCCCCGTCCTGATTACAAAACTGCAGTTCTCCGTTCTCCGATACCGTACAGGTGATCTTCCCGTTGGTAATCGTTGCCTGTTTCCCGTCTATGGCGATCTCTGCCTCCGCTGCCGACGGCGCCAGCAGTGCACTGTTACCATTCCCGTCCGGCAGAAATTCATGCCGTTGTGTCGCACGAACCCGCAGACTGTTCTTTCCCCATGGCTCGATCAGCAGCAGTTCCTTATCCTGCCGTCTGTAAAGTTTATTTCCTTCCTGTTTTAACATAATTTCCTCCATGCCGAAGCAGTTTTTTGCGAAGACTGCGAGCCAAATCTCAAATTTGGCTCTGCAATCCCGAGTTTGTGGCTCCGGCACAAACCCGCAGTTGAAAAATCAGCACATCAGTGTGATTTTTCAACCTTTCCCTCCATGCCGAAGCGTTTTACGCTGAGGACGCGAGCAGAATTTCAGATTCTGCTCTGCGATCAACAGAATTTGTGACACTTCGGCACAAATTCTTGGTTGAATAAATTGCTCATCAGAGAATTTATTCAACCTTCCTCCTCCGTGTCCCTATAGCGGCCGCTCCATGCCATGCATGGAGCAAAAGCCGTCAACATATTTTACACATGCAATACAAAATCATTTCTCGTAAACAGCGGGATCTGCTCGATCGGTGTCTCTACCGTCACGGTCTGTCCGCCCTCAAAGCTCTCCTTCGTCCACACATTGGTCCATTTCGCACCGGCCGGCAGATAGACTTCCTTCTCCGTCTGCCCCTTCTCCATCACCAGCGCCACCAGTACATCCGGCCCGAACATGTACTCTGTCTCATTATCCCAGCACACTTTATCTTCCGGGAAATCGTAGAACAGCGGCCGCATCACCGGGCTTCCCTTTTCATGGGCCGCCTCCATCAGACTGCGCACATAAGGCCGCATACCTTCGCGAATCTCAATATACTTTTTACAGATCTCGTATACTTCCTCACCGTAAGACCAGATCTCATTGGGCGCGCCCGACACGCATTCTGCGCCGCCCGTGGTGCCGAACTGCGGCTGGTACGGCATACGGTTTCCATGCAGACGCATTACCGGGCAGAAGGTTCCATATTCAAACCAGCGCACCAGCACCTCATGGAACTCCTTATCGTAAATATTGGCTCCAAAGAAACCGCCGATGTCAGTGGTCCACCAGGGAATCCCGGCGATGCCCATATTCAGGCCGGCCGCAAACTGATTCTGCAGGCTGTGGAACGTAGAGTGGATATCCCCCGACCAGACAAGCGCACCGTATTTCTGACTGCCGGCCCATGCACACCGCAGAAGATTTACGATGTTTTCCTGGCCCTGTGCCCGCATCCCCTCGAAAAAGGTCTGCGCGTACATCACCGGGTACACATTGCCGATCTGCACGTTAGGCCCCAGATGATAACGGTAATTCTCAAAATCGTACACACTGTATTCCGGCTCCGCCTCATCCAGCCAGAAAATTTTCACACCCTTGTCATAATAGTTCTTCTTCGCCTTGCCCCAGACATATTCTCTGGCCTCCGGATTGGTCGGATCATACTGAATGGTATTCCCCATATAGACATTGTCGATCCGCACACCCTTTTCCACCCTGGTGAGCAGGCCCTTCGCCTTCATCTCCTCGAAATTCTCACTCTTATAATCCACCATCGGCCAGATGGAAACCATCAACTCGATGCCCATCTCTTTCAGCTCTGCGATCATGGCATCCGGATCCGGCCAGTAGGTCTCGTCAAAACGCCAGTCACCCTGCTTCGGCCAGTGGAAGAAATCCACCACGATCACATCCACCGGAATACCTCTTCGCTTGTATTCCCGTGCCACCTCCAACAGTTCTTCCTGTGTCTGATAACGCAGCTTACACTGCCAGAATCCCAGACCGTATTCCGGCATCATCGGCACCTTACCCGTAGCATCCGCATAGGCTTCCTCAATCTCCGCCGGCGTATCGCCCGCCGTGATCCAGTAATCCAGTTTCTTCGTAGACTGCACTTCCCATGTGGTAATGTTCTTGTTGAAGCTCACACGCCCGATCGCCGGGTTATTCCACAGGAAACCATATCCCAGAGAAGACAGTGCAAAAGGCACGCTGGCCTGAGAATTTCTATGTGCCAGTTCCAGTTCCGCACCTTTCACATTCAGGAACTTCTGCTGGTACTGCCCCATACCGTAGAGCTTCTCCTCCGGATTGGACTCAAACCGCATGGTCAGCTGATAGTCACCGCCAATAATGGGCTTAAATTCTCTCGCCTCCACCTCCAGCGAACTGCACGTATCGGCAAACATGTCCTCGCGATTACGCACATATTCTTCCAGCAGCACCTCGTCCTTCTGATTATAAAAGGTGAGCTTTCCGATGTTATTGACCACCGCCCTGATCTTTCCGTTCACGATCTGTGCCGAATATTCCCCGATCGTCACTTTTGCCTCGTTCTTCTCCGGTTTTCCGTTAAGCGCCCACAATTCCTGCGGCATCTCTGGCATCTTGGATGCACGCACGCGCAGGCTGTTATCACCCCACGGTTCCACGATCATCCGTTCCGCATCATACCGATAATACAATGCACCGTCCTTCTCCTCAAAGTACCCCAAAAGGAACTTGTTGTCCGAGCGAAAATCCCCTGTGTTTTCTTCGCCCTCTCTCTTTACAAAATCAGCCATCTTTTTTCCTCCATTCTGAGACGTTACCTGCAGATGCCCCCGGACTTCCACCCGCTTTCGACCACATTCCCCAACGGGTGTCCTGATCATTTCAATTCCGGGCCATCTCCCCGCAGACTTCTGACCAGCCTCCTGTGATTACCATTATATTTACTTTTCAGAATAATTTCCCTATCTTTCTTGACATATTTTAATGAAATCCTGACTTTACAGAAGAAACAGACGGCCGAATCTCCATCCTTCATCCGGCCGCCTGCTGCGCTTTTACAAAACGCAGACATTTTCCACTATTCCTTCACCGCTCCGGCCGTCAATCCGCCCACAATATACTTTTGCAGGAACACGAACAGCACAATGACCGGCAGCACCAGGATCGCACCATATGCCATGATACAGTTCCACTTTGTTCCCCACTTACTCTTGAACTTATAGATGTTCGCCGTCAACGGCCGCATCTCCGGCGTCACGTTGAACGTCATGGAGTAGGCCAGATCGTTCCACCCGTTCAGGAAGGAAATGACAACTACCGTAATGATACCCGTTTTGATGGCCGGGATCATGATCTTGAAGAACGACCGGAACACCCCGCATCCGTCTATCCTTGCCGCGTCATCGAGAGAGGTAGGTACGCTTTTGAAATACGGCCGCAATGTCACCACGATGAAAGGCACCGTACCCGACGCGATCGCCAGCGCCGGCCCCTGATAGGTTCCCAGAAGATGCAGCTTATTAAAGATCAGATACATCGGCGTCAGCATCAAAGACGCGGGCAGCATCTGGGTAACCAGAAAGGTCAGCATGAAGGTCTTCTGTCCCGGCACCTTGTATCGTCCCATACCGTAAGCTGCCGGTACGCCGAACACCATGGACAGCACCATCGACAATACGGCGATCACCGCACTGTTACGCAGCGAATTAAGGAACTCCCTGTCGCTTAGGTTCTTCACCCAGGGATCTATCGTAAATTCGTGAGGATAATAGGTCACGATCTTTCCGAAGGACTCCGCATCAGTCTTAAAAGACATCGCCAGAATCCAGTAGATCGGAAACAGGAAGACAACAGCAATGATCAGGGCGATAATACAGTTGATCACATTTTTCCTTCCTGATTTCGTAGCAAGCATTTTTTCCTTCTTAGCCATACTAATCATCCTCCTTTGAAATCATTCTCAAATAGAACAGGCCAATGACAAACAGACAGCAGAACAGCACCATAGCCGTCGCAGATCCCAGCGAGAACTCATACTGTGTAAATGACAGCATATAGGAATAGGTGCCAAGCACATCCGTCGCATTTAACGGTCCGCCGCTGGTCATGACAAACTGCAGATCGAAAGCCTTGAACGTGTAAATGAATCCCAGCATCAGCACTGACGCGATGGCAGACTTCATCAGCGGCAGCGTGATATAGATAAACCGCTGGAACGGATTGGCCCCGTCCACTTCCGCACTCTCGTATACATCCTGCGAGATGCCTGTCAGCCCGGAGGTGAGCAGCAGCATGTTAAAAGGAATCCCTACCCAGCAGTTGACTGCGATCACTGCCGCCATGGCCGTTTTGCCATTCAACAGCCACTCCACAGGCGCATTGATCAGACCGATCTTCATGAAAAGGTCATTGATCAGGCCGCTGGACACATCAAATATATTCTTACCAAGCATAGCCGTCACCGACATCGGCATCATATAACCGACCAGGATCATGCCGCGAATAGGTCCTGCCAGCGTGAACTTCTTAGAGAAAAACATGGCAAAGATAAAGCCGATCGTAAACTGGAATACCAGACAGCCGATCGTAAATACAAACGTATTCTTAAATACCAGCAGAAACGTCTCATCCTGGAACAGTTTAACGAAATTGCCAAAACCCACAAATACATCCGTACCCGCCTTAAAAGTCTTGACATTCACATCCCGGAATGCCAGCATCACATTGTAAACCAGTGGATACCCCAATACGATCATCATGTAAATAAAGCCTGGGAGAATAAATGTATACCCTTCTCTTCTCTTCTTGGCCGCCATGGAAAGCTTCATCGTTTCATACCCCCTTCTTTAGTTTAAAACAAGGGCCGTTGCTTGAAGCAACAGCCCCATTATCCTATACCTGATTCAGTTGGTTCCTTTATTCCGGAAGCGGTACTTTCTCCAGAATCGGATTGATCACTTCCGCTGCGCCTGCCGCTGCCTCTTCAGGTGTCTTCTCGCCCAGAATGGCTGCCTGCTCTGCTTTGTAAAGCGCTTCAGAGATGGTCGGCCAGGATTCGTGAGGTCCTCTTGCTACCGAGAATGCCATGGAATCATTGAACACCTTATATCTCTCATCCGCTGTCCAGAAATCCTTCAGGCCAACAGCATCACCGCGGACAGGAAGTTTACCTGCCACTTCACACCACTCGGCATTGTTCTCTGCTGTCTGCATAAATTTCAGGAATTCAACACATTCTGCAACATGCTCACTGCCTGCACACACACCAAAATTCTCACCGCCGATAACAGTTGCCTGTGTACCATTGTCACTCTTCGGGAATTCTGCATACTTGTACTCCCAGGTTACCGTATCCTTGAACTCACCGTCCAGATTCGCGATCTGCCATGTACCTGACTGCAGCATTGCTGCTTTGCCCGCAACCCAGGCATTCAGCGCATCACCCTGACCCCAGTTCACTACTTCCTTACTCATCCAGCCATTATTCACCAGATCAGCCAGGAATCCGAATGCGGAAGCGCCCTCTGCACTGTCAACGCTTGCAACCGTTGCGCCTGATCCATACAACCACGGAATGAACTGGAAGGTTCCTTCCTCATTACTGATACAGCACATTGCAAAGCCGTATACACCGTTATCCGGATCGGATGTCGCTTCGCAGACTTCCTTGAACTCCGCCCATGTGGTCGGCGGATTCTCGAAACCTGCTTCCTTTAACATATCCATGTTACACAGGATCGCCAGACAGTTGGAGTTGTTCGGCAGTCCGTAAAGATTTCCTTCCGAGTCCATGCAGCTGCTCATAGGACCGTCATAGAACTGATCCAGATCTTCCCAATCCGAAAGATACTCGGAAATATTCTCGAATACTCCGAGAGAAATATAAGAAGCCATATCCGGTGAATCTACCATGCCGATATCCGGAAGCTCTCCTGACACCGCACCGATGGTATACTGCTTCATCAGCTCTTCACGGGAGATAAAGGTAGGAACAATATAAATATCCGACTGCATTTCATTGTACTGTTTGCAGAGCGCATTCAAAGCCGCTGCCTCATGCTCGAAATAGTGCCATACCCTGACTTCATCACCACCGTTTGGCTCCCCGATATCCTCCGCCGATGACGCAGTTCCGTCCTCCGGTGTCTCTGTTGCCGGAATCTCTGTCTCTGCCTCGTCTGCCGCAGCATCCGAACTCTCCGCCGTGGTGTCGCTGTCTGCACTTTCTGTGCCCGACGCCCCCGTAGGACCTGATCCGCCGCAGCCGGTCAAAGTTCCCATAACCATCGCACTCATCGTCAGCGCCGCTGCAAGTTTCGCCATTTTTCTCTTCATTACTCTTTCATCCTCCTTCGTAGATTTTTACCATTTTACGTTCTCTGTCCGCAGATCTGCCGCCGCCGGGCGCAGGAACCTGCTTCCTTCGAACTTCTGTGGATACTATATATTTTACTTTTTTGAAGATTCCTAACAACTGACATTTTTTAGATAAGGGAAAATTATTAGTGGATTGTTTTAAGATAAGTGGATTTTTTTAATATGATATGTGCATATTGATGAACTACATTCGCCTTTTATAATTTTGAATATGCAAAAAGACGAAGCTCTCAACGCTTCGCCTTTCTATATTCCGTCATATTGACACCTGTTTCTTCTTTGAAACATCTGTAGAAATATTTTGGATCGGAAAATCCTACACTATAAGGGATCTGATCTTTTGGCACCGCGTCCGTGGAGATCAGAACCTTGGCTTTCTCGATACGGTACCGACGCAGGAATTTGGCATAGTTCTCGCCGATATCCCGACTGAACAGGAAAGAGAAATATTCTGCGCTGATTCCCAGATTTTCCGCCAGATCCTTCTGGGAAAGCTTTGTCGCATAGCTGCATTGAATAATATCCAATGCCTTTAAAATCAATGGATGGGCATCCGGATACTGGCTTTTTAAGTCCGTCTGACCCTTTTCCCTGCAAAATGCGGCCGTTTCCCCTTCCTGCAGACGTTTCCACACCGCCTCCACATCCTCCAGCGTCAGCGGCTTCACCAGATATTCCACAACGCCCAGCGATATGGCCTGTCTGGCCAGCTCAAATTCTTCATAGGCGCTGATGATCACAAATCTGGTCTTCACACCACCCCGCGCCTGCACCGCCTTGATCATGGAAATCCCGTCCATGATCGGCATCTTGATATCCGTAAAGACCACATCCGGCTGCAGGCAGAGGATCAGTTCGAAGGCCTTCTGCCCGTCAGAAACCTCCGCCACAACTTCACACTCCTCAGAAATAGACAGCAGCAGATTCTTTAGGCCTCTGGAAGATCTCTTTTCATCTTCCACGATAATGATTCTCATATAGCGTCTCCCCTTTCCTGCCCTGGCAGAGGAATTCTGAATGTAAATACCGTTCCTTTTCCGACTGCGGTGCTCATCTTTATACCCAGCTCTTCCCCGTAAAACATGTACATTCTTGCGACCACATTACGGATCCCGATACCGATGCTCTTCTGACTTTCGAGGGACATATCCTTCTTTCCGTCAAGAATCTCTTCAATGACCGCCGCCTGCCCGGCCTCCATACCGCCGCCGTTATCTTCGATCACGATCTGCAGCCAGTCGCCGAATCCTTCTCCCGTAATCCGAATCACCCCCCCCCGATTCAGTTTCGCGCCCCTTAAACCCATGCAGGATCGAGTTCTCGACGAAAGGCTGAAAGATCAGCTTGCAGCAGGGCCAGTAGTGATAGGCGTCCGGAAAACTGATCTCATAGTCAAACAATGTCTCGTACCGGTTCTTCTGCAGATACAGATATTGATCCACCCAGGCGATCTCCTGAAACATAAAGACATTCTGACTGTGTTGATCAAAAGTGTAACGCAGAATATTGGAAAGCTTCTTGATCAGAACAGAAACCTGATGACTGCCCGCCTCGATGGCCTCATAGTTGATGCACCCCAGCGTGTTGCAGATAAAATGCGCATTGATCTGAGATTCCAGCGCCTCCATTTCCGCCCGGTGCTGCTGCTTCAGCGACTGCAGCCTTTCCTCATTCTTCCGCCGGATTTCATCGTTTTTCTCTTCGATAGCGTCTGCCATGCGGTTATACTCCTCCGCCAGCTGCCAGATCTCATTCTTTCCCTCTATCCGGATCTTACATTTATAGTCTCCCCGCTCTGCAGCCTTTAAAGATTCCGAAATAGCATGGATCGGATTTAACAGCCGCCCCACCACCATAATAATGATAACAACATACACCATAAGCACCGATACATAGAACACAATACCCTTTTGATAGATATCATTCACATGCTCCTGCATCTCACGCTCGTCCATAAGCACATTGGCTGTCCAGCCAAAGTACTCCAGCGGTTTGGCAATCAGCGTCGCCTCTCCATCCTCCTTAAGAAAATCCGCCCCACTTTCATGCTTTCTGTCGTTATAATACAGGACTTCATCCTGCTCGTCCGTTATGTAGCCGTGGATATATTTTACCTTGGGCACTTCCACCGTATTCAGGAAAGTGTCAAAAACCTCCATACTGTATGTGATGACCACCACATATTCCGTGTCCCGAATCCCGGTCACACCGCCTGTAAACGGATATGCCACATGAAATACCTTTCTCGCCGAATCCGGATAGGCGTGCGGATCAAGGTACGCCATATATCTGGGCAGATTCCCGTCTGCAATATTCTGAAAAACCTCAGCCGCCATATTTTCCACATAAGCCTGATTGTCATCATCCCACAACGTGGACATAAGCTGTTTGTAGCGGTCATACTGGCAGATCAGCCCTTCCTTCCCCACGACTGCGATTGCCGAAACAAACCGCAGATGATCATAAGCAACCAGCGCATTGTACAGATTCAGATAGCTCTGTCCGGTCCCAATCTCCTCCCCATAAGCTCTATCCGCCTCCGCAGTCAATTCCAAAAGCCTTTTGTCCGTTACCATTTCACTGCCGGTCGTGATCAGTTCCCGAAGAGATTCATTCAGATTACGCTGCATGGCTTCCATAACAGCATTTTCCGTCTCATAGCTCTTCTCCCGCAGATAATGCTGATATTCATTTTTCAGATATGTCATAAAAATAAACGCAATGGCAAACACCGCCGCTGAAATATAGAACGCGAAGACCGCCGCAAAATGCGTCGCGAAATACTCCCTTAAATACCTGATTCCCTTCAAACTTCCACCCCTGACAAATACCGACAAAATCTTTCATGTCCTATTTTATCATTTCCGACCGATATTTCAAAGGAGAAATTCCATAGGCCCGCCGGAAGGCCGCTGCGAAATAATTAGAGCTGGAAAACCCCGTCTCTCCGGCAATCTCCTCCATGCTCTTATCCGTCTCCGTTACCAGATATTCCGCCTGCTGCAGCCGAACCCCGTTGACATACTCCATAAAGGACATATGAAAATTATCCTTGAAAAAACGGCAAAAATATCCTTCACTGAAATGCACCTGCCTGGCCATCTGCCCCACCGTGATCTTTTCCTGATAATTCTCCTGTACAAAATCATAAATCTCCCGGATCTTTCCGTTGCTCCTCATATTAAAAGTATCTTTCCCCTTGCCGCTCTCATTCTCGTCCGCCAGCAGATAGAAACTATAGAACAGTTCAAAAAGCCTTGCTTTGACCAACAACTCATAGCCCTTTCCCTGTTCCTCAAACAAAGAAAAGACAGCCTTCACTGCCTCCGCCGCCTGTCCATGCATCCTGTACCACCCGGGCATATGTATATAGTTTCCGCTTTTCGCCGCAAACAAAGGCTCCAGATACTTTCTGCCGATCCGATCCTGCCCTATGCCGGCCAGAAATTCATACCGGACCAGTATCGCCCGATACGCTGCCGGCGCCGTCAGCTTGTCGTGTCCGCCATGAAGCGCCCCGGGTTTAACCAACAGCATATCTCCCGCCGTCAGCGAAAGTTCCGTTCCCTCAATCAGGAAGGTCGTACTCCCTTCCGTGAAAAACAGGATCTCCAGCTCCTCATGCCAATGAAGATAGACCGGTACCTTCCCCGCATCCATAAACACATCATAGATCGCCACCGGAAACATCTGGTCGCCGTGCTGTTTCTTTTCTTTGAGTCCGGTCACTCTGGCTGCTTTCTTCATACTTCGCTCTGTTTCCTTTACCTGATCTTACGGCGCATCAGTTCCGATACTTTACCGCCGCTTTACAAAAAAGCATGGAGTTTTATTCCTCCACGCCCTCACTTTCAAAAAACTGTGTAACTGTCATACATTTAGGATGTTCCATGTTAAGGCTTAAAAAATCTTTATCCCCCGTAAGTATAATATCTACATCAGACACAATTGCCGCATTTAAAATGGGTTGGTCCTTTGCATCTCGAATCAACTTTTCCGCATGATCCACTGCCGGAATCAGCTCATAAGACATTTCCGCCAACAAAACTTCCGCATCTGACAAATATTTCGGTGCTTTTCGCTCCAAAACGGCCCGTAACTCCATAATATTCCGGTCACATAAAACCATCTCATGATTATCAGCTACCAACAACAGCGCTTTTGCAGGTTTTGATCCGGGAAATACCAACGCGGAAAAAAGTATATTTGTATCAACCAATATCCGCATTTTACAGTTCCTTTCCGTAACGTACTTCATCTATGAGCGCCTGTACATCATCTACACTGACAATCCCCATGGCTTCAGCCGCGCCCTCAAATGCAGTCTGTGCTTTACGGATTGCCCGAGCCGAGGCATTGCTCAAAACGACCTCTCCATCCTGCTTTTGGTAAAATTGAACCTTATCACCGGATTTTAAATTAAGCAGACGCCGAATTTCTATAGGTATCGTAATTTGACCAGTTGCAGATACTTTCACTAAATTCATAAAACCACCTTCTTTATTCTATTATTACAACAATAAAAAACATAAGATTTACTTTTATTATACCCTGTCAAGATAAAATGTAAAGCAATTCCAGCCGGCTTCTTAAATAAAATCCTACGCGAAAGAGACCGCCCGGCTTCACACCGCAGCGGTCTCCCCAAACATTCCCTCTTATAAATACTGCTCCACGATCTCCTGCATCTTATCCCACTTATCCTCCATGTCCTTGACCATGGCGAACTGGGTTCTGCAGCGGTCCAGATTATGCTCAGGACGATGGATCTTAAAGTAATGATCTCCTTCCAGATAATCCGTGAGGAATCTCATGCCGCATTCCAGCGTCATCAGCTTCGCTCCCATAGGCAGCAGCCGGATCTCTTTCTCCGTCAGCGATCCGCCGCATCCTTCGATAAATCCTTTCGTGTATAATGCAAAAAGTTCCAGGTCACAGGAAATCTTCGACAGATCCTTCTCATCCTCCGCCCCCGTGTTGGCGCCGAACCGAATGGAATCACCGTAGTCATACAGTGCGGAACCGGGCATCACCGTATCCAGATCGATCACACAGATCCCCTTCCGCGTCTCATGATCCAGCATGATATTGTTGAGCTTGGTATCGTTGTGCGTAACCCGCAGCGGGATATCCCCCGACGCCAGCAGGTCACAGAGCACATGACAGTCCGACTCACGATCCTGCACGAATTTGATCTCTTCCGCCACTTCGCCGGCACGCTTCATAACATCCGCTTCCAGCGCCTTCTTGAAATTCTTCAGACGATCAACCGTATTGTGGAAGTTGGGAATCGTCTCATGCAGACTCTCCGCCGGATACTCTTCAAGCAGCTTCTGAAAATGTCCAAACGCCACAGCGCTCTCATAGAAGTCCTCCGGCCTCTCCACGATATCGAAGCTGTCCGCACCTTCCACAAACTCATACATCCGCCAGAATGTACCGTCCTCTTCCTGCCAGTAAGAACCGCCATCCCTGAGCGGGATCACATTCATGGTCTCCCTCGCCGGATCGCCGCCGTTTTCCACGATCTTCTTTCGCAGGAATGCCGTCACACCCGTGACATTCTCCATCAGCCCCTTCGGGTCCTTGAACACCTCATGGTTCATCCGCTGCAGAATATATCTGCGGGTGGCCTCCGTTTCCAGACGGCATGTCAGAAGATAGGTATCGTTGATATGTCCATTTCCATGGGATTCGACGTTCTCCGCCTTCCCGTCTATCGCAAACTGATCTGAAATCCGTAATAAATCTGACTTTTCTCTGCTCATTCAGGCACCTCCTAGCCTTTCACACCACCGCCCGTTACACCGGCAATGATCTTCTCCGACAGGAACACATACAGAATGAAAGTAGGCAGGAATACGATGACCACCGCCGCGAACATACCGGCATAATCGCCTGTGTATCTCATGGAATTGATCATTCCGTACAACCCGATGGCTACAGATTTTACCTTGTCAGAGTTTGCAAATATCAGGGACATAAAATATTCGTTCCATACATTGATAAAGTTAAAAATCGTCACGGTGATGATACCCGGCTGTGCCATCGGCAGCATGATCTTCCAGAAAGTCTTCATGGGAGGACAGCCGTCGATCGCGGCCGCTTCCTCAAACGCCTTGGAAAGATTGCTGAAAAAGGTCAGCAGGAAAATTGTCGTATACGGCACATTGATCCCCACATACAGGAAGATCAATACCGCCCGGTTGGCCAGCGACACATTCAGAATGTTCCAGCCTGCCACCAGTCCGAACAGCGGCAGCACGATCATGGTTGCCGGAACACCCATAGCCGCCACGAAACCGTTCTGGATCAGCTTGTTCCCCAGGAAAGTAAATCGGGACAATACATAAGCCGCCGGTGCACAGATCACGATCAGCAGTGCACAGGATATGGTCGCATATACGAGTGAATTCATGAAGAATACGGAGACATTGGATGTGTTCCACGCCTTCGCGTAATTCTCCAGATGAATGCCGCTCTCAAACTTGAATACTCCACCGGAGAAAATCTCCTTGGATGTGGAAAAGCTGGCGCCTACTACCCACCCTAACAGGACGAAGGTAAACAGCACCCACAAAGACAATATGATATAACCGGGAGCCAGACGAAATTCTCTGTGCCAGTTCACACGGTCGCGCACTTCCTTTTCTTTTGCCATTCTTACTCCCTCCTTTAAAATTCAATATCGTCGTCTTTGAAGATCTTATCGCAGACAATAAAGATCAACACCACGCAGACACTCAGAAGCACGCCCACTGCCGCACCGATTCCTGCGTTTCTCTCTGTCATACTGTTGCCGGCACCGAAGATGTTCTGATACATATATACCACCGGCGTAATGGTCTGTGTATTGGAAACCACCATGGAGAACAGCTGTGACCAGAGGAAGAATCCGGCGGAACTGATACTCCACATGGTAATATTCGTCTTGGTAACGCCCTTGAGCAACGGAAGCGTGATATAGCGGAACTGCTGTATCCTGCTGGCGCCGTCCAGTGTAGCCGCTTCATAGTACTCAGTGCCGATCCGCTCAATACCGCTGGCAAAGATCAGCATATGATATCCTACCATACCGAAGCAGTACGCTACGAGGAGCGCCGTAAACAGATGGGACGGATCCAGCCACTGGAACCTGGCGAGCCATTCCCAGTGAAGCAGTTCGCCGATAGTCTTGAAAAGACCGAACTTGGGGCTGAATACATACTGCAGCCACATGGTAGCCAGCGCTACCGCACTCACTACGTTGGGCATGTAGATGATGGCCCGGAATACATTCTTAAAGCGGATGCCGCTGGTCAGGATCGCCGCAAAAAGAATCGCCAGTCCCATCACGATTATCCCGCCGAAAAGCCAGATACGGAAGATATTCCACATGGATATCCGGAAAAGTTCCGTACTGAAAAGTTTGGTGTAGTTGGCCAGTCCTGAAAACTCCCACTTCGATACTGCATCCGTCACACCCTCGATCTTAAAGAAACTCATGAGAATGGTTCTAACGATCGGATACAGGAAGATGATGCAGAACATGAGGACCGCAGGTGTAAGGAACACTACGATCATGGTCTTATTCTTTTTCAATCCAGTAACCCCCTCTCATTGAAAAAACGAACAAGTCGAAACATTGAATCAACTGCTGTTATTGGAACATTTGGTATGTAATAAGGCGGCACCGTCAAAACACGATGCCGCCATACTCATCTCATGCCTATCCGTGCAACTTTCTATCTATTTATGATAGGTCTTAATCGTTACTGTCAAAACAGCTTACAATCTGTTTAGTTACCTGCTGCCTTAAGAGCGTCTACAAATCCCTGTGCATCCAGAGAACCGCCGCAAAGTTTGGTGAAGTTCTCGATGATGATCGGAGTCATATCTGCATTGGCTTCTGCGCCTGCGCCCCAGGGATAACGTGTTGACAGGCTGTCCATAACCGGCTTAACATTGCTCAGAAGTGCCGGCCACTCTGCGTTTGCGGAATCTGCCGGGATACCAACGGACATCTCGGACAGGAGTGCGTCTGCCTCACCCTTTGTCAGGTAAGTGATCAGCTGGAATGCCTCCTCAGGCATGGTGGACTTCGCATTGATCGCGAATACCTGTGCACCGTAGTTGGAAGCCTCTGTTCCGTCTACTCCGCCTTCTACTGCAGGATAGCTGAAGCATCCCCACTGGAAGTCTTCGCCGGCGATATCCTTAACTTCGTTCGGAAGCCAGGAACCGTTCAGGTACATTGCTGCCGTACCCATAGCCAGCTCTGTGTTCTGTCCTGCCGGCCACTGGTTACTCTCGATGGTCTCGGAGAAATAACCCTTGCTTGCCAGCTCTTCATAAGCCTGTGCTGTCTTCAACACTGCTTCGTTGTCCCAGTCACCGTTCTTAACCACTTCTTCTGTAGCCGGCTCACCGATCAAACGGCTCATGTGATATCCAAACATGCTGCTGATGTAAGCGTTGTCATTGGTGATCGGTGTATAACCTGCATCTTTGATCTTCTGGCAGGTATCCAGGAACTCATCCCATGTTGTAGGAACTGCGGTAACGCCTGCTTCTTCAAAGATTGCAACGTTATAGAAGTAAGCAAATACGTTGGGCTGGTAAGGAATGGACTTCAATGTGCCGCCGCCAACTTCACGACATGCTGCCATCAAACCTGCGTTTGCAGTGGACTCGTAATCATTCGCCTTCGCCAGCTCTTCCAGATCCAGAAGGTAGCTGCCCCATGTCGAGTTCACACGGTCGATATCTTCATCGAACAGATCAATATTGGTTCCTGCATCCAGTGCCGGCTGTAAACCTTCACGGATACCGGTACGTCCCTTAAACTGTACGTCTACAGCGATACCAGTCTCAGCGGTGAACGCTTCGATCGACTGCTTGATCGCCTGTGCCTGCGGTTCAGCTGCGTCCCACATGGACCAGTAAACCAGTGTGCCGTCGGATGCCGCCGGTGCCTCTTCTGCTGCTGCTTCCTCAGCCGGTGCCTCTTCTTCAGCGGGAGCTTCCTCAGCCGGTGCTTCCTCTGCGGGAGCTGCCGTACCGTCCGATGCCGGTGTGGAATCACCGGAACCGCCGCAGCCTGTCAGTGTCGCTGCCATCATGGCTACGCACAGAAGAGAACTTAACAATTTCTTTTTCATACTTTTACCTCCTGTTTGTTCAAAATTTACAGGGATGTGGGAATTCTTGTCCCGCAGACCTGCGCTGTTTGTAGTTTTCATTATAATGACCATTTCCCCGAAAGTCTTTGTCTTATCTAACCACCTTTTTGCACTATAAGCCCTGTTTTTGTATATTTTATACAATTTTTCTCCGTTTTCTCTGCCGGACAGGTTATTTTTACACATTTTTCAAAAAATACGGCTCGGAATTATGAACAATTTTCCTGCGCTCTCTTTCCCTATTTTAATGTTTTGACCAAATCCGCCTCCGAATACGCCTATTTCTTCTTTGCCTTTTTTGCACTTTTGTATTATAATGTTTTCAAATAGGACGATAAATTTGCACAATCGGTCTGTTTTGCGAAGGGGAGGGGAAGTATGAGTTACAAAAGTGTCTATCTGCAGGACGTTCTGTCCATTCACGAGATCTATTCCATTCATTATTTTGAATACATGTGTGATTTCTCTTTTCCGGGAGAATCCCATGATTTCTGGGAATTTCTGTGCGTTGACAAGGGTGAAGTGAATGTGCTTGCCGGTGAGAAATTCCATGCTCTGAAGAAGGGTGATATCATCTTCCACAGGCCCAACGAATTTCATGACGTGAATTCCAACGGACTGATCGCACCGAATCTGGTGGTCATGTCCTTCTCCTGCGACTCCCCCGTGATGTCCTTTTTCGAGGAAAAGGTGCTGCAGATTAGCGAACCGGAACGGCTGCTGCTGGCGCAGATCATCCAGGAAGCGAAGTATGTCTTCGACGGACGGATGGACGATCCCTATCAGGAAGAACTGCTCCTGACCGAAAGCCCCCGTTTCGCCGGAGAACAGCTGATCCGTCTCTATCTGGAACAGCTGCTGATCCAGCTGATCCGCCGCTACATGGTGCGGACATCACCGCCCGCCCATCCGCCCATCGTCAAATCCATCAAACAGAAGGCAGACGGCGAACTTTTCTCTCAGGTACTGGAATATATGGAGGCCCATGTCTATGAGTCCCTGACCATCGAACAGCTGTGCCGGAGTAATTCCGTAGGCCGCTCCCAGCTCCAGAAGCTGTTCCGGAGCAGAAGCGGCTACGGCGCTATTGAATATTTCTCCAGGATGAAGGTGGATCTGGCCAAGCAGATGATCCGTGAAAACCATTATAATTTCACCCAGATCGCAGACACGCTCGGCTTCTCCTCCATCCACTACTTCTCCCGGCAGTTCAAGCGGATCACCGGCATGACCCCCTCCGAATATGCCTCCTCCATCAAGGCGCTGTCCGACCATCCGGTATGACAGCTGCTACTCCCACAGCTTCTGCGGATACAGGCCCTGATCTTTCAGCGACTGGATGGCTGCTACCACCACCGGCTTATCCTCCCTGTAGGTGACGCCGTACCAGCGGTCTTTAGACTTTAAGACAGTTACCTCCGCCTTGTCCTCCCGAATCAGCTCATCTACCACAAAAGGCAGGAAATACTCGCACTTTTGCGGATTCTTCGACAGGTTTTCCGACAGGAAAGCCGCGAAGCGATCCCGGATCTCGGGCAGCATGCTGTTCGTAAAGCCCCACATATTCATGGACACTACCGTGTCACCGGCAAGCGGCGTCCAGGTTGCTCCGTCGTCCTCCGTATAAGCCGGACCGTCCGCGCGCTTCTCGATGCGCACCCGCTCCGTGATCTCCGTCAGCTTCCCGTCGGCATTGGTCTCGCAGACGCCGCGCGCCACATGACCGTTCTCCGTCAGCGTATTCTCCAGCAGATAGCCTACCATGGTATACTGATACCTGTCCGTATCCTCATGGGATGCCAGATAATCATAGATCATCTGGAAAGCCTGCTGTCCATAATAATCATCCGCATTGATAACGGCAAAGGGTCCGTCTACAACAGACAGACAGGACAGAACCGCATGGGCCGTTCCCCATGGCTTCACCCTTCCCTCCGGCACCGTAAAGCCGTCCGGCAGAGCACCGATATCCTGGAATACGTATTCCACCTCGATCCGCTGTGCCATCCTGTCGCCGATGGTCTCTCTGAAATCCTGCTCGTTCTCTTTCTTGATGATAAAAATGACTTTCTCAAATCCAGCCTTCACCGCATCATAGATGGAAAAATCCATAATGATATGTCCGTCCTGATCTACCGGATCGATCTGTTTCAATCCACCGTAACGACTCCCCATTCCTGCCGCCATGATAATAAGTACCGGTTTCTTCATACCCACTTGCTCCTCCTCTTCATGATCTTCATGTTTGTTCAGGTTTTACGCTTCCTGCACCCTGCCTGCATTAACAGTTTCATTGCTCTGCTTTATAGTAAACGACATTGGAAATTTCGTTTACTATAAGTATATACAGCTTTTCGATGCCCGGCAATAGCACGATAGGCACTTTTTTTTATCAAAAAAGACGGTTTTCCTGTTCGTTCTTGTATTTTTTTAGTCATTTTGCTACAATCACAGCAACCGTAAAGGGCAGTATCTGCTGTCCGCCAACAATATTTCAGGAGGATTTTTCATGACCATTACAACCTATGATACATACACACTCAGCACCGAAGAAGAACTTGCCCGCTGTCCTGTCTTTCACGTGGATCAGTTTAACTGGGGCGGCAGCTATCGTCCCCTGACTACCGGGCGGCTGGGCTTTCTGCCGGGAACCGGTTTTCTGCTGGAAATGGAATGCCAGGAGACGGACCCCTGCCGTACCTGCACGCAGGATAACGATCCGGTCTATCTGGATTCCGCCATGGAGGCCTTCTTCTGCTTCGCACCACAGGAGGCTGAGCCGCTCTACCTGAATTTCGAGATGAACGCCAACGGCGCCATGCTGGCCTGCCACGGGAGAAGCCGCGGGAACCGCAGCCCCTTTGCGGAAGAACTGCGGGCCGGACTTCTCTGCCAGGCCAAAGTACTGGCAGACCGGTGGAGCATCCGCCTCACCCTGCCGCTGACTCTGGTACAGGCTCTTTACCCGGACTTCGCCCCGGAAACCGGAAGCCGCTTCACGTGCAATTTCTACAAAATAAAAGAGAGCAAAGGACTGACTCATTTCGCCAGCTTTGCTCCCATTACGGCTCCGGAACCCGATTTCCACCTGCCGGAATATTTTGCGCACGCACAGATCCTTGAACTGCCTCCCGCGTAAGACCTTACGCTTCGTCCTTCTGTCTGCCAACGGCCTGCCGGGCGCTGCTGTACACTCAGCAGGCCCGGCAGGCTCCGGCATATCAACAGTCTGATAAAATCCGTACCGCGATATCTCTTGCCCTCGCGCTGGATACGTTCTCCCCGTCTGTCCTTCCCAGATATACACAGAAATAAAGATTTCTGCCGTCCTTCTCTGCAAATCCGGTATACTAGGCGTCCACCACGATCCCCTGCGCTTTACCCATGCCTGTTTTCCCATAGATGCGCAGGGCAGGGTTATTGTTATTCGTATTCAGACGCCCTTCCCAGTCGGTAATGTCGCAGTTGCCATATTTTAACCTGTCCAGTTCTTCCTGCATCCTCTCCTGTCCGATCTCGTCTATGACCTCACGAAAATACCACACACAGGAAGCCCGAAATGCATCCTCAAAGTCAATATCATGGTTCCAATCCTCATTCCAGAACACCTCCCCGCTCCACCCGTGAGTCGAATTCTCCGATTCAATGATCCCCTTTTCCAGCGCAGTCAGAGAGGAAATAATCTTAAACGTAGAGCAGGGCGACCGTCTTGTCTGGGCTGCTTCCCTGTTGTATATCCTATACTGCATGGCGGAAGCGTCATACACGACTGCCGCACCGTTTAAGCCCTCAAAATATTCTGACCAGTCTGTTTCTGTGATCTGAGGTGCCGGCTCCTTCTCTGCAACTTTACGGGTATCTGTTGAAGGTTGTTGGTCTGTCATTTGCTGTGTTATTGGTGCTGTCGCTCCCGTCTCTTTTCCGCTTTCTGCAACTATGCGCTCTCCTGTCTTATCACCACTCCCGCCGCCTGCACAGCCACATGCCATAAGCAGTACAGCCATAATCAGCGATGCAGGACAGGCCTTCTTTAACAAACCACTTCTCCTGCTCATCCAATATCCCTGCACTTTCCTGAATCTTAGTATTTTCCTCAATCTCTACACTTCCCTGACTCTCTGTATTTTCCTCAATCTCCACACTTCCCTGATTCTCTGCTCTTTCCTGAATCTTATTATTTTTTTGAATCTCTGCACCTTTATGAAATAAAGATTCCCCGTGTACATTAACACATTACCTGAAAACAGGACGAATCATGACCAAACCCACTGTCACAATCCGTCCTGCTGCCTGTCTGCTGTTCTTATATCTCATCCTGGTACATTTCCATCAGGCTCTCAAACCTGGGCTTCACTTCCGTAAATGCCTTCAACAGCTTGGGCGAGAACACGCCGCTGTGCCCGTTCAGGATCATCTGGAATGCCTTATCCGGCTCATAGGCCCTCTTATAAACACGCTTTGACGTAAGGGCATCGTACACATCCACAAGAGACACAATCTGTGCCGCTATGCTGATCTCGTCCCCTTTAAGCCCATCAGGATAACCATTGCCGTCATATTTCTCATGATGGTGTCTGGCAATGTCATAAGCATACTCGAAGATTGCCCTGTCGTTTAAGCGTACCCTCTGCTGGATGATCTCCGCTCCCTTGGTGGTATGGGATTTAATCAGTTCAAACTCATCCTGCGTCAGCTTGGCCGGCTTTAAAATGATACTGTCCGGAATCGCGATCTTCCCGATATCATGCATGGAAGAAGCCCATCCGATCTGCACCAGTTTCTCTGGCGTCAGCTCATATTCCGGATACAGTTTCATAATGCTCTTTCCAAGGCACAGAGCATACTCCCTGATCCTCTTGATATGCTGCCTGGACTCCATATTCCTGAATTCCACAATGTTGCTCAGGGAATCGATCAGGATCTCATTCACGTGGTTCAGCTTCTTGGTCTGCTGCCGCAGAACACTGTTCTGCTTCTGGATATTGATATTCTGTTTCTTGACCATCAGCTCCAGCTGCATTTTGTATTGGAACCAGCCGATCGCATTCTGTACTACCTGCCTTACGACCTCCGGCTGATACGGCTTCTTCACATAACTCACGATCCCGTACTCGTAACCCCTTTTCTCCAGCTGCGGCGAGCTGTCTCCGGTGATCATGATAAAAGGTATCTTATTTACGATATTCCTTTCTTTTAAATATTCCAACACTGCAAAGCCGTCCATCACAGGCATGACATTGTCAAGCAGGACGATCGCCACAGAAGCCAGATTGTTTTTCAGAAGTTCTATGCCTACTTTGCCGTTCTCTGCCTCCAGAATCTTATACTCAGACTGGAATAACTCGACCAGGATAGAACGATCGATGGCATTGTCTTCAAAAATTATTATTGTATCCCGTTTCATGTTTTTACCATACTTTCTACATTTTGTTAAACAAATTGTTTACACAGCAACATTATAAGGCTACCATTACTACCTGCTTGTTCCGAAGTTTGAAAACGACTCTGCGCACTTCTCCCTTCAATGTATACTTAATACCGTTAATAGTGATCAGACTGCCTTCATGAGCCCTTCCCCTGACACAGACAGGCTCTTTCGTGGTCTGCTCCGTCTGGTTGACCAGCTTGGAAGCCTCGCCGTCCATCTCCGCCAGTTCCTGCATCTTAACGTCGATCGCTCCATAGATCCTGCGCCGCATTTCTTCCGACACATCTACGCCCGCAGCGGACATCACGACCATCTTGCTGCGTTCCTGTTCCAGAGACTGCAGATCGTTCAGAAGCTGTTCCCGCTTCTCCTCGTATTCTTCCTGCTCCTTCGCATAAACGCCGTTCCGTCCGATATCCAGAATCGTCTTGATATGCAGCCTGTTTCCGAGATTGAAAGTATCCACGCCTTTTACCGCGCTGATGGTGCCTCCCAGCAAAACTCCCTTGCTGCCCGAAACGATCACTCTGCCCATCGTGTTGATCGTGCTGTTCATAATATAGTTGGCTTTCACATTGCCCCCGGCATTGATGTTGGCAGCCTCGAAGAAACTTCCTGACACTTCACCGCCTGCATCTATAAAGCAGTCGTTCTTGGAGCAGCTGCCCTTCTTGATCATCACATTGCCGCCGGCGATCAGCCGTCCCGTCTCCACGTTGTGCTCGATGATGATATCTCCTGTGGCCTTGATATAGCCGCCTGAATAGATGCTTCCGATCACATATACGGAACCGTCCACCTCCAGCTTACCGGTGACCGCAGTCACATCTTCCCGCACAATAAGCATGTTGGAGATGTTGATGCGTCCGCCCACGAATTCAAACTTGCCGTTCATCTTCGACCTGTAGGTGACACCGTCCGGCTCAAGCGTAAATCCCACACCCCGCAGCGGCTTCAACTCAACCCCGCCTTCAGCATGAATCGATTCGCCGTAGACATTCGTTCCGGTAGTACCTTCCTCAGCCTGATGATAGAGCGCAATCCGCTCTCCTTCATCCACCATCTCAAAAGCCTCTATATTGACATAGTCAACGCCGCCGTCCGGAAGCGGTGCCGGAATACGCGGAAGATCCAGGCGCACGAACCATTCAAACCAGCCGTCTTTTCCCTTATGTGCCGGAATGCCTTCCGCGATCAGCACTTTCTCGTTCATCCGCCTGCGATCGATCAGATCGTCAATGGCCTCCTTCTTGATTCCAAACACGATTCCGCGCTTTTCAAGATCATAATAAATATCATCCTTGGTGACCACATTACCCGGCACCCACGGAATATGTGCATACGCTTTATTACCGTTCTCCTCAACGAAAACGGAAAATTCTTTCTTCTCATAAGGATTCTGAGGAGATGGCCTGCGCCGTCCGCCGGACTTGTCCGCATTATTTTCCGGTTCTGCAACGCCCGCTCTCTTGTTATCCAGCACCCTAGGTGCTCCAGATCCTTCTTATATCAGTCAAATTAGATGAAGGTACTGACTCAGATATTCTGATGTATTTTACAGCAGAGTGTTTGAACCAGTACCTTCTTGTGTTATCATATCCAAGTTATGACAATAGCAGGTATCTCCCCGACCAAAGTTTGACACCTGCTATCATAACAATCCAATGCACCACTACATCCTTAGACAGGGCAATGCTGCACCAACGCTATGATAACAATTACAGTTCCTTTTGACAATCCGTTAAATCAGAAAACTTATGAAAATCTCATCAATACCTTACAGTTCCATCAGTTACAGTGTACCTGTGGCCATTCAG
>CAJTPO010000058.1 GCA_910578115.1 uncultured Lachnospiraceae bacterium | reverse complement strand
TTCTGCGGAGGGACTGTGACCCTCCGATTACATAGAAACCTGCTTGCAGGAATCTGGGAAAGGAGGGCTGAGTGGATGTTGACGATTGAAGGATTGATTTCAGTGCTTGGCTTATGCCTGACCTGCTTCGGTCTCGGATACGCCATCGGAAGCAAGGATAATAATAAACCACAAAAATAGCCGCCCCACAGTCTGCAAAACTAAGGCGACTATTTTTGTTGACCTAAATTCGGACTAGCCGTCTATCGGCAGTACCTTTATGTAAGTATATCTTAGCAGATTTATGCGGAATTGTCAAACGCTGCGGAGCGTTCCGCTGAAATCATTCTATACCGGATTCCGCAAAAAAACAAGGGGGTTTTAGCGGCAAAATCGCAATTTGTCGAACCGCAAATTGGGTGGGGTAAATTCCTCACAGGTGGGGTAAAAGGGGTAAATTATTTACCCCAGGGGTAAAAGTCATCAGAATCTAACAGCGGCACAGGCGGCGATAAACAATGCAGGAGAATAGAATGTAAACCAGTCTATTTTGGGACTTTTGTGGTGACTCGTTAAGATGTGCAGAAATATATGCCGCATCACCCACAGTATACAAAAGCCAATAGATTCAAAAACATAGTGCTGAAAGTCTATATATAAGTCGAAAGGGAAGTGAGAAATAACTTCCTTTTTGCGTATCTATTGAGGATTAAATCAGTAAAACATTAAGTTTTATTGATTTAGTCCTTTTTTGCGTTTGTGGTTATTTATTTCAATTTTTATATTGAGATCTTCAATAGAAATAATCCGGAGGAACTAAACGGTGTCCTTGATTTAATCTGTTGCGGATGCTGTGAGGCCATGCTTAAACTGTTCAAGTTATTTTCGGGGTGATAAGATTGACTGTCCTATGAAGCTGTGAGCAGCATGGTCAGTGACGTTGACTTTGTAAGGCGTCTCCGGCACGGAAAGACAGAATCAAAATAGTCATTCTAAAAAGTATCTTTGTTGAAATTAGAAAAGATAGTACGCAAAACTTTGCTTGCCATCTGCCTGCGTCCCGGCGGCTGGCAGTCAGTGATCTGACGAAACTGCGCTATGATATTGGCGTCGCTGTCTGTCATGGAATCGGACAGCGTGTAATCGACGGTCACGCCACGCCTGTTGATAAGCCTCACAAGCGGTATCTAATGTGAGGCTTTGTTCCCCAGCGTTCGATAGCGACCATATAATATAAGAAGCTGATATATCAATATCTTCTGCTCACTGTGCCTGTGTAAGATCTAATCGCTGCCGCTTTTCGCGGATTCTTTTTATTTCATGGGGAATAGTTATGTGGATGCAAGATAAAGAAAGTGTTTCAAATAATCAGTTAAAGAACAATTTTTACATTTCTGATACAATCTCATTGTATCCTTGATATATTTGTTTGCTAGAATATCTCCATGGGAATAAAAGACAAAGGAGAAGGTGCTATGTGTGGAATATGTGGGTTCCCTGGGGATACTGTGAAGAGGAAGCAGGTGCTGGGACATATGATGCGTGCGATTTGGTATCGCGGGCCTGATGGGAGTGCTGCCGGTTTTGAATCGGCGGGCTAAAAGAACTGTTTTATCGACACATTATTACGGAGGAAAGAAGTTTGAAAAATCACACTGATGTGCTGATTTTTCAACTGCGAGTTTGTGCCGGAGCCACAAACTCGGGATTGCAGAGCCAAATTTGAAATTTGGCTCGCAGCCTTCGCAAAAAACTGCTTCGGCATGGAGGAAACTATGAGAAAAATATTTATAAAAGGCGCGAAGAAAAATGGAATTTTCATATTGATATGTGCAGCTGTTTTCACGATCAGTATTGGAACGATGACAGGCTGCTCGATGACAAAAGAAAATGCAGAGGCTGTATCTGATCAGTCTGACCAGTCAGATCAATCAGAAAGTGAGAATATTCTGCCTGTTGAGGATTCCACGGCTGATAATGCCATATTGGAAAATACGCCAGTACCTGAAACTTCTGAGGAGAAGGTGGAAAAAACAGAAAAAGTGGCAGAAGCGGCGGAAGTGGAGAAAGAAGAGAAAGCCGAGGCAGCAGAGAAGGCCGAGGCAGCGGAGAAAACAGAGGAAGTGGAGAAAACAGAGAAAGAGGCAGAAGCAGAGAAAACAGAAAAAGAGTATACAGAGGATAAAATGGTCCTTAAGATTATGAGAGAAGGTGAGATGGAGGAAATGCCCGCCACACTTTTTGCAGGAGAAGGGTATGTTATTTATTTAACAGATGGAGACTGGCAGCAGCACGCAAACGATGCATGGACAGCTGCGTTTGAGGGAAAGATTGTGCTGAATGGTCAGGTTCAACTTTGGATAACTCATTATGATGATAAAACCGGAGATCAGGTTAAGGAGGAATTGAAAAGTGCCGGCTATACATTGGAAAATTTTGATATGACCAGGCAGGAAGGTGAAGTGATATACAAAGTCAGGCTTAATGAATTTGAAAATGATGTATGGGGCGTCAACTATTGCTATCCTATTGAAGCGGAAGAAGGGTGGGGAGCTTTATTGCCGTTAATAGCAGATACCTTTGCAGTATCAATGGATGATCAGTAAAGAGATTTCCCATTAAGACAGGAGAGCGTTTGTTGGAAAGACAATGAACGCTCTTTCGCATTTATCAGCAATGAAACAATACAAAAGCTGTCCACGGTAACATTTCACAGGGAGTATCTTTTAAAGCTGTTGGAGAAATACAGGACAAGGAAAGCGAATCACAGCAGAAAAACAGGGACGATTTATAGTTTTCCGCCGTGGTATCCGATATACTTTGAGAAGGGTGTTTGTCAATAGTAAAAGGAAGCATTTTGAGCAAGGTGCTTCCAAATATCAAACGAAAGACCCGTCAGGGCGGGCAGGAAGGTGCAAGGATGGAACGAGTGGGAGAAATGGATGCTGGTGCAACGCGGATACTCATCATAGAAGATGAAAAACCCATTGCGGATCTTTTAAAATATGACCTGTGCCGGGAAGGATTTACCGTAAAATGTGCTTATACCGGGGCACAGGGAATGCTGGCGATGGAAGAGTTTAAACCGCAGCTGGTGCTTTTGGACTGGATGCTTCCCGACTTGGGCGGAGTGGATCTGTTAAAACTGATGATGGACAAATACGATATCCCTGTGATTATGCTGACGGCACGGGGAGCGATTGAAGATAAGGTGTACGGGATGTCCTGCGGAGCCGATGACTATATCACCAAGCCTTTTGACTTAAGGGAGGTCAATATCCGCATCCGGGCGGTTCTGCGGCGCTTTCAGAAGACCCTTGGGCCGGAAAAGAGAGAGCAGATCAGCATTCCGGGTGGTCAGATTTATGAAAATGAGCGGGCTGTTGTCCAGGACGGGGAGCCGGTGGAACTGACGCCGAAGGAATTTGATCTGTTAGTGTGGATGGCCCGCCATCCAAGGCAGGTTTTTACCAGGGAAAGGCTGCTGGATGCTGTCTGGGGCTATGAATATGCGGGGGATACCAGAACGGTAGATATGCATATACAGCGTCTGCGGAAGAAGCTCCGTGCGGGAGAAGCCATTGTTACAGTATTTGGAGTGGGGTATAAGTATGCACCGGAAGAAACGTAGCTTTTTTCACAGTATTTTATTTCGCAGCAGCCTTTGGATTGTGCTGCCCGGGATTGCCGGGATGTTTTTGGTCGCTTACTTTGTAGGAATACAGATGCGGTATCAGATTGAAAAGCAGATCACGGAGGAGATGCAGCGGGTGCGTGATAACAGTCTGCTCTATGTACAGCAGACGCTGCTGTTAAATGACAGCAGGATGGACGCCGTCAGTTTTCAGCTGTATAAGAACGAGATAGAAGAGCAGTTAAGGAATGCCGGATATGATGGGATTTTTCTCTGCAGTCCTGAGGGAGCGCTGCTGGCAGGAGATGCCGGGGCTTTTGCATTACGGAAGGAGCAGGAGGATTTTGCAAGAGCCGGAGAACAGGAAAGCGCTTTTGTGATCCGCTATGGAAAAGGCGGTCAATGTGAGGTGTATTTTTCCATGCCCGTGAACCTCAATGGGCAGTTTATCGGGATTATCAGCAGCTTTTTTGATTATGGGGAATTCTATAGGGGACAGTCGGATATGATCCAACGGATGGTCTGGATCATGGTGGCGGTCTTCACCCTGATCTGTCTGATCATCTGGTTTACAGTCTATCGGATACTGCTGCCCATCCGCAGGCTGAGTCAGGCGGCCAGTGAGATTTCCACCCATCTGGCTGACGGCAGGCAGGGAAGCATCATTCTGAGCAGGCTGCAGCTGCAGGGGCGCAGGGATGAGATCGGGGAATTGTGTTCCAATTATATGGAAATGCTCCAGGTAACAGAGGAACAGTTTCAAAAGATCCGGGAGGACAAGGACCGCATTCTCACGCTGTGGAGCAGCCGTCAGGAATTTTACAATAATGTAACTCATGAATTGAAGACGCCCCTTACCACGATTTCCGGATATGCGCAGCTGATGGAGAAAAACGGACCCGGGGATGAAGCGCTGTTTTATACCGGAACAGGACACATATTGAAGGAGAGTACCCGGCTTCACCGAATGGTGGTACAGCTGTTGGAGCTGCAGGATAAGGCGGATACAGAGGATGCGAGGCGGCTTGACCTGGTAGAGATTGTAGAGAATGTCACGGAAACCATGAAGATCAAAGCCAACCGTTATGATAATACGCTGACACTGAAAGGGACAAAAGAATGCCTCCCTGTGGTCGGAAAGGAAGATAAGATCCGACAGGTACTGATCAATGTGATCGACAATGCCATCAAATACGGAGAACCGGGAAAGCCGATCCATATTCAGCTCACAGGACAAGGCGGGCAGGTTCAGGTCACGGTATCTAATCAGGGGCAGGGAATCCGGAAAGATGATCTGGAAACGATTTTTGAACCGTTTTACCGGGCGGATAAGGGGTTATCAAGAGAGCTGGGAAGTGCCGGCCTTGGACTTTCCATTGCCGCCAGGATCATGGAGGAGCATCAGGGATACATTAAGGCGGCCAGTATTCCCGGCAAAGAAACTATATTTACCATCTGTTTTCCGGCGGTGGATCAGCATGAGAAAGTCTAAAAGCGGGGCGAAAGGAATGGAAATATGAAGCGAAGAAAACGTAAACGCTGTATTGTTTTTTGGGGAGGGATTCTAACAGCGGCAGTTTTAAGCGGCTGTAATGTGGGAGAGCAGGATAAGACCATTGTCCTTCCTCCTTTGGAAAATCAGGTAATGGATTCGGAAAAATTTCGTTTCGATCGTATCCAACAGTACATTGGCAGCGGTTATGCAGAGAATGTGATCAGTCTGGCCTGGGGAGATGTGGGGACAGATATGCTCTGTCTGGTGAAAAAAGAAGATGGCAGATATGTCTATCAGGTTATTGACACAAGGGAAGATACTGTCTTAAGCAGTGTGTTTGTGGATGATCGTTCTCTGACAAATGTATCGATTGCTCCAGGTGGAGAATATCTTTCTTATGAAGTGCAGGATGGGGAGGAGATGACGCTGATCGTTCTTTGTTCAAGTCAGGGGACCAGGCAGATTCTGCACAGATGGCGGGAGCAGGAGGAGAGCTTTTCCTATATCTGGAGTGATGACGGCACTATGCTTTTTTCCTGGCAGAACGGCGACAGCGGAGACGCTTACAAGGAATGGCAGGTGACCCGCTATGAGATGGAAAATGACCCGGAGGATGGCTTTGGTTATACAGCCGTTTCGTTTCAGATGAAGGGAAATGGACCTGCATGGAGGAACGTCTGTCCCAATGCTGACGGCACGGAGATCTATGTGCGGGAGCAGCCTGGTACTTTTGACAATACGATGTCTTATAATTGGCTGCTCCTGCCAGCTACTGCCACCGTGGAAGCGCTGCCGGAATATTCAAATACACCGGCCTGTCCTGTCAGGTATACGCAGGCGGGCCTGTTCGTCCAGGAGGAGAGCGGGGATGTTTATCTGATCAAGGATATCCGTTCTAAGCCGGTAAAAACAAAACTGATATCGGGTAGCGCGGGCACTTATGATCCCTTCGTCTGTGTATGCGCAAACGGAGATCACATGTTTTTGATGGAATGGGTCAATTACTCCATGTATCAGATCAGCGGTGTGCGCATTGTGGACGGGAAAGTCGATGGACAGCCTGTCGTCCTGTATAACGATAATTATGAAAGTATGAACGGGATAAAGATCGTAAGTGATCAGGCAGTGGTATTCTTGGGTGAAGAATTTCTGGAAAATAATGGGTATCGTTACAAAGTTACTGTATTGAGATATTAGCAGGTAACTTACCAGAAGAAGTGAAATAATGCAGGTCAATTCGGTTCGCGGTTCTTTGCACAACAGGTGTTTTTCAGGAACAGGCAGTATAGGCGGGATCCAGCTGCCTGATTTTCATGATCCATATGTTTTCTACAGGAAGAAAAGCGGCACCGGTGATATCTTAAGAATTCAAAATCCATTTCTTTATATTTCAAAATGACAGACGGTTATGATCTGCGCCTATGGTCGTTTCGTGCAGTTTATGGGAGTTTGGTGCAATGGCGTTTGGTAAGCGTTTGTTTAGATATTCCATAATCCGATATAGTTTATAATGAAAAAATCCAGAATTGAGGAAAAAAGAATGAAGATAGTGATTTGTGATGACAGTAAGGATGACCTGGAGCAGACGCTGCCGGAGTGCCTGGATGATATCCTGCGGGAGGACGACATCATCTATATCGAGACCAGCAGGCACAAGAACGTGTTCTACACGGCAGGGCAGACGTACAGCATCTATAAGAAGATGGATGAGCTTGAAGCGGAACTGGCGGGGATGGGCTTCGTGCGGATACACCAGAGTTTCCTCATCAACATGCGGTATGTCGGGAAGCTCAGCAGCTATGTCATGGTCCTGACCACAGGAAAGGTGATATCCGTCCCAAAGTCAAGATATCCGAAAGTGAAACGACAGTATACCTTGTTTAAGGGGGCGGAGTGACTATGGATCTATGGGTGCTCTTTTTCATACTTGTCATGGAAACATGGGGAAGCCTTTATTTTTTTGATGTTTTTTAAAGCAGGCGTGCCACATGAGGTCAGCGCCGGTCCGGAGGGGTTATATCTGTTTGCCAGGTTTATGCCTGCCTTATGTTGAAGAAAAGGATGAAGGTTTTTCATTCCATTTTATATGCTTTTCGTTCCATGTATCCCAAACTACTTAAAAATCTGCCGATAAAATAAATGACGGCAGCGCATAAATAAAAATAATGGAGGACATTTGGAAATGAGCGTTAATGGAATAGGAGCGATGGGAAGTCCGGCATGGTACGGAACAAAGAAAGCAGATCAGAGTGCGGTCTCAGAAACTTTGTCATTCAAAGAAACTGTGGCAGAGAAGGCCGCGGAAGAGAGAAATAATTCCGAGGAGAAAGCCTTTGCATCAGTCGGCGCCCACGCGCCGGAGGAGGTGAAGCAGGCGTGGATGGATGCAGCTAAAGAAGCAGGTGTGAACGGGCTTGGAATGTCCGGGAACGGTATGCTGACGCATATTTCGAAGATGATGGTACAGAGGGCAGATAAATGGATGAAAGGAATCAGCGATTCAAATGATCTGCTCGGAAGCACGGTGCAGTCGGCAATCAGGGTGACAGAGCAGGCGCTGTATGATTTAGACCACCCGCGTTCTACGGCGAATTTAAACAGTATAGATGTGCAGCGGCAGCAGATGAAGGAACGGGCATTCTATCAGTCATTTTTGGAAAAGCTGGGTGCTCTGGTACAGTAAAAGAAGCTTAAGATCTCAAAGCATCCGCTTTTTCCTGTAAAATGTTCTGTGGCATGAATAAGTGCTTTGGGGACGGCCGTTTCCATGCACTTATTCATCAGAAACCGTCTCAGTCCACTCATCTATTTTCTCATAATACAGAAACAACTCCGCAGGGATTTTGAAAAAGTCTTAGGTGCATACGGATAAGTTCCGGCAAGGCACAAAGGAAGCCACAAACATTATTTGAATAAAGAAACAGGAGATTTGATAACAATAAAACAAGAAAATTCATTAAAAAGGCTTATGTGGTTGATGTGCTGAACAGGATAGGAGAGTAATCTCCTAATCCCGGCACAACACTGTAAACTCTGCCTTTTTGTTGTTAGCGTGACAGAGGCAGCCGGTCAGGGGCGGTCTATGGAAAAGCGACTGTTCCGGGATGCCCGGGGTCTTTACTGCGGCGATCGACAGGATCCCTGCAACTGTCAAAGAAGATGACCTGCGGGAATACCGCACAAATCTGCATCATCTTCAGGGTAATAGGAGGCCGGATTTTTTCCGATACATACCCTGGAGGTCAGGCAGAGAAGACCTTTGAGGAGGTGTGATATGAAAAAGGACATTATTTTATGGCTGGCCGTTTCTGCGCTGGTCATGCTGGCGCTGCCGTGGCTGTCGGTTACTTTCGTCAAAAGTGATGCAGGAATGGCGGTATCTTTTCTTTTATTCTTTGCAGTTGATCCCTTATATTCTGTGATCATCGGCACCTGTGCGGGAAAAGACGTCAGGCGTTTATGGAGCCTTCCGGTAATCCCGCCGGTGCTGTTTTTGGCTGGCACATGGATTTTCTTTCATATGGGAGAACCGGCATTTATTATGTACGGGGCGGTCTATCTTGCCCTGGGAATGGCGGCAATGCTGATTTCCCTGTTGGTCAGAAAGAAAGTGCAGAGGTAACTTTAGAGGCAGAATTTTCAGGTAAATACACGGCCGCAGTTTTACAGGGAAGACTTTTGGAAGGGAACAGTTATCATGGAGCGGTTATAACAGAGCAGTTATCATAGAGCAGGCGGCAAATGAAAGATCAGGAGGATACTATGGACAGACCTGTTACAACATTGTTTATGCTGATGTCGGTTGACGGAAAAATAAGCACCGGCGCAACGGACGATCTGGATGTAGATAAGGATTTTCCGAAAATTGCAGGGCTTACCGAAGGCCTGCATCAATATTATGAAATAGAGCAGACGACAGATTTGTGGTCGTTCAATTCCGGGCGGGTTCAAGCCAAGATCGGTGTCAATACAAAGGAAATGCCAAATAAAACGCCCGTATCTTTTGTGGTACTGGATAACAGCCATTTGAATGAGAATGGGATACGGTATTTCTGTGCTTTATCAAAAAACTTTGTGCTGGTCACGTCGAATGATAAGCATCCGGCATTCAGCATGGAGGAGAGTAATCTGCATATTGTCTATCAAAAAGAATTATCGCTGAAAGATGCACTTATAACCCTTAAATCAGAATATGGCTGCGAGAGGATAACAATACAAACCGGCGGCACACTAAATGGTTTATTTCTTCGTGAAAAACTGTTTGATTATGTGGATATTGTCGTTGCGCCGGTTTTGATTGGCGGCAAAGACACATCTACCTTAATTGATGGTAAATCGCTGGTTTCACAAAGTGAATTGTCACAATTAGGAGTTCTGAAACTGCAGGAATGTGTGATGTTGGAGAATTCCTATTTGCGGTTACGTTATGAGGTGATTCGTTGATAGAGCGATCCGCTCAGCGCAAATACTGTTATCTGGAAAAGAGCGCAGCCATATCATGATAGAATACGGGTCAGACAGGAGTGAGTAAGAATGCTGCATGTGGCAGTATGTGAAGATGACAGTTCTCTGCTTGCGAACATAAAGGACAAGGTACAGAATTATTTTAAGGAAAAAAATATCATGGCGATGCTGGAAACCTATGACCGCAGCGACCTGTTGAAATATGACATTCAGGAAGGAAAATATTTCGATCTTGTGCTGAGTGATATTGAGATGCCTGATACGGATGGTATGAAGCTTGCGGAGCAGGTCAGGAGCTGTCTGCCGGACGCCATCATCATTTTTGTGACGGCATATTTGAAATATGCCGTGGATGCTTATGAACTGGATATCTTTCGCTATATTCCAAAAAGCAGTCTGGATGAAAAACTGCCGCGGGCTTTGGAAGACGTAGTAAAGCGGATGCAGAGCCAGGCTGATCAGAGCTACCTGATACAGACGGCCACAAAAATAGAAAAAATCATGCATAAACAGATCATCTATATTCAGAAAGACGGGAAGAACGCGATGTTCAGTCCCCGGACAAATTTCCGTGCTGTCGGGCTGATTATGATGACGATACTTTTTTGAATATCAGCTCAAATTTGACATACAGCCATACGCCGGTGTTTGAGAAGATCAATGGAGCATTCTGCCTCTATTCTCATAATAATGCGGACCGTTATGCAAAAGACACTGTACTGGAATCGGCCGATCCAGGTGCTGTGTTCCGCGAACGGAATAGAAAGACTGGATGTCTCGCGGCTGTCTTCATAATCCCTGAAGATGGTCTGTGGTCTCATTGCACTTTACCTGCTATTGACAATCTAACAGTTGTTAGATATAATATTACCTAACAACTGTTAGATGAGGGCGTGTCAATGAACGGGACGAAACAAAAAATACTGGATATTTCTTTGGATTTATTTTCTCAAAACGGGTTTTCTGCTGTTTCCATCAGGGATATTTGCGGGCGTGTAGGGATCAGGGAGAGTTCCGTTTATTATCATTTCAAGAACAAACAGGCTATTCTGGACGAACTGCTGCAACATTTTGAAGCGACAGCTGCTGGATTCATGCTTCAATTAGAAGAGGCATTAAAGACTGCACCAGACACTTTTGAGGAAAATTTTTTTGGAAAGACCTGTGACAGCTTTTTTGAAGCGTATCTTATGGATGAATACTGCAATAAAATTATGCGCCTGCTTTCGATTGAGCGCTTTTGCAATGATGAGATACAGAAAAGATACGATCATTGGATGATTGACAGGCCGCTTGCGTTTCAGGCGAAAGTGTTTTCTGTATTGATAACGGCGGGAATTGTGAAACCGGCAGAGATCGAATACCTGGCGGTCAAATTTTATGCACCGGTTTTTCTTCTTATGCAGCGGTTCCTTTTGTGCGGCGCATTGACGGAGGAGTGCAGACAGGCATTTCGGGAAAAGGCATACAGACATATACAGAATTTTTTTATGGAGATGGGGGAGTAACAGCATGGCAAATATATTGATCGTCGGCGCTGATCAGGGGATCGGATATTATCTTGTGGAGCGATTACTGGAAGTGGGAAATTCGGTGACGGTGTTGGACAGGCAGACAGAGCATGTTGAGATGCTGAAAGAAAGGTATCCGGAAGGCCTTTTGACGGTGCTTGCGGACGCATGTGATGCTTCCGGTATTGAGAACGGTGTACGCCGGGCGGTGGAACAGTTTGGCGCTGTCGATATCGCGGTGCACAATGCCTGCCTGTGTACGTTTGAGAATGAGCGCGACACCGGCTGTGAAGTCTATCAAAAAGTAATGGATGTAAATTATTTTGGAGCATTGAGGCTGACCAAGGCAGTGCTGCCGTTTATGCGCAAGGCCGGAAGAGGACGTATCATCTTCACAAGTTCAGGGGTGGGTGTTACCGGTTTTTCAAATATTTCTCCCTATGCCGCTTCAAAAGGGGCGATAGAATCACTGGCGAAGTGTTTGAAAATAGAAAATGAAGGATATGGAATATCTTTTCACCTGTTTCACCCGCCATTGACAGACACAAAAGCCGCATCGGGGATTTCTGTGCCGAAGGAATTTAAGGCGGATGCCAGAAAAGTCGGCTATGGATTGGCGGACCATATCTGGTCGAAGAAATTTGTGATCTGTCACTGTGCGGGCCAGGCGGCGCAGATGATGCTTACGTATCATTTCCCGCTTTCTATAGGAAAAATGATGACCAGGGCAGCATCCTCTTAATCTGTTCGAGAAAACCCATGCATAAAACATTTCCTTTGGCGGTTTTTCGGATTCATAATCCATATACAACAAGGAAACTGCCTGTAAAAAGGTTTTCGTGATGGTATTGAGTAAAACGGTAAAAGATACCCTCAGTGAAAAGTGATAAAGAGCTGCACAGGCTCTCATTATTTAGTGTTGAAATTAATATATCGCATGTTTACCATATACACCACACCAAAAAAACATAAATACAGAACAAAGAAACAAGCCATGAAACCACCGATGGCCTTAAGTAGATGATTGTGTGCGGGCAATATGGAATTCATTTTATAGTTGACAAACGGTGTAGCCGTCCAAAGTATAATAAAAGACATTAGTATTGGCATGAACATTTTTATAAGGACCTGTGTACAAATCAGGTATTTTAAGTCAGATTGATTTTTCCCCATGTGAAACAATAGCCGTATATTTCTGTTCTCCCTTTTTAAATCAATGATCTGTAATAGAGAGAGGACAGAGAAATAGATGATCATAAAAATAACGCAAATACTGATTTGTAAGAATCCCATCCATTGCTGCTGCTTTTTTTCAAAAATATAAATATCTGGGCTAAGCAGAAATGTCCCGAAAACAAAGGCGGCTGCTGAAAAAATAAAGCAGATGCAGAAAATGGTATTTATATTTGCGCCGGTCTTTGAGCCGCTTGTCATTTCAGCAATCTGATATAGCCAATTGCCCCGATATAAAGCATCTGCCTGTGACAGACGTAAGGAAGCGATAAAAGCATACAGCCATCTGTAGAATGAGAAAACGCATACTGACATTGGCAGTGAAATAAGGGAGACGGAAACAGTCATTATCTCGTCGGGCATAAAGGAAATAGCAAACAGCAATGCCAGATAACCGGAATAACTGCTCATAAGCATCCAGCCCCATAAAAACTTTTTACCTGCGTCAAGCGGCTGATTGCGTTGTTTTTCCTGCATAAGCTGCACAATTTGCAGTCTGTAAATGTTACGCTTCGTAAGAAATATTGACACAATTTCCACGCTGCAAAAATATAAAAATGTTTGCAGCGTGCTTTTCAATATAATTCGGAATATGGAGTGACTTCCGGTTTCCAGCAGCAGTGTATGGCAGCAAATAGAAAAAATCCCCGTACCTAAAATCACGCCCGGAAGAAAGCATGCCAGGCCGATCACAGATAATTCACACAGGAATACCAAAGACAGCTTATCTTTTTCCATTCCGAGCAACATATAAGTGGCAAATTCTTTTGCACGCTGCCTGATGATAAAATGATTGATATAGTTTACCAGCACCGTCATGATCATCACGATCAGTAAGGGTAAAGCCATTGTCTGAAAGCCCGCCTGCATATCCCCCCAATCCGCGATGCTGTTTGAAAGGAAAATAATGGAAGTGAGCATGACCATGGATGAAATATACAGGAGGTAGTCAAATATGGAATGCCTTGTGTTACGGAGCGCTAATTTAAGATACATAGTGAACTCCTCCTGTTATTTTTGTGATAGTATCTAAAATTTTAGTGAAAAATTCCTGTTTATTTTCCTGTGTCCGTTCCAGGGATGCTTTGATTTCGCCATCCCTCATAAACAACAATTTATCACAGTAACTTGCGGATAAGGCGTCATGTGTCACCATTAAAATGGTAGCAGAGTATTTGCGGCAGAGCATGACGAATGTTTCCAGTAATTGTGTTGCGGAGTGACTATCCAATGCCCCGGTGGGCTCGTCGGCAAGAATGAGGCCGGGATTTGCCGCAATTGCTCTTACACAGGCACATCGCTGCCTCTGGCCGCCCGAAATCTCATAGGGAAACTTATTCAGGATTTCAGATATTCCTAATTTGCCGGCTAAATCAAGAATCGTCTGTTTTACGGTCTCTTTTGGTATCCGCTTAATTGTCAGCGCCAGGGCGATATTCTCATAGACAGTCAGGGTGTCTAATAAATTGTATTCCTGAAATACAAAACCTAAATGCTCCCGGCGAAATGATGCCAGATCATTTTCAGTCAGTTCTGCAATGTCATACCCATCAATTTCGATCTGCCCACTGGTGGCTTTATCTATTGTCGCAATCATATTCAGTAAGGTGGTTTTTCCTGATCCAGATGCTCCCATGATACCTACAAAGCTCCCTTTGGTGATTTCAAAGCTGACATTTTTAACGGCTTCGGTTACAGTATTTTCAGTTTCATATACTTTTCTGATATTTTTTATCTTTAGGACGGTTGGAACAGAGGTATTTGTGTTATTCTCCCACTGATCTTTGCCAAGCCAGCTTGTGACGACTTCAAGCAGTAATTGATTAGATTTCTCTTTCAGGTTTTCATCGGATATGAATTCACCTGAGAGCAATTCATTCAAAGTTATATGGAGCAGGTCACACAGTGGACGAAACAGAGACGGATCAGGCATTGATTTTCCTGTTTCCCATTTTGACACTGCCTTGTCCGTTATTCCCAGCATTTCGGCCAGTTGGTTTTGAGTCAGTCTGTTGTCTTTTCTTCGGGCAGCGATAAAACTACCTATTTTCTTTTGATCCATATTTCAAAAAACCTCGCTTTCCACTGCTATTATACAGCGGATGGATAAAATGAACACCTACCAACAGTAGAGTTTTGAAAATTTCATGGATTTCCTGGTTTGCTCAACAATCAAGCTGCCAGAAGGAAAAGGTTTCGGCCGGTCCAATAATAACCCGGTTCATTGTCCTGACGGCAGGACGCTCCGGAACCGGGCAGCAAATCACCTTTTTGGAGGTTATTCGATTTTCAACGGATCATGAAAGCACCGGGAGCATAAATCAGGTATAAAACGGTCTGAAAAGATGTGGAATCGATTACAGCATTTTAGACAAAATTGCAGTCCCTGATTTGGAAAATCTGCCAATTTACAAATATTTCGAGAGGGTGCTATAGTAAGTAAGGATTAAAGTGTAACCGATTTCACATGCGGAAAGCGACCGCACATATTGACTGAAAATGGAGGATGCTACAGACAATGGGTAAGGGGAAGATGAATCAGAAGGCAGCGGCATTGAAGGAGCAGACGGAAGCGGCACAGAAATCTGCGCAGGCCGGGAAAGCCGGAAAACCGGCGCAGAAGAAGGGCGGCAGGACAGCAGCGGACAAGGCGGCCGTGGCAGAGACAACAGGCAGGAAGGCAGAAGCGGCAGATAGGACAGCAGATGAAGGTCTGACGAAAATCTTCGAGGAGAGACTGCACAGACACCATGACGAACTGCGCTGGCTTTATATGGAATTATATGAGAATGATTCCATGTTTGCGGAATTGTGCGACCAGATGTATCAATTCTATATGGAAAGAAATGACGAATTGAAAAAGCTGGATACAAACAGGGAAAAAGACAAAGAATGGTATAAGAAGAACGACATGCTGGGCATGATGTTTTATATCGACAATTTTGCCGGCAATATGAAAGGCGTACAGTCCAGGCTTGATTATATCGAGCAGTGTAATGTGAACTATATTCATCTGATGCCTTTTCTGGATACACCGGAGGGACGCTCCGACGGCGGCTACGCAGTGGCAGATTTCCGGAAAGTGCAGGAGAAACTGGGATCCATGGAAGATCTTGACGCCCTGACGGCAGCCTGCCATAAGAAGGGCATTAATGTCTGTATGGATTTTGTCATGAACCACACGTCGGAGGATCACGAGTGGGCGCAGAAGGCCCGTCAGGGTGACGGAGAGTATATGAGCCGTTACTTTTTCTATGACAGCTGGGATATACCGGCCCAGTATGAGAAAACGGTGCCGCAGGTTTTTCCCACCACGGCTCCGGGGAATTTTACATGGCTTGAGGATATCGGCCATTATGTGATGACTTCTTTTTATCCGTATCAGTGGGATTTAAATTACAGGAATCCCAGAGTGTTTAATGATATGATGTATAACTTCCTCTATCTGGCCAACAGGGGGATCGATATCATCCGCATCGACGCGGTGCCTTATATCTGGAAAGAGCTGAATACGCCCTGCCGTAATCTGCAGCAGGTACATACGATCGTGCGTATGATGCGTATCATCGGCGAGATCATCTGTCCCAGCGTGCTGCTTCTGGGAGAAGTGGTTATGGAGCCGGAAAAGGTGGTTCCCTATTTCGGTTCGGTGGAGAAGCCGGAATGCCATATGCTCTACAATGTAACCACGATGGCCACCACGTGGCATACGGTAGCAACCAGAAATGTAAAGCTCTTAAAGCGTCAGCTGGATATTGTCAACGGGCTGCCCAAAGAGTATGTGTTCCTCAACTATCTGCGCTGTCATGATGATATCGGCTGGGGGCTTGACTACGGCACGCTGCAGACGGAAGGGTTCGGGGAGCGTTCCCACAAACAGTATCTGAACGATTATTTCCAGGGGTATGCCGGGGAAAGCACCAGCCGGGGCGAGCTGTACAATGCGGATCCGGTCACGGGTGACGCCAGATTCTGCGGCACCACCGCTTCCATGTGCGGGATCGAGAAAGCCGGGTTCGAGCAGGACGAGGCGGCCATGGAGCGGGCGGTGAGGATGGATCTGATGCTCCACGCCTACATGTTCATGCAGTCCGGTATTCCGGTTCTGTACAGTGGCGACGAGATCGGCCAGGTCAATGACTATACCTACAAGGAGGATCCCAACAAAGCGGCGGATTCCCGTTATATCCACCGCGGGGCGATGAACTGGAAACTGGCGGAGAACAGGAAGGATCCCGACACGGTGGAAGGTAAAATGTTCCAGGGCCTTGCACAGCTGGAGCAGATCCGCAGGAGTGAGAAGGTATTTATGACGGAGGCGGATACATGGACGATCGAGACATGGGATGACGCGGTTCTCTGTATTGGCAGATATTTTGAAGGCGAGAAGCTGATCGGTCTGTTCAATTTCAGCGAATATGACAGGACGGCCTGGATCAAGGAAGCGGACGGTGAATATGTGGATCTGCTTACCGGCAGTAAGATACAGCCTGTCGATGTGCAGATGCCGGCTTACGGATTCTTCTATATGAAGAAGATTTCCTGACAAAATGAGCCGATGCGCTCATGTGCAGCCGCAGGCCGCGGCAGGACCCGGATGAGAGCGGGCAGAGAATGGCGTCAGGTTTGGACCGGCAGGGAAAATGCGGGTGTAAAAGGAGCAGGGGGATGAATATAGGCAGTATTGCGGAGATGGCCGGCGTTTCCAGAGCGGCCGTTTCCCGCTACTTCAACAATGGATATATTTCGGAAAAGAAGCGCGAAGCGATCCGGCAGGTGGTGGAGGAAACAGGCTACCGTCCGTCGGTGCAGGCGCAGACTCTGAGGACAAAGCGAACGAAGATGATCGGGGTGATCGTGCCCAAGATTGCTTCCGCCTCCATTGGCAGGATCGTGGAGGGTATCCTGTCCATGATCAACGAGAACGGTTATCAAATGCTGCTGGCGGTGACCCAGAATGACCCGAAGAAGGAGCTGGAGTATCTGGATGCGTTCAGCGAGAAACAGGTGGACGGTGTGATCCTGTTAGGCACCGTGTTTCAGACGGAGCATAAGAAAATATTGAAAAATCTTTCCGTTCCGGTGGTGATTGTGGGGCAGCAGGTGCCGGGGTATAACTGTGTGTTTCATGACGATTATCATGCGTTTTATGATCTTACCAGGCTTTTCTTCGAGCGGGGCAGAGAGAAACTGGGTTATATCGGCGCCATCAGACAGGATGTGGCGGTGGGAGCCGAACGGTACAGGGCTTTCTGTGATGTAGTGCGCGATATGGGGCATGAGGAGCTGGCGGAAAACTACGTGACAGCAGATTTTACGCTGCAGGCCGGTTATGAGAAGGCCGGGGAACTGCTGGAGAAATGCAGGGATCTGGACGGCCTGATCTGTGCCACCGATACGATGGCCGCGGGAGCGGTGCGGCGTCTGCGGGAAATGGGGATCCGGATTCCGGAACAGATTCTGATAGGCGGCCAGGGGGATGCGCAGATTGCGAGAGTGGCGATTCCGTCCCTGATCACCCTGCACTATTCCTACGAAAAGAGCGGGGAGATCGCGGTGCAGATGCTGATGGAAGCCCTGGCGGAAAAGGGGACACAGCAGGCCTCCAAGGAGATGAAGCTTGGCTATCATATTGTGGAAGCGTAGCAAAATAAAATATTTGGGCTTGTGAATGTGCCTGTTATATACTATAATAATGTAATATATTTATACAAAACGACGAAAGATTCCAGGACAGAAAAAAGAATCATCGGAATAATAACAAAACAAGGAGGAAGCACAACATGAAGAAATTCGAGTATGTAATCAAAGATGAGGTAGGAATCCACGCAAGACCGGCGGGTCTTCTGGTGAAGGAAGCGAAGAAATACCAGAGTAAGGTTTCCATTACAAAGGACGGCAAGTCAGCGGAGGCGACGAAGCTGATGGCGCTGATGGGACTTGGCGTAAAGTGCGGCGAGAATGTGGAAGTGTCCGTGGAAGGTGCGGATGAGGATACAGCATTTGAAGGGATCAAGGCATTTTTCGAGGCAAATCTCTAAGAAGAGGTAAGGTGAAAGTATTTTCAGAGTGCGAAGTGTCACAAATTCTGTTGACCGCAGAGCCAAATTTCAAATTTGGCTCGCAGGTTTCGCAAAAAATTGCTTCGGCGTGGAGGTAAGGTTGAATAAATTCTCTGATGAGCAATTTATTCAACCAAGAATTTGTGCTAAAGCGTCACAAATTCTATTGATTGCAGAGCAGAATCTGAAATTCTGCTCGCGTCCTCAGCGTAAAACGCTTCGGAATGGAGGTAAAGATGAAGATGGAGGAGACAGGGGGATATGGTGAAATTATCCGGAAAAGCGGTTTATAAGGGGGTTATTATCGGTCCGGTGGCGGTCTTGAAGAAAGATGACCAACAGGTAAAGCGGACCAAGATCACGGACGTGGATGCAGAGCTTGCCCGTCTTGAGCAGGCGGGGACGCAGGCACAGGAACAGCTGCAGAAGCTGTATGACAAGGCAGTCAAGGAAGTGGGCGAAGCCAGTGCAGCCATTTTTGAAGTGCACCAGATGATGCTGGAGGATGACGATTATCTGGACGCGATCCATAATATGATCCAGACGGAGATGGTCAATGCCGAGTATGCGGTTGCGGTCACGGGAGACAACTTTTCGGAGATGTTTGCCAATATGGATGATGAATACATGAAGGCCAGAGCGGCGGATGTGAAAGATATCTCCAACCGTCTTGTCAGAAACCTTATGGGACAGGAGGATGTGGATCTGGCATCCATGGAGCCTTCCATCATCGTGGCGGACGATTTAAGTCCCAGTGAGACGGTGCAGATGGATAAGTCGAAGATCCTTGCTTTTGTGACGGTGCACGGTTCTACCAATTCCCACACCGCGATCCTGGCCAGAATGATGAACATTCCGGCGCTGATCGGCGTCCCCATGAATCTGGAGGAGATTCACACGGGCATGAAGGCCGTGGTGGACGGTTTCAAGGGAGAAGTGATCTTCGAGCCTTCCGAGGAGATCTGTGCTGAGGTGGAGGAGAAGATCCGCGAAGAACAGGAGAAGCTGAAACTTTTACAGACCCTGAAGGGCAAAGAGAATGTCACGCCTTCCGGGCAGAAGATCAATATTTATGCCAATATCGGCAGTGTTTCCGATGTGGGCTATGTACTGGAGAATGATGCGGGCGGCATCGGCCTTTTCCGCAGTGAGTTCTTGTATCTGGGACGTGACGATTTCCCCACAGAGGAAGAACAGTTCCAGGCTTACAGGCAGGTGGTTCAGACCATGGCGGGCAAGAAGGTCATCATCCGCACGCTGGACATCGGTGCCGATAAGCAGGTTGACTATTTCAATCTGGGTAAAGAAGATAACCCGGCCCTTGGATACCGGGCGATCCGTATCTGCTTAAAGCAGCCGGATATTTTCAAGACACAGCTTCGTGCGCTGCTTCGTGCGGCGGTTTACGGTAACCTTTCCATTATGTATCCGATGATCATTTCCGTGGACGAGGTGAAGCGGATCTATGAGATCGTGGATGAGGTGAAGGCAGAACTGGACGAGGCGCAGATTCCCTACAAGGTACCAGAGCAGGGCATCATGATCGAGACGCCGGCAGCGGTGATGGTCAGCGAGGAACTGGCGCAGATCGTGGACTTTTTCAGCATCGGCACCAACGACCTGACCCAGTATACACTGGCGCTTGACAGGCAGAATGCGAAGCTGGATGACTTCTATGATCCACACCATCCGGCGGTGCTGCGGATGATCAAACTGGTGACGGATAATGCCCATAAGTACGGCAAGTGGTCCGGCATCTGCGGTGAGCTGGGAGCGGATCTGGAGCTGACGGAAGAATTCCTGCGGATGGGTCTGGATGAACTGTCTGTGGCTCCTTCCATGGTGCTGCGGGTGAGGAAAGCGGTCCGGGAAGCGAATGTGTAGCAACCCGATTGTAATTGGGAAATAATAAAAAGAAAGGTGTAAGGTCTTTGGCTGTGGCTTTTAGACGTTACACCTTTTTGCTGATTAAGGCCGGGTGAAAAGGTGACGAAACAGGGATACAAATTTCATCCATATTCTGGTATGATAGAGAGGCGAATTCGGTACAATTCGAATGCAAAAGCATATTCCTTATGGAACAATCGGAATTAAGCCAATAAACATATGCATTAAAAGGAAGAAGCAAAAACAGATAAACGGAGGAGCAGAAAATGTCGATCGAAAGAGTAAAAGCCTTTTTCAAGCAGTTTGGTATGGAGGAGCGGGTATTGGAATTTGAGGTGTCCAGCGCTACGGTGGAGCTGGCGGCAGCGGCCCTTGGCTGTGAACCGCAGCGGATCGCTAAGACGCTGTCCTTTATGCAGGGCGAGGGAGCTGTGCTGATCTGCGCGGCGGGCGATGCGAAGGTGGACAACCATAAATATAAAGAGCGGTTCGGGACGAAGGCGAAGATGCTTTCTTTCGAGGAAGTGGAGCAGATGACGGGACATGCCGTGGGCGGCGTCTGTCCTTTTGCGGTGAAGGAAGGGGTGCCTGTGTATCTGGATGTGTCCCTGAAACGGTTCGAGACGGTGTATCCGGCCTGCGGCAGCGCCAACAGCGCGATCGAACTTTCGATTCCGGAGCTGGAGAAATATTCCGGGTATGAAGCGTGGGTGGACGTCTGCAAGGGATATTGACGGAGGGCATGAGGAGTACCGGATTTGTCTGACGACAGGTCGGGAGCCGGCAGGCACTCTGGAAAGGATGGTGGCGGCGGTAATGGCAGAGCAGGAGTATTTTAAAAGTGCATTGTCTGATTTTACCTATGAGGCGGCCAGCGGCGGAGCGATTCGTCATCTGGCGGACCTGGGCTATACGGTGAAGCAGATCAGCGGACAGCTGTCTTTTCCCACGCCCTTTGCCAGGGTGCAGAAGACGGTCTGGCAGCGGCTGCTTGACACGGGCGTTCTGCTTATGGAGGAGCCGGGAAGCGGGCAGAGGTTAAACCGGGGGAAAGCCGAGTATGCCATGGAGCGTGACAAATACGGCAGAACCAGTTTCCGACTGGTGGCGTCGAAGGAGGGCGGGACGAAAGCCGGTGGAGAGAAGGACAATGTGATCTGCTGGAAGGAACGAAGATTCGGGGACAATGGAAATGTCGCTGTCAGCGGGCAAAAGCAGCAGTTTATCGGAAGAAAAGACAGAGGCGACAGAACGCACAGCCGGCAGAAGAGAACTTTGTCCACCAGTGGAAAAGCAGACGTGCCGGATGGGGAGCGGGGCAGGAAGCTGGCCGTGTATCTGGCGGATAAATGCAGAGAAAACAGTGGCGAAGCGTATATTTCCTGCCGGTTTGGAGAACTGCGCAGCAGGGATCTGGCAGCATTTGAGAAGATGCTGACGGTTTTGAACGAACGCCAGCAGGAGTATGTAAGCGGGCTTCCCTGGGCCGGGACGGTGTGCTATCACAGGCTGGATCAGCGGATGCAGGAAATCGCAGTCAGGCTCTACAATGCCGGGATGCTGCAGGAGACCTGCTATTTTATGCAGACGGAAGAGAGAGTGGCGCTTTTCTGAAAGAGCGCGCACATGAATTCGAAAAATCAATCGGGAGCAGTTCGCAGCAATTCCTCAGCCATTTCCCGCATATGCCGTTCCATGGCGGCACGGGCGCCTTTGGCGTTATGTGCCTTCGCGGCGTCAAGGATCGCCCTATGATGTTTCAGCCCGGAGGCTTTTCCTCTCTGGTGCACGATGTCCTTCATAACCCGGGAGAGATTCGAGCATATCATCCGGTAAGCGGCTTCGAGCGTCTGATTGCCGCAGCAGGAAGCCAGGGTGGTATGAAAAGACACATCCGCGGCAGCAAAAGCCGCTTCATCCTGGGAGGCCAGAACCATGGCGTCATAGTTCTGGCTCAGCAGGTTCAGTTCCTCTTCGGTCATACGGGAAACTGCCAGCTCGCACAGGGGGCCTTCCATGACACAGCGGAACTCCAGCAGTTCGCGGAATTCCTGCTCTGTCAGGCTGCCCGGGATGTTCATGCGGGACATGGCGTCGCTGAGAGAATATTTGCGTACATAGCTTCCGTCGCCGACGCGCGTCTCAATCAGGCCTTCGCCGGCCAGCTTCTGGAGCGCATTGCGCACGGTCACGCGGCTGGTGCCGAATATTTCACACAGCTGTAATTCTCCCGGCAGACGTTCCTCCGGCTTCCAGATGCCTTTCTCTATATTTTCTTTCATCTGCGCGATCACCTGATCGCTCATGCTGCTTCGCGTTACCGGATGTAATCCCATAGATGCAATGCTCCTCCTGTGGTAGCGTACTATCGCTTTTTCATATACTGGCTGCCCGTGATTTTTATGCGGGAAGGATGCCCTCTCTGACAAGAAAAGCATGGACCTTTTCCTGCTCGCCCCTGTCCAGATCCGGTATCGGGAAGGTACATTTCGCGCATTCGATGATGCCGCACTGGCGGACCGCCTCTTTGACATAGGGCACGAAAGGCGCTCCGATGGCGTAGATATCCATACAGCGGTTTATCTTCTGCTGCAGCAGCGCGATCTGCGCTACGTCTTCGGCGTTGACGGCTTTCACCCAGTCGGAACAGAGTTTCGGTGCCACGTTGGAGATACCGCAGATGGAACCGTTTCCGCCGGAAAGGACATTGTGGGCAAAGTTATCGTCGAAGCCGGAATAGATCTCGAAATCAGGCCGTATCGGTTTAATGGCCTTGATCAGTTCCCGCGTGTGATCCATGCCGGCGATGGTATCCTTGATACCGATGATATTGTCATATGCTTCGGCCAGCCGACGCACAACGGAGGGGCTGATGGTGTAGCCGGTCCGGTCCGGGAAGTTGTAGATGTAGACAGGTCCGTGAATCTCCTCTGCCATACGGCTGTAGAAGCTGTACATTTCCCCATCGCCGAAAGAGAAGTAGAAAGGCGGTACGATCATCACGGCGTCTGCTCCCGCATCCAGACAGGCGTTGGAGAGGGGCGCGATCTCCTCCGCGATCATGTTGGCAGTGCCGATGATCACCTTCATGCGGCCTGCGATGTGCCTGACGGCGAACCGCGCCAGCGCCTCCCGCTGCTCTAATGTCTGACCGAAGAATTCTCCCAGGCTGCCGCCGATCAGGACGCCGTCTATCTCATTGGCGATCAGGTGGTCGTAGAAGCGGCCTGCACTTTCATAGTCGATTGTGCCGTCCTCACAAAAAGGTGTGATTGCCGGACAGATCCATTTTGCATTCATGATAATTTCCCTCCATTGTTTTAGTCGGATGTACCCGAGTGTATTGGTATAAAATTGTGCGGTCTCTTAATCGAGGCCGGCTCCCTGCATGGCGCTCAGGGCATGTTCCGTGTAGCGTTTGTAGAATCCTTTTCTGGCCGGTCTGGGGAGGACGCCCTTTTTGCTTCTCCGGGCGAGAATGTCAGCCGCTTCCTCCGGTGTGACCTGTCTGCCGTCTACGCCCACCAGATCCAGACGGCGGGCCTCAATATCATAATGGATGAGGTCGCCTTCTTCGATAAAGGCGATGGGGCCGCCGGCAGCGGCTTCCGGGCTGATATGGCCGATGGCGGCTCCGCGGGTGGCGCCGGAGAAACGGCCGTCGGTAATCAGCGCTACATGACCGTTCAAGGATTCGTCGCAGACAATGGCCTCGGTGGTCATGAGCATTTCGGGCATGCCGCAGCCCCGCGGGCCTTCGTAGCGGATGACGATCACGTCTCCTGGCTGAATCTTTTTATCGACCACGGCCCGGTAAGCGTCTTCTTCTTCGTTGAATACGCGGGCGGGCCCTGTGAAGCTGCGCTGGGAGAGGGCAACGGCGGAATATTTTATGACGCTGCCTTCTGGGGCGATATTCCCTTTGAGGATGGCAACGCTGCCTTTCTCGGTCGCCTTTTCCACCGGAAAGATGACCTCATCCCGGGTCAGCTGGTAATTGGCGAGATAGCCCAGGCCTCGTTCGAAGAAATTGTCGCGCCGGAGATCTTCCAGATTTTCCCCCAGGGTCCTGCCGGTCACGGTCATAACGTCCAGATCCAGCATATCCTGCAGAAGCAGCTGCACATAGGGAACGCCGCCTGCAAACCAGAAACTTTCCGTCAGATGCTTTCCGCTGGGGTTCAGGTTGCCGAGGTGTGGCACCTGATGATTGATCTCGTCAAAAAGTTCGATGGGCATTTCATAGGCCAGCTCCCGGGCGATGCTGGGCAGGTGCAGCGTGGCGTTGGTGCTGCCGCCGATGGCGCTGTGGACGATCAGTGCATTGCGGAAGGCGGCCGGCGTCATGATATCGGAAACTTTAATATCCTTTTCCACCAGTTCCATGATGACGCGGCCTGCCTGGCGGGCGTAGCGCAGGATGTCGGTCATGGTGGCGGGCACAAGCGCCGATCCCGGAAGGGCCATGCCGAGCGCCTCCGCCATACACTGCATGGTGCTGGCTGTACCGAGGAAGGTGCAGGCGCCTACGGAAGGACAGCCGGTCAGATAGTAGTCGCGGATCTCCTGATCGGAAATGGCATCCTGACGTTTCTGCCGCAGGGAAATGTCACCGGCCACAAGGCTGGTAGTCTGCCGGGGACCGGGGCGCATACTGCCGCCGGGAATAAAGACAGTGGGAATGTTCATGCGGGCCGCCGCTTTCAGATGGGCCGGGATGGATTTGTCGCAGCTGCTGGACAGGATCATGCCGTCCCAGGGCACGGCGCTGGCGTGTACCTCGACCATATCCGCGATGGCCTCACGGGATGCAAGCACGACATTCATGCCGTCATGTCCCTGCGCGCAGCCGTCGCAGACATCGGTGGTATGGTAGTGGGCAGGGAACCCGCCCTTTTCAAAAATGCCGATCTCGGCCTGTCTGGCAAGCTGATGGAGATGGACACTGCCCGGGTGAGAGTCGCCGTATACGTCATCGATCATGATCTGGGGCTTATGGATGTCGGTATCATCCCAGCCGCTGCCCATCTCAAGGGCGTTGAACTGCGCCCACCACAGCCGTTCCTTTGCACTTTTCTGTTTCATGAGGACCTCCTTGGAAATAGGTTTGCTTTTTGCCATGTTTAAGGTAAAATCTGTATACTTGTATTACAGATTCAGCATATCGAAAAGAAAGCGGAAAGTCAAGAGGGGATTTCGGAAAGAAAGGTACAAAAAAATTTCAAATCTACACAATAGATTCAAATTAGTCTGTTACAATTACGGTCAGGAGGTGCGCTATGAGTAAAATCTTAATTGTTGAGGACGATTTATCCATACAGGCTCTGCTGCATGACTTTATACAGGAAGCCGGATACAGCGTTGTACTGGCGTCTGACGGTGTGGAAGCCCTTGCGAAGTATTCCGAACAGAGCTTTGATCTGGTACTGCTTGACATTATGCTTCCCAAAATCGACGGTTTTGGCGTTTGCGAGGTGATCCGGCAAAAATCCGATGTGCCCATTATCATGCTTACAGCATTAGACGACGAGGGGAACCAGATCAAAGGCCTGGACCTGCAGGCTGACGATTATATCACGAAGCCTTTTTCCATGCCCGTACTGCTGCGGAAAATCGCCGCCATGCTGCGCCATTCATCAAAGCAGAACGATATGCCGCAGACTATGAGATACAGGGATTTAACGCTGGATTTGGAGGGGTACAGGGTTTATACAAAGGAAGAAAGCATTGATTTAACGCCCCGCGAGTTTGAAATACTGCGGGAACTGCTGATGCACAAGGGCAGGATCTTAACACGGCAAAATCTGTTGCAGACTCTTTGGAAGTATGAGTTTTTCGGAGAAGAACGGATTGTTGATACACATATAAAGAACCTGCGGAAAAAACTTGGCGCTGCCGACTATATAGAAACAATAAGAGGGGTGGGATATAGAATTGATAAAGAAGATGAAAAGCCGGTTATCAGTTAAAGTTTTTCTGCTGACCCTGTTGTTGACAGCGGCGTGCTGTTTTACAACATATAGCTTCATTCTGCAGGCAGCCCCCAAAAACTATCAATATGACATAGAAGATGCCGATTTGGAGCTTGTTTTTTTGCCGGCTGAATTTTCGAGAACCGAAAAGGAATACGCTTATATATTTCTTGAGGCTTTTTCTGACTGGATAGAAGAACAGTATGAAAATGAATTTGAGCTGCACTTTTTTCAAGCTGACGGACAGGAAGTAAGTTTACATAATGTTGACCGGCTTGTGGACGGGCAGATTACGGATTTTGAAGATGTTGAAAAAACAAAAGCCTACGCCGTTTCCTTTGCCGACAGCGATTCGCTTTATACTTTATTGTTGACAAGGAATACCGCAAAACTGACACAGACAGAGGAAGCGATACGAAGAACACTTCCGGTGCTCTGTACTGTCGTACTATTTGGTTCAATCATTTCAGCGTTCTTCTATTCATGGTATCTGACTGCTCCCATTAAGAAAGTAAGCAGACTTTCAAGGCAGATGGCAGAGATGGATTTTGGCGGATTCTGTTTAGCCGGGCGCACTGATGAAATAGGCGTGTTGTCTGACAGCCTGCATACACTTTCCCGGAAATTGGAGGCAACTCTTTCGGAATTGCAGGAAGCGAACCAAAAGCTGCAGGCTGATATTGAAAGGGAGAGGCAGCTTGAAAAACAACGGGTAGAATTTTTTGCAGCAGCTTCCCATGAATTAAAAACGCCCATTACCATTATCAAGGGACAGCTTCAGGGGATGCTCTATCAAGTGGGACGTTATAAAGACCGGGAAACATATCTTGCACAGTCTTTGGAAATTACGGACACTTTATCGTCTGTGCCGTCAAGACAAAAAAAGTGTGAACATGAAATTTAATAATTTCCACTCTGAATATCCCGTACAATCATGCGTTTTAGCTTATCCTGCAAGGTTTCTCTGCTTGTTTCGCTAAAGTGGCACGTCACAAAGTAGGTCGTTCTGCCTATGGTCTTTACAAAGTGCGGTCGGCGTTCCTGTGCCTGTTGGTTCTCATTATTTTTTGGCATATACATAAATCTCCTTTACATGAAAAGAGGGCATACAGAGTAATCTCCATACGCCCGCTGTTGTTAGTGGCTGTCTGTTCCCTTATCCGCATGAAATTGACATTGCGGTTTC
>CAJTPO010000057.1 GCA_910578115.1 uncultured Lachnospiraceae bacterium | reverse complement strand
TTTGATGCTATTTGATGCAATTTTGGTAGAATTTCAAATTTGCTCATTTATAGTTGGGTATTAAGTAGATTATATGGGATGGATGAAGAAATAATAGCGTCTAATGAGTTCGAATAAATTCTCTGGTGAGTAATTTAGTAATTTTGTTGATCGCAGAGCAGAATCGGAGTATTCCTTTGGAAAAACTCCTAAATTCTGCTCGCGTCTCAGCGTAAAGCGCTTCGGAATGGAGGCTAAAGGGATATGAATTTTTCTCGACCTTAAATAGTCAGAATATTCTGAAAAAACTATACATAATAACTGAAAGAAATTGGTAAAAATAACGATATTAAAAAAATAATAGAAAACAGGTTGAAAAGCCTGAAAACATATGCTATTATGTAACTACATCAAAGGAAAGCCAAAGGAAAAAGAAAAAGCTTAAAAGAAATGAATGGTAGAAGCTTTGAAAGTATTTGTGAACAGTTGGTGAAGGCTTTGGAAAACAGCAGACAGTCCTGATAGAGTGGATGTTTCGGAAAGGAGAGGATTCCATTGGCAAAGGTAATAACCTGACCACAATAAAGTAGATCGCTTAACAAATAGATAAAGAAGATGCTGTGAACAAGATTTTTGTACAGTAAATGGAAGGTTAAGGAACAGTATTTACAGTATATGTGGGAAAGGAATCAAAACGGTAACTACAAAATTTGCTGTATGGCATGAAAGGGTGCCGGGAAAGAGGAAAAAATTGAATATTGAAATAAATTGAAGCGGTCGTTGTATCTTTCCAGAAAAGGAAAAAGAGATATAACGGCCGCTTATCCTATGGAAAAATCCGGGTTAATATTGTATGATATATTTGAATAATCTGTTATGAAAGTCGGTGATTTTCACAGCATGGATGGCCATGCGGCCCGCCAGGCGGCAGGTTGAGCATGATGGAAGTTTACTGTAGAAGTAACAGACAATCAGATCGGCACATTTGAGTTTCAATGTGCTGGTGATGTAATATCTTAAAAGGAGGGGAGAGACAGCAGGCGTTCAGCTTATATTAAATGATAAAATATGTTATAAGACGGAGGAATTTATGAGGAAAAAATTGTTATGTTTGCTGTTGTCCATAGCAATGGTGTCTACAGCAGCGGACTCTTTGGTGCTGGCGGCGGAGGACCCCATAAAATTACAGACAGCCATCGAAGAAACACAAAAGGACGCATCGGATACAAAGACAGATACAGAAGCAGAGACAAAGGAAGAGGATTCAGATGCGGAAGTAACAGAAACAGATCCGGAATCCGATGAGGAGATCACAGGAGGGGAAGTGGAACCGGAATCTGATGAGGAGACCACAGGCGGGGAAGTGGATCCGGAGTCTGATGAGGAGGCTGCAGGAGGAAAAACGGAACCTGAGTCCGATGAGGAGACCACAGGAGGAGAAACGGAACAGGAGTCTGATGAGGAGACCACGGAAGGAAAAACGGAATCGGAATCTGATGAAGAAAGCACAGTCTCAGAAAACGATGTAGAGTCTGCCGGGGAAACCACGGATTCGGAAACGGAAGAAACAGCAGGTCAAGGCACGGAAGATAAAGCCGACCGGGAAGAAACGGCAGCAGAGACGAAGCTTCAGGCAGAGTATCACAGCGCTTCAGAAATCATAGAATTTCTAAACCGGGAAAAGGCCGGTAAAGCAGACGCTGTTACTTACGCGGAAAAGCCGGATTTAACAGCGCCTTATCAAGCGGGCGCTTTGTCTGATACCACATTGGAATCAGCCGCGGCGATGATCCGTCAAGTCCGCTTCATCGCAGGTCTGCCTTATGAGCTGCAGTTAAATGACGAATACAATCATATCAGCCAGGCGGCGGCTCTTTTAAGCAGTGTTAATCAGGAATTGAGCCGGGAACCGTCCAGGCCGGAAGGCATGTCCGAGGAACTGTTTGAACAGGGCCGTGAGGGTGTCTCAAATTCTAATCTTGCCTGTACCGATGGGCAGTTACAAACTTTAAACGGTACGATTATTGAGACATGGATGGCAGATCAGGACGAACACAGCCGGCGGGGCCGTTTGTTGAATCCATCAATGGATCAGATTGGTTTTGGTGCGGTTAAAGACAGTAATGGAATGTACAGCGCAATGTATACTGCAGATCGCTCCGACAAAGACGACACGGTATTTGGCGTTGCATGGCCGGCTCAAAATATGCCGGTTGATTATTTTGACAGGGAATCTCTCTGGTCCGTATCAACCGGTGAGACACTGGAAGCCTCGGACATTCGTGTGACGCTTACAAGGGAAGCTGATGAAAAAAAATGGATATTTTCCGAGGAAAAGTCAGATGGATTGTTCTCTGTTGACAATGATGACTGCGGACAGGACGGCTGTGTCAGTTTCCGCCCGGAGCTGTCCGGCATTTCAGAATATGCGGACGGAGATGTTTTTCAGGTAGAGATCACGAAAGAGGAAAAGCCATATCTTGCGTATCGTGTTCGGTTCTTCGCTTATGCGAAAGAGGAAGAAAAGCTGACTGCTCCGGAAGCAAGCATCGCAGGCGGGGAAGTAGTTGCAAAGGATACCCGATTAGCGCTTACAAGCAAAGAGGCGGCGGCTGTTTACTATACGCTTGATGATACTACACCAACAGCAGAGAGTACTGTGTATACAGAACCGATTTCCATTGAAACGGATATGACAGTGAAAGCAGTGGCGATAAAAGATGGCTATGAAGACAGTGATATTGTTACGCTGATTTACACTGTGGGGGAAGACGCCCCGGCGAGGTATACCGTAACCTTTGAAGCCAATGGCGGAACTGTTGTGCCCACACAATCCATAGCAGAGCATGGCAAAATCGTTCTGCCGGAGCAGCCGGTCAAAGAGGATAGTTTCTTTGGTGGCTGGTATCAGGAAGCAGCGTTGGAAAATAAATGGGATTTTGAGGCGGGTGTTGTAGAGGCGGATATCACTTTATATGCAAAGTGGATCGGTGAAGAGGAGGCGGCAGCAGAACCGACGGAAGAGGCAGTAGAAGCGGATGATGCTTATATTGTTACCTATGATATGCAGGGCATCGGGGAGCAGATTGCGCCGGATACCATAAACAAAGGCGAAATACTTACACAGCCTGATATCCCGGAAGCTGAAGGCTATACATTTGAAGCCTGGTATCAGGAGCCGGAGTGCATAAACCTATGGGATTTTGAAGCAGATGTGATCACACAGGATACTGTTTTGTATGCCGGGTGGATACAGGAGAAGGCGGCCGCTGAAAGTACGGATGACCTGCCTGCAACTGCAGCCGAAGAAGAGCGTATAGATTTGAGCGCAGCATTGACAGATACAAGAACAAACAAGATTGCGTCAAGAGTCTATAACGGTAAGGCGTATGAGCCGTCCGTAAAAGTCACGGCATTCAACGGCAGGAAACGTGTCACCCTTAAAAAGAATAAGGACTATAAGCTTCAATATGCAAACAATATTCATGCCGGTGTAGACAAAGCTACCGTAACGATTTCGGGAATAGGCAAATATACGGGGAGTGTGACGAAGACCTTTACGATCACCCCTAAAAGCGTTACGAAATTAAAGATCATGACAGGCAGCAAACTTCCCGGAGACAGAGGTGTTACAATTGTTATATATGATGGAACCGTCAGATTGAACAACGGGTGGTTTCTTGCGGAATATATTGATGCACAGGATCCCAAGAAAGCAAAGATCACGATAAAGCCCAAGGAGACCACCACTGACTATACAGGATCGGTTACTTCAAAACTTACGGTATATGATGTACCGAAAGAAAACTATATTAATACAGCCAGGCAGGAAATTACCGGAGATACATTATATACCGGCAAAGCCATCAAACGGGATGTTAAACTCACGATAGGAGATACCGAACTCAGATATAATAAAGATTATAAAGTGCAGTACAAAAACAATGTAAATGCCGGAACTGCGGTAATGATCATCACCGGAAAAGGGCAGTACAAGGGTAAGATCGTAAATACCTTTAACATTGGAAAGGTAGATCTCAATAAGAAAGAAGCAGCAGAAAATATCCCGCAGCATGTGACGATAGCAGATATATCGCCCAGGACTTTCAGCGGAAAGGAACAGAAGCCTGCCGTGACAATCAAAACAATGGGTAATAAGAAACTGGCCTTAAACAAGGACTATACCGTTACCTATGCCAATAATATTCACGCAGGAACCGCCACGATCACAATAGCAGGAATCGGCAGTAACTGTAATGGAAAAACAAGTATTAAGTTTAAAATCGAGCCGCAGCAGATCAAAAAGGCGGCCGTAAAGCTGATCAGAGGAAAAGATGGTGCGCCGAATACCATTGCATTGACCTACAACAAAAAAACATTACAGGAGTATGCGGATTATATCATTACCGAATATGGAGAGATGAAAAACAGGAAGATTCCGGTCACAATAGAAGGCCGCAGTGATTTCACCGGTAATGTAACGAAGAAGTTGAGTGTTGAAGCGCCGGAGGAAGATCCGGACAGTGGGTCTGCCTCATCCTCAAAGAACATAAACAGGCAGAACTATGGCTCCTATGAAGGCTGCATTGTCAATTCCTATCTGCAGAAAAATGACGATGGTACTTTTATGCGCGTTGAGCATATTGGTCAGAAAAATGTCTGTATAGAATCCTATACGGCGGATCAAAAGTTTGTTGACAAAAAAATGATTAAGGCGGAACTTCCGAAATTTGGTGGATTTTATTCCGGCAAAGATTATTATTTCCTTGTGTTTGGACAGGATAACCCGAATGAGGACAATACTGTAGAGGTCATTAGGATCGTAAAGTATGATAAGAGCTGGGAGCGCAAAGGATCTGTCGGCATCTTCGGAGGGAATACTGTTTCCCCGTTCAAGAACGGCAGTCTCCGTATGGTGGAATACGAGAATACGCTGTATATCCGTACCTGCCACCAAATGTACAGAAGCAGTGACGGGAAGCAGCATCAGGCAAATGTTGCCATCAGTATGGATATACCCAATATGGAAATATTGGAGCAGTATCTGTGGCTGAGTTTCTCCACATATTCAAGCCATTCCTTTAATCAGTTTATTCTGAGAGATGGCTCTGAGTTGTTGGCAGTCGATCATGGAGATGCTTACCCGCGTTCGGTTGCACTGGCAAAATACAAAGAAAAAGTCGGTACGCCAGGTATTTTAGGCAAAGCTTCCATCAGGATCGCAGCGCTGGCAATAGGAGGGAATTTTGGAAATCCTGCTACGGGCGTATCGATCGGCGGCTTTGAGGCATCCGACACAGCTTATCTGATAGCCGGAAATTCTGTGGATCAGACGGCGACACCGTACAATACAGGCGGTGTGCGCAATATTTATGTGACGAGTACGCGAAAGGACAATTTCTCGGCAGCGGGAAATACGGTTCACTGGATCACAGACCATCAGTATATTGAATATACCGATGCCAAAGGTGAGCAGAAAAAAACGCCGGCAGCATCCGTTTCTACGCCGCATCTGGTAAAGATCAGCGGCAATGAGATGATGGTGTTGTGGACAGAAGCAACAATAGCCATCGAAAATAACAAACCGGTGACGGCTTCCTCATCACAAAAGTGCGTTCTGCTCAACGGCGCCGGTGAACCTGTTTCCGGCATCTACAGTTTTGACGGTCCGATATCCGACTGCAAGCCAATTGTAGATAACGGACGGCTGATCTGGTATTATACCAACAACAGCACACCGGTATTCTGTACACTGAATATCGATGATGTCAGAAATCAGCCCAGGTAATACACTTTTAACAGGATATTCGGCAGTGGCATATACATCTTGCCTGAAAACAAAAGTCCGAGGCTTATGCCTCGGATTTTTGCATGTAAGAGCAGGAGCAGCAGTCTTTATCAAAGCACCACTGTAAAACAGCTCCCGCCGCCTTCTGCGTCCGTAACCTGAATGCTGCCGCCGTGGGCTTTTATGATCTCGTAGGCGATGGACAGCCCAAGGCCGAAGTGATCCTTCCGGCTGCGGGATTTTTCCACCCGGTAGAAACGGTCGAATATCCTTTTCTTGTCTGCGTCCGAGATGCCGATGCCGTTATCCTGTACGCTGACGGCGAAGCGCTCTTTATGCCGTGCGAGAGACAGTTCGATGCGGCCCTGGTCCGGCGTATAGCTTATGGCATTGTGCAGGAGGATGGCGATCACCTGACTGATGCGCTCCGGATCCACATCGCACAGCGGCAGTGCACCGTCGGGCAGGGTTAACGACAGCTGAATGGATTTTTCCCGGGCCAGCGGTTCAAAGGCTTCGTAAGAATTCATCAGCAACGTGTCCAACTCCGTGGGCTCCTTACTGACAGGAAAGCGGTGGCTGTCCGACTGGGAGAGGGTAAGCATGTCTGTGACGAGAGAAGAGACGCGCAGCCCCTCCTGATAAATGGTCCTGATAAAACCTTCCTGCCGCTCCGGGGTCGCGTCATGGCAGCATTCCGCCGCCGATAGGATGACAGATAAGGGCGTGCGCAGCTCATGGGAAGCAGCGGCCACAAACATGGCCTGCTTCTGCTGGTTTTCCGCGATGGGTTTCAGCAGGATGCCGGTGAAGAACCAGGCAAAGACACCCAGCAGAATGGTAGCGGCAATGTCGATCAGCAGAAAACGGACGCGCTGCTCCTGCATCTGCAGTTCCAGCCTCTGCAGAGAAGAAAGCACCACCACCTCCAGCACAGAACTGCCCGTACCGAGCTGGACCACACTGCAGAAATACCTTGTTTCCGTTGAGGGAGAGGAGAATTCATATTCGTAGTGGGTAAGGGTGCCGTTTATGCCGTCGCTCACCGTGACGGTGGCATTTTGTTCCGACAGTTTGTTCCGGCTGTCGCGGCTTTCCAGAAGGAGCCGGTTGCTGCCGCTGTCCGCAGGATCATTCAGTTGATTAAAGAGAAAAGGGACGCCGTTATCCAACACAAAGAAACGATAATTCCCCTGTGCTTCCATCTTGGAAAGCCACTCCATGGAAATGACATTCTGCTGTTCCAGATTGGTGGAGATAGTGTTGATATCGTTTTGAAAGGCCTGAAACTGATTGCGGTACAGGCCTTTTTCCGATACATAAAGATAGCAGAGGGACATAACGAACATGATGACGGCGGTGATTCCTGCACAGAGCAGTGTCAGCCGCAGATGTACTTTTTTAAACATGGTAAAATGAGTTCCTCTCTATTGTGCCGGGGCAGAGCGACGGGCGATAACTGCTATTGCAGCGCATAACCGATTCCCCGCACGGTCTTGATCTGCAGGCTGCTTCCGGTATTTTGCAGGCGCCGGCGCAGGAAATGGATGTAGTTGTCGAGATTTCCTTCTTCCACGTTGCTGTCCGGGCCCCAGACTTTCATGAGGATCATGCTCCGGGGCAGGGTCTGGCCTTTGGAGTGGAGGAAAATTTCCAGCAGGGCGGCTTCTTTCTTAGAGAGGGTACAGTGTCCGGCGGGGCCGGTGAGAATGCTCTCGGCGGCCTGCCAGGTAATGTCCCCCACCGTAAAGGAGTCATCCACCGCCAGTGCGTGGGGCCTTCTGGAAACGCAGCGGATCCGGGCCATCAGTTCCTCGAAGGCAAAAGGCTTCACCAGGTAATCGTCTGCGCCCAGATCAAGGCCGGTCACCTTATCGGTGAGCGTGCCCAGCGCGGTGATAAGGATAACGGGGGTCTTGATGCCCTTATGGCGGAGGGCAGTCAGGATATCCGTGCCTTCCATGCCGGGCAGCATCCTGTCAAGCAGGATCACGTCGTAAATATTCTGCTCCCCAAGGTACAGCGCTTCTTCTCCGTCCAGACAGGAATCCACGGTGAAATGCTGCTGTTCCAACTGGTAAGTCAGTGTATCGTTCAAATGTCTGTCGTCTTCGGCGAGTAAAATTCTCATGCTTAAGCTCCGTTCCATAGATAAGTTTGTCTGGCAGCCTGTTGTGTTCTGTCTGCATCGAACAGCGGTCAGCTGCGTTCTGCTTCATATACCGGCCGGTTGTCTGCGGCAGGAAGAACAATGAACAGGAAGACGCTTCCTACACCCATGCCGCCAAGCAGAACCGCCACAGCGCGATAAGGGATGAGCTGTCCAAGTGCGCCGGCCAGAAACTGGAAGGCCACCCCGCCCACGGCGAACAGTACATTGAAGAAGGCATTGACTCTGGCCCGCATCTGTTCCGGCAGATAGGACTGCACGGCGCTCTCCCGGATGGTAGCGCTGCAGATCCCCAGACTGCCGCAGAAGAAACGGTTGGCCAGCATGGCCGGATAGGGAAGAAAAAGGAGCGCCATATCTGCCAGGCTGTAGATAAGATAGACGGCTTTCGTGAAAGGGTATCTTTTATTTACGGGTACTTCTTTTTTATATTGCAGCAGACCGCCGAGCAGTCTGCCGGTCATTTCCGAACTGATCAAAAATCCCAGCATCGTTGCGCCAAGATAAGGCTGAGTCTGAAAATAAACCTGTGTGATGATGCTCAGACCGTCGGAGGTTCCCTGCATAACGCTCATGTTGGCGTAGATGTTGCGGATGCCTTTCTCCTTTTTCAGGAAGGAAAAACCTTCCCGGATGTCGGTACAGTACTGGCGCAGTGTATAGGAAGAGGCGGCAGCTTTCTTTGCTTCCCGGATCAGGCTTTCCGTTATCACGGAGCAGAGCGTGATTCCCGTCACGAGAAAGAAGATTCGATCTATGGTCAGATTTTCATAGAGAAAAGCAGCGATCGGCGACATGACGATGATCACCGTTGGGTAGAGCGTGGAACTGACCGCATAACCTTTCTGTTCCATGCCGCGGGGAATCAGGTCGGGATACCAGGACGCGTAGGCGAGACGGTAAATGACGGAGATGGTGCCGACCGTCAAGGTGAACAGCAGGTAGAGCAGAAAGTGAAAGGTGTGCCGTCCTACCCAGAACCCCATGCCTGCATAAACAGCCGCCAGCATAAGATCCATTCCCAGGATCCACTTTTTCTTGCCTGCTTTGTCGATAAAAGGTGCGATGAAGATTGGCAGCAGGACATCCGGAAGTATGCCGCAGATCATGACCAGTGAGGATAAGAAAGCCGACTGCGTCTCGTCAAAGACAAGCAGGCTGACCGGCAGGGTCATAGCCTCTCCGCCGATAGCGGAAAGTACTGTGGCCAGTGTAATACAGGAAAAATCCTTTGTCCAGAGTTTTTTGCTTTTCATAATATTGTTCTCCCATTTTTGCTTTCATTCCCAAAGCGCTTTTGTTCGACCACGTAAGGAATCGCACTCATGCTGCAATCTCCTTAATTTTTGCAATAAATTTATAGTATTTGAACATATAAGAACAGCTCATGGAAATTCTGTCTTGCTTTGGCAAAAAGATTCCAATATCCCTGTAAGTTTTAGGTGGATATAAATATACTTGTTTAAAAGCAAATGAAAATGATTGCTGTGTGTCATATCCAGCTTCATAAGCAATTTGTGTTATTGGTTCATTTGTCTTAACCAGCTTTTCAGCAGCTACTGTAAGTCTGCGGTTTTGTAAGTATTTATAGATGGTAACGCCTGCCTGCTCTGTAAAAACTCGATTAAGATAAAATTTGGAATAACCAATATTTTTTGATATATTGTCTAAGTTAATTTCTTTCTCCAGATTTTTCTCAATATAGTCTATGACTTTCCCTACAACTTCTTTTTGGTCTTTCATGGTACACCTCCCTGCACGCTTACTTATTATAGCAAGTTTAGATGTATCTGTCTTAATAAAAAGTGCTGTTTTGGCACCAAATTTTCTATCAATATGCTAAACTGAACGCAGCTCCGTTCCATAGATAAATTTGGTTAGTACCTGCTAAATAACGTGTATGTGCATCCGGTCAGATAGAAGACGGGTCAAATCCTTTAGCCTTGATCCATTGCCGCAGCCGGTCATTTTCATTCGCGAGTACTTCATTTTCGTTTGTGAGCACTTCGTTTTCGGCAGTCAGCTTTTCGAGTTTCTCGGTGGATCGCTTCATGATAAGCTGCATATCGCGCTGGGTACGATAGTAATCTTCCCGGGCTTCGCATTCCATACGGATCCGCTCTTCCTGTGTGAGCTTGTACACTGTTGACGCTGCTTCCCCGATGGTTTCATTATTCTGTGCAAGCATATGGAGTTCCTCCCATGTTGTGGCTTTGAAGAATCTGGCCCAACAGTCAAGCTGGCATGACCGGTCTTCTTCGGTAGCGAGATCTATACGTGTTAAGTCTAGCACAGAAAGTCTCAGTTTGTCACTATATAAAGAATAATCTTTAACATTTAACAACTGATAAGTTGCATAGAATTTTTTAAAAATTTTTTTGATTTTTAGAGATTAAATAGAGAAAAGGCTGTTAGGATGAAAGAGTGAAGAGGTTAACCGGTGAATGCGGGGGCGGATAAGTGGATAAAACTGCATAAATTCTCTGATGAGCAATTTAGTTCAACAAACTGAATAAGTTCAGTTGGAATTTGTGACGCTTCGGCATGAAAAAAGATGATTACAACCGTGCAGGGAGGTATATGGTTTTATGAGATGGAAGAGCTGTGACAAGAGGAAACAAAAGAGCAGATGGCTGGCAGCGGGTTTGGCAGCGCTTATGACGATGGCAGCGGTGTGTGGCTGCGGCGATGGAGAAGCAGAGAGGAGCAAAGGCGGTAAAGCAGACGGATCAGAGGGCAATGTGACTGGCGAAGACGGCCAGTCGGAGAAGTACGGCGGAGACGGTGAGGCCATGGGCAGATATCTGGAAGAGGAGAGCGACCTGTCGGAGTATCTTGAGGGGTATCGGAATCATCTTTTCAGGCTGCAGGACGGGAAGCTGGTCATTGCCGAGCCGATGCAGCATCTTCTGGTGTCGGAAGATAACGGTGCAACCTGGACATGGGAAGAGAATGACTGGCTTTCACCCCTGATCGAGGAAGGCAATTATATCCAAAGCATTGCGATCGGGGCGGACGGAACGAAGGGTGTTGTCTATACGCTTATGGATGCGGCCGGGGGCATGGCAGGTGACGGACAGGACGAGGATGAGCCGGAAAGCGGCGAAGAACAGGACGGGGATCAGCCGGAAAGTGGCGAAGATCAGAACGAATCAGACAACGGGCAGCCGGCACAGGATACCGATGCGGCAGACGGCGGAGACGGTGCAGAAACGGCAGATGATGCAGCGGACCCGGATGCGTCAGGAGATGAGCCGGAAGACAGCTTTCAGGAATCAGACGGCAATGAATGGTGGATTTCGCCGAAATCCTCGGTGCTCGTCGTGAAACCGGACGGCACGCAGATTCCGGTGGAATTTCCGGCAGCGGAGGAGGAGTATCCGGAGCATATCTGGATCGCGGACAACGGACGCATCTTCCTTGGCACTTACGGCGATGTGCTCTATGAGGTGAAGGAGGACGGCAGCTGTGAGCGTTTTCTGACACTGGAAAACAGTCCGCAGATGATCGCCTTTCAGGGAAGCCGTATGATCATAGACGGTTACGAGTTTGAGGGGCTTTTGATCTATGACATGGAAACGCAGGAATATATCAGCGATGAGGTGCTGGATACTTTTGTGAAAGAGAATTACGGGGACCGCACTTTTAACGGCGGCAGCTGGTACGATCTGTATTGTTTTCCGGGCGGGGAGGATGTGATCTATCTGGCCGGGAAAAAGGGAGTGCACCGTCATGTGATCGGCGGCGGCGCCATGGAACAGATCATTGATGCCAGCCTTTCTTCCTTCGGCAATCCGGCAAGACATCTGCTGGGGATGGTGACGCTGGACAATAACGAGTTTATGACAGTTTTTACAGATGCGCTTCTGGTTCGTTACGTCTACGACACGACAGTGCCCACGGTACCGAATGAGACGGTGCGGGCATACAGCCTGACGGATAATGCTTCGCTGCGGCAGGCAATCTCGCTGTATCAGGCGCAGAATCCGGAGGTGTATGTGGAATATGAGATCGGTATGGAGGAAGGAAGCGCCGTCACGAGGGAGGATGCGCTGAAGAAGCTGAATACCCAGATCATGGCGGGACAGGGACCGGACTTTCTGATCCTCAGTGATCTGCCGGCAGACTCTTATATAGAAAAAGGGCTTCTCGCAGATCTTGGCCCTTTGATCGACGGTCTGGAAGGGGAGGAAAAGCTGTTTGACAACGTTGTGGATGCATTCAGGAAAGACGGCAGTCTCTATACCGTTCCCTGCGATGTGAACCTGCCGACGATCCTGTGCCGGGAGAAGTATATAGCGGACGTTCAGGATCTGGAAGATATCGCGGATGCGATGGAAAAGCTGCGGGCCGACAATCCGGGGAAAGATCTGCTGCGGGTCTGCTCGGAAGAGGGCGTGATGAAGACTTTCAGAGTAGGATATGCCCCTTTCTGGAAGACGGAAGCGGGAGAGATCGATCTGCAGGCGGTGGAGGAGTTTCTGACACAGACGAAGCGGATCTATGATGCGCAGATGGACGGCCTGCCGCAGGAGATCATGGAGGACTATGAGAGGCGGAATGAGGAGTATATGGAATATACCGGAACGCGCTATGAAGATGATACGTATTTTGCCTACGGCATGGACGATATGAACTATACGATGGGATACCGGCAGTTTTTGGCCGGAACACTGGGCGGCCCTTACGGCTATGCGGAGCTGACAAGCGTACCGCGGACGAAGCAGTTTGCGGACTGCATAAACGTTCCCATGGACGGAAAAGACGGCAGCGTGTTCTGTGTACATACGCTGGCCGGGATCAGCGCGGTATCGGAGCATCAGGAACATGCGGAAGGCCTGCTTAAGGTACTGCTGGGTTCGGAAAGTCCGGCGGACGGTTTTCCGGTAAATCAGGCGGCTTTTGAGAAGGAGCTCTATCCGGATGACTATGAATCGCCGGATGTGCCTTATTCGGATATGGCTTATGTGGAGGAAGACGGAAAGGCATACACATGGACAATCTACTGGTTTGACGAGGCAGCGGCGGATGCGCTCCGCAGCCGGATCGAATCGGTGAACAGGGCTTATGTGGAGGACCGGGAGCTGGAAGAGGCAGTCTATCAGGCCGGGACCGCCTACATGCGCGGCGAGATGAGCGTGGAAGAAGCGGTTGCGGACGTGGAGAAGAGCATGTCAATCTATATGGCGGAATAGAGCAGGCCGAGGGCCGGAAGAAGGAAACGGCCGGAAAGAAACGCGGTGCAGATGACAGCGCAGGATGGAGGAGATGTTTGAGCAATGAGTGTGACAAAGCGTAGAAAAAGGCGAAAGGGCGGCTTGCGGGCACATAAGGATATGCGGGCGTTTCTGGTGTTTTTGGCGCCGAGTCTTGCGGGGGTGGCGGTGTTTGTGCTGATGCCGTTTCTGGATGTGTTCGGCCGGTCTTTCAGGACGGTGGTGACGGGGCAGTTTGTCTGGTTCGAGAATTATAAGACCATCTTTGCGAACCAGGCATTCCAGCTGGCGGTGAAGAATACATTCCGGTTTACACTGGTCTGTATTCCGCTGCTGGTGGTGATCGGGCTGATGATCGCCATGCCCGTCAGTAAGTTAAAGAGTATGGGGACGATCAAATCGCTGTATCTGTTCCCGCTGGCAATGCCTACGGCCACCATTGTGATCGTGTGGAAAATGGTCTTCTATAAACAGGGATTCTTAAACCTGTTTTTGACGAAGCTGGGAGCGTGGACAGGGCTGTGGGGTGAGTTTCATACGGATTACCTGGGGACGGGAGCGGCCTTCTGGGTGCTGGTTTTCAGCTATATCTGGAAAAATACAGGCTACACGGTAGTGCTCTGGCTGGCGGGGATTCTGGGGATTCCGGGTGAATATCTGGAGGCCGCCAGAGTGGACGGGGCCACGGAGCGGCAGTGCTTCTATCGGATCATTCTGCCGAATCTGAAAGGGAGTCTCTACACCATCGTGATCCTCTCTTTCCTGAATTCTTTTAAGATCTACCGGGAGGCTTATCTGGTGGCAGGCGCGTACCCACAGCAGGATATGTATCTGCTGCAGCATCTTTTTAACAACTGGTTCGTCAATCTGGATTTCGATAAGATGGCGGCGGCAGCGGTCTGTGTGGGCGGATTTCTGTTTGTGGTGATCATGCTGCTGCAGAGAATGTGGGACAGCAGGACATAAAAAGAGGATAAGAGACAGCAGAACATAAGGCTGATAACTTTATGGTTTCAGACACAGTGGATATATAGGAAACGAAATTTCTAATGTCATTAATTATAAGAATCAGGAAACAGATCAGGTTGAAAAAGAAAAGGATGTGACAAAGAGATATGGATTTTAAGAAATTGGGAGCAGGGTGGAAAGAGCTCAGGCGGGGGATTACGATCTGTCTGCTGTTTGTGCCGACGCTGCTTGTCTGTCTGCCGATCGTACTGCTGGTGACGGGATCGGTGATGGGGAACGGAGAGCTGCGGCAGTATCTGGCGCCGGTGTTTTCGGATGCGCTTACCTATATCAGCTGGAAGCTGGTGCCGGATTATCCTACCTTTGAAAGCTACGGGAAGCTGCTTTTTATGACGCCGCAGTTTTTTGTGCTGTTCTGGAATTCGATGAAAATGGTGGGCTGCATCCTGCTGGGGCAGCTGGTGATCGGGGTGCCGGCGGCGTGGGCGTTTGCGGTCTATGAAGTGCGGGGGAGCAGGGCGTTGTTTGTCCTTTATGTGGTGTTGATGCTTCTGCCCTTTCAGGTGACCATGCTGTCCAGCTATCTGGTTTTAAACCGGCTGGGAATGCTGGACACGCCGGCAGCGGTGATTTTGCCGGCGGTGTTTTCCACGTTTCCGGTATTTCTGACGTATGGCGGATTTCGCTGTATTCCCGTGCAGCTTTTTGAGGCGGCGCGGATCGACGGTGCGGGCGAGTGGCGTATCTTCTGGAAGCTGGGCGTACCGCTTGGCAAAAGCGGCCTGCTGTCGGCGATGGTGCTGGGCTTTCTGGAGTACTGGAACATGATGGAGCAGCCGATGGCATTTCTGGAAAACAAGGCGTTGTGGCCCCTGTCCCTGTACCTGCCGGAAATTACCTGGGCGCAGGCGGGATATGCCTTTACGGCATCCATCATTACGCTGATCCCGGCGGTTTTCGTGTTTGTCTGGGGACAGGATTATCTGGAGCAGGGCATTATTTTTTCCGGTTTGAAAGAGTAATGTAAAGGCGGTCGGTAAGAACGACAGCGGTCGATAAGAAATGAAAAATAAGTGCAGCAGGAGGAGATAACGTTGGAGGATAAGAGGAAGAAAAAAATCGTGACGGGATTCATGGTATTTCTGGCGGCCATGTGGCTGTGTACCGTGATCTCGAAAAGCATCTATGCATCCAGGCTTCCGATTGTTTCGACGGAATCCATTGAGAGTAAATATGTGGAGCATGTGGTGAATGTGGATGGTATCGTGGTGGCGGGAGAGAAGAATCCGGTCACGGCGCTTGGCGGTCTGCGGGTGGAGCGGCTTGCGGTGCAGGTAGGAGACCAGGTGGAAGAGGGGGATGTGCTTTTTGCCATTGATCTGGAGGATCTGGCGTCTATTATGGAAGAAAAGCAGAATGCCATCGCCAGGATTCAGACACAGATAGATACGATCCTGGCCAATGAAGAGCTGGCAAGACAGCGGAAGGCGCTGGAAGAGCAGCGTGCCAGAGAGGATTACGATGAGCTGGCACGACGTGAAGATACACTTGTGGGACGGGCGGCGGAAGCTTACAGTCAGGCGGAGGACGATTTGGGAGAACTGCATGACGGACTGGACGGGGAGACGGATGATGCGTTGAAGGATGCGTTACAGCAGGCGGCTTATGCGGAAGCGGATGCCAAATGGCAGAGGGATTCGGCGATGAAGGATGCCGGCCGGAAGGTGGAAGATATTCTGGCGCCGGAGAATGAGGATGCCACGCTGGAGGTAAGTCAGCTGGAGCTTGCCGATCTGCGGGCGGATCTGGCGCTCTATCAGGAAGTAAAAAATGCAAACGGGGAGATCAGGGCGGAACATGGCGGCATGGTCACGGATATTTTCATCACGACGGGCGGCAGAACATCGGACTCGGCGGTGATGCTGCTGGCCGATGATTCCGTGCCCTGCCAGTTCAAGACTACGCTGACGCAGGAACAGAAGAAGTACGTGGGGTTAAACGATACGGTGTCCTTAAAGCTGGACGGCAGCAGTAAGGAAAAGGAAGCGGTCATCGACTATCTGGCGGAGAGCAGTTCTGCTCCCGGCAGCTATGAGGTGTATATCAATCTGCCGGAAGGAACGGGGGTACCGGGGATGTCGGGCACGATGAGCCATGTAGAGTCGGGAGAGAAACGGCCCTGCTGTGTGACGCCCGCCGCGGTGACGACGGTGGAAGGGCGCAGCCATGTTTATGTGGTCAGAGAGCGGGAGGGCATTCTGGGTATGGAATACTACGCGGAGCAGGTCAGCGTGCGGATCGCGGATCAGAACGACTACTTTGTGGCGCTGGAAAATGCGCCGCTGGATCAGGAGGACAGGATCATTATTTCTTCTACCAAGGCGCTTGAAAATGGGGAGATCGTCAGGCTGTCGGAGTAGGATACGACAAGTGATTGAGTATGGTATTGGCAGTTTGGGGAGGCCTGCGCAGCAGCTGTGCAGGCCTCCCCGAAGATTACAGCTTCCCGCACAGATACGCGTAGGCGTTCAGGATCGTAACGGGGCGTTTTCCGGCGATGAAATAGTAATCCATCTGTACTTCCTGTTCTGCACAGAGGTAGGTGCCGTAGGTCGGCAGGTCGCAGCAGATCACCGGGCTGTCGGCGGCCAGAACGATGCCGTATCCCTTCTCGGAAAGCAGGAAGGGCAGCGTGCCGGGAGCGGTCACAGCCTGTGGTTTTTGGCCTGGCGCCATGCTGTTATGTGCGTTGAAGACAGGCTGGTCTTTGTGAGAGATATATCTGGCGGTCTTGCGGATATTCATGCCTTTGGTCTCTCCGGCTCCCATAGCGTAGACGGTCTCGTTTTTGGGCCAGTCGGGGTAGAGCCAGACTTTCATCCGGCCGCCGGCCAGCCCCTTCCAGCTGCCGGCATTCTTTGTTCCGCTCCGCAAACAGCAGTTTCTTATCCCGTGTCATAAAGCGGATGGCGCCGCTTGCCTTATCTGTCTGCACAAGCAGCTCGTCGGTCATCAGGTCAATGGTGGTGGCGGATTCTTTGTACATCCAGGTGCGCTCTGTCCTGCGGACGGCGATGGCGGGATGGAAGCGGTCTTCGATCTGTCCGCTCTTTGCAAAAGTGACCCGCACGATGGCGCTGCCCACGGGACTTAAGCGCAGTACACCGTAACGGCTGTGAAGATAGAGGCCGTCCGGCTGCTTTGCGCTCCAGCGCACGGTCAGATCGATCTTGCCGTGGCCCGCCGGACGCAGAATCTCGGTGGCAGGCATATCGCCGAATTCCGGGAAGGTGTCCTGCATCACAGGAGCGTTGTTTTCCGGTTTTGGCAGGGCGGGGGGTTGTCTGTCCGGGGTGTGTGCAGCATGGCGCTGCGGCGGTCTGCCGGGCTGAGGAGTGGTGGCTTTTGCCACATCCGGTGTACGGGCATTGCCGCCGGGACTGGTATTGTGCGTGGCGGTGGCTGGTTCGGGCAGACGGTTTTGCACGATGGATATTTTCTTTTTCGGCAGCCGGCCGGGGCTTCTCTGTTCGGCGGACAGGGCATGAGGAGCGCGGATGGTGTCTGCGGTCCCGGTTCTTGTCCTGTCGCTTTTCCGGGAAGTGGTATGAGCTGTTCTGACAGGTGCGGCGGAAGAAAGCGGGCCGTTTGCAGCGGGCGCCTTGTCTGCCGGAAGTGGATGTTCCGGCACGGGATCCGTGATCAGACCGGTCAGATTTCCGGTGTGCAGGATGCAAAGCTCATGCAGGGCGCGGGTTGCGGCTACGTAGAGCAGCTTCGCATGGCCGTCCTCCACGGGATAGTCTTCCTGCGTGGGATCTAAGAGCAGTACGGCGTCAAATTCCAGTCCCTTGGTATAGTCTACCGGCAGAACCATAATGCCGTTGCCGAAGACTGCCTTCTCCGGATCGCTCTCGATACCCTCCAGCCAGGCGGACAGCTCACCGGCGGTCTTTGCGGCATCGCTTAAGCTGCGGCAGATCACGGCGATGGTATCCCAACCCTTTTCCCGCCAGCCGCGGCAGGTGTCGGCCACGGACTTGATGAGGGCAGGCCTGTCCGGCAGCTGTTTTGTCTGTATCGGATTGCCATGGCGAAGGACGGGTTCCACCGGATAGACGAAGAAACGGCCGTGGCGCAGGATGCGGGTGGCAAAGTCGGAGATCTCCACCGTGTTGCGATAGCTCTTTTTCAGAAGGCCGAAGGTATCGGCGGGATCGGGCAAGAGCAGTTCGCGCAGGGCTTCCCAGTCGTTTAAGCCGTAGCCGAAATGGATGTTCTGGGAGACGTCGCCCATCACCGTATAGGTACAGCCGCGGATGCAGGCGTGCAGGACGTGGTAGGCCATCATGCCGAAATCCTGTGCTTCGTCGATGACGATATGGTGCGCCTCACTGATGACTTCCGTCTCCTTGACCCGCTTGTAGAGGTAGGCCAGTGCGGCCAGGTCGTAGACATCGAAGGCGGTGTCCGGGATGGCGATCGTTGCGCCGTCTGCATTCTGTTTTACCAGAAAGTCATGATAAAGTTCATAGATTGACTTTTTCCAGACATTGGCGCCGTAATGCCGGCGGTAGGCTTTGAGGATGGCTTTCTTCTCCGGCTCTGTGTATTTGATGCCTTTGCCCAGAAATTCTTCTTTGATCTTATTGCGCAGGCGGTCGTTCAGCATGTTGATCTTGCTCTGGATGGAGACGGTGGGATTCTGCCGCAGGTAGCGTTCCACGGCTTCGCCTTCCAGCAGGCAGACAAGGTCGCGGGGGTTGGTTTGGCCTCCGGTGGTGTCGAATACGCCGAACTTACCGTCCTGCAGGCCTTCTACGAACTGTTTCGGGTTCAGGTAGACGGATTTACAGGAGATGGTGTGCGCTTCCAGCCGGCGGCAGTAGTCTTCCAGTGCCTGAAACCAGACGGAGCTGCCCTTGATGCTTTCGTCAGCACCCGAATCTGCCGATCCGGAAGAAGAGGCGGCGGAGGGCACGGTCCGGTTCACACTTCTGATGGTATATTTCTCTTTATCCCAGTCTTCATACAGAAGCCTTACGAAAAGCTCTTCCATGGTCATCTGGCGCACGCCGTAGACGTCCAGATCCGGCAGGACGCCCGTGATATAATCCAACAGGATGCGGTTGCTGCCCACGATATAGAAATCATCGGGGCGGAAACGGTCTTCGTAATTGTAGAGGATATATGAGATCCGATGCATAGCTACGGTGGTCTTGCCGGAGCCTGCCACGCCCTGCACGATGATATTGTGGTAGGGTGATCTGCGGATGATTTCATTCTGCTCTTTCTGGATCGTGGCAACGATCTCACTTAACACGGCCTGCTTGTTTTTGGCCAGATATTTGGTGAGCAGGTCGTCGTTGGCGATCACTTCGCTGTCGAAATAGTCGAGCAGCTTACCCGATTCGATCTCGTAGGTACGTTTCAGCTGCAGATCGATGGCGATTCTGGCCTCACCCGGTGCCTGGTAGCTGCATTTTCCAAGGCCGTTTTCGTAGTAGACGCCTGCCACGGGAGCGCGCCAGTCAATGACGATCTGGTGAGTGGAGTCTTTGGCGATACCGCCCTTGCCGATGTAGAGAGATTCCGTCTTGTCAAGGGATTCGTCATGAAAAATGATTCTGCCGAAGTAGGGTTTGTTCTGTGCCTTTTCATTTCGCTGCAGGGCGCGCTTCATATGGTCGTGCAGAGTGACGGTGTTGTTGAGGATGGTGAGGACTTCTGCGTCATTGTCATGATAATGGGCAAGCATTTCGTCGATATCCTCCTGCATCCTCGCAACTTCTCTCCCATAATGGGAGAGATTGTCCTCCACGACGGCAAGCGTCTGCTGCAGGTAGGCTTCTTCGGCCTTCCGAGAAGTGGCTGCGTTCGTCTGGGTTGGTTTTGTGCTCATGTATGACCTCCTGTGTTCCGGTGCCGGACAAATGATAGTAACAGTTCAGTCCAGGCCTTTGCATTTACTGCAAAGGCCGTGAGAATATGTAAATTGGGCCAAAAGAATCTGCCCCTCGCCGAAGGGCACTAAACGTCCGGGGGACGTTTGCCAAGCGCCGACCGGAGTGGAACGTAGACACTTGGAAAAATTGAGCTTTGCTCAATGGGCAGATTCCGTAACAGGGAAGCCGAAGGCTGAACTGTTACTATTGTAAGGAAAAAGAGAAAATATTACTAGACTTTTATTTTCCGATGTGATAAAGTGGATATTAGAGTTGTGCCTGAAATAAATATTCTGAATATAGTCAACAGAAGTTCACTTTTTGGGAAAACAGTGCGGAATAAGTGCACCTGCAGATTCGGATCACAGCCTGTATTCTGCATTTTGATAAGAAGAGTGCACTGTCTCCAGAAATATTACAGTTCTGGAGACAGCAATAGATCAGCGGAAACTGATGGAAAGTTTCTTGCCCAGTCCGTGGGCTAATAACTGCAGAGTAGAGATCGTAGGGCTGCAGGTTCCGTTCTCGATGCGGCTGATATTGGACTGACGGATGCCGGAGCGTTCCGCCAGTTCTTTTTGTGTCATATTCGAAGCTAATCTTGCCTCGATCAGTGCTCTTGCGACTTCGAACTCGGTTCTGGTGGCTTCGTGTTCTGCGCAAAAGGCGGGATCTGTCATCTGTTTTTCTAAGTATCTGCGAAGATCGTTCATGATGTTTGTCTCCTTTCCCGGGCTCTGTGCTCATAATCGGCTTTGTATTGTCTGGCCAGTTTTAGTTGAGCGCGTGGTGTTTTCTGTGTCTTCTTTATGAAACCGTTCGTCACGACAATCCTATTATCTGTATAGAAAAAATAGAAAATGCGTGAGATGTCACTGGAAAATTTTATTCTAAGTTCAAACAGGCCGTTTCCCACTGATTTTGAATATGGTTCCCGCAGGGTATTGCCGAATTCTTCTAAAATGAGCAGGCTGTCCAATGCTTTATTTCTCATTTTGATGTTCAGGCTGTCGAGAAATTCTTCTACGGGAGCAGTTCCATCGGTCATCCGATAAAATTTAATGTCAAACATAGTTCCCTTTCTTACAAGATATTCCTTTTTTGATATAATGTCAATAGTTTTTTTATTTTTTGTTGCAGTTGTTACCTTTGCGTAACGGTTGAATAAGAATCCTGGTGAATCACCGGAACTTCCATTAAGGAAGCAAGAAACGTGATAACTGTCCGTAAAGATGCCGGCATTGGACAGTCAGGAGACGAATCTTTAGATATATAGTAAACGACATAATAAATTTCTGTTTCTGTCTCCTGCAGGAGCCGTATGTAGTAGCTCCTGTAAGACTGAAAATAAAATTTCCAGTATCGTTAACTATAGCAATACCATACTACGAATATAGGAATAATGCAAACAGATTTTTAGAACGAAACTGCATTGTTTTTTTTGCAGAAAGCATACAGAAAATGTTACTATACTATTGACAGAAGGGTGCATTGGGGCAGATTGCTTTTCGGGAGAATGAAATCTCCGTCTGGGTGATTGGAAGCGGGAAGCGTTCCGGTTACAATAGACTCATAAGATACGGAAAGGGGAGAATGCGCGTTCCGAGCAGGTCATGATCAAATGCGGCCTGATCAGGGAGGTGGAGCATGTGGACTGGGAGTGGCATGACGGCAGGATGAAGACACGGCTGGAGTACCGGATGCTGCGGCATGAGTGGAAGGGGCAGTAAGAAAAGGGGGATGCGTAAATGGCGGCGATCAGGCTTAGAATTTATGATCTGAGAAAAGCAGGGCAGATGAGTCAGAAAGAGCTGGCGAACGGGGTCGGCGTTTCCGTGCAGACGGTGAGCAAGTGGGAGAACAATGTCTGTATGCCGGATATTGCACTGCTGCCGGATATCGCGAAATTTTTCCGGGTGACGGTGGATGCGCTTCTGGGGCTTGTGCCACTGGCCGGAGAAGAGTATATTCCGGTTCGGAGCGGAGAGAAGGATTACTGGGAGGACAGGCTGGCCTATCTGAAAGCCAGCAGGCGGGCGATGTGGAACGAGGATTATCTGCGTTTTCTGGTGGAGCAGGTGTGGAAGATCGACAGGCCGGTGGACGTGCTGGACTGCGGTTGCGGCTTCGGATATATGGGCCGGATGATGCTGCCGCTTCTGCCGGAGGGCAGTACTTACACGGGGATTGATTTCAGCTCTGGCCTGCTGCAGGAGGCAAAGCGGCTTATGGGACGGGAGAGCTGGCAGAGTGAGTTTATCTGTGATGATTTTCCGTCGCATGAATTTCACAGGCATTATGACGTGACGATCAGCCAGTGTGCCATGCGCCATGTGAACGATCCCCGGGCGTTCCTGCGAAAGATGGTCGCGCAGACGAAGCCGGGTGGTCTGGTGATCGCCATTGATGTGAACCGGGAGCTGGAGAGCGACGGGCTGTATATAGAAGGCCTGGAATATGCCGGACTATGCGACCGCATGGGATTTCGTAAGATGTGGGAGAAGGAGCGGCAGTGCCAGGGACGGGACTACGCCATCGGTATGCGGCTGCCGTTGATGATGTGGGAAGAAGGGCTCGCGGATGTGGACGTGCGGATGAATGACCGCGTGTCGCTGATCTGCCCGGAGCGGGAGGATCATGAAGAGCTGCTGGCCTGTTTGCTGGAGGAAAAAGGCTGGACGGAGCGTATCAGCGTCGAGGCGGAGGAAGAGGCCGTGCGCGGGTTTATGAATCATGGTATGGACCGGAAAGAGGCGGAGAGCCATTGCCGCAGACAGCGGCAGATCCAGCGGTATGCGGCGGAGAACAGAGCGGCGCTTAGATGCCTGCATTATCGGGGGCTGCTGGTGAGTTATGGGTGGAAGAGAAAGCCCGATGCAGCTGCGGGATAGGCAGCATGAATGAAAGAAAAACAGAGCAGGAGGAAAAAGAAAATGGGAATTGTGATCAAAAATGCGTTGGCGGTTCTGCCGGAAGGGGCAGAGGATGTGGTACGGGAGACGGGTATCTACGTGGAGAAGGACAGGATCGTGGGGATCGGACAGGTGCCGGCGGGATTTCAGGAGGAGAAGGTGATCGACGGGACGGATAAGCTGGTGATTCCCGGTCTGGTCAACTGCCATACCCATTCTTATATGTCGTTTATGCGGAATGTGGCGGACGATCTGTCCTTCATGGACTGGCTGTTCGGCACCATCGACCCGATCGAGCAGCAGATGACGGATGAGGATACGTACTGGGGTGCGAATCTGGCCATCATCGAGATGATGAAGAGCGGGACGACCTGCTTTAACGATATGCAGATGAACATTCATCAGACGACCCGGGCGGTCAGGGAATCCGGGATGCGGGCGGTGATCAGCCGGGGGCTGGTGGGCAGCGGCAATGATGAGGGCGGACAGATGCGGCTGCGGCAGGCTTACGAGGAGCGGGACGCGGCGAAGGACTGTGACCGGTTGTCCTTTGTGTTGGGGCCCCATGCGCCATACACCTGTGATGAGGCATATCTGAAAATTGTTGCCGAAGAGGCGAAGAAGAACGGTATGGGCATCCATATCCATCTGTCGGAGAGTGAGAGTGAGATCGGACAGATCAGGGAGAAATACGGCTGCAGTCCGATTGCGCTGGCAGACAGATGCGGCCTGTTCGATGTGCCGGCCGTTGCGGCCCACTGTGTGCAGATCGACGAGGCGGACATGGACATTCTGAAAGCAAAAAATGTCAGCGTAGTGACCAATCCGGCCAGTAATATGAAGCTGGGCAATGGCTTTGCGCCGGTGGCCGGTATGCTGGCAAAGGGGATTAACGTCTGTCTCGGCACGGACGGCGCCGCCAGCAATAACTGCCTGAACATGTTCCATGAACTGAGCCTGCTTACGCTGATCCATAAAGGCACGGGCAGAACACCGCAGTGCGTCAGCGCCAGAGAGGGCTTTCGTATCGCGACGATGAATGGTGCACGGGCGCTTGGCATGGAGAAAGAGATCGGCAGTATTGAGGTTGGGAAAAAGGCGGATCTGGCGGTCCTTGATCTGAATACGCCCTCGCTGACACCCAGAAATAACCTGATCGCAGGATTGTCCTATTCGGCGAACGGGTCGGAGGTGGACACCGTCATCATCGACGGTAAGATCACCATGGAGAATCGGAAATTGCTGACCATTGACGAACAGCTGGTTTACCGGAAGATCCAGGAGATCATCGAACGTATGGGGCTGGATAAGAAAGTGTATTGAGAGTCTCTTAAACAGTAGTTTTATTACTGAATGGAAAGACCTGACCGCCTTGTTGACAAGGCGGTCTATTTATGATAGACTGCCTATATGGCCTATTACAAATAGACTGGAAAGGGATTATGAACGGAGAAAGGCGAATTATTCAATGGAAAGGAAAACATTGCACATGAAAGAATACAGACTTGCGGAGACGGAAGCGCGTTTTGCGGAACTGATCTGGCAGAGGGAACCGATCTCATCACCGGAGCTTGTCAGGTTATGTGAGAAAGAGTTCAAGTGGAAGAAGTCTACCACATACACGGTCCTGAAGAAGCTGTGTGACAGGGGGATTTTCCGGAATGAGAAGGCGGTGGTGACGTCGCTGATCTCGCGGGAGGAATTTTTCAGCTATAAGAGCAGGAAATTTGTGGAGGATTCTTTTGGCGGCTCTATCCCACGGTTTCTGGCGGCCTTTATGGGCGGGAAGAAACTGACGGCACAGGAAGCGGAAGAGATCAAAAAACTGATTGATGATTTTACATAGAGTCTCGGTGTCGTTAACGATAGATTTATCATATGGAGGGAGGAAATGGAATGGACATGGTTTTTGTCTTCGAGAAGATTTTGAATATGAGCATTGTTTCTTCTTACTGTATTGGGGCGGTCATTCTGCTGCGGTTTATACTGCGGCGTCAGCCGAAGATATTTTCCTATCTGTTGTGGAGTGTTGTCCTGTTTCGGCTGCTTTGTCCGGTTACTTTGTCCAGCCCATACAGCCTGTTGTGGATCGATACGGAACTGTTTTCAAGGGAAAGGATTGCGGAGGGCTGGAAGAGCGAAGCAGAGACGGCAGACTGGCAGGGTGCAGATTTATCAACTGTGGATATGGTACGGGAAACGGCCGGAATCTCCGGGGATACAGAGAAAGACAGCTACGGCAGTGCCATGGCAGTGTCGGAAGCAGATCCGTTTATGGCGGGGCGCATCAACGGTCTTTTTCGGGCAGCTGCATGGATATGGCTGATCGGAACGATCCTGTTTACCTTTTACGGTATTGCGGCAGCAGTGCGAATCCATTTTTTCCTGAAAAGGGTGTCCCCCGTGCCGGTAAAAGAATGCAGGAATGTATACGAAGCAGAAGAGATCCCGACGCCCTTTGTGTTCGGCATAGTTCGGCCGAAGATTTACATATCGGCGAACCTTTCTGAGAAGGCACGCGGCTATGTGCTGGGACATGAGCGTGTGCATATTGCCAGATTGGATCATCTGGTTAAAATCGCGGCATGGACGGCGAGATGCCTTCATTGGTTTAACCCGTTGGTGTGGCTGGCCTTTGCATGGATGGAGAACGATATGGAGATGTCCTGTGACGAGGCGGTCATACGGAAATTTGGCATGGATGCGCGGCAGGAGTATTCCTGCGCCCTGCTTTCCCTTTCCTGTGAAAAGGCGGGAACTGTCGGCAGTCCGTTGGCTTTTGGCGAAGGACAGGTGAAAAGCAGGATCCTCAATGTCCTTACTTACCGGAGGAAGACATATACGGCGGTTCTGGCAGCGATTTTTCTTCTGATCCTTGCAGTTTCAGGGCTTTCGCTGAATCCCATGGGAGCATCTGGACGGCAGGAGGGCGGGGAGGCGCTGGCTTTTGCCACGGCATATGCCAACTATTTTGTGGGCCGGGACGGCAACGGACTTGTGGATCTTTATCTGGATGAAGAGACAGCGTTTGACCATGTGATTCTGTTGGAGAAGGATAACGGGGTGTATACATTTGGCTATTCCAGTCCCTGGCCGGATGAGTTTCGCCTGACGGTGGACGAAGAAGCGCAGAAGGCTGTTTTGCGTTACTATGCCTGGTCTTCGGATCCCCATGTGACTGTCTGGAAGGAAGAAATGTTTTTCGAAAAGACGCAGGACGGTTACCGGGTGACGGACAGTCAGCTCAGGCAGTTTGACGAAATCTCCACTATGGAAGAATTCGAGGAGGCATACTGGGTTTTTGATGCGTATCAGTTTACCGATTATGTGGAGAGAGGATATGTTGAGGCCATCAATGATCAGACGGTCTATGACCGGGAAGCAAAGATAGAGCAGGACAGAAATGCTGTATATAGAAGCCCGCGGACTGCGGCGGCGTGGATCCTGAATCTGGCCGGAGGAGAGAGTGTGGTGCATATCGATTCCGACGGAAAGGCGGTTGTTAAGTATACTTTTTCAGACGGGGACAGTGTTACGATTCCCATGTACAATGCCAATTACACCTCAGAGACAGGAAATACGGCTTATCAATATGGACAGCATGCAGAGTATGGGGATGTGTGGATCGTGGATCTGGCGTCATGGAGCGCGAAGGCGTCATGAGAAAACCGTGATCAGTTTGTGAGACGAAAAGGGGAGTATGGGAGAGAGCTGAAAATTTTGGCTCTCTTTTATAATTTTCTGCAACTTTTATCCTTCTGCATTTGTCTGTAATAGTAGGCGCAGGGAAGAGGAAGCCTGGAATGGGCAGATTCCGCAACAGCGCTGTATATCAAAAGCGGAAGAAGGATAAGTTACGGGCAGAACGGAGGTGAGGTGTTGAAGCAGGAACTGTACAGGAAGCTGGTTGCCTATATCGTTGAGAACCAGGGGAAGTTCTACCGGCTGGCCTTCAGTTACGTAAAGAATCAGGAAGATGCGCTGGACGTGGTGCAGAGTGCGGTCTGTAAGGCGCTGGAGCATTATGGGGAGCTGAAAAATGAAGCGGCGCTCAAAACATGGTTTTACAGGATCGTGCTGCATGAGAGTATTATCCTTTACAATAAAAGAAAGCGGGAGATCCTCACACGGGAAAGCGAATGGGTGGAACAATCCTATGAAGAAAAAGGATTTGAGATTCACGATGACCTGTATGCCAGGATCGACAGGATGGAGGAAGATGCGCAGAAGATCATAAAGCTCCGATTTTTTGAAGAACTGACACTGGAGGAAATTGCCCGGGTTCTGGAGATGAACGTAAATACGGTAAAGGCGAAACTGTATCGGGGACTGAAAGCATTAAAGACCGCTGAGGGAGAGGAGGATGAGACGTGGACCGTATGACAGAGGCAAAACGAGAATATCTGAATATCCCGATTCCGCAGGCGCTGTCAAAGCGGGTTATGCTGGAAGTGGAACGTGCGGAGAAGAGACGCCGCTTTTCTCTGATAAAAAAGAGAATTGTCTCCGCGGCGGCCGCTGTGGTGATCCTGTTTGTGGCGGGATTGAATACCAGCGAAGTTTTTGCCGGAGAAATGAACGACATCCCGGTAATTGGCACACTGGCAAAAATTTTCACGATTCGTTCTTATGAGACGGAAACAGAAGAGTACAGGATTTCCGTGGATATTCCCAGCGTTGCAATGATTGAAGAAGATCTGGGGGATCTGGAAAAAGAGGTAAATGAAGATATTTACGCGTTCTGTGAACAGTATGCAGGAGAAGCGGAAGGCAGGGCATTAGAGTATAGGCAGGCTTTTCTGGATACCGGCGGCACGAAGGAGGAATGGGCGGAGCATGAAGTCACGGTCAAGGTGTGGTATGAGGTGAAAGCCCAGACCGACAGGTATCTGTCCCTGATCGTAAAAGGGGCGGAGAGCTGGGTCAGCGCATACAGTGAGGAGCGGTATTATAATCTGGATATGGAAACGGGTAAATGGGTAACACTTCGGGATATTCTGGGGGATGACTATGCACGGATCGCCAGGCAGAGCATCCTCTCCCAGATCGAGCAAAGACAGGCGAAAGACGGAATGGAGTATTGGGCAGATAAGTGGACCGGTATTGATGAAAATACGAAGTTCTATATGAACCAGGATCAGAATCCGGTAATCATACTTGAAAAATATGCGGTCGCACCGGGCGGCGCGGGCCAGTTGGAATTTGAGATTGACCTCGCAGCCTTCGCAAAAACTGCTTCGGCATGGAGGTAAAAGGTTGAAAAATCACACTGATGTGCTGATTTTTCAACTGCGAGTTTATGCCGGAGCCACAAACTCGAAATTGCAGAGCCAAATTTGAAATTTG
>CAJTPO010000056.1 GCA_910578115.1 uncultured Lachnospiraceae bacterium | reverse complement strand
ATGGATGGCCATGCGGCCCGCCAGACGGCAGGCTGCGCATGATGGAGGTTTACTATAAGTGTAACAGTGCTTCACAGTCTTCTTCGCCGCAGCCAGATGACCAGACCGATCAGCAGACATCCAAGCGGCAGTACAATAATCGACACAAATCCTACAACATAGACCGTACGTGCAGTGAAGGTCAGATAGCCGATATCAAAATACTTCACCGGAACAGACACAGAACTCTCACGCTCCGCCAGACTGCTTACAATGCTGCCGAACAACTTCATATTATAACCCGGCACCACTTTGTCCGCAGCTGAAGTAAATATCTGTTCTGAAGACACAATGGCTGCTTTAGAGACCGTTCCCTCACCAACAGCTTTCTCTATGCTCAAACCGATCACGAAGGGTCCGTCAACAGCATCCGTACTTCTGCTGTAATCCTCCCCGTCAAAAATATCCTGCTTGCTGAATGCGTCGCTGCTGGTCATAAGAAACGGCGTATAAAGCAGATCGTCCTCATCCTCCTCATACATAAGTCCGCTTGCATAGGGAACAAATACAGCCCCGCCGGACACACGCTGCGTTACGTCTGTATCTTCCACCTCAGGAAACAGCCAATAGGGAATCTGGTAATAATGCTCCCTGTCTTCCTCAATGATCAGTCCATCCACCAAAGACACCCCGTAGTAATCCAGAATCCGCGCAAAGCCCTGCATTTCGCTGTCCGTCCAAACCGGTGCGATCAGCGCATTGCCGCCCTGTTCCAGATAACGCAGTATTTTGTCTACATCTTCCTCCGAGTAATCTCCGGCAGGGGCATTTATAATGATCCCCTGCGCATCCTCCGGAACCTCATCCACCGTATTCAGGTTCAGATTTTCATACGCAAGATTTTCCTTCTCCAGCATATTCAAAAAAGATTCCTCAAAGGCCAGCTCATCATGACCCATAATCAGATACAACTTCGGCTGCTCTTCCATCATCACCCTGGAGATTGCGGAAAGGATCTGTCCCTCACCGTCATACCCCGTCAGCGTGTACTGATAGCTGCTGTAATTCATATCATACTGATAAATATCATCGTAACTGATCACAACGCTGCCCTTTGACCCCTCCACAATCAGACTGTTGTTTACCGGCTCCTCTTCCGTATAATTATAGTAAAATTTCGGATTTGCCAACGGATCGACATAGCTTACCGTCACATGCCCTGACAGGTTTTTGAGCTGTTGCAGCGTCTTGTCCAGATCTTCATCCTTTGCCGCCTCATCTGCCAGCACGTAGATAGTCACATCCTCCTGCAGACTGCCAATCATCTCCTTCGTATCTTCCGTCAGGGTATACAGCTTATTTGCCGTCACATCAAAAGCGGTATACCGGTCCGGCACATAATTCAATCCAAGATTGATCAGAATCGTCACCACGGCAGCCGCTACGATCCCCATCACACTGTAGGTTCCCAGACGGATCCCTTTTCCCGACACACTGTATCGACGTTTCTGAATCGACTGTGTCGTGCAAAACAGGACAAAAACCGTGAGCGTGACAAAATATGCCATCGACTCCACCTGAAAATAACCGTTGGAAAGTGCATCAAACCTTCCGATCATATCAAAACAGTACAACACCTTCGAGAGAGATTCCGCAAAGACACCTGTACCGGCGCTGGAAATCATACTGCACAGCCCCGCCATAATATATCCTGAGAACAATACGATCAGCGTCAACACCGCCGCAATCACAACACTTTCCGTCAATGACGACAGAAACAGCCCAATAGCCAGTCCCAGACAGCCATACAGGAAAAAACCCGCCAGAGAAGCATAGGAGATTCCTGTCTGGAACGCCCCTGCACGCATCAGGAAAGGCGGCGTAAGGCCGATGATCACTGCCGGGATCGCCAGAACCGTCACCAGCGCCAGGTACTTGCCCAGCACGATCCGCCCCACTGAAACCGGCGCCGTAAGAATCAATTGGTCCGTCCTGTACTTCCTGTCCTCTGAAAGAACACGCATGGTCAGGATCGGAATGGTCAGGATAAAAAGAAATACTATGCTCTGCAGTACATAGGAAATTGTCGGATACCCCGACATGATATTATATACCGTAAAATAGATGCCCATCATAAACAATGTGGCTGCCAGAAACAGCCATCCAACAAAAGAATGAAAAAAGGATTTCAGTTCTCTTTTATAAATTGCCATCATCGTCTCTGTCCTCCTTTACGCCCTCATACATTCCGCTTCTTGCGCGGCCTCTCCGGTGAGTTCCAGGAAAATATCTTCCAATGTCCTCTCCTGCCGGTTCATGGACAGGATCGGCATACCGGCTCCCGCCAGCGCCACAGATAACTCTTTACGGATATCTGCATTGTCCGCCACATCCAGTTCTATCCTTATGCTGCCGGACTCCTCTGCCGGTTCGATCATGCAGGATATAATCTGACCGATACCCTGCAGAATCTCCTCCGCCTGTTCCTTTTCGCCGAGAACGACAACCTCCATTTTGGTTCTGCCCTGCATCCTCTCCTGCAGTTCTTCCGGCGAACCACTGGCCGCCAGCTTTCCTCCCGATATGATCATAATATGATCGCAGACAGCGCTTACCTCCGACAGAATATGAGAACTCAGAAGAATGGTATGCTCTACGGAAAGTTCCCTGATCAGATCCCGCATCTCCAGAATCTGCTTCGGATCAAGCCCTACCATCGGCTCATCCAGGATCAACACCTCCGGATAGCCGATCAACGCCTGGGCCAGCCCGGTACGCTGCTTATAACCTTTGGAAAGATTTCGGATCAGACGCCCCGCTGCTTCTTCCAATTGGGTTTTATCAATGATCTCGTCTACATGATGGACACGCTCCTTTTTGGGAACTTTTTTCAGTTCCGCCACAAACAGCAGATATTCATATACCGTCATATCCGTATATAACGGCGGTATCTCCGGCAGATAACCGATACACTTCTTCGCCTTCTCCGGCTCCGTCAGAATATCAAAACCATTTATTTTCACTGTTCCACTGCTGGCAGCTATGTAGCCTGTCATAATGTTCATCGTTGTGGATTTTCCCGCACCATTAGGTCCCAGGAATCCGTAGATCTGACCTTTTTCTACCGTAAATGACAGCCCATCCACCGCCATATGGCTTCCATATCTTTTGCTTATATTTTCTACCTGTATCAAAGCAAAATTCCTCCCTTCTATCCAGGAATATTCGACCTGCATCTGCTCTATATCGCTTGATGTTGTCTGATACTGCACTGCCGGGCATTACACTGCCCGATGCTTCCAACAGCGCTTTCGAACAGGCACTCTTATAAATGTACCGTACAAATGTGTTACGAATCTTATCAAAATGTGAAAATTATGTGTCCATGTTAAACGCAAAAATTCCCCAAACGCAAACACGCGGCTATGATTATATCATAATATATTATTAAAAACATCTGAAAATATGGAAAGGAAACTTCATGAAAGACTATATGTACAGAGATAATATTGACAAGTTTCCTGTTGCAATGGCCTATGTTCCCTGGCAGCATTTCAACGGAATCTGCGATAATCTGGAAGAAGGCTACTGTGCAGGAACCATCTTCCCGGAGCTTGACAAACCATTCACAGGAAGGAGATGCTGTAAATCATGAATATGCACTTTGCAAACGAGCAGGAAAAACTGCTCCATGATATCGGCGTTCTGGATTTCGTAGTCATCGAGCTTGCCCTCTACCTTGACACCCATCCTACCGACCGAAACGCCATGGAATATTATAACCACTATAATCGTATGACGAATCAGGCCAAAAAAGAATACTCTGAAAAATTTGGTCCCCTGACACTGGCTCTTGCCGACACATCCGACTGCGGCGACTGGAAATGGGCGACCCTGCCTATGCCCTGGGAAGGAGGCTGTGCTTAATGTGGAATTATGAAAGAAGACTTGAATTTCCTGTCAACATCAAAGCGCCTAACGCCATGCTGGCGCAGGCAATCATCAGCCAGTACGGCGGACCCGATGGTGAGATGGGCGCCTCCATGCGCTACCTGTCACAACGCTACGCCTGCCCATACAGAGAGGTGGCTGCAGTACTGACCGATATCGGCACAGAAGAACTGGCTCACCTTGAAATGGTGGCCGCTATCGTCCATCAGCTGACCAAAAATCTCTCCATGGAAGAAATCGAGGAATCCGGATTTGCCAATTATTATGTGGATCATACCATCGGAATCTGGCCACAGGCCGCGGGTGGTGTGCCGTTCAATGCCTGTGAGTTCCAGTCAAAAGGGGATATCATTACGGATCTGACTGAGGATATGGCCGCAGATGGGGCGATTTTGTAAGAACAACATGAAAAAATATGACAAAACAGGTCTGCTTCATTTTATAACCCATCAACGAATCAACTCCTTAAGTCTCAAGTCAGTCTCAAAATTATATGAAAAAATGAGACTGATTTGAGACTTGAAATGAGACTTGATATAACTCATTCCTGTAAACCCTTGAAAAACCGCACTTTTTCAGTCTCGAAGCGGTTCCAGGCTGTTTGAGACTACATGAGACTGAAATGAGACTGAGATTTTATAAAGTCCATGTTGAGATGTTTTTATCATATGCTGCACCTGTGATTCTTTTAATTTTTGCATAATCTCTGAACACGGTTGCCCTTGAAATATCCAATTCTGCCATGACCTGTTCCACTGACAGATGAATATTTTCACAAATCATATCATAAATTTTCTGTTCTCTTTTAGATAATGTCTTACTTTCCTTTGCTGACTCTGCCGCTATTTTATTCAGAGGAATAGAAATTTTAAAAACATCATCTTCAAATAGTTCCGGCTTTCCGCCTTCAGAATAGATTGGCGTATATTTATAAAGATTTCTGACACCGGAACCAATTGTGTCAGTTCGTCCAATATTTGCAAAAAATTGCTGTATCAATGGATTTTTAGGATATGGCGTAAATTCATCGCTCATGATATTTCCATGCCGTCTGGGCACGCACCAGTTCTCTGTTTTTAACCAGTCTTTTTCAATAATCAGCTTTGCCGGATAAGCGCTGGAAAAATCTCTATGGACTAATATATTGCCAATAACCTCTCTTGCTATCAGGTCTCTTATACTTGTATTTACATTATCTACAAGAAAAAATTTATCAGAAGTATGCTTGGCAACAAATTCCATAAGAAGCTCGTATGATTCAATCAAATTGGTTGCAACCTGCAATCTGTCATCATAGCGGTCTAAATTTTCAACCCGATAAATTGCATCTGTTACATAACCCGGACAGCAGGAGCGTATCACTTCATCTTTACCGAACAACAGTACTCCTGCAAGATTGTATCCCTGCACTCCCGACGAAAAATCCTTTTCCCACAATCCGGCACTTTTCAAAATATCCTGATCAGACATTTGGAGCCAATCATGATCCGGTTTGCGGCTTTTGACAAGATTCCGTACCTTATTCATCAAATCCAGACGTAAATCATCCAGTGAAACATATGGGAATATTTTATGTTCCACATAAGTATTGCTTTTTCTGTTGTACATATTTTGAAGCTGAATAGGTGAATCTGTGATATCCATATCGCCATCTTCATTTCGGTCATATATTCTGTTCGCACATTTTTCAACGGTAGATGTGGGCGGCACGTATACCCATAGCAACATCATTCCGTCATATTCAAACTCTTCTATCGACAAGTATAAAGTAGGCGACATCTTATCAGAATTGTTTAATTGATTCACAAAATTTTTCTTCATGTCCTTGATCATGTTCCGGTTAAGGCCTATTGGGATTCCACTGTCTTTTACCCCCATAATGATGTAGCCACCATAGCGATTGGAAAAGGAGCACACTGTCTCATACACATCATCATAAATTCCATTCTGGCATTCTTTATATTCTATCGTTATCTTTTCATCTTTTGAAAGCAATTGACGCATTAATTCTGTTGTCATTTTCGTTGCCTCCCATAAAAATATTTGCTTGCAATTCCTCTGTCCTATTCACTTAAAGTATTCATCATAATTCATAACGCACAAAACATATAAAGCGGATGGAGAAATACCTTCTGACAATGCAATATTGCTTATACTCGCAGTCTGTAAAAGAAACCCTCTTTCATCAGCAGGTATATTTCCCGGATTCCTCTCCTGCATATCGTCCTTTGCCAGCTTACACAAGCGTTCCCTTTCAAATTGCGGGTATTTACTTATTTCTTCAACAACTTCATCTGCAGTAACGCGATCCTGTGCCAGTGCATTAAAAATACCGATATACTTCTCAATTGCCTTCCTGTCATTCACTTGCATTTTAATGTTATACACAGGTTTTCTACACCCTATACTATCCCACAAGCCATCAACATGTTCACATTGAAAAATTCTCGGGAGATGTGCATCTATAAAATCTTTATCTGTGTTTGTCTTATAATAGAAAACTATCTTTTCAAGGTTTTTATTACTCCATATACTATTCAAAATATGTCCATCATTATTAGGCGACATCCCAATTATATGTAATTCACCAGTAATCTTGCCAAATTCAGCAAAATGATAATCATACGCCATTTTTAGCTCTGGGTGACGAATTTTGGTCAGTATTGTTTCGTATTCTAATGGTTTTGATGTTTGCATGGCCTGCATCCTGAATATATTGGTCATACTTTCCACTCATGAGACTGTTAGCCTCTGTTACAAATCCCTCTACAATAGCAACAATTTCCTGACCACTTATTGTTTTCTCAAAAAGTGAGTCATATATCCCCATTTATGCTCTATACTTTATTCGCTGAATAATAAATTGACTGGTAAATGCGCGTCCGCCAAATTGTATGTCAAAACCATTTCCTATCAGTAAACGCTTCTTCATATTTCCACCATATCTTTATAATATTTCCCAGCTTTCTATTTATTCAACTATAATAATATCAATTACAATATTAATCCGCAATACATTGTTTTTCAAAGCTATCCTGAAAAGCAGCCTGTCCTGAATTCAGGATAATTAAAGCAAGTTTCATTTTCATAAAATCAGCATAACGTACAAGTAATTCTACATACGTTGTCATATAAGCAAAGGGAGGCAATATTTTGTCCAATACAGACTCAGAAAAAATTTGCAAAAATATTTTTAAGAATGGGGAAAGCACAACTTCTAAAGATAATTTTACTAAAGCATGGATTCACCTTATCAACCAGCTTGAGAAAAACAATGGATGTCAGTCTTCTCCTGCCCTCCCTGTGTTTAACAATAAATCAGTTGAAGTGGAACGATAATTTACAAGTTTTTTGCTGCCATGTATAAATAGGTATATGGAGCAGACTTGTTTTTATCTCTTAAGGAGGGATAAAAACGAATGAATATGAAAGTAGCTATTTACTGCCGCTTATCCGAGGAAGACAAAAACAAGCAATCTGAGACTGATGACTCTGGCAGTATCCAAAACCAGAAATCAATGTTACTGCAATATGCCATGGAACAGGGGTGGGAACTTTACAATATTTACAGCGACGACGACTATACGGGAGCTGACAGACGCCGCCCGGAATTTAACCGTCTGCTAAAGGACGCACAGCAGCACAAATTTGATATTATCCTCTGCAAAACACAGTCACGTTTTACCCGTGAGCTGGAACTTGTTGAAAAGTACATACACGGACTTTTCCCTATTTGGGGTATTCGCTTCATCAGCATTGTTGACAACGCAGACACTGCAAACAAGGGAAATAAAAAATCCCGTCAAATCAACGGGCTTGTTAATGAATGGTACTTAGAGGATATGTCCGAAAATATCCGCAGCGTTTTAACAAACAGACGGGTAAACGGTTTTCACATTGGCGCGTTTGCTCTTTACGGTTACAAGAAAGACCCCGGTCAAAAGGGACATTTGATCATCGACGAAGAAGCCGCAGCCGTTGTCCGTGAAGTATTTACCCTATTTGCACAAGGTTACGGAAAAACCGCAATCGCCCGTATACTCAATGACCGGGGCATACCTAATCCAACTGAATACAAGCGTTTGCATGGTTTACGCTACCAGCAGCCCAAAACCAAAAACAGCACACTTTGGAAATACTTTGCTATCTCTGATATGCTGATAAATGAAATTTATATCGGAAATATGGTGCAGGGTAAATATGGCAGCGTATCCTATAAGACAAAACAGAACAAACCCCGCCCCAAAAGTGAATGGTATATTGTGGAGGGAACCCATGAGCCAATCATTGACCGTGAGCTATGGGACAGAGTACAGGCGTTAATCTCACAGAGGGCAAAACCCTTTGATATTGGTACAATAGGTTTATTCGCAAGAAAAGCCCGGTGTGCCAACTGCGGTTATACTATGCGATCTTCCAAAAATCGAGGCAAACACTATCTGCAATGCTCAAATCGCCATGTAGCGAAAGACGCTTGTATTGGTTCCTTTATCTCTGTTGATAAATTGGAGCAGCTTGTAACCCGCGAGCTGAACCGTTTAGCAGCCGAGTATCTTGACATAGACGAGTTAGAGCAGAATATTGAATTTAGTGATAACTTGCAAGGACAAAAAAACCGCCTGCTTTCTGATATAGCAGTCTATGAAAAAAAGGTTGCGGAATATTCAAAAGGGATTCGGGAGCTTTACATGGATAAGGTAAAGGGCTTAATATCCGATAGCGATTATGTGGAAATGTCAAAGGAATTTGCCACAGACCGCGACCGCTTGGAGCGTGTAATCGCAGACGGACAAAAGCAGTTATCTGAAATCGAAGAAAAACAAGCGGCGGGCGACAATCGCCGCGAACTGATTGAACAATACACCAACTTGGAACACCTTACCCGTGAAATCGTGGAAACGCTGATTGATTATATATCCGTTGGCAAGCGTATTCCGGGAACAAAGGACGTTCCGATTGAAATTCACTGGAGTTTCTAACTCCATGAACTTATTAATCAAAAGTTGTTCTTATATGATTGCAGCAGAGCAAAAAGCACGCAGCACTTACGATAACATCCTGCGCCTTGTGAGAGACGATCCTGACGTCTGTGAACCAATCAAGTTCCTGCGGGCAAGAGAGATTGTGCACTTCCAAAGGTTCGGTGAAGCCCTGAGAATCGTACAGGACAGATTAAATGAAAAGAACTTCTATGCGTTTAATCCCGGCTTTGACTGCACCAAATAAAGGTCATTGAAATCAGCGGCTTATTAAAATTAAAGAACCAATTCCTGCCTGCTCAAAATAGGGAATAATGAAACGCCGGGAAATGGCAGTCTGCAGATTGCTGTTTCCCGGTATTTTTAATTTCAGCCGTTTTTTTGTTTATATTCTGTCCCCCACGCCACCATAGCATCTAAAACAGGTTTTAAACTATATCCTGTTTCCGTTAAAGTATATTCTACCCGTGGCGGTACTTCTGGATATACCTTTCGGGTAAGCAGCCCGCTATCTTCCATCGAGCGCAAATTTGCCGTTAAAACTTTTTGAGATACATTCCCAACAGATTTTCTTATTTCTCCAAATCGCTTCGTACCGTCTAATAAATCACGAATAATCAACACTTTCCAACGGTCACTGATAAGCATTAAAGTAGTTTCCACCGGACAGGCTGGTAAATTTTTTCCCATAAAAACCCCATTTCTTCACAATAGTTGCCTTTTGGTAACTATGGCACAATAAAGTGCTTACTTTACGTTTCCTCTTTACAGCTATATTATAAACTTACAGGCGAGAACAAACAAGCCGCAAAAAACAAAATAAGCAGTTCAATCGATACAGCAGAATATTCATTTTGTTGTTTTTGTCAAACCGACAAAAACAACTTTTCAGTTACTTGTGTGATTGATATTATGTTATCAGATAAAGACAGGCTTTTTTCTGACAGCTAAAGGTAAAGCCTTTTATGAACGACTTAAAAAGCAGCCTGTTATATCACTCATTTCCGCCTGTCACGCAAAAATAAAACAGGAACATGTTTAACGCCCCTTGCAGGCGATAGAAAGGAGAACGTTATGACACAAACAGAAAGGCTTACTTTTCTGATCAACTATCTTCAAAGTGAAAATAACGAATTGAAAGCAATAGATATTCCGGCTCAGGATACAGCAAGGAAACGTCTGTTGCGTTCCCTAATGAACATTCGCCCGCCAAAAACAGTTTCAAAAGAATTTTTGGATGTACAGGACGCATATTTACAGGAAGAATGTACACAAAAAGGAACTATTTCATTATCAGATATTCCATTGGCCTGTCCGGGAATTTATTTATGGCAGGGCGATATTACCCGTCTGTCCGTAGACGCTATCGTAAATGCGGCTAACAGTGCCATGTTAGGTTGTTTCGTTCCCTGCCACGGATGTATAGACAATGCGATACATTCTGCCGCAGGCGTGGAGCTTCGTCTGGAATGTTCCCGTATCATGAAAAAGCAGAAAACAGAAGAACCTACGGGAAAGGCAAAAATCACAAAAGCCTATAATCTTCCATGCCGTTACGTTCTTCACACTGTCGGTCCGATCATCCACGGGGCAGTTACCGGGAAAGACTGCGACCTGTTATCAGACTGTTACCGTTCCTGTCTGGAACTTGCAGCTGCCTATCATTTGAGAAGTATCGCCTTTTGCTGTATCTCTACGGGAGAGTTTCATTTTCCCAATGAAAAAGCTGCCGAAACAGCAATACAAACGGTACAGGACTATCAAAAGGAAAATCAAAACAGTCTGGAGGTGGTTTTTAATGTATTCAAAGACAGCGACTACAAAATCTATAAGCAGTTATTGGGATAATACGCAGGCACGGCGTTCCATAGAAAAAGCAAAAAAGAAAATCGAAAACGCTGACGCTGTTGTAATCGGCGCAGGTGCGGGACTGTCTGCTTCTGCCGGATTTACCTATTCCGGGAAACGCTTTGAAGATAATTTTGCGGACTTTATAGAAAAATATGGTTTTAAGGATATGTATACCGCAGGCTTTTATCCTTACAAGACATTAGAGGAATATTGGGCGTATTGGAGCCGTTACATTTTTATCAACCGTTACCAAAGTGCGCCGAAATCTGTTTATAACGATTTATACAATCTGGTACAGGACAAAGATTATTTTGTTTTGACGACTAATGTAGACCATTGTTTCCAAAAGGCAGGTTTTGATAAACACAGACTGTTTTATACGCAGGGCGATTATGGGTTATGGCAATGCTCAAAACCTTGTCATGATACGACTTACGATAATGAAATCATTATTAAAAAAATGGTTGCTGAACAGAAAGATATGCGTATTCCGCCCGGGCTAATTCCCCATTGTCCCGTATGCGGTGCGCCTGTGTCAATGAATTTAAGGGCAGATAATACCTTTGTTGAAGACAGCGGCTGGCATACAGCGGCTAAGCGGTATCAGGACTTTATCCGCCATCATGAAGGATTAAACATTTTATATCTGGAATTGGGTGTCGGCAACAATACGCCGGGAATTATCAAATACCCGTTCTGGCAAATGACATACAGCAATCCCAATGCTGCTTATGTATGTATCAATCTATCAGAAGCCTATGTTCCGGCAGAAATCAAGAAGCAGTCTATTTGTATTGATCATGATATTGAAGATGTTTTGAAACAACTTACAGCAAACGCACCTTAGTTTAGATCTAAGTTCACATAGAAGTGGTATCACAGGTAAAATGATATTGCTGACACTGAATGAACAGGAAGAATATTGCACCCCTTTGCCTTTGTATAACTCAATAAACAACAGAACTTCGAACTACTTCAACCTGCTTTCAAAATCGTTAACGATAAAACTGAGACTGCATTGAAAATTCGGTTCGTCCAAAAGTACGGTCGGAGCATCTTTATATAAGGCACGCGTCAAAGCAAGTTTCTGCCCCTCTCCTCCCGATGGTTCAAATCCCTCCTAATCAAAATTCTTAAAAACAGAAATATCAATACCATTTTGCAGACTACGTTATTTTTCGCCGAACCCTACATACCCAAGAATATCTCTCACTTTATCTTCGTCCATAAGCTGTGCGAATGCAACATTGTCTTTAATAGAAAATGAAAACAGCTTGTAATCCTGAAATACTGATGAAAAAAAGCTCATATACTGTTCATAGTCTATTGTTTTGATATTTACTCCATCTAAAAGGATCTCGCCTTCTGTCGAATCATACATTCTGGTCATCAATTTGACAAATGTTGTTTTTCCGGCGCCGTTTTCCCCAACAATGGAGAGTTTTTGGCCGAAGGGAATTGTGATATTGATATTTTTCAGCGCATATACATCACTGCCGGAATATTTGAAGCTGACATTTCTGAATTCAATTATATGATTTCTGTCTGCATCAATCAATTCCTTACCCGCCCGCAACGCAATACAGTAAATACGCATACGCCGCGCTCTGCTGAATCAATGTAAAGACTGCACCAAAAAATCCGGAGATAATAAATCCGGCATTTTGTTTCTTTTGGTTTTCGTTTACTTTAGTAAAATAATTTCTCTCTTTGTCGAGCAGCCACTTTCCAAGAGAATTTAAGCGGATTTCCTTTGCAAAACTAACAATTCAAGCGGAAAGGTTTATCGAAAATAAAATACTTTTTTCGTCTACTATAACGTGCCGCGTTACACTATAAGGCGGGAGACTGTCACATCCCCTTCTGCTCCTGCCCCTCCTTAGGAAACGGGATCTCAAACAGCCGCAGGATCTCTTTCTGGGACTCAAACTCCCTCTCTGCAATAAATTCCATAAAACCCCTGTCATCCCTGTGCGCCCGCTCCAGCAGGGACACATAATCCCCCCGCAGGATGGGCGGCACGACTACAGGCAGATATCCGTCCTGGATCAGCGCCAGGTTCATCAGCAGCCTTGCCACCCTGCCGTTCCCGTCCTTGAAAGGGTGGATGAACACAAACCTCTTGTGGAGCTGGGTGGCAAATTCCACGGGATGGTATCTCTCCCTCTCCTTCTGTACCCAGGCAAACAGACGATCCATCTCCCTCTGTATCTTCTCCGGGGCAGCCACGGGATACTGCGACCCTGTGATCAGCACCCGGATATCCCGGTAGCTCCCGGCATACCCCGGCTCAATATTCTGATAGAACAGCCCATGCATCTTCAGCACGGTCTGCTCGTCAATGCGCCTGTTCCGGAACACGGAGAACATAAAATCATAGGCTCTGGCATGATCTACCGCCTCGAACACGTCCCGGAGCGGTTTCCCGCCCACCGTCAGGCCGTCCTCCAGGAGCACTTTCGTCTCGCTCTCTGTCAGGGAGTTACCCTCCAGCGCATTGGATGTCCATGTCAGTCCGATCCGGTAATAATCCTGTATCTGCCCCAGCATTTCGCCTTCCATCGGACGCAGCCCATGGATCTCTTTCTGGAAAAGATCTATTTTTTTCAGTATCTCCATCCTGTCACCATCCTTTCAAACCCATTGACATCATACCACAAAATCCCCTGAAAGAGTAGGATGAAAAACCGTTCCCGCCTAGTCATTCGGGATGATCCGCCGTTCCCCGTCAAAGTCCTCAAACTTCTCGCTGGTCACGTTCTGCTCATTGTACACAGCCATGATCCACTCGATATCCCCGCTCCCCGCCCGACCGGCGGAGAATCCCTGCTCTTTCAAGGACTTTTCGATGCAGTCCAGGTAGGAGAAATCCTCCGTCCCTTCCTCGGTCCGCTTCCGTATCAAATTTCGCTTCAACGTATAAGTCCTTATCGATCTGGAGTGTTACATCCATCTCCTCCGGGACTTTTCCAAGTATGGTCCGCATTCTTCCGAACACTTTGCCCCTCAGCTGCATGAGCCTTTCGTGCATGTCCGGCTGCTCGTTGCAATGTTTCAGGATAGTCTGGACTACCTTCTTCCATGTAGGTGTCAGCACAACCTCACCGGATGCAAATGTCAGGGCAACAGGATACTTTCCTTTCAAAGACCACTAAATTTATAAGCCAACCCATCCAATAAAAAAAGCACTACTTCCCAAGCAGGTTGTAGCACCTTTCCATATTATGATTATCCCTGCCTCATTTCAGTAAAAGCCATATATTCGGCATACTGTTTGAGCACCTCATCCGTCTTTCCAAGCATCCTGATCTCCCCATCATGAAGCCATAATACCTGATCACACAACTCTTTAAGAGTAGAAATGCTGTGTGAGACAATGATGACCGTCCGTTTCTTATCAGTAATCAGTTCCTTCATTTTATTGAGGCTCTTTTGCTTGAACTGTTCATCTCCCACACTCAATACTTCATCCACCAGCATGATATCTGTTTCCAGCATCGCCGTGATGGAAAACGCCAACTTGGAATACATGCCGCTGGAATAGGTTCGCACCGGCCTGTCAATAAAATCTCCGATTTCCGCAAAGTCGATAATGGCCTGCGACTTCGCCTCGATCTCCTGCTCCGAAAAGCCCAGCAGCATTCCTGACAGAATAATATTTTCCCGTCCCGAGAGCAGATCCTTAAAACCCACGCCCAGAGACATAAGCGATACGGAATGTCCTTTCAGATCTATCGTTCCGCAATTCGGGGAAAATACCCCTGCGATGGACTTAAGAAGCGTGGATTTTCCACTGCCATTCTTGCCGATAATCCCCAGAATATCTCCTTCCCGTACAGAAAATGTCACATGTTTTACCGCCTCAAACACTTCGTTCCTCTTCTTTTTATGCAGAAAGGTTTTGCGGATAGATGTATGGTTCATAATGCTGTAATGAATGCATACATCCTCCAATTCTATGGCATTTTTCTTTTCTTTCATCCGGTTCACCTTTATATTATATTACCTTCACATAAGAATTTTCATTACGATAGATCGTAAACACTCCGATCCCAATCAGCAGAACAGATATCACGCCCCATAAAAGCAGCAGCTTCCAGTCAAGTGTCCCCTCATACAGTACCACCTTTCTCATCTCGGCTATCAGAAAGGCAACCGGGTTCCCTCTCTCAAGCAGTAAACCGAAAGGCTCCGGTATCCGCTTTGCGATGTCATAAAATGTGCCCGTCAGATACATCATCATCGTAAGCAGGATTCCCGTAATATAAGACAGATCGTTCACATATACTCCATAATGCATCAGTATACTCCCCACACCGAAGGTAAATAGAAATAGCACCAGCAGGATCGGCAGCAAACCCAGCACACTGCCTGTTATCCTGACGCGAAATATCACAAGCATGCCCGCGATCACTGCAAAGGACACCAACATTTTAAACGCATTCACCATGAGCTTTGAAACCAGAAGAATATATTTGGGCAGATATATTCTTGTAACGACCCCTCTGTTAGCGCGTACCATATCTACGCTGCTCGTCACCCCTCTGGTAAAAAAACTCCACATGGTAATCCCAATAAAAATAAAAATCGGAAAATATAATTCCGCCGCATCAAAAACAACACCGAACATGACCGTGTAGATTAACATCATACAAACAGGCTCGATCAGCCACCAGAGCCAGTCCAAAAATGAGTTGGTAACTTCTGCCCTCAAATCCGCCTTTGCGGAGCGGACGGCATACGGAAAGTATTTTCTCATATCATGAAAAAATCTGCCAAAATAACGTTTTACTTCCGTCACGGTAATGCCTTTATTCAGATACCAGCATAATACACATGCAATGACTGTACCCAGTACAGTACTGAATAAAATATATTTGATTCGATAAGACATGGTCGTGGTAAAGGGATTCCACTTTAACATGTCGATGCCACGATAAGATGAAACAGCAAACGTAACGACATTCAAAAGGATAAAATATACCACCATGATCTGTATGCTTTTTTTATCTTTTATCGACTTTCCCCGCAGCATGGCATGGATTCTCCATGTCGTGAGTGGAGCGATGAAAAACATTGCTATGCTGATGAAAAACATTGCCTGTTTTACCTCCGTATATTTATTACACGTTCTGCCACCGTCTATTTCACTTGTTTCTGCTGATTTTGCGTAACAGCCACGTAACAACACTTCCTATTTGCCCGGAATAGAATTTCTCTCTTTTTTCTATTTTACTTTTTATTTCCAAAATCTCATTTTTTAACTCTTCTACATCATTTCCTGTTTCATCTGGTATTTTCTCAACATGCTCGAACTGCCCCCCCCCACACAGTTTTGCCAAAACATCTATAGATTGCTCCAGATTTTCCAATCTCCTCTGTATTTGATCATAATTCCTGTCTGTACGCTTCCATAACTCGTCGATTCGTCCATCTGCCATATCAAATGTTGACAACGGTTTTTTCATCTTTTTTCCTTCTTCAATTGCATTGCACAACCAGTGCAGGGATTTTTCTTTTTCAGCTTCTAATTTTAGATCGATCTGTTCATAATTTACAGGTTGCAGATTCCTCATTTTATCCCTGAATTCAATGCTTGAATAAACCATTCTATGCTCCAATCCCAAAAGATTAAGCAAAGACACAAACCGAGTTTCACCACGCAGCTTATTCACGATCACAACAAACTGTTTATGGTTTATAATCGCCATACACATACCGTGAAACGAATCTGTGATTACGAACTCACTTTTTGCGATATGTGCAATCCAACTTTCCATGCTGACATTTGATGCCGTGTCTATATCCCACAACTTTTTAATATACTCATCCGTATAATCGTAATGCTGATCAGTAATTGCCCGTATGTCTAAATTATTTTTGCCTGCATACTCTCTTATCACCGCTTCCTTTTCTCTGTCGGGATCTACTATATAAGCAAAAATATAAGGCTTATCTAAAATTTTACTGCTGTATTCTTCCGCCTGCTCTATAAGTTCCTCATATCTTTCCAACGGACACAAAAGCACCGGATCAAGTGTCCAAACGGCATCTATTCCAAACTCCTTTTTGCAGATTTCTATACCAGAAGCTTCTCTTACGGAAAAATAATCAAATTTCTTCATAAAAAAAGATTCTGAAGCCCGGTCACGTTCTGTGCCCCAGATTCGATCATGTCCAAAAGAAGCTGCATAAGCAATCTTACAGTGATTATCTGTCACAAAATTCTGTGTCATATACTTATTGTAATCGTTATACAAATTATTGTTGAACATCTGATCTGAACCGGTTACAAAAACATTACATTGTAAATTGAGGAATTTCATTTCGGCAATATTAGCAAAATATCTGCTTTTATCCCATTCTGCATAAGGATCCCTCGCAAAAAGATATGCTCCTTTTAAATTTGGTTTTAGTTTGGAATTCATTGGCTGAGCTATCATTAATACAGAATATCCCAAATCCGTCAATGTTCTGTATAACGCATATTGTGTAAGCTCACCGCCATAGTTATCTACAGTATATATCCCCACCAACCCTATGTCATATAAGGAGTGCCTGCACTGAAAAACCGCCTCGCTGAAAGAGTGTCCCGGATATAAAATTTTGAAACGTTCCTTCTGCGGATGCGCTTCATATTTTTCCTGTAATCTATTGAATCTCGCGGCTTCAATCGGCGTTTCTTCTATATCAAACAGCTTTTTCTCCACCCGTTTCAGGATTTCTCTGCCTCGCAGATTATTTATTAGTACAACACTTGTCCCTCTTCCATCATTCAGACGTTGATCATACTCTTCCACCCTCCAGTAATCTCCAAGCGTGATATCTCCCTGTCTGCGTTTTCCGCAAAATTCACAATCTTCACATCCATCCCGCAGCGAAATATTTCTTTGAAATCCTTCTTCATAAGCGCTTTCCGGCCACGGAATTTTCTGTGATGTACCATCCTTATAAAATACTCTGATCTGGTCTGATCTCCATCCATTTAATTTGCTCCTGAACTGTATTCCGCTTACCTGATCCAACTCGAAGTTTTCCTTCATATAATCCTGTAACATTTGTACGGACGGTACACCGTGACACAGCAGATCCACATATATGATATTTTTATTTTCTCCGAAAAAATTACGCGCGGCAGCAACTTGACACGGGCAGCCAGAAAACAGCGTCATTCTATGATCATCCAGATATCCTTTGATTTCCCTATAGACCATCCCCATATCACTCTGTACATATTTGGACTGTCGAAGCTTCTCCAGATCTTTTTCCTGATCAATACATATATGATACACTTTAAAATCCTGTGCCATGACTGCCCCGCATACTACTCCCCCCTGCTCCAGGACATATCCTGCCAAAACTGTAAACATCCCGCCCGATGAACTGACCTGTCTGACCTCATCTTCCGCTCTTACAGCATAACATACTGGAGAATCCGTATTTCCCTGATATGCATGCAATTTGGGGCAGATTCTTTCACAATTATCACAATCTATGCAAATATCACGATCAACCACCGGATACAGAAATCCCTGTGGATTTTTCTCCATATGTATGGCATTCACGGGACAGATATTTAAGCAGGCACCACAGCCTGTGCACAATTTATTTTCAGATGTAAGCGATTTTAACAGATTCGTCATAACAATATCCTCTCTTCATCCACACTTTTCTTAACCTGCAGGTACGCAGCCACAAAGTTCATCTTCCATGACTAAAGGAATACAATTCCATCCAACTTTAATCGCTCAGTTCTCTTCGAATCATGTCACACATGTCTCTGCTTCGATCCGAAATAAACTGCAATGTTCCTACTGCCCTGGATACCGCTCCTTTACGTTGCTTGCTCCTGAGATGTAGTCCATCGACACATCATAAAATCTTGCAAGAATCAACAGACTTTTCACCGGAATCCGTGTCTTTCCATTCTCATAATCGGCATATGTACGCTGTCCCACTTCAAGCATATCTGCCACTTCCTGTTGAACCATAGCATTTTCCCGTCTAAGTTCCCGTATTCTTTCATTGTATTTCATAACGTACCTCTCCTTCGTCAAGATCCGCTGCTGGATACATAATTCTTACATGTCTTTTTTCTATGTACGGCAAACACAGAACATCTATACCGGCATATATAAACTTATTGACCAACTATCGCTAATTCCGGATATTCATTAATATTTTTCCCATATATCAAAATCGTAAAGCCTTCATATGTGAGAGTTTGCTCCGCCAATTGATAATACTGCTCCGGAATCGTCTCTCCTGTAAGTACCAGTACAAAACATCTACCTGTATGTAATTCAGGATCATAGTAATCCTCCGAAACCGCATAATACCTGTAATCATCCGTCACATTCGCATTGAAGTAAAATGGTACGGTCGGTTTCCCTGCATCATGTGCTACAACAAAAACTTCCTCATTGCTCAGAACAGTAATCGGATAAGCGTTCCAAAATGTCGCATACCCATAAGTAAGATCATTGGCCAACAAAAACTCATAAAATTGACGATTAACTTCTGGATCAAATAAATTAATATCCTGTTTCCATTCATCCGGCACACTATAGATATAAATTCCATGTATACAGACTGTCAATATCAGAATACCTATAACCGGAACCGCCTTTAATACTTCATACTTATCATCAAGTATCCACTTTCCCACTAAACCAAAAAGCAGCAGATTATTAAAATATATAGGCAGATAATATCGTGATTCCATCGTCCCGCTGGCAGTCATCACAAAAAAAGTAATGAAGTTACTCAAATTCACATACAAAACCAGAAACTGCATAAATTTATTGGAAATACTACACACTTTTATTAAAAGAAAAACTGGAATGATTATCTGTGAAATAATGATATAAACCAATACTCCACAGGTTTTAAACGTTGATATAGAAAACAGACTGCTTGTCGATGTCCATCCCAATAACTCCAAAACAAGCGCCGGGAAATTCAATATATTTTGATAAAAACTACCACTGTCAACAATACCTATATTTAAGGACGGACTGCTAAATCCTAATCGATTACAAAGTAAAGCATAATGTATACCAGATATCCCAATGATAATGATCGTACAACCACTGTATAGCAACAACTTTTTCTGTTTTAAAATTCCCTTTACAGAAATACCTTCTCTGATTATTATCATTGCTGAAAATGCAAAAAATATTGGCAGCATATCTGTAGCGATTCTCCTGACCACTGCATAATTTACCAAAAAGCCTGTTGCCAAATAAAGCATACATACTACATATATCTTTTTAACAGATTCTTTTTCGCCAACTGCAAACAAATATTGTATAGCGATCAATAACAACAGCTTAAAAAGACACTCTCCAAGATACGCACCCTGAGAAAAAAACATATCTATAACGACCCAGGACAAAGGGAATAAAAAAAATGTAACAATAATAACTGCAGCTTTTTTAACATCCCAAAACAGTTTGAATATCATTACACATATTATTATCATATATAGCAAAATTCCCAGTTCATGTGCAAATAATTCATTATTCAGAACAGCCAGAAAAGGGATCATTGTTATATTTGGCATAAGAAAAAAGATATCAGTTGTATAATGAAATCCATCTGGAAACATTTTTTTCTGAGCAAGCTGTTCTTTCGCAAGAAACAAGAATCCCGCACAGTCAGAATGAAAATAATTCTTCGAATAAGCTAAAATGATGTAGATGACCCCACATATACTCAGAAGCATTGCAATCAACAAAATGCTCTTAACAATTTTTTTCTCTATCATTCTCTTCTCCCTGTTCTCATGCTCTATTTGAATATAGTCTAAACTTACGCTCATCCTCACTCCACCGTTTCTTCATTTTCTTCACTCTGCTCTGACCTATTTCGAAATTCCCGATAAGATCACTCCGAACACGATCACCGCAAGTCCGAATATTTTCCGGATATTAACCCGTTCTTTCAAGATCACTCTTCCCAGAATAGTTACCCATAAATACCCTGTCGCTTCTAATGCCGGTCCCATAGAAAGTGGTACACCACGATATGCCAGAACTGTCAGTAGGCTCGACAGGAAAAATATCGCGTATGCTGCGATCACTCCTACATTCAGATATTCTTTTGTTCTGGATGTATACTGTCTATTTGCGCTTATCTTCAGTAAAATCTGTGACACAGCTGCAATCAGCACAGACAGCAAAAAGAGCACAATATATATACATCTCATGGCATATGCTCCTCACTTGACACTACAATATACACTCCGATGACAATCACCACAGCGCCTGTAATCTTCCAAAAACCAAGAGGCTCCTCAAAAAATAACAATCCCCAGACAATCCCCCACACAACAGTTACCGCTTTGTTGGCATAGGCCGTAATCAGAGACATCTTCTTGATGATCTGCTGCCAAAATACCGCATAGAAAACTAACAACAGCATCACAATGCCATACAACAGACAGAATGCCCCAGATAAAAATGTCTGCTGCGCAGCATACTTTGACGCAATTCCCGACATGGAATATACTGCCAAAAGAGTGTGCAGTAATAGAATGTATTTATACTTTTTCATGATCAATAACCGTTCTTATCACATACTGTGGTGAATTGTTTAGACTTATGTAGATACGTCCGATATATTCCCCAATCATCCCCAACACAAGCAATATCATTCCTCCCAGAATCATCATCGCGGCAATTGTGGAGCTCCATCCTATCACTCTGTTTGGATCGCATATCTTTGCGACCACTGTATAAACCGCATACAAAAATCCCGTAATTGCCACAAAACCTCCACCATATGATGCGATTCTGAGTGGCACCACCGAAAAGGAGGTAAATCCATTTATCCACAACGCCACAAGTTTCTTAAAAGAATACCCAGATGTTCCCTCCATCCTGTCCCTGTGCTCTACTGTCACGTTACATATATTCTTCGTAGTGCGCAAAACAAGACCTATGACATACGGATAGGCATTATGGTACTTCACCATCTCCTCAACAACAAATCTTTTTGCTGCAAAATAACTTGATATATACAGTTCTTTCGGCTTTCCCAACATCACTTCCGTCATTTTTCGATTTAAATTACTGCCGATATTTCGGAACAAAGAATGTCTTTTGCTTTCATAAGCTGCATACACGACATCATATCCTTCTTCAATTTTATCCAGCAGCTTATCCACTTCATCCGCCGGTGTCTGTCCATCGTCATCCAGACATACGATCGTATCTCCTGTCGCATAATGAAATCCCGCCATCAACGCGGCATGCTGTCCAAAGTTTTTTGCATGATCAAGCCCAATGATATTTTCATTCTCCGCACATAATCTGCGAATAACGGCAAAAGTATTATCTGGCGAACAGTCATTTACCAGAATTATCTCATACTCGTAATTCCGCAGTAACGCCATTTTCTCCTTAATCTCATCTACCACTGCCTCTAAAGTATTCTCTGACCGATAACAGGGAATAACAAAAGAAATCTTCATACCCATCCTCTTCCTTACCTTTTTTCAATCCAAAAACTTTGAATTATCTGTTATCAATATGGATGTTGTAGATAGAATAAAACGGCTTTAATCCCAACGAATTCCACACTCCCTGCACAATAAAATTATCAAATTGTGTACTGGTCACAAAGCTCTTCTCTTTCTGATTTGCATAATTGATCAGATATGCTATCATTGCTTTATAGGCACCCAGTTTTCTGTCCTTAGAAGCGACCGCTGATAAAACGCCCTCCACAGCTTTATCTGTCTCTTTTATTGTAACAAACCCGATTGGCGCCTCATGGATCCTGGCTACAGCACATTTCTCATTATTTCGCGCTTCCAATGTTTCCCTGATCCAATTTTCATAAATAAGTCCGGCCTTATTCTGAGTGACTCCGGAAATGTGATACTGTCCTTGATAAGTCTCAAAAGATTCCAGTGTCATCGTTAACAGTTCTTCTTTGTATTTCTCAATATACTGCCGATCCGCAAATTCTATCGCCAAATTATTTGTATTACAATCATCCACATACTTACCATGGATCAATTCTTCTACCGTTCCACCACAAAAGATTGGATTCAAAAATGTCAGATTCAGTGCCTTAATTAAATCCACAATATGTGAGGGAATCCTTAAATTATAATAACCTTTATGGGAATCGATATAATGTTTCAGCTTATTCAGCAATTGGCACAGTATCTGCTCCTGCCTGTTATCATGCATCTGTGAAACACCCGAAAAAATAAATCTTACAACATAACAGTCCATCCCATAAATCTGTGAAACATTATGGTTTTTCGTAATATGGAATCCGAATAACTCGCCTTCTTCCACCAGGGCATCTGTCGCATCATACCCCCCCCCGATGATTTTTTCCTTTAATGTTCCATACTCTCTTTTTATATAGCAATCTCCCAACAGTAAATTATCATCAATAAATACACTCTTTTGCATTTTTTACCCTTTCTTCATGATGTACGCATAACCTTCCACAACATTCTTACCAACTTGATTTCTGCAGACGGTACTTAACTTAATCTTCCTTGTTTCTCTGTCCATCTCCTCTATTTTAACAATGACAGAGATCTCATCTCCATACCGCACGGGCCGAACAAATTGCAGCTCCTGACTCAGATATACAGTCCCCGATCCAGGAAAATCATTTCCAAGCACACCGGAAATAAAACTGGCTGCTAACATACCATGTGCAATTTTTCCCCGAAACATTGTACTTCTGGCATATTCTTCATCCAGATGGAGTAAATTATAATCTTGTGAAACTTCCGCAAATGCAAGTCCTTTCTCCTCTGTTACCTGAAATGCTTTACTGTATTCCTGCCCTATATACAACTCGTCAAACCGCATATCCATAATCCTCTTCCTTTTTGTCCGCAGCCCATATTGACTTCTATCACTTTTTATAAAAATCTCTGACCGAACAGATTGCTTTTTCCTGATCCTGCTCTTTGAGTCCGTAATACAATGGTAGCCTTACAAGACGTTCACTTTCTGCCGTAGTATATTTGTCTTCTCCTCTAAACTCACCGTATTTTTGTCCTGCTGGAGCTGTATGCAGAGGAATATAATGGAATACTGCCATAACACCTCTTTCTTTCAGGTATGAGATAAGCCTCGTCCTTTCATCCAGATCTTTCGATTTGATGTAGAACATATGTGCATTATGTCTGCACATTTCCGGAACATATGGCAGTTCAATGAATCCATCATCTGCCAGCTCACGCAGTTCTTCATAATATCTGTTCCAGGAAATCATCCGATTATCATAGATCTCATCCGCTTTCAGAAGCTGTGCCCATAGATACGCCGCATTTAATTCACTCGGCAGATAGGAGGAACCTGCAGCCACCCATGTATATTTATCAATCTGTCCTCTGAAAAATTTACTTCGATTCGTACCTTTCTCTCTGATGATCTCTGCCTCCTCCAGCATTTTCCCATCTTTTAACAGAATTGCACCGCCCTCTCCCATGCTGAAGTTCTTTGTCTCATGAAAACTGTAGCATCCAATATCGCCAATCGCACCCAGCTGCTGTCCTTTATAGGATGCCATCATGCCCTGCGCCGCATCCTCTATCACATGAAGATGATATTTCTTCGCAAGTTCCATGATCTTATCCATTTCACAGGCAACCCCTGCATAATGAACCGGCACGATTGCTTTTGTCCTTTCTGTAACAGCAGACTCGATCAAATTCTCATCGATATTCATCGTATCCGGTCTGATATCTACGAAAACAACTCTGGCTCCTCGTAAAACAAATGCATCTGCTGTCGAAACAAACGTATAGGATGGCATAATGACTTCATCCCCAGCCTTAATATCACATAGAATCGCTGCCAGCTCTGTTGCATGTGTACACGATGTAGTCAGCAGAACTCCTGCCGAATCTGTTTTCTCTTTTATCCAGTTATTGCACATATGTGTGTATTTACCGTCGCCACAAATCTTTCCGGATGCGATGGCATCTTTTATAAATTCAAATTCTTCACCGACTGCTGGCGGTACATTAAAGTTAACCATGTTTCTACTCCTTATCCCGTTGCACCGATCTGCATTTCCAATGCATAGTACTCTGGTATATATCTTTGTAATTTAATTTCACATTCCTGAAAGAATACGTCCTGCCGCCTCAAGCGCCCTGCCGATCACCTTATCCATGTCATAATACCGATACTCGCCAAGCCTGCCTCCGAAAACCACATGCTTTTCTTTCGCCGCAAGTTTCCGGTACGCCTCATACATCACATTATTCTTTTCATCATTGACCGGATAGTAAGGCTCCTCCCCCTTATGCCACTCACTTGGATATTCCCTGGAGATAACGGTCTTTGGCTGCTTTCCAAACTCAAAATGTTTATGTTCTATGATCCTCGTATAGGGCACTTCACGTTCGGTGTAATTCACGACCGCATTTCCCTGATAATTATCACAATCCAGGATCTCATGTTCAAAACGGACCATTCTATATGCAAGCACACCCTCACAATAGTCGAAATACCGGTCAATCTGTCCCGTATAAACGACCCGTTCTGCCATGGCGTCAAATTCCGCCTTGTGTTCCAGATAATCAATGCCCAGCTTCACCTCGGCATGCTCCAGCATCTTTTCAATCATTGCCGTATACCCGCCAATGGGAATGCCCTGATATCTGTCATTGAAATAATTATTGTCATAGGTGAATCGAAGGGGCAGCCGTCTGATGATAAATGCCGGAAGCTCGGTGCAGTCCCGTCCCCACTGTTTTTCCGTATACCCTTTTACAAGTTTTCGGTATACATCCTCGCCAACAAGTGAAAGCGCCTGCTCTTCCAGATTCTTTGGTTCTTTGATCTGCAGGTTTGCAATCTGGCCGGCAATCTTCTCTTTTGCCTCCTGCGGCGTTCTGATCCCCCACATTCTGCTGAATGTATTCATGTTAAAGGGCAGATTATAAAGTTCGTCCTGATACACCGCCACCGGAGAATTGATATAATTGTTAAACTCTGCAAACTGGTTTACATAATCCCATATTCTTTTTTCCGAGGTGTGGAAAATATGTGCTCCATATTCATGCACCTGGATTCCTTCCGTCTCTCTCGTATAAAGGTTGCCGGCTATATGATCCCGTCTGTCTATCACCAGACAGCTTTTGCCCTTACCTGCCGCTTCATGCGCAAACACCGCTCCGTAAAGTCCGGCCCCCACGATTAAATAATCATATTTCATCCGCCTGTTCTCCAATCTCAAGATATTTTTCCCAGAATGCCAACTGCCTGATTTCATTCCCGCGCTCGATATAGCTCCTCTTCGCCTTTTCATATTTGATCAGAATGGCAAACATCATTCCCAGCATCTCAAATCCCTGCCTGATAAAGGTCCTTGTACTCCTGTGCGTGACAAACCCTTTATTCTCCACAATGTCATAGAACAGAATTGTCTTCGCCCGCCAGACATATTCCGGTCTTGCCTTCGCCATAGGCACCGTCCGCACATGCTTCGCCGGAAGCAGATAGCCGTTCAAAGTCATTTTTCGTATCACTTCATGCAGAAGAGAATGATTCTCTTTACAACCCCGTTCATACTCCCGATAGAAAAACGGCACACCAAGATGCTCCGCCAGCTCCGCCTTGTAACCGGATGCCATGATCTCTTTATGAAGCTGCTCCGCATCCGTCTGTTCCAGAAAATCGATTCCCTTGAGGAAATCCCGGATGCCACGCATATACAGCGAAACATTTTTATACCTGTACAAATACCCTTCACGCCGGTATTCCCGAAACAGCTCCCGGATCAGTTCCCTCCTGCCCCAGCCCGGAAAATGAAAGCTGTTATCGATCAGTCGGTTGCGGATAATATAGTATTCCAGAAAGGAAGAATACTTGTTCTCAAAGGGTTCATGCCAGACACAGATCCCATTCATCAGGATCAGTGTCTTCATGTTGCGCAGGCCGTATTCCAGATCATCTCCCCGGATGAAAATGGGCAGCGGCAGGTTATCGGGCCTCACCAGCTCCATGGGAAAACAACAGTACCACCACGCATTGTATTCCCGATACTCCTCCTGTTCATTGATCAGACAGTTCTGCCACAGACGCAGATCCAGATTTGCTTTCAGTGCCACCAGATTGCCTGCATTCCAGGAAGCTCCCGACTCAATCTGCACATTCCGCTGGTCGGACCGCAGCATGGCTCCGCCGATAAAAGCAGATATATATTCTTCTTTTAACAGAGAAAGGACGACAGCCGTACGCAGCAGGGAGGCTGTGTCAACCACCACATCATCATCCATCAGCAATGCATGCGTGATGTGCTTATCCGGCTGCTTTAAGATTTCTATCAATCCTCTTGTAAATCCTCCCGCCCCGCCTGCATTTTTATTGCGGACAATATGTATCTTTTCACTTGCAAGACCATATTCCTCCAGCGTCTGTCCATTGTCCGAAATAAATACCTCCACTCTTCCATAAAGCGTACTGTCCGGATTCTCTATAATATCCTGATTCAACAGTCGGACATTATCACACACATACTTTTCCCTTTTATAAGTACAGATCACGATACCAAGCTTAACAGGCCGAATCTTTTCCTCCTGAATCTGTGCAGCATAATAGCCCCCGAAAAATATCCCACCCTTTTCGACGGCTTCTAACCGGAAAAAGAACATCCCCTTCGTCTCCTCCGGATAATCCAGCGTGATCTCCGCCCGCCTGTCCGTATCCACAGTGATATTTTTCAGTTCTCTTTCCACATATCTGTCCTCTATTTTCTGTTTCCAACAGAGGCTTATGTTAAACCTTCCCTGTAAAGACAGGATGAGCTGTATCGTACTTACGTTAGTATATTTTCTCCACTTTTCGATCGTCAGACTGTTAAAATAGGTGTCTGTCGTAATGACGCCCCCCTTTTGAAACAGAATGCATGTATACGCTTCCTTGAGGAGGCTTCTCTTATAATTAGAGTGGAAATACATTTCTATATCCGTACATATTCCGTCTTTTGGCCATAAAATATCCTGAATCTTCACTTCTGTAACCGTGCTCCTCTCCATGTCTTTTGCGCATGTACTTTATCAAAAACCGGAATTCCTTTCCGGATATTGTCCTTCGCTCCTGCGTCCCTGTAAGCTTCTCTGACCAGACATTTTTCATATTCCCAGTCATAATCATCCATATGTATCATGCCAAACAGCCAGTTGCGAAATATGATCCGGCAGAACATATCCGCACCGTTTACTGCTCTGTCCAATAGATTCCCATGTCTTTTTACACACATAATACGGTTTCTGATCCCGTAATACTCCCGCCAGTCATATCGCCGATGCGGATATTGCCTTACATTGGCCATAGTCTTATGATCCAGCTGTGCATCCGGTATTACCAAAAACCGTGTGTGACGATTGATCCGTATAGAATATTCCGTATCATCAAACCACAGAAAATAATCGCCGCAGGGAAATCCGACCTTTCCAATCAGTTCCCTGTCAATCACCATGCCGCAAAAAGACGCTATATCACATGCAAAAGGCTGTCCCACCTTATCTCCCGTATAACAGTTTTCCGGGCAATTCTTCATCATAAGTCCCGGTCTTACCATATTCCTGCGATGGTAGATGTCTATTCTGCCGTTAGTCATCACCGCACCTGCATAAGCCTTATAATCAGGGTAATGTTGTCTGGCAGCCATAATCTTTTCCATATAATCGCCTGCCAGAATCGCATCGTCATCAATCAGCAGGATACATTCCGTCTTTTCTTCTGCAGCAGCCTCTATTCCCTTTGCAAAACCGCCTGCACCGCCTGTATTTTCCGCGCATGTGATCACGCGATAATAAGGATTTCTCTCCTTACATTCCTGCAGATATTCCGTCGTGCCATCCTCAGACGCGTTATTTACCACAATGATCCTCTTTGCCGGGGTCGTCTGATCCTCAACCTGCTCTAAACATTCTTTCAAAAGCTTCAATCTGTTATATGTCACTACTACGACTGCATAATCACACGCCATACCCCTGACCCCATACAATCTTCCGACACATTTTTTAAAAAGTGTACTTTT
>CAJTPO010000055.1 GCA_910578115.1 uncultured Lachnospiraceae bacterium | reverse complement strand
GTACAGTGGTGTGGGAGGTCGGCTGCTCAACTAATGGGTAGCCTCCTACCCGATAGAAAATTTCTGCGAATTTCCTATATAGCGAAAAACAGTGATCGCACTGCGGCAAAGCGGGGTCATATCGCTGAAACATTCCGCTGCAGACAGGGAATCCTGTAGACAGGATTCTTTTTTATATGGATTTTACGACTTGCATTTTTCCGGATTAAATTGTATGCTGATATGGCCCTGATAATGATCCGGGTCCTGCGTGTGGGGCAGTTTCATTAACGCGGGCCATACGGGTGTATAAAGTTGTAAAGAGATGCTGCAACAAAGCGGACAGGTGACCCGCGCTCAGAGCCGGGCTGTTTATCATATTAAGCAGGGACTATCGAGGACTTTCAATGATCATAGATGCAGTAATGGACAGTTTCATAGACAGTATCAGGCTATTGCCTTTTCTCTTTCTGACTTATCTTGCGATGGAGTACCTGGAGCACAGGGCAGGACAGAAAATGCAGGAGACCATACGCAGCGCGGGTGCGGGCGGCCCGGCGATTGGCAGTGTGCTGGGTATTTTTCCGCAGTGCGGCTTTTCGACGGTGGCTTCCAATCTGTATGCGGGCAGGATCATCACGCTGGGAACGCTGTTGGCTAATTTTTTGTCCACTTCCGACGAGATGCTTCCGATCATGATCTCTGAAAATGTGAGTGCGGGGATTATTTTGAAGATTCTGGCAGTAAAAGTGGCGGTTGCACTTTTGGCCGGCTTTGCAGTTGACTTTCTCTCCGGGAACAGGCGCAGGCAGATGCAGATCGAGCATCTGTGCGAGCAGCATCATTGTCATTGCGAGAACGGTATCTGGAAATCGGCGCTGCACCATACGGCGGAGATTTTTCTGTATATTATGTGCATTTCTGCGGTGTTGAATGTGATCATTGGATGGATCGGGGAAGACAGGCTGGGCAGCCTGTTCCTCAACCGTCCGCTGGTGGGAGAACTGACGGCTGCGCTTGTGGGCATGATTCCCAACTGCGCTTCCTCTGTGGCCATCACGCAGCTGTATTTAAACGGCGTGCTGAGCGCCGGGGCGATGATCTCCGGGCTGCTGGCCGGTTCGGGCGTGGGCCTGCTGGTGCTGTTTCGGGTGAATGACGATCAGAAGGAGAATATCAGGATTCTGGCACTGCTGTACGGGGTCGGTGTGGCGGGCGGTATTGTGGTGAACTGGCTGGGGATCATATTTTAGAATGGTATGCTGTATGCTCCCGGTATATTTCCGGTACGATGCATGGGCAGGCGATGTGACAGATTTCAGTCAGAGCGAACATGCGTATATATATCAGGTCGTTTAAAACAAGCAGGCGACATGACAGGTTTCGTCCAGACTCCCAGAGTCAAACACATACGGAAGTCCGGGCAAAGAAGAGCACAAAAAAAGGACCAACCCCAGAGCGCTAAAGTCTCCAAAACCAGTCCTTTCGATGCACCGCCAGGGGCTCGAACCCTGGACACCCTGATTAAGAGTCAGGTGCTCTACCAACTGAGCTAGCGGTGCGTGTCCTGTGTCAGCAGTTTGTGTTCTCTGCAACACGCAAAAATTATTATAGTACAATGTTTTATGTTTTGCAAGTATTTTTTTAAAAAAATTTAAGAAAATTTGGAAAAAATAAAGATACATAATTTTTTTGTAATTTTTTCTTAAAAAAACGACCGAATTATTATATTCTGGAAGAAATATAGTAAACTTACACCATGCTCAACCTGCCGCCTGGCGGGCCGCATGGCCATCTATGTAAATGACATAACTATAATCTGGAGGTTCAATATGATTTTTGAAAGCCATGCGCATTATGATGATGAGGCGTTTGATGAGGACAGGGAGTCTCTGCTGCTATCCCTTGCGGGTCACGGGATTGACAGGGTGATCAACGTAGGGGCCAGTCTGGCGGGCTGCAGGGCGACGCTTGGATTGATGGAGAAGTACCCTTTTGTCTATGGGGCGATGGGCGTGCACCCGAGTGAAACGGCGGAATTAAGTGAGGAAGGAATTGCTTGGCTGCAGGAGCAGTGTTCCCGGGATAAAGTGGTGGCAGTGGGGGAGATCGGCCTGGATTATTACTGGAAGGAGCCGGAAGAGGCGGTGCAGAAGAGATGGTTTGAACGACAGCTGGAACTGGCGCGGGAAGTTACGCTGCCGGTGATCATTCATTCCAGAGATGCGGCGAAAGACACACTGGACATGATGCAGGCGCTCCACGCGGAGGAGATGGGCGGCGTTGTGCACTGTTATTCCTATACGAAGGAGCTGGCGCGGGAGTATCTGAACATGGATTTTTATTTCGGCATCGGCGGCGTGATCACGTTTAAGAATGCGAAGAAGCTGAAGGAGGCGGTGGCCTATATCCCGTTGGAAAAGATTCTGTTGGAGACGGACAGCCCCTACCTTGCTCCTGAACCCAACCGGGGGAAGCGTAATTCCTCCCTGAATCTGCCGTACATTGCACAGGCGGTAGCGGAGATTAAAGGCGTCAGCCGCGAGGAGGTGGAGGAGGCCACAAGCCGTAACGCGGAAAGGCTGTTCTCGAAGGTACAGGCTCCATAAAGATTTTCCAACTGTGCGGTTGGAAGATTTTTGTTATCAAATTCAGAAAAGCAGAACAAGCGCAGGAAAGCAGAACGGAATGCGGAAGGTTGACGCAGAGAATTTGAGTATGAGGTATTGGACAAGAGGAAAACAGACAGTATAGAAAAGGATCGAGGATAACATGGCGACACTTGGCAACAGAAGAAGTACGGCGGAAATAATTGAGAAATATCATTTCAGTTTTCAGAAAAAATTCGGACAGAATTTTCTGGTGGACAGCAGCATATTGGACAGGATCATTGAGTCGGCGCAGATCACAAAGGAGGACTGTGTGCTGGAGATCGGACCCGGCATCGGTACGATGACACAGTGTCTGGCCGAAGAGGCGGGGGTGGTGGTGGCCGTGGAGATCGACAAGAACCTGATCCCTGTATTGGAAGATACGCTTTCGGCATATGAAAACGTGACGGTCATCAACGCGGACATCCTGAAACTGGATCTGAACCGGATCGTGGAGGAACATAACGGAGGCAGGCCCATCAAGGTGGTGGCGAATCTGCCATATTATATCACGACGCCAATTATTATGGCGCTTTTTGAAAAGCATGTACCGCTGCACAGTGTGACAATTATGGTGCAGAAGGAAGTGGCGGATCGTATGCAGGTAGGGCCTGGTACCAAAGACTATGGGGCGCTGTCGCTGGCAGTGCAGTATTACGCGAAGCCGGAGGTCGTCACAAAGGTTCCAGCAGACTGCTTTATGCCGAAGCCGAATGTGGACAGCGCGGTGATTCGTCTGACCCGTTATGAGAAACCGCCTGTGGAAGTGGAGGACGAAGCCTGGCTTTTTGCCGTGATACGGGCTTCTTTTAACCAGAGGAGGAAGACGCTGGCAAATGGCCTGGCCAATGCCGGGTATCCGGGGATTGGCAGGAAACAGGTGGAAGAAGCGTTGTCTGACATGGGACTTTCCACCATGATACGCGGAGAAACATTGACATTAGAACAGTTTTCCGAATTGTCAAACCGTCTTTTTACAAGAAGGAAAACCCTTGGATAATACAATATAGAGGGATTGTATATTGATGTGCTTCCATATATTGGTATATGATAGAGGAACATACTGGAGAAGGTGCTTTTTTTCCATATCATTATTTACATTGATAAGAGGCTATGGTAAACTAAGACAGTGAAAATAGGGTTTATACGGCCATACGTCTGCTGTGTGACAGAGATGTATAGGATGAGATTAACTGTATAGAGAATAAATAACAGTGAGAATACAATAATGAGGTGAGTACCTTGGATAAGTATGAATATAAAATACGGGCCGAGGAGATCAATGCGTTGATCGCTGAGGGGAAATTTGCGGAGGCCGTTGAGATTGCGGACACCATCGACTGGCGCAGGGTTAAGAGCGTTATGATGTTGTGCAAGATCAGCGATCTGTATAAGATCAACAGAAGATATCCGGAGAGCAGGGATATTCTTTTACTGGCATATGAGAAACACCCCACCGGAAGGTTAATCGTCTATTCCCTGTGTGAGCTTTCCATCAAGATGGAAGAGAGCGTGCAGGCCATTGAATACTATAAGGAATTTGTACAGATAGCGCCGAAGGATACGGGCAGATATATACTGCAGTACAGGCTTTATGAGGCGCAGGATGTCAGTCTGGAAGAGAGAATTGCAGTTCTGGAGGAATTTAAGAAGCGGGATTATCGGGAGAAATGGGCGTATGAGCTGGCGTATCTGTATCATCGCATCGGTCTGACAACCAAATGTGTGGAAGAATGCGATGAGATGTTTCTCTGGTTTGGCGAAGGGAAATATGTGGTTAAGGCGTTGGAGTTGAAGAAACTGCATGAACCTTTGAATGCGGAACAGCAGGATAAGTATGATCTGTGGATTCAGGCGAGAGAGACAGCGGGAGAGCTTTATGAAGAGGAGGAGGCAGGAGGGAATTATCGGGATACTGCTTCTGATGACGGGCATGGAGCTGTCGAGACCGGATATGCAGGGTACGCAGAAGAACAGGAAGAAGTTGACGAGGAGATAGAGACGGGAGAAATGCTCACCACAGAGCTTCCGGAGGTAAAGACGGTAGATGTGGGTCAGTATAATACGATCAACCTGCAGATGGCGCTGGCGGAGAGCATGAAGGAGATTCTGGACGAGGAGGAAGATGCGGAAACTGAGTCGGCAGAATTTTATGGGCAGGAGGAGCCGGCAGAAGAGATCATATACGAAGAAGAATTTCCGGCAGAGGATGAGAATGACGTAAGCATGGAGATCATGGATGCGGAAGAGGCAGAAGAAGATGCGGAAACCGGGCCGCCAGATTATGCGGAACGGGAAGCGATGCTGCGAATGACACCCGCCGGCATGTATGAAGAACCGGAAGAGCCGGATGCGGGTTATACGGAAGCAGAGGCCGCGTCAGAGTCTGTGCGGGATGAGGAGGAACCGGAGGAAACTGCCGCGTCACCGGAAGAAGCCGGGCAGGAGGATGCAGCTGCAAAATCCGAGGCCGATGTGCTCATGGAAGAGACGATCAGGCTGCCGGACTCCAAAGAGGTAGAGAAGAGACTGAAAGAGGCGTCCGTAACACGCTTTCCGGGACAGCCGAAAGCGGCACGGGAGCCGAAACCGGTAAGCCGAAAGCCAGTCATGGATACGGATAACCTGCAGGAGATCAGTGCCGGGATCGTACAGGAGGATGCATCGTCTTTCGATGCCAGACAGATCCTGGAGCAGATGAAAGAAGAGGTCCAGAAGAGAGCAGGAGCATCCGAAGCGGACCGGGTGCCGGGAGCACGGACCGGTGTGCTGACTCCGTTGAATACGAAACCATCTAAATATGACAATATTCTTTCCCAGGAATATGACGGACAGATCAGCCTTGTAATGCCCGAGGCGGAGCGGATCGAGAAGCAGATCACCGGGCAGCTCAGCATAGAAGATATTATGGCTGAGTGGGAAGAGATGAAGAAGACCAACGAACAGAAACGCATGGAAGATGTCAGACAGCGGATTCTGGAACATACGGGGGATCTTTTTGCAAACTTCGATGAGGCGACCAAGAACGGTCTTCTGGAAGAGCTGGAAAGAGCCTTCGTTGCGGCTATCTTGAAGGAAAGCGACAGAAAGCCTGCGGTTAAGAAAGCGGGGGCGTCGTCTTCGGCAGTAATACGGAAGAAACCTGATCCGGTGGTGAAGGAAGTTGAGGAGAAGGATATTTCCGAAGAAAAGGAGATGGATGAAGCGGAAATGTCCGGTGAGGCAGAAGCTTCTGCAGCGGAGGAGCCGGAAGCAGCAGAGACACTGGTGACAGAAGACGTGCCTGATACGGAAGAAAAGCCGGAAGATGATGTTGTCAGGGAAAGGGAACTCACAGAAGAGGAGCGGGAGCTTTTCGGGGAGTTTATACATCATCGGAAATCCGAAAGACAGCTCGTACATACTCTGGATAATATGAGCCTGGCGTCTTACACGGGTAACGTGCTGATCACCGGCGAGGAAGAGGAGACGGCACTGTCGTTGGCGAAAGCGCTTGTCAGGGAGATGCAGCTTAATGACAGCAACTTTTCGGGTAGGATCGCTAAGATTTCCAGTGTTGTCCTGAATAAAAAAGATGTAGAAGAGACATTCGGAAAGTTGAACAATGGGGCCTTGATCATTGAGAAGGCATCTCATCTGAAACCGGCGACGACGGCTGACATGATTAAAACGCTGGACAGAGATAATATGGGCCTGCTGGTTCTGATGATTGACCAGAAACAGAGTATGAATGAATTTCTGGCAGACAATGCGGCTGTGAAAGATCATTTTAATCTGCGGGTGGATATCGAAGCGCTGGATGATGAGGCCCTGGTAGCCTATGCGCGGCAGTATGCGGAGGAGATGGAGTATTCTATCGATGAATTTGGTATTCTGGCGCTTCATACACGGATTGCCGACAGGCAGACCAGCGATCATGAGGTGAATCTGGCGGAGGTCAGGGACCTGGTAGATGAAGCAATCTATCATGCCAATAAGAAAACACCGGGCCACTTTATGGATATATTATTGGCAAAAAGATATGATGATGATGATATGATCATTTTGCGGGAGAAGGATTTCATGCACTACTGAGCATGATGTAAGTTTATACGGGAGTAACCGGCAATCAGACTGCGCACCTGCTGCGCAGTTCGTGAACGCTGATAAGCAGGGATCACAGATCATAAGAAAAATGTAACGGGGGAGAACATGTATGGCAAGGAAAGAAACGAGCAAAGCAGTCAAACAGGGAACTAAAAAGGAAGTCAAAAAGGAGATACAGAAGCCGCAGGAAAATCAGGTATTCATCTCGGAAGCGGACCAGTATGTATTCGGACAGGGCACACATTATGATATCTATAAGAAACTGGGAGCGCATCCTTCCGTGGAGAATGGCGTGAAGGGTATGTTTTTTGCGGTGTGGGCTCCCAATGCGGCCAGTGTCAATGTGATCGGTACTTTCAATAACTGGGACGAAGACCTGCACGTGATGACGAAGATTGGGCCCATCGGTATTTACACATTGTTCCTGCCGGGAGTGGGCGAGGGCGAGATGTATAAGTATCTGATCCGTACGCCGGAGGGCGAGAAGCTGTACAAGGCGGATCCGTTTGCGAATTATGCCGAGATGCGTCCCGGTAATGCGTCCAAGACCTATGATATCACGAAGTTCAAGTGGACGGACGGCACATGGATGGCGAACAGAAACGGGAAGGATTACAACAAGGAGCCGGTGGCTATCTACGAATGCCACATCGGTTCCTGGATGAAGCATCCGGACGGCACCAGGGAAGGCTTCTATAATTATCGTGAATTTGCAGACCGGATCGTGGAATATTTAAAGGAAATGAAATATACGCATGTGGAGCTGATGGGGATCGCCGAATATCCATATGACGGTTCCTGGGGATATCAGGTGACGGGCTACTATGCACCCACATCGAGATACGGCACGCCGGATGATTTCATGTATCTGATCAATACGCTGCATAAGCATAAGATCGGTGTGATTCTGGATTGGGTTCCGGCACATTTTGCAACGGATGCCCACGGACTGGGACGGTTTGACGGGCAGTGTATTTTCGAGCATCCGGACCCGAGGATCGGAGAGCATCCGGACTGGGGGACAAAGATCTTTAACTATGGTAAGAATGAAGTCAGGAACTTCCTGATCGCCAACGCTCTTTTCTGGATTAAAGAATATCATATCGATGGTATCCGCGTGGATGCCGTGGCCTCTATGCTTTATCTCGATTACGGCAAGCGCGACGGCCAGTGGGTACCCAATAAGTACGGCGGCAATGAGAACCTGGAGGCTATCGAGTTCTTCAAGCATTTGAATTCTGTTGTGTGCGGCACCTATCCGGGCTTTCTGACGATCGCGGAAGAGTCTACCGCATGGCCGAAGGTGACCGGCAAGGTGGAGGAAGACGGTCTGGGCTTCTGCTTTAAATGGAATATGGGATGGATGCATGATTTCTGCGAGTATATGAAGCTGGATCCCTATTTCCGCAAGAATAACCATTATGCCATGACATTTGCCATGACTTATAACCACAGCGAGAATTACATATTACCGCTGTCCCACGACGAGGTAGTGCATCTGAAATGTTCTATGGTCAACAAGATGCCCGGCTATCCGGTGGATAAATATGCGAACCTGCGTCTGGGATATACCTATATGTTTGGCCATTCCGGCAAGAAACTTCTGTTCATGGGACAGGATTTCGGACAGGAGAGAGAGTGGAGCGAAGAGCGGGAACTGGATTGGTTCCTGCTGGCCGAGGAGCAGAATAAAGGGATGCACGAGTATATGAAGGAACTTTTGACGATGTACCGTAAGTATCCGGCGCTCTACTCCATCGACAACGACTGGAGCGGATTCGAGTGGCTTAACGCGGATGATGCGGACCGCAGCGTCTACAGCTTCTTCCGTAAAGACGAGACGGGTAAGAATAATATCATGTTCGTTATCAACATGACTCCCATGATGTGGGAGAATTATATGATCGGTGTGCCGAAGAAAAAGAAATACAAGCTGCTGCTGAACAGCGATGACAAACGTTTCGGCGGGCAGGGCCATGAGATCCCGGCTGAGATCAACGCGGTCAAAGGGGAATGCAATTTTAAGAAATACAATATCTCCTTTGATCTGCCGCCTTATACGGCTGCGGTGTTTGTGTTCTGATGATAGTTTCCGCCGCGTCAGTCTGCTGTGGGGTATTTGATTGAATAACGGCTGATTTTTAGAAAAGAGATGGGTGTGGAGCCTGTCTCTTTTTTAAAAGATTAATTTTAATTCTGTTATTTTTAAGAGATATCATGTATAATATACAACAGACAAGTCAGACATCCTGGCAGGCAATTCTTTAGCATTTATAATTCATCATGGATAATTATAGTAAACGAAATTTCCAGTGTCGTTAACTATAGATAATGATTTATTTTGTGTGGAGGGAAAGATGCTGTTTGTACAACACAATTTGCTGGCGGAAAATGCCAATCGGCAATTAAACGTAAGTAGTAGGAGAAACGCGAAGACAACAGAAAAACTTTCTTCTGGATATCGGATCAACCGGGCAGCGGATGATGCGGCGGGGTTGTCTATCTCCGAGAAAATGCGCAGGCAGGTGCGCGGCCTGCATCAGACGGTGGATAATATTACGGAAGGGGTAGGCTATGTCCAGACGGCAGAAGGTGCGCTCAACGAAGTGCATGACATGCTGCAGCGGATGAATGAACTTTCGGTGAAGGCGGCCAACGGCACGAATACGGAGGAAGACCGGGCGTATATTGACAGTGAGATGCAGGCTCTGAAAGACGAGATGGATCGTATCTTTGACACTACGACTTTCAACGAGCAGAAGATCTGGGAACCCAGGGACAGGAAGCTGCTGGGGATTGTGAAGAAGCAGGCTGTGGAGTATACAAATACGACCAGTTATATACCGGTAACAAATGAAAACTGCGGAGTAGTGGCTTATGGCAGTTATAAGATTCATGCGGATATAACGGATGGCGTTTATGTGGAGTGGATGGGTTATAACGGGAATACTTATACGACAATACCTATTGGCTGGGATGAGCTGAAAGAGAAGAACTACCGTTTTGATATGGCGGATTATTTTGGCGATAAGGTTCCGGGGAATTTGCTGTATGATACGAACGGAAATCCGGTATTCCGTCACCAAATCGCCTTTTCACCACAGGAAACGGCGACGCTTGAAGATTTGGTCGACTGCATTGACGGGACATATTTCAGCAACAGTACAGGGGCTGGGATGAGCGGAAGATTTGAGGATAATAAGGGAGACCAGGTACAGTCATCGGTGTCTGTAAATTCTGTGCATTTGAACTATAACGCGGCATATGGATCCAATCACAATACCGGACAGGATACTTCGACGAGCGTAAATATACATGATTTTAATAAAGCGGACGATAAGTTTCTGGAACCTACGGATACTGCCGGGAATTCGGTGCAGACGCAGCAGCCGTCCGGAGGCAATCTTACGAAAGTACCCGGCAACGGAACGGCGGATATCAATACGGCTCGGGAAAACAAAGATAAATGGGAATTTTCTTTCTACATGGACGGGATCGGGGCAGTGACAGGCGCTTCAACCAGCATCAGTTATTGGGCTCCCTCGGATGGGGCTGATAATGACGAGAACTATTGGTGGAGATGGGAGAGAGTCTGGAATGGCCATTCTTATGTCATGGAAAAAAGAGTCATAACGCGTTCCAGCAGTGATAAGGGAAATGGGACGCTTGGTTCTTTAATGGATGCCCTGACGGGTAAGAAAGGTGATAAAACTCCCGGACTGCTCAGTTCAGCTAATGGCGGTGATGCTGACGGGGGAGGGTATATTAACATAGCTTTCAATTTGACGTCGAAAGATCCCTATGAATATGCAGATGGTAAGACAAGTAACAGTGTCGGTTCGTTTACGCTGCAGATTCGTGTGTCTCCGACTGATACGGAACAGGATGTGTTGGACAGAATCAATGGTGCATTGAATTCGGATACAATTCTTGACTTTTATACAAATGGGGGCAACTCTACCAGTTATGCACATCATTATGTATATACAGCAACTGCGGGCAGAAAACCGATCGATGTTCCGGTTTACGGAGGCACGTGCGGCTTCTATGTGCAGGGTGGGACAGAAGGCGGTCAACATATTGGAATACAGTATGAAGCGCTCAGTGTTATGGCATTGGGCCTGCAGGATACGAACACACTGACGCAGGAGAGCTCCAGGAACGCGATCAACGAGATCAAGGGAGCTCTGCAGATGGTCAGTGAACAGCGTTCTACTTTCGGTGCTTACCAGAACCGCCTCGAACATGCCGGCAATATCAATGCCAATGTGGAAGAGAACACACAGGCGGCGGAGTCCCGCATTCGGGATGCCGATATAGCGGATCTGATGATGGAATACTCTATTAACAATATCATCATGCAGGCCGGAACGAGTATGCTGACGCAGGCCAATCAGAGCACACAGTCGATTCTGGAATTGCTGCAGTAGGCTTTTTTCAGAGCAGTGATACCTGGAAGGGGAGTTAAAAGCGGGGCTGGATCGTAAGGTTCAGCCTCTTTCACTTTACAGGAGGTGTAGACTGCAGGCCGTGTTTTCGGTTGCAGGGTTAAGAAAACAACACAATATGCCGAAATAAAAGGCAACGAAAGAAAGACATAAATAAAAGATAACCTGCTGCATGGAGTGAGTGTATGAAGATAACATTTGACAATAATAACACAAATCAAAATGTAGACAAGGTGACGACAACTCCATATCGGGATACCCGCACGGAGAAGACCTCTCAGGCGGGTGCATTTGCATTAGACATTTCTGGCACAGTTATGGATAACACGGCTTACAAGGGTCAGGGAAAGACCGCAGAAGAGGTTATGCAGGATGCAGGGCAGACAGACGTTGCCGTGCAGAGAGACTATATGACAGTGATGTCTAATACTATGTCCGAAGAAGACTACAGCCGGATGATGGAAGACGGGTGTCAGGTGGGAGACCTGGATATAGAGGAAGTCGTTACGATTGTTGACAAGATTAAGGCGGAATTGATCAAGGGTGGTACGCAGGTGGTCGGGTATACCGATCAAATAGATGCGGATACGCTGCGGGAGATTACGGGAAGCGAAGCTTTTGCGAGAGAGCTGAGCAGACAATTTGAGAAACATGATATCCCGTTGACAGAAGAGAATGTCAGGAATGCGAAGAAGGCGTACGACAAGGCGACGGAGCTTCGGGAGCTGACAGACGGCGCGGCCAAATACATGGTGGAGAACCAGATGGAGCCGACCATCGATAATCTGTACCGGGCGGGCTACAGTTCTACTGCGGACGGCAGCAGACAGGGCCGTGGCTATTATGCAGACAGTGCCGGTTACTATGCGAGGAAAGCGGAAGATTTTAACTGGCAGCAGTTGCGTCCGCAGATGGAACGGGTTCTGGAAGAGGCCGGACTGGAAGTTAACGACAAGACGATGGAAGACGCCAGATGGCTGATTGAGAAAGGTATTCCTCTGACGCCGGAGTCTGTGGCTGCTTTTTACAGGCTGGATACGCTGACGCTTCCGCAGGACGAGAAGCAGATTCTGTCGGCGGTGGCGTCGGCCATAGCGGACGGCAGGGGGGCAGGAGCAGCCAATCTGGCGGACGGCAGGAGTAATCTGGAGAAAGCGGCTGAGTATATAGAAAGATTTGACAAAATCCCGGACGAGGCGGTTGACCAGACGGTAGCGGCGGGTAAAGAAGTGACACTGGTGAATCTGGAGAAGACGGCTGAGGGGATTGAAGCGAACGGCAGTACGGCCGGTGGAATTCAGGATAACGGTGATGCGTCTGAAAAGGGGAAGATCCCGGCGGATGGCCCGGAGAGTGAAATTCCGGCCAACATTACGGCCAGACGGCAGTTGGAAGAGATCCGGTTGATTATGACGGTGGAAGTGAACCGGAAGCTTCTGGGGAGCGGCTATGCGATCGATACCACAGAACTGGAACAACTGGTGAATGCGCTGCGGCAGCTGGAGCAGAGGCAGCAGAGGATTTTGTTTGGGGAGACGGATCCGGAGAGAGCGGCAGAGAAGGCGGCGCTCTATAACGAGACCAGGAGTAAGGTAGAGGAACTTCCTTATCTGCCCGTTGCCATTGCAGGTAGATTCCGAATAACCGATGAAGATTTCACTTTAAATCAGGTACATATTTCCGGTACCGCTTTGCGCAGTCAGTATGACGAAGCAAAAGAAAGGTATGAGACCTGGATGACGAATACCAGAGAGGATCTGGGAGATTCCATACAGAAGGCATTCCGAAATGTGGACAGTATCCTGGAGGATCTGGGGATGGAGACCAGCGAGGAGAACCGCCGGGCAGTCAGGATCCTCGGTTATAATCGGATGGAATTATCACGTGAGAATGTGGAGACGGTAAGGGATACCGATATGGAGCTGCAGCGGGTGGTGGATAAGATGACGCCGGCGGCAGTGCTGCAGACGATTCGTGACGGGAAGAACCCGCTGGAGATGACGCTGCCGGAACTGGATGCCTATCTGGATTCCATACCTTACGGAAAAGAACAGGAAATCGAGAAGTTCAGCAAATTTTTATATAAACTGGATAAGAACAAAGCAATCACGGAAGAGGAGCGGACGGCCTATATCGGTATTTACCGGATGCTGCGACAGTTTGAAAAGACGGATAACGCTGGAGTAGGAGCGCTTATCAATATAGGAGCGGAAGTCTCTTTCAAGAATATGCTCAGCGCGGTGCGCAGCCAGAAGCGGGCAGGTATGGACTTTATGGTGGACGATGCCTTTGCCGGGTTGGAGGCCATTGAGAAGGGGATGTCCATCACGAAGCAGATCGAAACCGGATTCCCCAAGTTCTATCGGGATATCGTGGGAAATATTGCGGACCGGATGGCGAAGCAGGACGCTGCCACCCAGAAAGAATATCAGAAAGAACAGATGCAGGAGTGCCGGAAGGCATGCGAAGTGGAAGATGCTGTGGTGGAAGAACTGCTGCATAATAAGCAGCCGGTGACGATCAACAATCTGGCGGCGGCTGAGAGGTTGATGAACAGCCGGGGCGGTGTTTACAGGAAGTTGGATGATTATACCACGCCGGAGAAGAGAGGCAGAGTCAAACAGGCTCTTTCCCATCTGCATGAAGCGCTGACGGATAAGGACAGTGCGCAGGAAGCCTACGAGGAATTGCAGCAGGTATACGATGAAGTGCTGGAGGAGGCGCGTTACAGTCCTGGCATGAACTATGTTGACCTGAAAACAATGCAGAGCTGTTATAAGCAGCTTGCGCTGGCCGGTAATCTGGCGAAGGAAGAAAATTACCAGATCCCGGTGGAGATCAACGGTGAGACGACGGCTATTCACCTGCGGGTATTGCATAATAAGACGGAAGGCGGCAAGGTGAAAGCGACCTTTGAGACGGAGAGTCACGGTAAGGTTGCGGCGGAATTCAGTATCAGGAGCGGTAAGGTTACCGGTTATATCGCCTGCTCTACGGCGGAGGGAACCGAGGTTGTGCGGAACAGGAGTGAAAGCCTGCAGAAGAGTCTGCAGCAGCTCTTTTCCGGGAAAAAGGACGGACCGGAACCTGGTCATATAGGCGTGGTACACAGCAGTGATCTGGATCTGAACGCTTTTGAGGCGGAGGGACTGCAGGAAGAGTCTGTATCGGTGCAGACGGCGGATTTGTATCAGATCGCAAAGACGTTTATTGCGGTCATTACAGAATAACAGCATAACAGGAGGAATTTAATTATGAAGATCAGTTATAACGCGGCGGCGATGCGCGCCAACTACGCATTGAATAAATCGGATCAGAGGCTGACCACTTCCCTGAAAAGATTATCGTCCGGCTTAAAAGTTACGGCGGCTAAGGAGAACCCGTCCGGGTATGCCATCGGACGCAGGATGAATGCGCAGATTGAAGGTGTGTCTGTGGCGACACAGAGTGCAAATAACGGTATTTCCATTATTGAGACGGCGGACGGCGCTTTGTCGGAAGTGCATGATATGCTGCAGAGAATGAATGAGCTGGCAGTTAAAGGGGCGACAGGGACGCTGACCTCAGTGGACAGGGATACGCTGAATCAGGAGCTGAAACAGCTGAAGGAAGAAGTGACCAGAATCGCCAATGATACGGAATTTAACGGACAGCCGCTTTTGGATGGCAGTTTCGATTTGAAAGGATATACGAACAGCCAGACGGTCAATGTGGATTATTATGTAGATGAAGCGCTGACGAAGGAATATACGATCAATGCGTTGGAAGTTGTCTATAATGATGACGGGACGATAGATCTGGATCAGACGAAGGCTTCGTTCCAGCCGGGACCGGAATTTCCGAAGGGAGCGGAGATCACGGAAGTGGGACAGGATAAAATAACGATCAAGGCGGGCCAGAATTTTGAGCTGACACTCTCGGTTAAGCCGGATCCGGTGACGGATGCAAACGGCAACATTACGGGATACAATCCTGTAGACTGTATTCCCAAGGATGAAAACGGAAATGCGATGACCTTGAAGATCGATCTCACAGGGGTCGGAGCAATGGATACACAGATTGGTGCTAACGAAGGCCAGCAGCTGGATATTCGTATTCCGACGATCTCCCTGAGTCACCTGGGTATCGAACAGACGGAAGTGACGACGAAGGAAAGCAGCAGCGATGCGATCACGGAGATCAAAGGGGCGATCAAGTATACTTCCGATGTCAGAAGTCGTCTTGGAGCTTACCAGAATCGATTGGAGCATACGATCAGCAGTCTGGATATTACGAAGGAGAATATGACGGCTTCCTATTCGCGTATCATGGACGTGGATATGGCGGAAGAGATGACCAATTATACGACGGAGCAGGTGATTTCACAGGCGTCTGTGTCCATGCTGGCGCAGGCGAATGAGAGACCGTCTCAGGTGTTGCAGTTACTCCAATAATAAGAGATGAAGATCTGCCAGGATCATAAAGAACATGACCTGAGTAGATCTAAGTCATCTCAGGAGGAAGCATTCTTCCAGAGCAGTGAGCCGGAAGAAAAGTGGAAAGACTGTATTACGTATAGAGCAGCAAAGCAAGAAGGGGTTATGGTATGACCAGAGAATTGAAACAGGAATTTACTTTGAGGATCACGCAGGCGAATAAGACGCAGTTGATTACGATTCTTTATGAGATGGTGCTTTTGTATGTTGATGAGGCTGAGGAAGCGCTGACGGCAGGTGATAAGGCTGCATTTAAGGGGGCGGTGCGCAGGATCCGCGGCTGTATGAATGAGTTGACATCCTCCCTGCATCTTGAATATGAACTGGCGCAGAATCTGCTGCAGCTCTATCTCTATGTGAACAGAGAGCTGGTGAAGGCTTCCGCGCATTTTGACAGGGAGAATCTGGAGCATGTTCGTTCGGTGATTGGAGAGCTGCAGAAAGCGTATCGGCAGATCGAGGACCAGGACAGGTCAGGTCCTGTCATGGGCAATGCACAGACGGTTTACGCGGGGATGACTTATGGAAGGAATACCCTGCTGGAGAATGTGGCAGACCCGTCAGCAAACAGAGGGTTTTGTGTGTGATCTGTGCAGGCGTATGATACAGGAAGAATAAGGGAATCCCGGAAGTGCCACAGGAATGGCATTTCCGGGATTTTTTTAATTATGAAAACAGTGTCAGCGAGCGGTACATTTCTCCTTGTTTGTGTTCGGGTACCAGTTCCATGGCGGCGGCCTGTTCCAATAAGTATTTGTAACGTTTTAAAACAGCGTTTACTTCATAGATGTAACAGTCGATCAGATCCGGGTCGGTTACATTATCGAAATTTGAGTAAGCGATCTCCAGCGCAAAACGGGACTGTGCCAGTTCTTCCTGGAGGGTCATTCGATGATCGTCGACGATCGAATTACTGTCTGCCGGAATAGATGGTGGTTGACGAAAGAGTACTCTCATGGGGATATCCTGCCTTTCTGTTAACAGTGAAATTTTTATGTTGCCACGTTAGAGGTGTGCGTGTCGTATGAACCTGCCTTTACTAAAGTATAGGTAATAATTGGAAAAATATTCATGTAATTTCCAGAACATGCCATGCATATATAACATTAAGAACCACCAGGGAGCAGAAAGGACGGGAGACGGAATGCAGAATATGAATGGAATACTGGCGATATCAGGAGTGTGTCTGATCGTGTTGATCATTGGGGCACTTGGCAGGAAGGTGGAGTGGCTGGTCAATTTTATCCTGCGTGCAGTGATGGGGACAGCAGGCATTTATTTTGTGAATTACTTTTTAGAATCACAGCAGTTATCTTTTGCGGTGGGTATCAATCCGCTGACGGTTTTGACATCCGGATTCCTTGGATTTCCGGGGGTTGTGGTACTTTACGGGATTCATTTTTTCAAAATGTTGTAGTATTTGCACAAAATTACTTTTTGTGCAAAATATAACTGGACAAGTAGTTCATATGTGAGTATAATTCAATTCACAGCTCAGGAAATTCTATGTGAAGCAAAGCTTCACTCTATTGCCGCAGAGGCATCGGGAGATTCATCCCATATATTTCATTGAGTCAGGTTAGATTATGTCAGGGAGGTGTTTTTATTGGACTGAGTTATTATCAATCTTTATTACTTCTTTTACTGCTGCTCGCAGCGGCGGCAGATCTTAAAACGGATCGTATACCTAACGGTTTTCTTGTGACCGGTATTATGATTGGGTTGTACGGCAGTCAGTGGTGTGGCCCGGGTCTGCGTTCTTCGTTTCTTTCTATGCTTCTTGCATTTCTGCTCATGTATCCCCTGTTTAAGATTGGAGGACTGGGGGCCGGTGACATCAAGGTGCTTGTCATGACGGGCTGCTTTCTGACGATAAAGGAGTTCCTGGCAGTACTTGCGGCATCCTTTATAATCGGGGCAGTGATGTCCGCGGTCAAACTGTTTATGGAAGGTAATGGAAGAGAAAGAATGGTCTGTCTGTCAGCCTATGTGTCGGAGGTAATAAGGAGCGGACATTGGAAGTTATACGGAGAAGATCTGGAAAAGGAGCGGGGGTTGTACCAAAGGAATAAGATACATTTTACAATTCCGATCTTATTAGGGACAGCGCTTGGGATAGGAGGATTAATTTGAAGCAGAAGATTTTTGCAATCTGCGATTTGGAAGAGGCATATGCCCTCAGATTGGCGGAATATATGCTGGAGAAGATCAGAGTTTCGTATGCATTGCATTTATTTACCAGGGTGGAGGAACTGGAGAGATTTATGGAGCAGGAAGAGATAGCAATTCTGCTGATTGCCGAAAGTGCGCTGGAGCTGCTGCACATGGAGTATGTCAAACGGCAGGTGGTGCAGATGTTTGTGCTGCAGGAAAACGATATTCGGGAAAGGGATATGCAGGAAAGTGAAACGCAGAATAATGAGGTACAGTTAAGCGAGAATTCGGCGTTGTATATCAATAAATTCCAGAGCCCGGAAAAAATCGTGTCCATACTTGTGGAATCGGCGAAGGGACTGACAGACTGGCAGGAAGCAGGGACACAGGTACAGACGGATGTGAAGCTGATTGGTATTTATTCGCCGGTCAAACGCTGCCTGCAGACGTCATTTGCACTGACAATGGGGCAGATACTGGCCAGGGAACAGAGAGTGTTGTATTTCAATTTTGAGAGTTATTCAGGGTTTAGCCAGATGCTGGGGCGGGAATTCCTGACGGATGTGACTGACGTGATGTATTATTTCCGCTGTGATAAGGAGAAACTGGCACTGCATCTGCCCACGATCATACAGAATATCAATGGGTTGGATTATATACCGCCCATGCAGTCGCAGACAGAGCTGTGGGAGACTGACGGCGGACAGTGGCTGGAACTGTGCAGGAAGATTGCGCAGATCGGACAGTATGAATATATCATTCTGGATCTGGATGACGGGATGAGCGGGCTGTTTGATCTGTTGCGGGAGTGTTATAAGATTTACACCATCACCCGGGAAGACAGTTTTGCGGTGGCCAAGTTGAACCAGTATGAACAGATATTGAAATTTTATGAACTGGAAGAGATTGCGGATAAGACTGTGAAATGCAGGTTTCCGGTTTTTAAGGAGGTGCCGGTGAATCTGGAATTAATGACGCATGGAGAACTGGCGGGATATGTGAAGGCGATCATCAGAGAGGACTTGCATGGAAAGTAGGGAAGAACGAAAGAGGAGACTGCGGGAAAAGCTGGTAGAAAGCATCGATTACGCCACAGAGAAATCAGACGAAGAGATACAGGATCTGATCGATGATATGCTGACACGGGAGAGTAAGGCGGCCCCGCTTGGTTTGGCGGAGCGGGAACAGCTTAGACGGGAGTTATTCCATGCGATCCGCAAACTGGATGTACTGCAGGATCTGGTGGATGATGCTCATATTACGGAGATTATGATCAACGGGCCGGAGCACATTTTTGTTGAACGGGCCGGCCGGCTGTATCGGAGTGAGCTTCGATTTGAGAGTCAGGAGCAGCTGCACAATGTGATACAGCAGATCGTGGCGGATTGTAACAGAGTGGTCAACGAAGCCTCTCCGATCGTGGATGCAAGGCTGCGGGGTGGAGCACGCGTCAATGTGGTCTTAAATCCGGTGGCATTGAACGGCCCGATCGTCACGATCCGTCGATTTCCGGATAAGCCTGTTATGATGGAAGATCTGATCGCGTATGGCTCCATAACACGGGAAGTATGCGAGTGGCTGCAGAAGCTTGTGCGGGCGAAATATAACATTATGATCAGCGGCGGCACGGGATCCGGCAAGACGACCTTTTTAAATGCGTTGTCCTGTTACATTCCGACAGAAGAACGGATCATTACGATAGAGGACAGCGCGGAGCTGCAGATACTGGGGCTGCCGAATCTGGTCCGCATGGAAAAGAGAAATGCCAACGTGGAAGGATGCAGTGAGATAAGCATCAGGGATTTGATCAAAACAAGCCTTCGCATGAGACCGGATCGGATCATTGTGGGAGAGGTCAGAGGCGGGGAAGCATTTGATATGATGCAGTGTCTGAATACCGGGCATGACGGTTCCATGTCAACGGGACATGCCAACAGCGCCGGGGATATGTTGAGCCGCTTGGAAAATATGATTCTGATGGGTATGGAGATTCCGCTTACGGCGATCAGGCAGCAGATTGCTTCCGGATTGGATATCATTGTTCATTTGGGACGGCTGCGCGATAAGTCACGGAAGGTGCTGGAGATCGCAGAAGTGCTGGGGTATGAAAATGACAGGATCGCGCTAAGGACATTATTCCAGTTTGTGGAGAGGGGTGAGGATATAGAAGGCAGAGTCATGGGAGAACTGCAGAAGAAAGGAGAACTGTCTTATGTCGAAAAATTACAGGCTGCCGGATTACGGTGAATATCATCTGCAGGGGAAGGAAGGCGCTTTGTACTTTTTGGAAGGCACTGCGATGGTGGCGATGATCGGATATTTCTTCTATCGCTCCTGGATTGCCTGTCTGGGACTGATTCCTCTGTTGTTCCTGTTCCTGAAGGATAAGAAGATGGAACTTGCGAAAAGGAGACGACAGGAGCTGGGAATGCAGTTTAAGGACATGATCCTCTCCGTGGCAGCGAACCAGAGAGCGGGCTATTCGATTGAAAATGCATTTCGGGAATCTTATCGGGATATGGAAATGCTGTACGGAGCGAAGGGGCTGATCTGTGTGGAGATCAAACACATCATGGTGGGCCTTGACAACAATATGGTATTGGAAAAGCTGCTGTATGAGTTGGGACAGCGGAGTCATGAGCCGGATATCATGCAGTTTGCAGACGTGTTCTATATTGCAAAAAGAAGCGGAGGAAATATGACGGATATTCTGGCGAAGACGGCATCGGTTATCGAGCAGAAAATGGAGACGGACAGAGAGATCCAGCTGATGGTCAGCGCCAGGAAACTGGAGCAGAAGATCATGAATGCGGTACCGTTTCTGATCCTGTTTTATGTCAGCTCTACTTCCAGAGGATTTTTTGATGTATTGTATCACAATCTGGCCGGCATTGTCGTCATGACGGTGTGCCTGGGAGTCTACGGGGCGGCGTATCGGCTGTCGAGACGAATCGTGGAGATTGAGGTGTAGAGCAGTTGATTGTTGGAGAGTGTTTCAGAGAAACAGGAGGAGAATATGATTTATCTATATGCGGCAGTTCTGTGCGGTTATCTGATGCTGTGGATATTGTCGTGGAAGGAAGAGGGAAAAGGCCCTTTCCAGAGGATGGCAATGTATTTCTGGCGCAGGGGACAGAGCCGTCAACAGCGCAGAGCCGGGAGGAAACGAAACTGGCAGAGAGATCTGTACCGGCGGCAGTTGGGAAGTAAGTTGAAGATTTTACAGCCGGAAGTGGCGGTGCAGACACAGATACGGGATCACTATGTGTCTCTGTACAGTCTGCTGCTTAGAATCGGCTTCCTGGGAGGGATGATCTGCCTGGGTGTATGGACCGCCGCACACAGCAGCCCATTGCTGAAAGAGGGGAGTTATCTTAACCGGAATAATTTCGGAGAGGGTGAAGTGCCGGTGTCGTTGTCGGCACGGGTAGAGGGGAAGGAAGAGGAGATTTTTGCTTATGTTGTGGGTGAGAGAAAGTATACGACAAAAGAGGCGGAGGCGTTATACGCCCAGGCCGTAAGACTCATTCCGAAAGTGATTCGAGGAGAGAATGACAGTCTTGAGGACGTGCGTACGCATTTGGATCTTGTGACGCAGCTGGAAGGATATCCATTCACCATATCGTGGGAAAGCGACAGTTATTCTATCGTAGATACGGACGGAACGGTGACGAATGAAGAGCTGAAGGAAGGGACTGTGGTGACGTTGACAGCCCATTTCCAGTATGAAAAGCTGGCCTGGGATTATCAAATGTATGTGCGTGTGAATCCGAAGCTGTATACGAAACAGGAACTGCTGCGCAGGCGGATCGAGGAACTGCTGCATCTGCAGGAAGAATATACGGGTACCACGGATAAAATGATCCTGCCGGATAAGGTGGATTCCATGCCTATTGTCTGGCGGGAGATCATAGAGGACGGCAGCGGGTATCTTTTGCTGTTAGCGTTGTCCGTTGCAGTGTTTTTGTTCTGGGTAAGAAGCAGGGAACCGGACAGGCTGTTGGAAAACCGCAGAAAGGAGCTGCTGCTGGATTATCCGGAGATCGTAAACAAACTGGCGCTGTATATGGGGGCCGGTATGACGATCAGGAACGCATTCTTCAAGATGGGAGAGGATTACAGGAAACGGCGGAGTGAGAGAAAGCGGTATGTGTATGAAGAAATACTGATGATGTGCTATGAACTGCAGAGCGGCAGGTCGGAGAGGGAGGCGTATGCACACTTTGGGAAACGGTGTCAGGTACAGGCTTATATGAAGTTATGTACGCTGCTGTCGCAGAATCTGAGGAAAGGCAGCAATGACCTTCTCCGGGTATTGCGGCAGGAGGCGGATAATGCCTTCGCGGAGAGAAAGAACCTGGCTAAGAAGCTGGGGGAGGAAGCGGGCACGAAACTGCTTCTGCCAATGATGATGATGTTATGTATCGTGATGGTGGTCATCATGATTCCGGCATATTTTTCCTTCATAATATGAGGGACGGTTCATCGGCAGTGCAGAAACGGTTTGATGCAGATAGAGATAAAGAAGACAAACAAAAACAGGAGGAAAACAAATGCTGAGAAGAAAAGAGAAAACGAATCTGAAAGGTCTGCGGGATTTTCTGCGGGAAGAAGACGGCATGGGAACGGTGGAAATTATTCTGATTATTGTGGTGTTGATCGGACTGGTCATCATTTTCAAGAAACAACTGCGTGCCCTGGTGGAAAAGGTCTTTGAGAAGATCACCAAAGACAGCAACACGGTAATGTCATGAGAAAAGGGTACATAACGGTATTTCTCACGTTGTCCCTGACATTGATTCTGTCCCTTGTATTCACGGTAATAGAAGGGGCACGAATCAGTGCCATCCGTATGAAGTTTGAATGTGTTGCGGATATCGGCATGAATTCCGTTCTGGCGGAATACCACAGGGAATTATTGGAGCAGTATGAGCTGCTGTTTGTGGATATGTCCTACGGCGGCGGACATGCAGATATTGGCAATACGGCGGCACATCTTAGAAATTATATGCAGAAGAATCTTGAGCCGGAAAGCGGATTCGGAAGCGGGATGGGAGTCAGGGATTTTCTGGCCATGTCGGCGGATGGGGTTCGAATCGGACGGTATTCTATCGCTTCCGATCAGGAGGGGGCTGTACTTAAGAGGCAGGTCACTGACTATATGGCAGATTATCCGATCGGAGCAATATTGGAAAAGATCGGCCTGGGAGCAGAGCAGCTCGATCAGTATGGCCTGGAAACCAGGGATGTCGAATCGGAACGTGCCCGCTATGAGGCAAAGATTGATGAAATAGGCCTGCCGGTGGAAGAAGTGGAGGAGGGTGTTTTTGAAGAAGTGCCGCTGAATAATCCTGCCGATGCGGCCAATGCGACGAGAAGCAGCGGTGTGTTGAATCTGGTGCTGGAGAATCCTTCCGCCGTTTCGGCGGTAAAGGTCAATGTTAACGACTATATCTCTCACAGACCCCGCATGCAGGGAACCGGTGTGAATGCGGATGCGGCGGCAATCTCGGGAGATGCCAATGAGTTGGTATTTCAGGCGTATCTGTTTGAAAAGTGCGGATATTACATGGATGAGATGGAGAAGTCTCTTCTGAAATACCAGATTGAATATATTCTGGCGGGAAAAGATGTGGACTGGAAGAATCTGGAATATGTGGCAAAGCGGCTTTTGCGATGGCGTGAGGCAGCCAATGTGATTTACATTCTGACGGATTCTGCCAAAATTGCCGAGGCCAGGGCGGCGGCCGGAGCTCTGGCGGCAGTGCTGATGTGCCCGGCGCTGCTGGAACCGGTAACCTATACGATTTTGTTTGCGTGGGCCTATGTGGAAAGTCTGCAGGATGTGAAGACACTGCTCTCCGGAGGCCGTGTGCCGATCATGAAGACAGCGGCGGACTGGAAAACGGGCATAAACAGTCTGACGAACGTGAGAGGCAGCCTGTCAGCGGACGGTGAGGGGAGAGGCCTTAACTATAAGGAATATCTGCAGATTATGCTTTTTATACAGAATAAGGAGAAAAGGACATTTCGTGCCATGGACATCATGGAAATGGATATCCGCAGGACACCGGGCAATGCAAGATTCAGGATGGACGCCTGTTTTGATACTTATGAGGCGGAGCTGAGCGTATCAAGCCTGTTTGGATATGCGTATGAGATGACCAGAAGTTATGGATTTTATTGATATGACGCATGGATGCATGGTGTAACTGTTGTTATGAGTTTTTAAGAAAACGGGAGGTGATCAAAGATGCCCTTTTTACGGTCAAAGCAGGGTAACTCTAAAAAATCGACAGCACATTCTCTCCGGGCATATCTTGATTTCAGTCAAGATGGTCAAACCATTCTATCATTCTGCAGGCTGTTAAAGAGGGTGTCTTTGATCATCTTCCGGGTGGGACGGGGGAAGGAAGAACAAAGCAGAAAATGCAAAGGTTCTATGACGCTGGAGGCGGCATTTGTACTGCCATTCTTTCTGTTTGCCGTGATCAATATCCTGTTTGCAGTCAATATGATTGCTGTTCAGAGCCGAATCAACGCCGCACTTCACCAGACCGGCAATAAAATGGCTTTCTATGGTTATGTCTATGAGCATACGGCGGCGGGAGCGCTGCCGGATTCTCTGGCCGGTGTGGCGCTTACGGCACTCTATGCCAGAGGACAGATTGTGGACTATGCAGGGCGGGAATATCTTGACCAATCGTGTATTGCGGGCGGCACGGGCGGAATGTCCATGGCAGGCTCCTCAGTCATGGGGAAAGGGGATGTGATAGACCTGCAGGTTTCTTATAAGGTGAAGCCTTTTACAGCAATCATGGGATTCCAGGGATTTACCATGCGGCAGCGGTATTACGGCAGGGCCTGGACGGGATATGATGTAGCGCAGAGTGTCAGCGATGTGCAGCAGGAGGATCCGATGGTGTATATCACGAAAACAGGGATCGTCTATCATTTGGATCGAAATTGTACTTATTTGAATCCTGCGGTGGAGGCCGTCCCTGTGTCGGAGCTGGGCGATAGAAGGAATCAGTCGGGTGGTAAATATTATTCCTGTGAGATCTGTGATGGCAGCAGGGCACAGGGACAGGTTTATATCACGGCACAGGGTGCAAGCTACCATAGCCAAATCCAGTGTTCCGGGTTAAAAAGGACGATTTACACCGTGCCTTTGTCAGAAGTACAGGGGAGAGGGGCGTGTTCAAAATGTGGATAGAAGTGCTGCTGTTTGGGTTACTGGCCGTGTGCGCGGTATTTGATGCGGTCAGGAAGGAAATTCCGCTGGCCGTGGTCTGGTGCGGGATGGCATGGGCGATCCTGCTGCATCTGAAAGGTGATCTGGGAGGAATGACGTGGTCGGCAGTTTTATTGTCACTGCTTCCGGGAATGACGTTCTGGGGAATCAGCAGGGTCACGAAAGAGAAAGTAGGCTATGGAGACGGATGGGTGTTAATGATGATCGGACTTTTTGCCGGACTCGGGGGATGCTTTATGATCCTTCTTGTGGGGCTCATGCTGGAGTCGGCAGTTGTGCTGGTATTGTTGGCGGCGGGTAAGATTTCGATGGACAGGACAGTGCCCTTTGCACCTTTCCTGTTACTGGGAATGGGGGTAGTCGTATGGCTGTAGTGAAAAGGATGAAATGGAATCAGCCGGAAAAGATACGAAGAGACGGGAAACGAAAAGACAGAAGAAGGAAACCGGCGAAAATGGCCGGGGGATATATGTCTGTGGAGGCATCCTTCCTTATTTCCTGGACAATCTTTCTTTTCGTGCTGTTGATCTATCTGTCCTTCTATACTTATGATAAATGTGTGCTTTTTCAGGATGCTTATGCGGTCTGCTTCCGGGGAAGCATCCAGAAGGATGAAGATAATGTGGTGCCTTATATCAGTGCGCATATTCAGGAGCAGTTTGGCAGGAAGTATTTCGGGACAGGTGAGGTACATGGCAGCGTGGACAGGAACGGGCATGTCACGTATGTGACCGGTGAGTGTCAGGTTAAGGTGCCGATCAGGTCAGTTTTCACCATGCAGGAGAAAGATGGCTGGAAAATTCGTACGCAGGCCAGGGCGCAGATCATCAATCCTACGCATATAATACGTAAGAGCAGGTGGATCGGAAATATGTTTACACAATAGCCGGCCGGCGGGAAGTGGCTGACAGGGCTGAAAGTGTAAAATGTGGAAGAAAAACGGAGAATATAACAGGGGGCGGAGAAGTTGGAAGTAAAATATTTTAAGGACTATAAGCATAATTACATGATATTACAGTGCGGACAGGAAGCGGCAGCCAGAAGTTATCAGTATAAGATTCTCACATCGGATAAGATCAGGGAGATTCTGAGGTGTTCCGTAAGACATATTAACGGCATTACATATTACTATTATGACATCAGTTCCAGAACCACGTTGAGGAATCTTTTTCACAGCGTGAAGATGTCATATGAGCAGGTGAAGGATCTTTTGTGGCAGCTTCATGGGATCTGTGATAAACTGGCGGGATTTTTTATGGAAGAGTCCGGGCTTGTACTGTTACCGGAGCATATCTACTATGACTTTTCTACACAGCGTTATATTGGGCTGTATTATCCGGATTATCAGGTTACGGGGGTGGCCGCTTACGAGCCTCTTATGAATTTTCTGCTGGAACATATTGATCCGGAGGACCGTGAACTGGCGGAAAATATATATCGGATCAGCGAGATGGCAGGGGAAGCGCATTTCCAGCTGGAGGATGCACTGCGGATTCTGGAAGAACGAAAGGGGAACATACGGGACGAGGCGGCGGAGAAGCCGGAATCTTTTGAGAAAGCGGCGGACCTGTCTTCAGATGAATTGCTGCGGACGGAATTATTTTCGGAAGAGCCTGCGGATGTGGAGAAATCTGCGGCGGAGAAGTCGGCAGCTGTGTCCGAGAGGAGCATTTTCTATCCGGTATTTGCGGTATTATCGGTGCTTGGGATAGCCGGGGCGGCAGTCGTCTACAACATGTTTGAGCTGGCCTGGGAGGAAAAAGCGATATTGTATGGTGTCATGGCGATACTTGGGCTTTGCTTTCTGCTCAGCCTATGGGGAGCTTTCAAGGCGGGCAGGAGAGAGCCGGCAGCAGGGAAAGGAACCAAAGAAGCCGCCGCGGACAGAAGAGTGGAGGAATCGTTTGCGTACGGCGAAACAATGTATCGCGAATCGGATCAGTTTTCGGGGGAAGGTGCTGTTGCTGTGGAAAGTGTGATCAGCCGGGATATGAATTTTGAACGGATGCGGCCGGGAGAGATACCGGTGAGTGGTATGTCATCGCGCGTAAAAACATCGTCGCAGGATCAAGAAACAGATTATTACGGCAACACCATATTTTTCGATGGGAGTAAGGCAGCAGAGAATAAGCTGTATGCGATGGACAGAAGAAATAAGCAGCACATTGAATTGAAACGGTTTCCCTGTACAATCGGGAAAATGGCCGGATGTGTCGATCATGTGCTCGCGGATAACTCTGTCAGCAGGATTCATGTCAAATTTGAAAGGCAGGGTGACCGGATACTGATGACGGACATGAATTCCACCAACGGCACCTATAAGAACGGCCTGCGCATGGAGCCGCAGGAGACGGTGGAAATCGAGCCGGGAGATGAAATCCGGTTCGGAAATCTGCATTACTGTTACCGATAGATGGCGATGCTTCTATTTGACAGGACATAGCGAAAGTGATAACCTCTTATAAGTATCAGCATGATGTAAGTTTATTATGAAAGTCTTCGACTTTCACAGCATGGATGGCCATGCGGCCTGCCAGGCGGTAGGTTGAGTATAATGTAAGTTTACTATAAGAGTATTGGAGTATGTCATGGTATCGAAACAGCTGGAAAGCCTTTTTGAAAGAAACGGATATCATAAAGTCCCTTCGAATCTTCCTGAATTTACATTCTATTACCGCAGGGAGTATCAAGGGACTGTTGTCATACATGTTATCGACTACAGACAGGGAGTCTATATCCCGGAAGATCAGTTTGTTCATCTAAAGCGGAAAATCGTGGAGTTCATGCGCGAAAGAGGAGAACAGGAGGTACATCTGCTCTCTCTGATCCTGAGTGACGATACGCAGAAAGCCCGGCAGCTTGGCGCCGGGGACAGTTTCTGCTGGGTGATTGATACAGCGGGCAGCAGATTGGTTATTTACGAGGATCAGGCAGCTGATTTCTATGGATGGAAGGGAATTCTGGAAGAATTTCTGCTGCATCCGTATGAGAATACCGGGGAACAGGAGACAGGCTGTAACGGCAGTGCATTCCGCGGGGAAAGCGGGAATACATCATCGATGGAAAATGGACATACATTGTATGGACAGGATGGGTCGGCGCCGCGTACACCACATAAAACGAAAGGTCTTGGAGGCTGGGATAAAGCGAAGATCAAAAGCCTGCCATGGGTTACTGTTTGTCTGGTAGTCAGCAATGTGATCGTATTTCTGATATGTACATTTACCGGAGGAATGTTATATAATAAAGGTGCGCTTGGCGTTATGACGGTCATAGAGGACAGATCATTCTATCGGGTGCTCTCCTCTATGTTTCTGCATACGGATTCAGGGCATCTGTTCAGTAATATGATTGTTCTGTATTATGTGGGAGAGATTGTGGAGAAGAAGATTGGTCGTCTTCCATATGCCGTGCTGTATTTTCTTTCGGGAATTGCAGGAAATATTGTGTCCATGGGCTATGAACTGTTGACCGGCGACTATATTAATTCCGTAGGAGCCAGCGGGGCGGTTTTTGGTGTGGAGGGAGCCATGCTGCTTCTGGTGATCCTGCATCGTGGCAGGATGGAGTCCGTGACGCTTGGAAGGATGGTGTTCGTGATCGCATTTTCTCTATACTGTGGATTTACGAGTACGAATGTCAATAATGCGGCGCATATAGGTGGTGTCCTTATGGGATTTGCATTGGCGGCATGTTTCTTTATGCTGCGCCCATATTTCAAAACAGGAAAGGAAGAGGGGATCAATGAAAATTAATATTTACTATGGCGGTCGGGGATTGATGGATGATCCGACACTTTTTGTATTAAATAAGATGAAAGAAGTGTTGGAGGAGCTTCGTGTTACAGTAGAGACATTCTATTTGTATGATCTGAAGAACAGCATTACTACATTGCCCCAGAGCTTAAAGGAAGCGGACGGCGTTATTCTGGGAAGTACCGTGGAGTGGTACGGAATAGGCGGCTACATGTATCAATTTCTGGATTCCTGTTGGTTATATGGGGATAAAGAGGTGATAAGCCAGATCTATATGTGCCCGATCGTCATGTCTACGACCTATGGAGAACGGGAAGGAAAGCTGAACCTGGCTACGGCATGGGAGATTCTTGGCGGACGGCCCTGCAGCGGTATCTGCGGTTATATTGCTGATACCTCCATGCTGGAAGAGAACGAGGATTTTATTCGAATCATCGAGAAAAAGGCGGAGAACCTGTATCGGACGATCAATCAGAAGCTGCCCTGTCTGCCGGCCAGCAATCAGGCGGTGAAGCAGAAGATCGCCATCACGAAAAATATTAATTTTACGCCGCAGGAATCCGAGCAGTTGTCGCAGTTTGTGTCGGATGACACCTATGTACAGCGTCAGAAAGCAGATATTCAGGAACTGGCGAGTATGTTCAGAGATCTGATGGGAAGCAGCGACAGAGATGATCCTGAGGAGTTTTTGCAGGAGATCCGCGAACACTTTAAACCGCAGCCGGGCATGAATGCTAATTACAGAATGACGATAGAAGGGAAGAAGACGCCGCTGATCATAGAAATACAGGGCGGAAATCTTCAATGTTATTATGGCAGCGGCGGCCGGGCCGATGTGGAAGTGCAGATGGCCAGATCGACGTTTGAGGATATTGTAAATGGTAAGAATACATTTCAGGCATCCTTTATGGCGGGCGATATGAGAATGAAGGGTGACTTTAAGATACTCAGGGCTTTGGATCAGGCGCTGGTGTTTGGGACGAAGTGATTTGGCTCGCAGCCTTTGCAAAAAACTGCTTCGGAATGGAGGTAAGGTTGAAAAATCACACTGATGTGCTGATTTTTCAACTGCGAGTTTGTGTCG
>CAJTPO010000054.1 GCA_910578115.1 uncultured Lachnospiraceae bacterium | reverse complement strand
GCAGCTATTCAGTTTGACACAACTCTTGGCATCGGAAGGAATCGAGAGGGTTGCATCTCGATTTGCAATTGAGGAGCCAGATCTGCATGGGGAATTATATAAGAGAAGATAGCGTGCGGCGTTTCGGAATGGAGGGTATTATGGAACTGAGAACAGCGTCTTCACCAAGGGATGTGAAGCATTACACGACTGAGAGACTGAGAGAGGAATTTCTGATCCAGAACCTGTTTATGCCGGGAGAGATCAAACTGGTATACAGTCATATCGACAGGATCATCACGGGAGCGGCGGTGCCGACGAAGGCATTGAAGCTTGCGGCAGGAGATGAATTGCGGGCGGACTATTTCCTGCAGAGAAGAGAGATGGGAGTCATCAATATCGGTGGTGACGGTAAGATCACAATTGATGGAAAAGAATATGCAGTAGGTTATAAGGAAGCCATGTATATCGGCATGGGGGCGCAGGATATTATATTCGACAGTGTGGATGCGAAGGATCCGGCCAGATTCTATCTCAATAGCGTTCCGGCGCACAAAACGTATCCTACGGTGCTGATCAAACCGGAAGGAACGCCGGAGGACGGTGTGGTAATCGTTAAGGAAGAGAATAAGGTTGAGCTGGGGTCTTTGGAAGAGGCTAATCACAGAGTTATCTGCAAATATATTCTTCCCGGACAGGTGGAGAGCTGTCAGCTGGTGATGGGTATGACGAAGCTGCTGCCGGGTAGTGTGTGGAATACGATGCCCTGCCATACTCATGACAGGCGGATGGAGGTTTACCTGTATTTTGAGATGCCAAAGGACGCAATCGTGATGCACTACATGGGTGAACCGCAGGAGACAAGGCATATCGTGATGAGAAATGAGGAGGCCGTCATCTCTCCCAGCTGGTCGATTCATGCGGGATGCGGTTCCCAGGCGTACACTTTCATCTGGGGAATGGCGGGTGAGAATCAGGCGTTTGGCGATATGGATGATGTGGCAATGAAGGATCTGATGTGATCTGCTGCAGGCAGGGGAATGGAGCGGCCTGGGGTGGTAAGGATGACGCAGGCAGAAAGGAAGAAGGAAGAATGAGTGATTTTATGAAGAGGTTTTCTCTGGACAGCAGGACTGCATTGATCACGGGAGCATCTTATGGAATCGGGTTTGCGATTGCGACGGCCTATGCGGAAGCCGGTGCGACGATTGTTTTTAATGACATCAATCAGGAACTGGTAGATCAGGGACTGGCGGCTTATGAGGAAAAGGGCATCAGGGCCCATGGGTATGTGTGCGACGTGACGGATGAGGAACAGGTACAGGCGCTGGTTGCGAGAGTCGAAGAAGAAGTAGGCGTGATCGATATTCTGGTGAACAATGCAGGTATCATCAAACGGATTCCCATGTGTGACATGACGGCGGAGCAGTTCCGTCAGGTGATTGACGTGGATCTCAACGCGCCGTTTATCGTATCGAAGGCGGTCATCCCGGGCATGATCAGGAAGGGCCATGGTAAGATTATCAATGTCTGTTCCATGATGAGCGAATTGGGGCGGGAGACGGTTTCCGCCTATGCAGCAGCCAAGGGTGGCCTGAAGATGCTGACGAGAAATATTGCATCCGAATACGGTGAGTACAATATTCAGTGTAACGGCATTGGGCCGGGTTATATTGCGACGCCGCAGACGGCTCCTCTTCGTGAGATCCAGCCGGACGGTTCGAGACATCCTTTCGACCAGTTTATTATCGCTAAGACACCGGCGGCGCGCTGGGGCGAGACGGCAGACCTGCAGGGGCCGGCAGTATTTCTGGCATCCGAGGCGTCCGATTTCGTGAACGGTCATGTATTATATGTGGATGGTGGGATTCTGGCTTACATTGGTAAGCAGCCGCAATAGGATCTTATCAGGGTTGTCTTACATAATCGCATCGCGGTAAACGGGATAGATAACGATAGGAACAGATGTAAGAAAAGACTTAAGTGTAAATTTTGGAAAAGGCTTAAGAAAGGGGATACAGGGTGGAAATATTGTATAAGGACATGCCTGTCATATCGGATGAAGAGGTGGAACAAGCGCTTTGGTTTTCGATGGAACAGGTAGTGCGTAATCTGCCGGAATTCACGCATAAGTTTCAGAATGCGTACAGTGAGAACGGCTTCTATCAGCCGATTGAAAATCAGGAATGGACGACGGGATTCTGGACCGGAGAGATCTGGCTGGCCTATGAGTATGCGAAGGAGAAAGAGGCGCGGGATCAGGCGATATCCGGAAATTCGGAAATATTGAAAAAGGCAGGGGAGATTCAGGTTGCCAGTTTCTTAAACCGGATTGAGAAGAAGATAGATGTGGATCATCATGATATGGGATTCCTATACTCTCCTTCCTGCGTTGCGGCTTATAAGCTGACGGGCAATACGGATGCGAGGAGAGCGGCAATTCTGGCGGCAGACCAGTTGATTACCAGGTATCATCCGGTGGGAGAGTTCATTCAGGCTTGGGGACCGATGGATGCACCGGAGAACTATCGGCTGATCATAGACTGTCTTTTGAATCTGCCGCTGTTATACTGGGCATCTGAGGAGACGGGGGACGACAAATACCGGCAGATCGCAGAGAAACATATTCACACGGCGATCCGTAATGTGATCCGTGAGGATTATTCTACCTGGCATACTTTTTTCTTCGATAGGAAGACGGGAGCGCCGGATCATGGAGCGACCTGGCAGGGATACCGTGACGGTTCCGCCTGGGCCAGGGGACAGGCATGGGGCATCTATGGATGTGCACTGGCTTATAAATACACGAAACGGGAGGAATATATCGAAGTGTTCCGGCATGTGACACAGTATTTTCTGGAGCATCTTCCGGCAGACATGGTGCCTTTCTGGGATCTGGAGTTTACAGATGGGGAAGAACAGCCCCGGGATTCTTCATCGGCATCGATCGCGGCCTGCGGGATTCTGGAAATGATCAAGTCCATGGAAGAGAAGGAAGCCGCTGTTTATGAGAAATATGCGCGGCAGATGATGAAATCCCTGTATGATTTCTATGCAGTGAAGGAGCCGGAAGCATCCAATGGTCTTGTTCTGCACAGCACTTACTCGAATCACTCACCGTACAATGGCTGTAATCACTGCGGCGTGGATGAGTGCAACTCGTGGGGAGATTATTACTATATGGAAGCAATGATGAGACTGCATAAGGAATGGATTATGTATTGGTAGGAAGAAAAAGCATTATTGTCGTTAAAAGGCTGATACAGCAAGCGCTGTCCCAGCCTTTTTCCATTATTATAGTAGCACAAAAGTGGTAAAAATTCAAGACTGGCACTGCCGACAGGGTGATGCTATAGTAGTGATTGTCACTAAAAGGACAAGGAGGGATGCTCTTGAATCAGGATTGGATGGTTTTACTGCAGGAGAATCAGGTGGGGAAGGTGGTAGAGACAAACCGTGCCACGGCACAGTATGGGCTCGCGCTGACCGAAGAGGAGGCGAAGCTGATCGTGCGGGAGCGGACGGATACACTGCGGGAACAGAAACGGGTCGAGTTTGGGGATTCTGTTACGCCCAGGATCATCTATGAATTCTGTGACTCGGACTTTATCGATCAGAATAATTATGTGGAGACGATCGTCCGGCTGCAGGAGATTTTCTATCTGTATAAGAATGAGATGCTGGATGAGATATCCGATGACGAGCTTCTGCATCTGATGAAGGAGCAGTTCGAGGAGCTGTGCTTCGGCGATCTGGATTATCTGGAAGGTACGTGCCTGAATAACTTTGCGCAGGCGGTCCGGGCAGGGTACAGCGGATATAAGGCAGCGGACGGACGCGGAGAGGCGTCTGCCTTCGATGAAGTAAAGCGGTGGGACTATGACCTGTATCTGGAGGCGCTGCGGGATCTGTGCTGGAAGTAGGGGCAGGCTTTCGGTACGGTGAAGGATCTGTGACAGCAGCGGATTTTCGGAAGAGGATTATGGCAGTGTAAGGTTTGATGTTGGACCATGACAGGGCAAACTGTGTCGGATGGAGTGATCCGGGGAGGGGCATGATATGTATACAATGGAAGAACTGGTGCCGATCGTGGGCAGACTGGCGGAAAAGTATTGTGCCGGTGAGAGTTCGTCGGTGACGTATGAAAAGGCAGAGCAGCTGATGGGGGCTGTCCTGTATTGTATTCGTGAGGCGGAAAATGCAGGGAAAGATATGACAGGTCCTGCTGTACAAGGTACAGGGGGAGATGTGACATATATGTCAGATAGCTTGGAGCTGTCGGATAATCCTGAGACGGATCGGGGAAAAACAGTGAAGACTGTGGCAGCGCATCAGAAAGCCGTGGTGGTATTGAAGGAGATGTCGGCAAAACAGGCGTATGAGAGGGGCGTAAAACTTGTAAAACAGAAGACGGAATACGGGCTTGCACTGTACAACCGGCTGATGACGAACTTTGCGTGGTATGACAGCATGTGTCTGCATGATACGATGGTAAAGGGGATACCGGAATTTTTCAAGTGGTATGACTGTCTGCTGGAGCCGCAGAATACGATTCTGACACTGGATTATCCGGTGTTACGTGACCTGTCGGGTCTTGCGGGGATTGACAGAATCTATGCATTTCTGGAATGTATCCGTTTAGAGCAGAAATTTCTGGGGAAATTACCGCATGAGTATGTGCGCGCAACGCTGTCTGAATATAACAGCGGATATGCAGAAACGATAGAAAATATCTGTGAAATCGTGCTGAGTTCAGTGCTTAAGCATATGCTGGCAAAGAAGCCGCTGACAGAACCCAGGCTTGAAAAGGATGATCACCTGCGGATCCAGTTTATATGCGGTCAGACGGATACTGCAGGTTTAAGACAGCTGCTGGAAGAGGCGGTGGAGGCATTATGCGTGGAATATTTTGAAGGAGATGCGGGCCTGTGTGCGTATCTGCAGTGTGCGGTGGCAGATATGGCGGTGCGGCTGAAAGCTGACAGTTTATACTAAATCATTACTTTTTAACTACGGATTGGTGTCCGGACCATAGATTCGGAATCGCAGGGCCGAAGTCGAGATCCGGTACATGGATTCTGGAATCTTTCTTTGGAGAATGTCGTGAAAATGCTCCCGTAGGAAGGTAAGAATGCAATATTATACGGGGAGACGTGACGGCCTCCCCGTATTGGACAAAAACAGATGACAGATGATACTGCATGGTGCAGCTTCTTGTACATCGGTCTGAGCGTTATTTTATGGCTTCTGCCAGAATTCTGACACATCTGTCAATCCCGAGTTCTCCGGCGTTCAAAAACAGGTCGTAGTATTCAGGTGCGCCCCACTCCCAGTTGGTGACGGAATTATAGAAACCGCCTCTTCGTTTATCATTTCGTTTCAGGGCATTTTCGGCTTCAGACTGCTGGATTCCTTCCCGCTCGATAGCTCTCTGGATCCGTTTCTGTTTGTCTGCGTAGACGAATACTCTTAAAGCATTCACGTGTTCCCGCAGGATATAGCCGGAAGCCCTGCCGACGATCACACAGTTTCCTTTTGCGGCAGCTTCTTCTATGATGCGTTCCTCCTCGAGAAACAGCTTGTCGGCCAGGGGAAGTTCCCGGTTGCCGGAGAGACCGCCGAGGCCTGTCTTTGCAAGATTCATCAGGATACCGCCGGCAGTGCTCTCGTCGAGATCTTCAATCTGGAAGTAAGGGATTTCCAGATTTTTGGCGGCTTTGATCAGAATGTTTCTGTCATAGAGTTTATAGCCCAGAGCTTCCGCCAGCTTTTTGCCGATTTCATTTCCGCCGCTGGCATATCGTCGTTCGATCGTTACGATATTATACATAAATAATTCCCCCTTTTTCTGTTAGTTTTCTTTTAATTCTATTATAAACACTCTTTTTGGATATCTCAATTTATTTTTTCAGAAAATTTCAATTGCTTGTTACGATGCTGTACTTATGGTATGCTTTTGTCAAATACTGATGAATTGGGAGAAGGGGCGATGACATATTATAACGCTGAGGGTATTTTGATCCGGAATCTGGAACCGGGGACGTGGAAGTGATCGTGCGGGAGGAGCTGGCGCGGGGATATGGCCGTTTTTATTACACTTCCCATTGCAGGGAAGCGTAACGAAAACGGCCGTATTGTGTTATTCGATCATGGCGGGGTGTATGAGCCTACTGCAGGCGGAGATAGCCGTCCAGCGAATCCTGGATCTCCTGCACCGTCATGGACTCGCTCTGCCACAGGCTGCTGTTGTGTCCCATGGGGCTTAACAGGAAGTCATCCTTTCTGTCCTGATCGACGACGAAGAGCAGGGTGTAGCGCAGCGTCTCGCCTTTGTTCACCTGCTGATAGAAGAAGGACCTGCGCTCTTCGCCCTCGGTGTGGACTGCACTGTCGATATAGACGGCGCTGTGATCCATCTGCAGATAATATTCTTCGGCGGGAACGGCTTCATAGGAATCCTCGGCCCAGGTGAAGGAACCGTCCGGGTTTTGCACCACATAAGTCAGGTCAAGGTTCAGGGGAGCCTCAAAGGCGGCCGCCTCGTCATCGTAGCAGGTTACTTCTACATCGACGCGCAGGATCTCCTGATTCGTGCGCTCTTCGGAAAGCAGCTGCAGGTTCTTGTCGTAGTGCTGTCTTGTGTAGGGGCGCAGGGTCTGGTCGGGATTCAGCCAGCCGTCAAATCTGGTGTAATCGAAGAAGCCTTCTTTGTCAAAGCCCGCAATGCTGTCCAGAAATGCATAGTCTGTGATCCTGTAACCGAAAGAACCGTCATACAGACGCAGTTCTTCGCCCAGCGGGTGAATCTTTTCCGCAGGGATACCCTGCCGCATCAGGTCGTCCCATCTGCCGGCGGCATCCGTCTGTGCCGCGGCGGCTGCAGCCGCCTCCTTTTCTCTGAGTTCTTTATCCTCCACCGTCTCATAGCTGCCGTCTCCGGTCCGTTCGATCTGCAGGGCTCCGGCGAATTTCAGCAGTTCTTCCCGGGGAACGGAATAGTCGGCCCGGATGTCGAGGACGTAGCCGGCATGTTCGTTGAACAGGAAAAGCCAGGTGGCGGAGCGGTATTTATCGGCTTCTTTGAAGGTGATCACGTCCGCCGCCATGTTGCCGATCTGCGTATGCTCCACTTGGTCTATGTGTTCCACGACGATCTGGCCGTTGATGCTGTCCAGCTCCGCCATGGTGTAGACGGGCATGACGGTGATCCAGCGGTTGTCCGTCTGACTTCTGTACTGGCCGGAGCCGTCGTCGCTCATGCCTTCCGGCAGATAGCCGGCCGTTACCTGATATTCTCCGGGGATCAGGTCATAGTTGAGATTGAATGCATAGGTGACGCTGTCGGCCTCTTCCTGTACATTTTTCTGAAAGTAGGATACTGCCGCATATACGCCTGACGGTATGGCTGCGGCCAGGACAACGGCGGCCGCCGCGCCGATCCATCTTCTGTAGGTTTTTGGCTGTTTCTTCATGGTGTGAGAAGTTTCTCTGGTTTTTCCTGTTTGCCTGTCGGAATCTGTAAATTTCTTTTTGTTCATCTTTTTTCGTTCCTCTTTTCGTATGATATCGTACGCTTCCTGCAGCCGGTCTTCCACCACCTGCGGGAGTTTTTCTTCCCTGTATGTGTTCATCGTCGTCCTCCTTTCACATGATCGGCATTCAGTTCTTCCCGCAGCGCCTCGCGTCCGCGTTTCAGGCGGGTGGCCACGGTGTTTTCCTTCATTTCCATGCAGGCCGCGATCTCTTTGACTTTCAGTCCGTAGACATAATACAGGGTAAAGATGCTGCGGTCCTGTTCCCTGAGCGGTTCGATCAGCTCCTGGAATTCCAGGCTTTCGCCGTCTGGCGCCTGTGCTTCAGTTTCCGGGATATCTTCGACGGAAATACTGCGCTTTTGTTTTTTCAGAATATCCTTACAGTGATTGATCAGGATACGGATCATCCATGTTTTGAAATAGGCGTCCTGCCGCAGTGAGCTGACTTTTTCGTAGCAGGTCAGGACGGTTTCCGACATGGCGTCCGCCACATCCTCTTCTTCCCTGAGAAAACCGCGGGCAACTCTGTACATGCTCAGTTTGTTTTTCTCGATCAGTTCTATGAAGGCTTCGGCATCACCCCTTTTTGCCCTCTTCACAAGAAGTTCCACCTGTTTTGTCTCCTTTCTTTGGATCAGTAAACCTTACCTTCCATACACGAAGGCTTGTATGCCTTTGTCATATTGAAGGCAGTATATTTTCGGTACGATTCAGCGCGGTAAATGCGCAGATCTGTTTGACCGTTTTTCTATTCGGTCAGTTGATTATGTGACAGCGCCGGCCGGGCGTTTACTATACCTTACACTGATTAGACTGCGGGGTGGTGAAAAAAATTGCAGCTGCTTGATTTTTATTCTTCTATTCTTACCGTTTTTTGTAAAAAAAGGCGTTATTTGCAGGCAGATTTATAATTTGGAAGAGCAGTTGGATTGAAAAAAGAGCGAAAGTCTGGTAAGATAATGGGGTGTCGCGGTGATTGCGACGGAATGGAGAGGAAGATGAGACGACAAAAGCAGAGACATGTACATAAAGAATCCTTTTCCGTGCTTCTGATTCCGAACACGGGAGGGAAGAGCAGACAGTTTCATGTGACACGATTTTCTTTCCGGCTGTGTGTGTGTCTGTTGATCTTTGTGCTGCTGGCAGTTGCCGGTGGAGCTGCCTGGACGGGGTATCAGTTCAGCCGCCAGGAGAATGTGCGCAGGGAGATGGCACAGCAGGAAGAGAAGATTGTGGCATTGGAGGCGGAGAAAAAGGCGCTGGAGCAGGAGAAGGAAACGCTTTTAGCGCAGATGGAAACACTGGAGCAGGAGAAAGTGACTGTCAAAGAGGAGAAATCTACTGCAGACGCAGGTGAGGAAACAGAGGAAGAGAGTGCACCGGAGAAGGATACGTCCATACCGCGGCGATATCCCTATACGGGCATCAGCACGGTATTGTCCAATTATTCCGCAGAGCAGCAGTATCTTTCTCTGAATACCAGCTCGGATGGCAACGTGGTTGCCACAGGGGACGGTATGGTGGTAACTGTGGACTCGGATGATACCTATGCACATATCATTGAAGTGGAACATAATAACGGTTACAAGACGCGTTACATGTGCCGCGAGGAGGCACAGACTCAGATGCAGGTCGGAGCGCAGGTGCAGGCTGGTGATATCCTGCTGACGGTATTGACGGATGATACGCAGCTGGATTATCAGGTTCTGTTCGAAGAGGAAGCGATTGATCCGCTTACGGTATTTGAGGCGAAAGGATAAGGGGTAACGGCAGAGAAGAGTTTGTAACAGGGATGGAAACAGATCTGTTAATGTAAAAGGAGGAAAAATCATGTTGGGTAAGAACAAAAGCAGTGCTTCCGATACGGATGCAAGAGTGAAGGTAGGTACAATACTGGGAGACGGTACGGTGTTTGAAGGTGATTTGCGGGCGCCCGAGGCTGTCAGGATCGACGGCACCGTTAACGGTAATTGCACCTGTGAGAAGGAATTGATCATTGGAAAGAACGGTCATGTGAAAGGCAATATTTCCGCGCAGCACGTGATCATTTCCGGCAGGGTGGAAGGTGATATTGCGGCTCAGGGGAAACTGGAGCTGCTTTCCACAGGTAAGCTTGTGGGTAATATTTCCGCCAGATCTCTTGTCATTGATGAGGATGCAAGCTTTGACGGCAGATGTACGATGTCCCAGGGGGAAGGGCCGGTGAAAAAGATTGGCATGACACAGACGGAAACTGCCGGTGAGAATGATCCTGCCAGGAAATAAAGATAATCAGACAAAAATCGGGAAAGGAAGGCGTGGACGGATGAATTCGGAAACGCCTTTTTCTTTTCCGGTGAATAGAAACAGGAATAACATGGATATGAGCCGTTAAGAGAAAGGATAGATATGGTACACACGATCGAGCCGGTTTATGATGCGCAGTCTAAAATATTGATTCTGGGCAGTTTCCCGTCTGTCAAGTCGCGGGAAATGCAGTTTTTCTACGGACATAAGCAGAACCGTTTCTGGAAAGTACTGGCGCAGGTGCTGGAATGCAAAGTGCCGGAAGATATCCCGCAGAAGAGGGCTATGCTGATGAAACATCATATCGCAGTCTGGGACGTGATCGCCAGCTGTGAGATCACGGGTTCTTCGGATGCCAGTATCCGGGATGTGGAGCCCAACGACCTGTCGCGCATTCTCTCCGGTGCGGACATCCGGGCCATCTATACAAACGGTGGCAAGGCCAATCAGCTGTATCAGAAATATATATTGCCGGTTACCGGGCGGGAGGCGTATCTGCTGCCTTCCACCAGCCCGGCCAATGCGGGGTACTCATTAGAACGCCTGACAGAGGCCTGGAAGGTGATCGTCGAACCGCTGAAAGAAGGTATCTGAGGCAGCAGGGGACTGCCATACTGTATGTAGTACAGGAAAGGTCAGGCGGTGTCAGTGCGCCAGTCGGTTTAACCGGCTGGCCTTGTGATGTTCTTTCCAGACGGTCTTCTTGTAGGCGAACAGATCCTTCCAGATCGTCGGATGGAACAGCAAAAGCAGCGGGAACAGCTCCAGACGGCCGGCCAGCATGTCAAACATCAGGACATACTTGGAAAAAGGCGAGAAAAAGCCGAAATTTCCCGTAGGCCCCACCAGTTCCAGACCGGGGCCTATATTGTTGATGGTGGCCGCCACAGCGGTAAAAGAGGTCACCAGATCCGTATTCTCGAAGGAGATCAGAAATACGGAAATTACAAAAAGAACCATAAAAGTGATCATATAGACATTGATGGAACGAACCACGTCGTGGTCGATGGGCTTGCCGTCCATCTTGATCTTCTTGATGCTCTTCGGGTGGATGTAGGAAAAGAATTCCTTCCGCACCGTCTTGAACAATACTACAAAACGGGATACCTTGATGCCGCCGCCGGTACTGCCCGCGCAGGCGCCGACAAACATCAAAAGCACCAGGACCGCCTTGCTGCTCTCCGGCCACTGCTGAAAATCGGTGGTGGAGAAGCCGGTGGTGGTGATGATGGATGCCACCTGAAAAGCCGCTTTGGTCACGGCATCGAAAATGCCCGTACAGGTCTTTAATATATTAACGGCAATAAACGCAACGGAAGCGAAAATAATGAGCAGGTAGCACCGCACTTCCTCCATGCGGAGAAAGTCTTTTATCTTGCGGAACAAAAGCAGGCAGTAGGCATTAAAGTTGATGCCGAATAATATCATAAATATAGTCGTGACCCACTGCAGATAGGGGGAATAGCCGGCAATACTGTCATTCTTGATGCCGAAGCCGCCGGTTCCGGCCGTACCGAGACTGGTACACAGCGCATCAAAAAAGGGCATGCCGCCGAGCAGCAGAAGAACGACCTCCGCTGCGGTCAGGCCGGAATAGATCAGATAGAGGATCCTCACGGTGTCCTTCATCTTCGGAACCAGCTTGCCCACTGAGGGACCCGGGCTTTCCGCACGCATCAGGTTGATGTTGGAGCCGCCGCTCATGGGAATGATCGCAAGCAGGAACACCAGAACGCCCATGCCGCCGATCCAGTGGGTAAAGCTGCGCCAGAACAGGGAGCAGCGGGAGAGCGCTTCCACGTCGCTTAAGATGCTGGCGCCGGTGGTAGTGAAGCCGGACACCGTCTCAAAGAGCGCATCCGTAAAAGACGGGATCTCGCCTGTCAGGTAAAAAGGAATAGCGCCGAAGACGCACAGAAAGATCCAGCTTAAAGCGGTGGCGATACAGCCCTCTTTCAGATAAAAGACGCTGTTTTTCGGTTTCCGCAGGCTCATCAACACACCCAGAACCAGACTGCCGGCAGCTGCCGGCAGATACCAGAGTCCTTCTTTTTCCTGATAAAAAACTGCAACAAGACAGGGCAGCAGCATAAGAGCCGCCTCTGTCTTTAGAATACATCCTAATATATAGCGAATGATCGAACTGTTCATGGTTATCCTCGTGTAATTCTCAGATTCGTATTGATTTCCCGCTGTCGCGGGCGTGGGCGAAACAGGATACAGGCAGGCTTATGGATCAGTCATTTAAAATATCCTGCAGCACTTTAAAGCCCGTATGTGTGGTCACGATCATGACCGTGTCGCCGACCTGAATGGAATCCTGGCCGCTGGGGATGATGATCGTGCCCCGGCGGTTGATGAAAGAAATCAGCAGGCCCTTTTTCAGGGAAAGCTGTGCCAGCGGAATGTCTGTCACGGGCGATTCGCTTTTTACACGGAATTCAATGGCTTCCACGCGGAAATCAAACATATGGTAGAGAGTTTCGATATTGCTGCTGTTCATGGAAGCCTTCTTCGCACGGACATAAGCCACGATCGCCTCCGAAGCGATATAACGCGGATAGATGACGCTGTCCATGTTCAGGCCGCCGAGAACCCCTTTGTAGTTGGTGCGGTTGATCTTGGTAATGACTTTGGCATGGGAGACGTGTCTGGCATGGAGTGTCAGAAGGATATTCTCCTCGTCGATGCCGGTCAGGGGAACGAAGGACTCCACGTATTCGATCCCTTCCTCCCGAAGCAGCTCTTCGCTGGTGCCGTCGCCGTTGATGATAACGGCCTTGGGCAGCAGGATACTCAGCTCTTCACAGCGTTTGGGATTGCTGTCGATGATCTTGACCGAGATGCCCATGTGGAGCAGCTGGGAGGCAAGATAATAGGAAGATTTACCGCCGCCGATGATCATGGTATTTTTGACCGCATGAGTCTTAAAACCGATTTTTTCGAGGAAGGATTTGGCATCCCGTCTGGTGGAGACGAAGGAGATGCAGTCGCCCCGCAGGATACGGAAATTACCGGAAGGAATGTAGATCTCGCTGTCCCGTTCCACGGCGCAGATCAGCACGTTGTCGGCGATATTTTTGCCCACGGTCTTGCCCAGATCAGCCACCATCATGCCGTCCAACAGGTTGTCTTCCGGTACTTTGAATTTGATCATTTCCGCCTGGCCGTGGGCGAAGGTGTCCACTTCCAGCGCGGTAGGGAGATAGAGGATACGCGCCATCTCGCGGGAAGCTTCCAGCTCCGGATTGATGATCATGGCAAGGCCAAGACGTTCTCTTAAGTAATTGGCTTCCATGCTGTAGTCCGGCGTGCGGACTCTGGCGATGGCGGAACAGTTGCCGACACGCTTCGCCACGGTACAGCACAGAAGATTCAATTCATCCGAATCGGTGACCGCGATGATCAGATCGGTATGGTCTATGTCTGCCTCTTTCTGGACGCTGAAGCTGGCGCCGTTGCCGACAACGCCCATCACGTCATAGAGGTTGGTCAGTTCCTGTATTTTTTGTTGGTTCTTGTCGATCAGGGTGATATTGTGGCCTTCCTTAATCAGCTGGGCGATCAGGGTCTGTCCGACTTTGCCGCAGCCGACGATGATGATCTGTAATCCCTGTTCGACAGGTTTCTTTTGCTTGAACATTGCCTCTCCATTCCGAAACACCCGCATTTACTGTCTATTCTATATTGTATAGAATGGATGGGGGTTCGTTACCGTCTCTATACCGTCTATTCCGTACTGTATCATGTAGATCATGCACTGGCGGCAGGATCTGCTGCCGGTGCACAGTGCCATGAACAGGCCCAAAAAGCACAAGTATACGCAATTATATATAACACCTTGCAGGGAAAAAATCAATAGACTTTTGACATAATTAATGGTTTCTTAAGAGTGGAAGAATATGCTTAAAATGCGGCCCGCAACCAATAGTAGCGGCCTTGACATCCAGAGTTGGTCGCGCAACCGGGCCGGCCTTATTATGATGATACAAAGCGGCCGGCACAGGTCTCCGGCAGAGTCACCGGGCGGCCGAATAAAAAAAGAAGAAAGGGTCATGAAAAATTTTATGGAAAAAAACTTTATGGAACATGAAAAAATGGAGAACAGATTATTTACGAAGGATTTCACACTGGTGGTGATCGGGCAGATCATCTCCCTGTTTGGCAATGCGGTCGTCCGGTTCGCGCTGCCTCTGTACTTATTAAATCAGACGGGTTCGTCGGCGTTGTACGGTACGGTGATGGCGTGTGCCTTTATACCGATGATCATTCTGTCGCCGGTGGGCGGGATGATCGCCGACCGGGTGAACAAGAGGAATATCATGGTGGCGCTTGATTTTACCACGGCGGGGCTGATTCTTGCTTTCATGGTGCTGCAGGGCAAAGTAAACCTGGTGTTCCTGCTGGCCTTGACACTGATGCTGTTATATGGCATAGCGGGCGCTTATCAGCCGGCGGTGCAGGCGAGCATACCGGCGCTTGTGCAGCAGGAAGAGTTTATGAGGGCCAATGCGGTCATCAATGTGGTCAGCTCCTTTGCGTCGCTGCTGGGGCCGGTGCTGGGCGGTGTTTTGTACAGCCTTTACGGTCTTCTGCCGATTCTGGAGGTGGGACTTGTCTGCTTCGTGCTGTCCGCGGTGATGGAAATTTTTATCAGAATCCCTTTTAAAAAACAGGAGACGGCGGGCAGTATCTGGAAGATCATGCGGCAGGATCTTCGGGAGAGTTTTCACTTTATCCGCAGGGAAAAGCCGGTGATCGGCAAGGGACTTGTGATGGTATGCTGTGTAAATTTCTTTTTCTCTGCGCTGATCAATATAGGATTGCCTTATCTGGTGACGGAGGTACTGCCCTTCTCGGCATCGCTGGCCAACAGGCTGTACGGCTATGCGCAGGGCGCACTGGCGGCCGGCGGTATTGTGGGCGGCATTGGCGCCGGTATCCTGGCGAAGAAACTGCAGGTCAGTAAGGTGGGGAATCTGCTTCTGATCGCTGCCATGTGTCTGTTTCCGGTGGGGTTTTCGCTTCTTCTGACGGAGTCTGCAATGGCGGCGTACCTGATCCTGGCGGGCTGTTGTTTTGTGATCATGGTGGTGGCTACGATTTTCAGTGTACAGATCATGGCCTTCGTGCAGATGGAGACGCCGCAGCATCTGGTGGGCAAGGTGATCTCGGTGTGCATGATGCTGTCCATGTGCGCACAGCCGCTTGGCAATGCGATGTACGGTTTCCTGTTTGAACTGTGCGCGGGACGGGAAGCCGTGGTGGTACTGGCGGCGGGAGTGGCGTCACTTGTGGTGGCGATGAAGGCGCGGCAGGTGTTCTCGCTGGTAAAAGGGTAGTCGGTGCGCACGCTTCCGCTCGGTTCCAAACGCAACGGTCTTTAGAAGAAACATAGAATAGATTTCAGATAGGATTTGTAAAGAGGATATGTTAAAATAGAATAAAGTGGAATACAAAGAAGGCATGTATTGCAGAAGGCAGCAGATATGCAGGGAAATGTGGAACAGGCAGGGGAAGGCTTATGTTGAATTTTTTATTAGATTTAGATGGCAATATCTTATTATTCCTGCAGGAGAATGTGCGAAATCCGGTGATGACGCCGATTCTAAGGCTGATCACCACGCTGGGGAACGGCGGGGCCGTATGGATTGCGCTGACGATCCTGCTGTTGTGTATACCGAAGACGAGGAAGGCAGGCTGCATGGCTTTGGCGGCGCTTCTCGGAACGCTGCTGGTGAATAATATGATACTTAAGAATCTGGTGGCGAGAACCAGGCCCTATGAGGTGATAGAGGGACTGACTTACATTGTAAGAAAGCCGGTAGATTATTCCTTTCCGTCAGGGCACGCTGGGTGTTCTTTTGCCGTTGCCTGCGTGATGTTTCGCAGGCTGCCGGGGCGGTATGGTGTTCCGGCTCTGATCCTGGCGATCCTGATCGCGTTGTCCAGACTGTATGTGGGGGTACATTATCCCAGCGATGTATTGTTCGGGGTGATCAGTGGAATTTTGATCAGTTATGGTGCGGAAGCCATCGTCAACCGCCTGTGGAAAGGAAAACAGGAACTTGAGTAGCCGGCCGGGTCTATGGCCTTTTACGGCGGTGAAGAAGATCCGGCAAACAGGTCATGGGCGAGGTTCGTTTTTTATGGATGCACTGCGTGGAAGTGGAGGACATGGGGATGCATTTTGTGGAGGTCAAGGGGATTCTGTCTTCTCATAACGGTATGAACCTGTATCGGGGCTGTACCCATGGCTGTATCTACTGTGACAGCCGCAGTGCCTGCTATCAGTTTACCCATGTTTTCGAGGATATCGAGGTGAAGCAGAATGCGCCGGAGCTGTTAGAGCAGGCGCTCCGCTCCAAGAGGAAGAAATGCATGATCGGCACCGGGGGCCATGTGCGATTCCTATATGCACTGTGAAGAACAGCTGCGGTTGACACGCAGATGTCTGGAGTTGATCGATGCTTATGGATTCGGGGTCGCCATTCAGACGAAATCGGACAGAATCCTGCGGGATCTGGATCTGCTTTGCAGTATCAACCGCAAGGCAAAATGTGTGGTGCAGATGACGCTGACCACTTACGATGAGGAGATGTGCCGTATTGTGGAACCAAATGTATGTACGACGAGAAGGCGTTTTGAAGTGCTGAAGACGATGCAGGAGAACGGCATTCCTACGGTGGTCTGGCTGTCGCCGATCCTTCCTTATATCAATGATACAATGGAAAATATTCAGGGAATTTTGGAGTACTGTGCGCAGGCCGGTGTGTACGGGATCATCTGCTTTGGCATGGGAATGACGCTCAGACAGGGGGACCGGGAGTATTATTATGCCGCTCTGGATAAGCATTTTCCGGGAATGCGTGAGAAGTATCACTGCAGATACGGGTATGCCTACGAGATCCCCAGCGACAGGGCAAAAGAGCTGATGCAGTATTTTCATGCGTTTTGCGTAGAGCACGGTATCGTGAGCGACTGGGGACAGCTGTTCGAATATCTGCATGAGTTTCCGGAAAACAAAGGGTATGAGCAGCTGTCGCTTTTCTGAGTGTCTGTGAATACAAAGAAAAATAATTGAAATACAAATTAAAAAGAAACGCCGTATCGGATAAGAAACTCTTCCGGCACGGCGTTTTTGGCGCGCTTCTGTTCTATGAAATTTTGTGGCAGCGGCTGATCACAGATCCAGTTCCGGCGGCACGTCGATCTCGTCGGAAACATACTTTCCGTTCTTCTTGCGCTGTCTTACACATTCCGTGAGAAGGTATTCGATCTGCCCGTTGACAGACCGGAAATCGTCTTCTGCCCATGCGGCGATGGCATTATACAGCTTGGCAGATAATCTGAGGGGTACTTGTTTCTTACCTGTATCACCCATATTGACCTCCGCTTTTCATTAATATAGACTGCCGGAATTGACTACCGGCTGCGCATCATGGTTGCCGCACAGTACCACCAGCAGGTTGGAGACCATGGCTGCTTTGCGTTCTTCATCCAATTCTACGGTGTGATGTTCGTTCAGTCTCTCAAGCGCCATTTCCACCATGCCAACCGCACCGTCTACGATCATCTTCCTTGCGTCGATGATGGCGGATGCCTGTTGTCTCTGCAGCATGACCGCGGCAATCTCGGGCGCGTAGGCGAGATAGGTGATCCTCGCTTCTATGATCTCGATGCCTGCTTCCTGTACCCTGTTCTGGATCTCATCGCGGATCCTGGCGGCTACGATCTCACTGGAACCGCGCAGGCTGCCTTCGTCTGCGACGCCGTCTCCGGTAGTGTCCACACCCTGCGCCACGTCGTACGGATAAATGCGGACGATATTGCGCAGGGCGCTGTCGCACTGCAGGGAAAGGAATTCCTTGTAGTTATCCACGTTAAATACGGCTTTGGCGGTGTTGACGATGCGCCATGTCACGGCGATGCCGATCTCCACCGGGTTGCCCAGACAGTCGTTGATCTTCTGGCGGCTGTTGTTCAGGGTCATGATCTTTAGGGAGATCTTCCTGCTCGGTGCTTCCTGTGTAGTGGCTGCCGCTGCTCCGGCGCCATTTACATTGTTGACATCCCCGCTTTGGCTGAGCTTGGTATGGGAAGCGGGATTGACGCTGGAACAGAAAGGATTGACAAAGTAAAAGCCGTCATCTTTGAGCGTTCCGATATAGTTGCCGAACAGCGTCAGCACCAGCGCTTCCTGCGGTCTTAATACCTTGAGCCCGCAGAAAAGGATCCAGCCGAGGGCGATGACCAGCATACAAAGAACCATGGTCAGCGTAAAAAAGATCTTGAGCGGCAGGTGGGAAGAAGAACCGCCCAGATGATCGAGTGTGACACCGCTGATCACGGTGCCAAGGATAGCCACTGCGTACATCAGCAGGAGGCCAAGCAGCACGGGGAGTCCGTTCTTTTTGGTTTGCATGATTTTTTCTTCTACATTTTTTTCCTGCATAGGAATCCTCCATTCTTGTGTCCATGCCGTACCCTTTGCAAACGCCGGCTGAGAAGCAGCGTTGGGGACGGACAGGAATCTTTTGTCTTTGTTGCTATGATTTGAAATTTATCTGATATCATTATGATATCATAATAAATTTAAATGTCAACATATTTTGTAAAAAAGAAGCGGTTTCATTTTTGGAAATGGTCGTTTATAATGAGGAGAAAAGGCAGAAAGCAGTACGGATGGCAACAGTTCAGCCCAGGTCTTTGCATTTGCTGTGAAAGTCTTCGACTTTCACAGCATGGATGGCCATGCGGCCCGCCAGGCGGCAGGTTGAGCATGATGTAAGTTTACTGTAAAGGCCGTGAGAACGTATAAAGGTTGAGAAGAATCCGGACTCTTTGCCGAGGGCAAACTTGGAACAGGCCGTATTCCGTAACCAGGAAGCCATAGGCTGAATAGTTACTACAGATGAGAGCATAATTCCAGAAAAGGGGTAAAGAGATATGACAGTAACGATCTTCACGATGACACATAAGAAATTCAGGGAGCCGGAAGACGCCATTTATGTGCCGTTGCACGTAGGCCGTGCCTGCAGCGGGGACTACGGCTATGCAGGCGACGACACAGGCGATAATATATCGGCGAAAAACTGCTATTACGGGGAATTGACGGGGGTCTACTGGGTGTGGAAGAACGTGCGCACTACAGATTATGTGGGCATCTGTCATTACAGGCGCTATTTCTGCACGGAGGAGGGGCGGATCCTGAATGAAAAGGATTATCTGTCCATCCTGCAGGACTATGATATCATCACTTCCAAAAGGCTGAAGCTGAATTACTCCTATTTTGACGGCTATGCCAGCGATTATAATATCTTCGATCTGGTCACTACGGGCGAGGTGATCCGGCAGATGTATCCGGCCTACTATGATGCCTTTGAACGACTGGTGCATGGAAGCGGCACCTACTTCGGCAACATGATGGTGACGTCCAAAGCCCTGTATGACGAGTATGCGGTATGGCTTTTCTCCATCTTTGCGGAAGTGGAGAAGAAGATCGATGCTACACAGTACGACGATTACCACAAGCGGGTCTTCGGCTTTATCTCGGAATTTTTGCTGTATGTCTGGGTGGAAGTGAAGGGACTGAAAGTCTGTGAATGCAAGGTGGGCATGACCACGGAGAAGTACGAGACGAAGCAGATGAAAGAACGGCTGTCAGAATTTTTCCGGGAGGGGGATCTGGCGGGCGCGAAGGCATATTTCCTGGGTGTTTTGGAGAAAAGGCCGGATGTGCTGATGGAAGCCTCGGATATCACCGGGGAATTGAAGCTGGCCATGCAGGTGATCGCAGTCTGTGAGCTGGAGCGGCAGGCATACGGCGAGAGTGTGATCGACAGGCTCAGGCAGTTTGAAGATTTGATGCACTATTTCAATGGTGTCAATGAGGCGGTCAATGCCTGTAAGCTGGGGCAGCTTAGTGAGCGGGAGATCGGTTTCCTGCGGGAGAACCGGGTGAGTGAGATTGCGGTGGAGGCTTCGGCTAGACTCTTTATTTCGGAGGAAAAAGAGCTGGCGGATATCACTGGAGCTCTTTTTCCTGTCCTTTCGGGAAGATGAGATCTCATTCCAACGCGGAAAAGGTCACTGACGGGTCTAAAACATTACCGGTCACTTTTCCCAGATAGAGAAGCCGGCCGTCTTTCGTATAGCGGAAGAAACGGCTGGTGTAGACGTAGTTATCGCCAATGTTTTCGCCGGAGAGCAGGACGAGTTCTGTATAGTCGTCTTCCACATTCAGGTCGAACAGCGCAAGCTCACTCCAGATCTTCTCGTTAAGCTGCTGCCCTGCGGCATCGTCATCCCGGCCGGAGAAATCGACGTCGTTGATGATCAGGTGCGATATTGTACTGTAAGATTCGTCCTCATTGACGACTGTTTCCGGAGAAAAGAGGATGGTGTCTTCTGTGCCGTCACCGTTTAAGTCAAAAGCCGCGTCGGCGTCGTTCAGAAGTTTCCTGACTGTCCGGTCGGTATAGGCGTAGCCTGCGGCAAACCCCATATCGGCCAGGTCGGCGTAGGGAATGACAAACTCGATTGTCCCGGCGGCGTAAGGACCCAGTGCGTAGGGATTACTGATAAAGGTGAGGCCGGAAGTGGACAGGTACCATGCATCGTCGGCGTACAGCACGGATTCCAGAGAACCGTCTGAAAGCATATCCTCGGAAAACATCCGCATCTGATAGACTTCTGTCCGGGCCAGGTCCTGGTTATAGGCCAGCGTATCCTCATGGAAAGCATCGGCGTCGCCGCTCAAGTCCGCAAAGGTGAGCAGTTTGCCGGTTTTGGCATCGTAATTGACGCCTTGTGTGAGGTAGTTGCCATGTGCTCCACCGGAAAATGAGTAATTGGTCATTGTAAAAGAAATGACACTATTGTCAGATCTTTGCACGTCAAAAGTCAAATCACTGCAATAGCTCAGGAACGGATACTCAGATTCCTCGGAAATATGATATTCATAGCCTTCTTTGGCCCATTCTTCGACTTCCGTGTTGGCCAGAAAAGAATCGATTCTGGAGCGGACATCCGCGTTGACCTTTTCGGCGGCATCCGCGTTTCCTTCTATGGAAATAACAGGATAGACATAACTTGTGGTGTAGTAGATGGTGCCGTCGTCAGCAGTCAGATCCTCCTTTTCACTTTGCATCTCAATCTGGATATGAGAGGGAAAAGTGCTTACGGTCGTGTCGGTTTCCGGATCGACCACCGGGGAATCTTCCGTCAGGGTATCTGTGCCGGGGCCGTTATCCTTAGCTTCCGATCCGTCCTTTTTGCCGGATATGGTATCTGCATCTGTAGCGGTACTTTGTTCTGATTGTGTGTCTGCTTCCCCGGCGGGGTCATTTTGTGTTGTGCCGGAATCGGTGGATGGATCCGAAGGAGCGGCCGCAGCGCCGCAGGCACATAGACTGCCGGTCAGCACCGCGCACAACAGCAGTGGACAAAGTGTTTTTAGCGGCAGTGTTTCGATTTTCTTTTTCGTTTTCATTAAGGAACCTCCCTGCATTTATCAGTGTTATTTATATTCAGTGCATGCTTTTGTTAACTGAAGGCAGTCAGGCCGGACAGTCTGTGCAACAGGCAGCAAGGCTGTTGCAAAAATCTGACTTGGCACGGACATGATTCAGTATGACACGGCAGCGCCGAAATGACAAGGCCGCCCGGATAAATGATGCAACAATGATGCAAGTATTGTGACAGCAGTTTTTAAAAATAATACTTTGCGGGCTGTAACCTTTTTTTCCAGCAGGCAGTCTAATCTATGTAAAACAAAACCGGTAAGAAAATAAATTACCGTCCACGGCCGCTTTTGGGACGGCGATCAATCAGGCGCGCATACCGGCAGATCATACGAAAGGAAAGGATGAAAGTGAAAGAGGATACGACCAGGCTTGTAAGAAAAGCCATCAAGGGCAGCAAAGCCGCTTACGGTGAGTTGATTGCGCAGTATCAGGTTTACTTATATAAGACAGCCTTTTTATATGTAAAGAACGAGGCGGACTCACTGGATGCGGTGCAGGAATGTGTGACGAGAGGACTTCTGGGGATTGAAAAGTTAAAGGAACCGAAATATTTTAAGACATGGATCACGCGGATTCTGTTAAACTGCATCTGGCAGGATCAGAAGCGCATGCAGACAGTATCTTTGGATGAATACCGGGAAAAAGGTGTGGAGAATTATCTGATCGAGGAGAAGGTGGATCTCTACGATGCCATTGACTCCCTGAAGGAGCAGTATAAGACCGTGGTCATACTTTTCTATTTCCAGGAATTGAAAATCAAGGAGATCGCGCAGATCATGGACATTCCGGAAGGCAGTGTGAAGGTATATCTGTACCGGGCCAAGAAGCAGATGCGCAGGTGGCTGGAAGCTGATAAAGCAGAATATAAGGAGGAAAGACGCTATGCAAAATGAGAGATTTGACGCAATCCCGATTCCGAGAGAGCTGGGCAGTGTTGTAAAGGCCGGTATACAGGAAGGGATCAGGGAACAGAAACGGCTCAACAAAAACAAACGTATGCTGCGTTATGGTACGACCGCGGCGGCAACGCTGGCAGTGGTCTGTGCGGGCGTCCTGCTGGTATCAGAACCTTCCCTGGCAGCCAGGCTGCCTTTCATCGGCCGGGTTTTCACGATGGTGCAGGATAAGCTCAGCTATAAAGGAGATTTCAGCGATAATGCGGAAGTCTTTGTGGAGGAAGATATATCGGGAGCAGGCGAAGGGGCACAGGATGGAGAAATGACAGATGTGTCAGGTGGAAGCGCTGACGGACTTTCCGGGAAAATGGCGGACAGTACCTATGTACAGACTTCCAATGGGCTGACAGTCACGATTTCCGAAGCGAACTGTACCAGTCAGGCATTGTATTTGGGGTTGTGCATTGAAAATGAAGAGGATTTTCCGGCGGATTTTATCAAGACAAAGAATATGGAGGGATATATCCTGGATTATGACATTCTGAATCTGAAAACAGAAAGCTATTATAATCTGCCGGGTATGGGAAAAGAAGAGAGGAGCGATGCTGCCGCCAACGGATTTTCAACGCCCACTTATATAGAAGGAAATTTTGCGGACAGCAGGACTTTTACAGGTATCATCATGGTTTCTCTGGAAGAGGATCTGCTGTACAGTGATCCGTCGAAAAAGCAGGCATTGCCGGAGCAGTTTACCTACTACCTGGAGATATCCGATATTTACGGCGAACTGTTGGAGTATGAGGAAAGACAGTACCGCGATCCGGAAACGGGTGAGATGGTGAACCTGCCGGAGCCGTTGTGGAAACACTATGAAGGCACTTGGAATTTCGAGATTGAAGTCAGCAAGAACCTGAAGGATATGCAGACAGTCGAAGTCAACAAGACCAATGAGGACGGCATCGGAATTGCTTCTGTGGAGAAGACGGCTTTTGAGATCAGTGCACAGATTATCCTGCCGGAAGGTGTAGAGCGTTATGACTATATCGTTACGATCCTGGATGCGGACGGCAAACGGTTAAACAATCAGGGATCGAATGGGGAGGTCTTTTCCACTTATGGCAGGAATACGGATACGGTGTATGTATATGTATGCGATTATATGCAGTTTATGGATGAACTGAAAGGGGACGATAAGAAGATCGCGGAAGGCGCGCTGTTTGGCACAGAGGTGCATTTCTGAGAAAGACAGGTTTATAAAGCGGCAGTCCTGCATCTGTGCTTTCAGCTGTTTTATTCATAGAATAACTTATATTTATGCTTTTCAACCCGCATTGTTTGTGTTATAATGCGGGTTGAGTTGTTTGGGAAAGCTATCGTTAACGACATTAGAGACAGAAATTTGTTATGCCGTTGGCCATGCGACCCGCTAAAGCAGCAGGCTGAGCAGGATGAGGGTTTACTATAGAATAAGTGTAATGTTTATGCCGCATGGAGGCGTAACGGGAAGGATGAGCGACAGATGACAGGGATTTCCGTATGGTTTGCTGATTTTGGCGACTTGTTTTATAAATGTTTTATCAAGGATGACCGCTACAGGCTGTTAGTCAGTGGTGTCGGCGTCACGATCAAGGTCTCGCTGCTGGCGGTGCTGATCGGTATTCTGATCGGTATTCTGGTGGCAGTGAGCAATCTTTCCAGGAATAAACTGTTCAAGGCGATCGGCAGCATCTATACGGATGTGATACGCGGTACGCCTTCCGTCACCCAGTTGATGGTGATCTATTTTGTTTTTTTTGCGTCAGTCAATCTGAATAAATGGATCATTGCGGCGATTGCCTTCGGTGTCAATTCAGGCGCTTATGTGTCGGAGATCATAAGAGGCGGTATCCTTTCCGTGGATCACGGGCAGACGGAGGCCGGAAGATCGCTGGGACTCAACGCGTTCCAGACGATGACCAGGATCGTGATCCCGCAGGCGGTAAAGAATATTTTCCCGGCGCTTTGCAATGAGTTTATCGTGCTGATCAAGGAGACGGCCATCGTCGGTTATGTGGGCCTGATGGATATCCAGAAGGCAGGCGACTTTATCAAGAGTGCAACTTATGAACCGGGTATGCCGCTGTTCGGAACGGCAGTGATCTACTACGTGCTGATCAAGATCCTGACGCTGACGCTGCGCCAGGTGGAGAATCATCTGCGGAAATCGGATGCCAGGTAGGCCGTCCGTGCCGGTATTATGCCGGATAAAAAGAGCAGGCGCAGGCATGCAGAAGTTGAGCGGTGCTCAGTCTCAGTGAACGATACATATTTGCTGGCAGCATGGTGGAACAGCGGATAGCGGAAGCGGTCAAACTGGCAGTGAATGATACATGTTTGCTGACAGCAGGAGCACAAGAAGGAGCGTATCTTATGATCAAGGTGAAGAACTTACATAAAAAATTCGGCGGGCTGACGGTTTTAAACGGGATAGACGAACATATTTCGCAGGGAGAGGTGGTAGTCATCATCGGTCCGTCGGGATCGGGCAAGAGTACTTTTCTGCGCTGCCTGAATCTGCTGGAGGATGTAACGGAGGGTGAGATCTATGTGGATAACGAGCTGATCAATACGCCGAAGGTCAACATCAACGTGGTCAGACAGAAGATGGGTATGGTATTTCAGCAGTTTAATCTTTTTCCCCATCTGACGATCATGGACAATATCACACTCGCCCCCGTGCTGTTGAAAAAGATGACCAAAGCAGAGGCGGTCAAAAGGGGACAGGAACTTTTGGAGCGCGTCAATCTGGCGGAAAAGGCAGACGCCTATCCGGCCCAGCTTTCGGGCGGGCAGAAACAGCGTGTGGCGATCGCCAGGGCGCTGGCCATGAATCCGGAGATCATGCTTTTTGACGAGCCGACATCGGCCCTGGATCCGGAGATGGTGGGAGAGGTGCTGGATGTTATGAAGGATCTGGCCAGATCCGGCATGACCATGGTGATCGTCACACATGAGATGGGATTTGCAAGAGAGGTGGCGTCCAGAGTGCTTTTTATCGACCAGGGCGTCGTTATGGAGAGTGGCACACCGCAGGAAGTGTTCAGCAATCCGAAAAACGACAGGACGAAACTTTTCTTAAGTAAGGTTCTGTAAATATAGTCTGCAGGCAAAATACCGCAGCAAAGGCCGCCTCATCGAGATGACTGCATTGAGAGAGCGCGGCGGACAGCAGTGGAGTTGACGACGGTTATCGGAAAGCGCTGATACTATAGTGAACGACACTAGAAATTTCGTTTACGATAAGGCGTGACATGTGATATCAGACCGGTTGTCTGTTCTATCCTGTATGGAATGCAGCCTGTGCTGCGGAAGTATCTGTTAAGTATCTGTTCCGGTGTCGGCAGGCCCGGAGGTGAGATGCCATGGATAGACAGAGGGCAGGGTTTTGATATAGAGGACTGTGAAAGCAACAGCAGAGCAGTCCGGAGTAATAACAATGTTTTTGACAGGAGGAGAGTATTATGAAGAAAGCGACAAAGGCAGCAGCATTGATACTGGCCATGGCGATGGCGGTATCCACACTGACAGCATGCGGAGGCGAAAAAGACGCAGCACCGGATGCGGCGAACGCGGAGGCAGCAGGCACAGAGGCGGAGGCATCTGAAGAAAACGCGGCAGAGGACACAGACGCAGCGGCAGATACAGAAGCGGCAGCGGAGGATACGGCAGATGCAGCAGAGGAAGAGACAGCGGCCGGTGAAGACGAGGCTGGAGCAGAGGCAGCCGGAGCGGTTACGACAAAGACAGAAGGCGTCCTCACCTTTGGCACCAATGCAGAGTTTCCGCCCTTTGAATTCGTGGCAGGAACAGGTGTGATCGATCAGTATGACGGTATTGATATGGCAATCGCGAAACAGATCGCAGAGGATAACGGGATGACGGCTGCGATTGAGAACATGGAGTTTGATTCCCTGCTGGTGGCACTGCAGAATGGCCAGATCGATGCGGCAATCGCGGCGATGACCGTGACAGAGGAACGTAAGGAAGCGGTTGATTTCTCCGTGCCTTATTACACGGCGACACAGGTTATGATCGTGAAGGAAGATTCCGATATCGCGGCAGCGGCAGACATGGCCGACAAGAAGATCTGTGTTGTGCAGGGTTACACCGGTGAGATTTGTGTCAACGATATGGGGTACTCCTATGAGGCGTTCAAGAAGGGTACCGAGGCAGTGCTGGAGCTGGTTAACGGTAAATGTGATGTAGTAGTGATCGACTCTGCGACCGCACAGAAATATGTGGACGACAATGAAGGGCTGAAGATCGTGGAAGACGCTTCCGCATTCGAGTCCGAGGAATATGCCGTTGCCGTACAGAAGGGCAACACAGCATTGCTTGATATGATCAACAAAGCCATCGAAGCGAAGCTGGCAGACGGCACGATCTCCGATCTGGGCGTACAGTATACGGAGGCAGTTACGGCAGAATAAGCCGCATTCGTGGTATATACCGCTGTATTTGTAAAAGTGAATAAAAGAAATATAGTAAACGAAATTTCTAATGTCGTTCACTATAACAAGTAAAAGAGAAATAAAACCGATGCTTGGCAGAGCGATATAAGGTTCTGCCTCATCGGTTTTATTTTTTTCGGCAGGCAGCAGATTGCTCTGCGGTCTGACTGGTCTGGCATAAAAGCAGAAGGGGGGATGGGGATCAGATATCTGTCGGATCGTACCCGTGTGCTTTTATCCAGGCTTTTAATTTGTCAATTTCGGCATTCTGGGATTGGATTTCAGCAGCCTGCGCTTCGATTTCTGCATTGCGGGATTGGATTTCGGCAGCCTGCGCTTCAATCTCGGCATTTCTGGATTGGATCTCTGCATTGCGCTGTTCTAATGCGGCGGCCTGTCGGTCCATCATCTGCTGAATGCCCAACTGTGTGCGGTAATGATCCTCACGGGCCCGGCATTCCGCGCGGACGCGTTCGTCCTGGCAGAGCCGGAAGATGGTATCTGCTGCTTCCTTGATGTATTCATTATTTTGTGCCAGCATAGTAAGTTCCTCCCAGGCGGTGGCTTTGAAGAGGTTTGCCCAGGCATCGATCTGACAGGACTTGTCCTCTTTCGTTGCGAGTTCTATCTGTGTTAAGTTTAACACGGAAATACGTAGTTTGTCACTATATAATGAATGATTTTTAACATTTAAAAATTGATAGGTGGCATAGAATTCCGGCTGTTCTGGAAAAAGTGTGAAGTTCAGAATACCGATCTGCAGAACTGGTCGGATGGCCTGATAGGATTCGCCCGACTGCAGGCTGTCAAAATCCCTGCATAGATAACTCAGGGAACGCTCTACCCAGTTATGTTGATTGATGACCTGCATTTCCAGATTGAGAACAGTCTGATCGTTGAGGAGGACTTTGATATCCAGAATAAATGTCTTGTCGGTGACAGAAGCGCCCAGCTCGATGGGGTTGGTGATTTCCGCAGAATGCAGCTGCTCGGGAGCCAGGTGAAGAAGAGAACAGACGAGTCCTTTCAGTACTTTGTTGTTTTTCTGTAGAAGTGCCCGAAACAGGTAATCATTGGTCATGGGGATCGGCAGCGGACCGAAGGCAGGAAAAGTAAATCCCGGCATATTGGCATCCGGAAGAGACGGTGAAATACAGTCTGTGCCAGTGAAGGTGGTAGATGGGGTGCATGAATTGATCTGTGTCATAGAAGTGTCCTTTCTTTCGGTTAGAATCGTTCCGCTTTTTGAAGCGTAGAGCGGAAGTAAATGATACTGCAAATAGAAGTGTTATTTGACTATATTTGTTTATACCATGGATTTAGTTGAAAAACAATACAAATATGGATGGAAGAATGTAGAAAAACAACAGCATCCGCAGTACACAGAAAAGAAGCAGACGAAATATCTTGTATCAAATCTGAAATGATACGGCTGTAAATACGAGATGTGGTATTGTGCATTTTTGACAAACCGCAGACAGAGACGGCTTGGAATGGGCTGGATGCGTTACAGTTCGCGGCCGGTTTTACCGTGAACTGTAACGGAGCAAGTGGCAATGATCCTGTAAATGGAAATCCGGATATTGATTTCGTATCACAAAAGATTATAATAAATACAGGAGTACAGAAAAATACGGTTATGTAGATCAGAGAAAAGAGGTAACTGCGGTATGAGTGAAAAATTAACACCCAAGACACAACAGATCATGGAGGAGCGTTTCGGATGCGATACGCTGCTTGCCCTTGCCACGGTTGAGGATGGCAGGCCCTATGTGCGCACTGTGGACAGTTTTTATGAAGACGGTTCCTTCTATATTATTACCTATGCATTGTCCAAAAAAATGCAGCAGATCGCGAGGCATCCGGAAGTTGCGGTGTGCGGCGAGTGGTTTGTTGGGCATGGGAATGCGGAGAATATGGGACATATCCTTAAGGAAGAGAACAGGGAGATAGCCGATAAGCTGCGTGTTGTTTTTGCGGAATGGTATGACAACGGGCATACGGATGAAAGTGATCCCAACACGTGCATTCTCCGGGTCAAATTGACCGACGGTTCCCTGGCGGATCACGGGACATGGTACGAGATTGATTTCACAGAGCAGTAAGGTGGGAAGGCTGCTACTGTTTATGGTGCCTGGCACCCCGCCGCAGGGCCGGTCAGGCCGGGAACTGTAACGTCACCGGAAAGGAAACGGCAGCAACAAAATAAGAAGTAATTGCATCCGAAGGCAGGGTGCTTTATACTGAAATTATAAAAAAGGGGTATCTGTGCGGGCTGCGGGGCTTGCCGCAGACTGATACAGCGCCGGAAATGGAGGAAATGGAATTATGCAGGAACAAAAATTATCTGCCGCGGAAGCGCTGGAGAAACTTAAGGAAGGAAACCAGCGTTTTCTGAAGGCTGAGACAAATCCGGGGGATGTTTCTCCCGCGATCAGACAGCATACTTGTGAAAACGGGCAGAGTCCTTATGCAACCGTGATAACCTGTTCCGATTCAAGGGTGATCCCGGAAGCTGTTTTTTGTGCAGGCATCGGAGAACTGTTTACGATCCGCGTGGCCGGTAACGTGATGGATCATCATCAGCTGGGAAGCGTGGAATACGCGGCGGACCATCTTGGCACCAAACTGGTGGTGGTGCTCGGTCATACGAACTGCGGCGCGGTAGGTGCGGCAGTGCACCATGATCCCAGCGGTTTTGTGAAATACATAACCGACGAGATCCGCAGAGCGATCGGGGACGAGAAGGACGAGACCAAGGCGAGCTGCCTCAACGTGCGCAGAAGCGTAGAGGTTATCAAAGAAAGCCTGAAGGATATGGTGGAGAAAGGGGACCTTACGGTGTGCGGCGCTCTTTATCATATTGACAGCGGAGAAGTTGAATTCCTGGATTAAGCGTTTTTTTGGATTGGGCCGGTCGATATACCGGCCCTTTTTTGTGCCTGCAAATTTGTATCAGAAAGCTGCAAATCTTTATCAAATCTTTAAAATTACCCTGTATCCTGTTTTTAACGACCAATCAGGCAAAGCGACTCAATCTATGGAAGAACAGCATATATGGAAAAACAGCATATATGGAAAAACAGCATATATGAAGGAACAGCATCTATAGAAGAACAGCCATGGAAGCCTGTATGGTCATCGCGGATAGGCGAGCCGGTATATGGCCGGATGCGGAAGCATGATCTTGAAAATCTGCCTGAGCACCGCCCCGGGAGGCCAATCCGATCACATGAAAAACAGGAAAGGAAATCAAACAAATGGAACAAATTCTGGAAATCAACAGGTTGACCAAAACATTCAAAAAGCAGACAGTGGTTGACGAAGTTTCTTTTGGTGTTACAAAAAATTCTGTCTACGGGCTGCTGGGGCCGAACGGTGCGGGCAAATCTACGACGCTTAAGATGATCACCGGTATGCTGCAGCCGTCTTCCGGCAGTATCAGCTTCGAGGGGCATGCATGGAGCAGGGAGGATCTGAGGAAGATCGGTGCGCTGATCGAGACGCCGCCGCTTTACGATAATCTGACAGCCAGAGATAATCTCAGGGTGAAGACCATCATGCTGGGTCTTCCGGAATCGCGCATCGACGAGGTGCTGCAGACGGTGGACCTGACCGGGACGGGCAGAAAAAGAGCGGGGCAGTTTTCCATGGGAATGCGGCAGCGCCTTGGCATTGCACTGGCGCTGCTGAACCGTCCGAAGCTGCTGATCCTGGACGAACCGACGAACGGCCTGGATCCGCTGGGCATTCAGGAGCTGCGTGAGCTGATCCGGTCGTTTCCGGAGCAGGGCATTACCGTCATATTGTCCAGCCATATTCTGAATGAAGTGGAGCTGATCGCGGACCATATCGGGATCATGGCCGGGGGCAGGCTGGGGTACAGCGACGAGATCGATCACGAAGAGGATCTGGAAGCGTTGTTTATGAGAGTGGTGCAGGAGTGCAGAGGAAAGGAGGCCGTGTGATGAGAGAGAATAAGAGTAACATGCCGGCGCTGGTACGCGCAGAGCATTTGAAAATGAAGCATACTTTTGTCCGGATTCTGCCGGCGGCGTCCGCACTGATGGCCCTGTTCCTTGTGTTCAGTTTTTCGCGCGGGATCTTTTTTGCCGTGAGTGCATGGAATTGGTGGTATACCATGCTGCTGCCGGGGATGCTGGCGATTCTGTGCTATCTGGTGATCAAGCGGGAAAAGAAGCTGCACTACTGCAATCTGCTTTCTGCCCCGCTTGCACCGTCCGCCTGTCTGTTTGGCAAGATTCTGTACTGTACGCTGTCGCTTTGTCTGGCGAATCTGCTTCTTGCCTTTGGAACACTTGTGGCAGACATGGTCTGGGGAAGCGGCATTTTGCCTGTCAACTCTCTTGCGGCGGCCGCATTGCTGAGCATCTGCTCACTGTGGGAGATTCCCTTTTTCCTGATGGTCAGTGCACGCTTCGGCGTTTTTGTAAACCTTTTTTCCTGTATGGTATTGACGCTGGGGGCAACGGTGATGCTGGCCGGTTCCGGACTGTGGTGGCTGTGTCCGGCGGCAATTCCCGTGCGGTTGATGTGTCCGGTACTGGGGATTCTGCCAAATGGCCTGACGGTGCCGGCGGACAGTCCGCTCTGGGATCCGGGAGTGGTGCTTCCGGGGATCGTGCTTAGTCTGCTCTGGTTTGCCGTGCTTACAGCAGCGGCGGGCCG